>UQYF01000009.1 GCA_900545175.1 uncultured Eubacteriales bacterium
TCCGTAGTGCAATATCCTTTTGTTCTTTTGAATACATAAAAAGGCTCCTTTCGAAACCCTATAGTAGTCCAGAATTTTGTCCGCACCCTCATATGAGTAATTTAGTGTGAAAATTTACATAAAAGCGGTTGATTTTTACATGAACAACATATAAGAAACCACCGCTTTACAGAAGTTTATTACACATCAGGTATGATGTAGCCGTAATATCTTATCTGCAAAGAGGTGGTTACATATTTTTGGCGGGTCACAATGTCAAAAATCCTTATGCAAGCAAGCTTGCATCGGACTTCTGACCTTTTGACCCTGATATCTTGAATATTGCATTATTCTATTTCATGTATCTATCGAAGGGTTGAATGCATAGAAGTTCTTTGCGTCAAGTCCCTCGCGCGTGATGTTGAGTGCTTCACCGAAACGCTGGAAGTGAACAATCTCCCTCGCTCTCAAAAAGCGTAATGGCTCAACAATGTCCGGTTCACTTATCAGTCTCAAAAGATTATCATATACGCTTCTTGCTTTTTGCTCGGCGGCTAAATCCTCCATAAGATCTGTTATAGGGTCACCCTTTACCTGAAATTCACATGCATTGAAGGGGATTCCGCCCGCTGCCTGCGGCCAGACACCAAGCGTATGGTCGACATAGTAAGGTGCAAAACCTGATTTCTCTATCTCTTCAGGTGTGAGGTCGCGTGTGAGCTGGTGAACCATGGCACCGACTATCTCAAGATGCGCCAATTCTTCAGTTCCAATATCTGTCAATACTCCCGCTACGCGTCTGTCTTTCATCGAATATCTCTGCGACAGATATCTGAAAGATGCTCCGGCTTCGCCGTCCGGACCGCCATACTGGCTGATGATAAGCTGCGCCAGCTTAGGGTTGGTCTCTTTGATGTGTACAGGAAATTCCAATTTTTTTTCATAAATCCACATTATTTATACGCCTCCATTTCCCAAGGCCACGGCAACTGCTGCCATGTCCAGCAGGTGTCAGAATTGACCTGATAGAATGTGAGCGGGCCATAGAGGCGCTCGTATTCAGCTACATTGTGCTCATATTCCGCCTGGTGCTTATGAAAGGCGGTGAGCGCCTGAGTGCAGTCAGGGTGAGTGTCGAGATACAGCCCGAGGTCAATTATCATAAATTCACATTCGTGAATTTTCCTGAAGAGAGCTTTTTTGTCGTTGCACATTTCGGTCATCTGCATCTGCCTCCTCTCATAAAAGGTTTTAAGAGTGATGGAAAGGCGGTTCCGACCATGAAGGCTTTGGATTCCTCGAATAATTCCTCAAACACCTGAAACGGTACATACGCCATCGCAACAGGGCAGTATGGTGACGGCATGACACAGGATTGTGCAATACCCTCGGCAGGAGTTGTGTGCGGCTGTATCATGCACATTTTTTCGGAGGTGTTTGGAAACTCATTTTGAGGTGCGGATGCCGCTGCATTGCGGCAGGGTTGTGGGGGGGCTGTATTTCGGCCGCAGCCGTTTGCCTGCCTGTTATGTGCCTGATTTGGACAGGTCATCATAGGCTGGCGTTGACCGGCGCGGTAATTGCCATTATAATAAGCCATATAGGACTCCTCTTGATTTTTCTATAAAATATAATATGAAGGAAGATATTTTTGGTGAAAACAGAGGTAGTATTGACAACTATTTTTGCACGGACGCAGGCAGTGGGATGGTGGCAGGTTATGAATAAGAGGACAGGTATATCGGTACACGGAATGATTGATTTGAGCCATGTGACATGCATTGAGACGCATGACATGGCGGTATGGCATTACAAATGAGGCAGAGGATATATTGTCACGGATAAATTCCGGAATCTTTTATCTGTAGGAGCAGCAGACGATAAATGCTAACTATCAGGTGCAGGTTACGCTTAAATCTTATAAATTAGATATATGTAAAACAAAGGGAGGCATACTATGTTAAGATTATTCAACACGCATGAGTTCAGAAGAGTTACCGAGCTTGAGGGAATGTGGGATTTTGTCATGGAGGGAAGTGACAAAAAATACAGAATGATGGTTCCAGGCTGCATAGAGCAGCATCCGGATTTCCTTGACAAGCGAGGGATAGGCTGGTACACGAGGCGGATTGCCGTACCTTACGACACCAATCTGCGGCTGGAGTTTAAGGGGGTTAGCCATACGGCTGATGTGTACCTTGATGGCGTTAAACTGGGGCATCACTACAATGCATTTACACCGTTTTCAGTGATTGCTAAGGATGTTAAGGCGGGTGAGCATGAGCTGCGGGTAAGGGTCGACAACAGATTTACTCAGGAGTCCGCACTTCATGTGCCGAATGACTATTACACTTACGGAGGCATCACAAGACCTGTGGCTATGGAGGAGCTTGGCGATGTGTATATCAAAAATATGCATATTGAGCCTTTTATGACAGAAGACGGCTGGCATGCAGGAATTAAGGTTGTTTTGGTTAATCTTTCCGACAGTGATCAGAATGTGAAGCTTAGCGGAAAGCTGGTATGTGACCTGCTTTATGATGAAAACGGAAAAAGAATCGACAACATGGCGGATGGGACGGAGGCAGCTTATAATCGAAAGACGACTGACCATGATATAAACGGACTCTCGCAGAACATAGCAATGAAGGCGGGAGAAGAGAAAGTCGTTGAGACTGAAGCAGTCTTTGAGGATGTGCTTGCGTGGAGCAGCAAAAAGCCTAATCTTTATCTTATAAAGCTTTTGCTCACAAGAGACGGAAAGCCGGTAGATGACTACATAGACCGCATCGGATTCAGGCAGGTCGAGGTTATCGGCAGGGACATTATTGTGAACGGCGGGAAGATATATATGAAGGGCTTTAACAGGCATGAGGACTATGCGACGGTTGGCTGTGCCCTTCCGCTTCAGTTAATGGTTCAGGATATGGATCTGATGCAGGAGATGAACGCGAATGCCGTTAGAACCTGCCACTACCCTAATGATGAGAGATTTCTTGACCTCTGTGACGAGAGGGGCATGTATGTCTGGGAGGAAAATCATGCGAGAGGCTTTGGTCTTGAGCGCATGCAGAATCCGAACTTTGACAGACAGTGCAGGGACTGCATAGACGAGATGATTGAAAACCACTTTAATCATCCGTCAATAGTAATATGGGGAATTTTGAATGAGTGTGCGAGTGAGACCGAGGAGGGAAGGGAAAAGTATGCCGCCCAGTATGCACAGATACGCTCGCTCGACAGGTCAAGACCGACGACCTCAGCTACCTGCAGGCATCTTACGGATATATGTCTTGATCTGCCGGATGTTGTGTCGTTTAATATGTACTCGGGCTGGTACAAGGACGTACCGATTGATGAGACGAACAGGGCGGAGATTGAATGGATAAGAAAGAGCGGCGGTGAGGGTAAGCCGATTATCGTGAGTGAGTTCGGCGCGGCTGCAATCTATGGCTATCGCGACAGAGCACACTGCAAGTGGAGTGAGGAAAGACAGGCGGATATCATAAGAGATAACCTTGAGGTATATATGAATGACGAAGATATTTGCGGTGTATTTGTATGGCAGTTTGCCGATTGCCGTGTGACGGAAGAAGAATGGTTTGCGACAAGGGCAAGATGCCACAATAACAAGGGTGTTGTGGATGAGTACCGCAGACCTAAGCTGGCATTTGACACTGTTAAGGAAATGTATGCTAAAAGATAGAAAAGAGACGAATAGGCTGTTTCGTCAGGATAACCTGTCTAACCCGGAATTCTGATAATAAATTGTCTATTTGAACGCAGAATAAGCAATCCCCCGCTTCAAGTGTGCAGAGCACTAAGCGGTGGGTAAGGGGGATGCGAACTGCGTTCATGAGCAAGTAGCGAAAGCGGATTGCGGATGTCCGCTTTACAAAATTGGTCGAAATATGTCATATAGTCTTGCCATGCTGATACAAAAAGTGGTAAAATCTAACATAATATATTAGTTTAGTCTGTAAAAGGAGAAGATTATTACCATTGGGTGATTAGTTGGACTCTTTTGTCAGGTGCTTGGTACAAACCGGGCAGCTGTTTGACAGTCTGGTTATTGTGATGTATGGAGGGAGCAGCATGGAGAATAAGAAATTTGATGGCATTAAGTTGTCGAATAAGACAAGTATGATTGGATACAGCATAATGAATATCATTCTTGTTGTATGTTATCTGATTGAGGTACTTAAAAAGAGCAGGACGATGGGATATTTTGCTGTATTCTGTATTTTTGCACTTGTGCCTTATGCGTTTTGTATGGCGTTATATATGAAAGATAAGGGAACTAAGCTTCTCAAATATGCTATATCGGGCGGATATTTAATCTTTTATCTGTTCATAATTTTTACAACGGTGTCGCCTGTTGCATATGTGTACGCACTGCTCATTGCTGTAATCCTTATATCCTATAATGATATCAAGGTTGCGTCCGCTTTCATGGGAATTGTATCTTTGGGAAATATTATTCAGGTAGCTTATAGCGCGGTATCGGGTCAGTTAGATGCATCGCAGCTTCCGAATGTTGAGATAAGAGTTGCATCAGTTCTTTTATTTACCGGATACCTTTTGATGGCTACATATGTTTCTAAGAAGTCTAAAGACAACCAGTTAAGACAAGTAGAGGAAGAGAAGGAACACAATATTGCTATTACGAGAGAGGTTTTAGACGTTGCACAGAAGATTACGGATGATATCAATACAGTATCACAGAAGGTCGGAATGCTTGAAGATACAGCAGTAAAGACAAAAGATTCTATGAGAGAGGTTGCGGCAGGAACCAATGAGACAGTTAAGTCAATCCAGATTCAGCTTGATAAGACAGAGCAGATTCAAAAGACAATCAACAGTGTGGATGCTTCTTCGGGTTTGATTGTAGACAATGTAAATGAGACAAAAGCAGAGCTTGATTTATCTAAGAAGAATATGGACGAGCTTGTAAGATGTGTGAAAGTGTCAAATGAAGCTAATGAAAATGTGTCAAAAGAGCTCGGACAGCTCCGTGAGCACACAGGAAGGATGCAGTCAATTATAGATCTTATCAACAGTATTGCATCACAGACAAGCCTGCTTGCATTGAATGCCAGTATTGAAGCTGCAAGGGCAGGAGATGCAGGACGTGGGTTTGCGGTTGTCGCATCAGAGATTTCAAATCTTGCTGAGCAGACACAGGGAGCAACAGGTGACATTACAGGGCTTATCGAGAGTATATCGGCGGAGCTTAACGATGTAGTTAAGGTTATTGAGGACATGATTAAGGTGTCGCAGAATCAGAATAATGTGGCAGATGAGACTGTAAAGAGCTTTGCCCGGATTGCGAGGAAGAATGACAGAGTCTATGATGAAGCAGGAAAGATGAACGAGCTTGTACATGAGCTTAATGACGCTAATCAGGCGATAATCGATGGAATACAGACAATTTCAGGTGCGACAGAGGAAGTTACGGCACATTCGGCTGAGACACTTAAAGCAAGCGAAGATAACAGTACAATAACATATGAAGTAGGAAGAACTATTGAAGGACTTAAGGAGCTTGCAGACGGCTTGAAAGCTCTTGAATGGCAGCACTGAGAAAAAGCATGATATTTGAGTTTAGAAGCACATGATGGTGATTTTTGGCGGTCATGTGCTTTTTAACTTTTGCTATAATCAGCATAATATATAGATATTTGAAAAAATACTGGATTTTTTTATTGATATATGATATTATCTATAAAGTTGTTACAGATACATTTTGTGACGATTTGCAGGATTAGTACATCGGTAGTATATCAGCTTCCCAAGCTGAGGAGGCGGGTTCGATTCCCGTATCCTGCTTCATAAGACGCACGAAGCCATTTTTAGGTTTTGTGCTTTTTTTATGAGATAATATGTCTAAAAAGATTATTTTTCGAAAAAATGATTTTACGCTTTGTACTTATTCTGTTCACAATTATATGGTATGTATATAAGTATATGTGGGCAGTATTTTTGCTGTGTTTACATTATGTATGTCATCAAGGTCAGGTGTTTTTGGCTTTGTATACCGTATATTGATAAATTAAAATTTACATAGGAGATGGAGAAGGGCTATGCAAAACAAGAATATTTTATTTTTTCTTACACCAAAATGTGATGTGGTTTATGTCTATGAGGATGCCAATGTAAGGCAGGTTTTAGAGAAGATACGTTATCATAAATACACTGCAATGCCAATCATAAGCAGGGACGGAAAATATGTAGGGACAATAACGGAGGGCGATCTTTTGTGGAAGATGGCAGATGAGAATATTGCAACATTTGAACAGGCGGAGGAAGTTCCGATAGCGGATATAAGCAAGCGTGTCAACAATCATCCGGTGAATGCGGAAGCACACATGGAAAATCTTATTGACCTGGCAATCAGACAGAATTTTGTGCCGGTTGTCGATGATGACAATATTTTCATAGGAATTGTAACGCGAAAGGATATTATCCAGTATCTTTACAAAAACTATAATGAAAGATAATTATATAGAAGAGCTTTGCAAATCAAAAAAATAATACTTACATGCAGGTACGATTTTATATATATTTTTGCCGATATCTGGGTGAGATTGTGAATAGTAACTTACTTTAATGATTATGCAGGGTGCTGATATGAAAAAAATTTTTATAAAATGTGCAACCTATTGAAAAATAATCTGTGTATATGTACAGGATGGTAAGACGGAGGAAAAAATGCAGGATAAAGCTATCGTGGAGCTGTTTCTTGAACGCAACGAGTGCGGAATTAAGGAGGCTTCTGAAAAATACAATAATTATTGTATGCGTATTTCAATGAACATACTTGATAATATTGAGGATAGCGAGGAATGCTTCAATGATGCACTGCTTGGAGCATGGAAAGCAATACCTCCGCACCATCCTGAGAACCTGGCGGCATTTTTAGGGAAGCTTACAAGAAATGCAGCTATCAACAGATATAATGCCAGACATGCAGATAAGAGGGCGGCAGGAGAGTATGCAGTATCAATACATGAACTTGATGAATGTATACCTGACGTGAAGGATGTTGAGAGTCATGTGGATGCAGCATATCTTGAACAGGTGATTGATAATTTCCTAAGAGAACAGAAATCGGATAACAGGAATATTTTTTTGCTCAGGTATTATTACAGTTGTTCGGTTTGTGATATCTCAAGAAGAACCGGGATAAGTGAGGGAACGATAAAGTCAACCTTGTCAAGAATGAGAAACCGCCTTAAGAATTATCTGAAAAAGGAGGGAGTATGGTAAAGAAAGGAGAGATACTTTCACAAGCCATGTCAAATGTAAGCGATGAAATCTTAGCTGGAGCGAGGGAGCTTTTTGAAAAGAGCGAAGAAGAGATATCGCATGCACAGGAGCTTTATGACAAAAAGAGACAGGCAGTGAAAAAGAAAATTATATATGCAATGTCAGCAGCTGCGGCAGCATGTATTTTTATTGCAGCGGGAATTGCATTTTCGCCGGCAAAACAGGGAATACCTAAGGTGTACTATCAAGGGATGCTGCTTGACGCAAATGGAGTGGCAGTGGATATTCAGGCTGATGATGAACCGGATGTTGTTTCATATTCTCTTAAAGCAGGTAATTATCAGAAAGAGTATGAGTTTACATTCTCTATCAAGGCGAGGGGAAGCTTTATAATAGAAGCGCCAAGCGGTATGCTGATGCCTGACGGAGACAATATTATGTCGGCAGAGGATGAGGCGGATGTAATCTGGAATGTTGAACCATATGAGGGTGCATATCTTATGGTTAGTGCCGGGGAGAACTCAATAAGGATAGAACTGTATCCTGATGAGGAGATGAACATCTGGATGATTAGAACGTCAAAAGGGAAAAATTAATTTTTATTTTGGAGGAATTTATGAGAAGATCAGTATTATTGACAGTTATGACAGTATCGGTTGTTGCACTTAGTGCATGTGGCAGAAAGGATAATAATCAGGTAACAACTGAGCAGACAACAACAGTTGAGACCACGACACCGGAAGAGACTACTACGCAGGCACCATCTAAGGACGTGGCAGAAAGTGATTTAGAGGGAGCAGTAAAGATTCTTGACGATATCTGGGCAAGCTATGATGAGAATGATAAGTTTCCTGCAGCCGGCGGTGATTTCAATGAAGAGAACATGAGAGAGGATGCACCGGGAAAGTATGACATTGCTGATACAGGCATGATTAACAATACATTTGGAATGCCTGAGGCTGATGTTGCTATGATTGATGATGCCGCATCACTTGAGCATATGATGAACGGAAACAGCTTCACAGCAGGTGCTTTTCATGTGAGTGATAAAGAGAATGTTGCCATAGTCGCAGAGCATATCAAGGATGGTATCTTTGCAAAGGAGTGGATGTGCGGATTCCCTGAGCTTTTTGTTGTATATCAGGTTGATGATTATGTAATATCTGCTTACGGACTGACAGATTTTATTGAGCCTTTTGCAGAGAAGATTGTAGAAGTATATCCGGAAGCAGTTGAATTGTACAAAGAGAACATTGAATAATCTGCCAAGAAAATTTTTGCGCTGCCATATGGCGGCAGAATGGGGAATGACATGATTTTTTCAAGTATTCCATTTTTATATTATTTTCTGCCTGTTGTAATCCTGTTATATTTTGCGGTTCCGGGCAGAGTAAAAAATGTAGTGCTTTTATTGGCAAGCTTTGTATTTTATGCATGGGGAGAGTTAAGGTATACTCTCCTCATGCTCATTATGATAACACAGGGCTATGTCTTTGGAAGGCTTATAGACTCTAAGAGAAGGTGGTCAAAAGTATTTTTGGCCACCTCTGTCATAATAAGCCTTGGTGTGCTTGGATATTTTAAATATGCAGGTTTTTTTCTTGATTCATTCAGTGATGTCACAGGTGTTGCAGTTCCGGTACTCAGAGTGACATTGCCGATAGGTATCAGCTTTTATACTTTTCAGGTTATAAGCTATGTGGTTGATGTCTACAGAGGCACCGTTGCGGCGCAGAAAAGCTACATCGACATGGCAATGTATATATCGATGTTTCCGCAGCTTATAGCCGGGCCTATCGTGAGATATTCCGATATAGAAGGACAACTGCACACAAGGACACACAGCACAGAAAAAATAGCCAACGGAATAAGAAGGTTCATAATAGGACTTTCCAAAAAAGTGCTCATTGCCAACAGACTTGGAGAGCTTATAGATGCATATACAGGTGCCACAGAACCATCGGTGCTTTTTGTGTGGATATATGCTATTGCATGCACGCTCCAGATATATTTTGATTTTTCGGGGTATAGCGATATGGCGATAGGACTTGGAAAGATTTTCGGGTTCGATTTTCCGGAGAATTTTAACTACCCATATATTTCAAAAAGCATAACGGAATTCTGGAGAAGATGGCACATGTCATTGGGAACGTGGTTTCGCGATTATGTGTATATTCCGCTTGGCGGCAACAGGGTTAGAAAGTGGAAATGGTTTTTAAACATTATTATAGTGTGGGCATTGACTGGATTATGGCATGGAGCTGCGTGGAATTTTGTTGTGTGGGGACTGTATATGGCATTTTTTCTGATATTGGAGAAGATGTTTTTACTTCCATTGTTAAAAAAGAGCAGAGTGTCAGGGCATATATATACTATGCTCTTAGTTATTATAAGTTTTGTAATTTTCAGTGCAGGAAGCATGTCTGACGCAGTAAGTGTAATAGCAAAGATGTTCGGTGCGGGTGATATTCCTGTTGTTTCCATGGAAACAGTCTATTATATAAGAAGCTACGCAGTAACTGTTTTGATTGCCGTTATAGGCTCAATGCCTGTAATAAAGGAATTTTTTGTCGGGCTTGAAGGCAGAATGAAGGGATATAGTGCAGTCAATGTAATATTTACCATAGGTGAGCCGATTTTGCTCGCAGTGCTTCTTATTATGGTAACAGGTTATCTTGTAGATGGGTCATTCAATCCGTTTTTATATTTCAGGTTTTGATAGAAATGAGGGTAAGAGTGAAAAAATATATAAATAAAAACACAATAGTGATTTTTGTGATTGCAGTATGTATTTACGGATTCTTTCTCTGGGGAATCTTAAAGCCTGACGAAGCGTATTCGTACAGCGAGAGAAGAGGTCTTAAGGGCTTTCCGAAGCTGTCGGTGCAGGCATTGCAGTCGGGACATTTTATGGAAGAGTTCGAAAAGTACACGCTCGACCAATTTCCGATGAGAGATACCATGAGAAGCATAAAGGCAGTCGGAAACTATTACTTGTTCAGGCAAAAGGATAATAATGGTATATATCTTGCGGACGGATATCTGTCAAAGCTTGAATATCCGATGAGTGAGAAATCGCTTGACTATGCAGTACAGTGCTTTAGCGAGCTTAATAAAAAGTATTTTGAAGGGAATGTGAATGCCATATATGGTGTGATTGTGCCTGACAAGAATTATTTTCTAGCCGAAAAAAACGGATATCCGGCATTAGATTATGAAGCTTTTTATCAGACTTTCGAGGATAAGCTTGATTTTGTTGATTTTATAGATGTGCGCAGCCAGTTAAGCATTGATGACTATTATTTTACAGACACACATTGGAGACAGGAGAAGATTGTGGATGTCGCACAGGAAATTGCAGCTAAGATGGGAGTGGTTCTTGCCGGTGAGTATGAGAAAAAGCAGCTTGATATGCCATTTTACGGAGTGTATTACGGACAGTCCGCATTAAAGCTTCCGGCAGATAAGCTGTGCTATCTTGAAAATGATATGATAAATAATAGCAGCGTATATGATTACGAGTCGGGAAAAACCAATAAAGTCTATGATATGGAGAAAGCATCCGGCAATGATCTGTATGAAACCTTCTTATCAGGTTCAAGGTCGCTTCTTGTGATAGATAATCCGAATGCTGCAAGTGACAGGGAGCTTATAATTTTCAGGGACTCCTTTGGCAGCAGCATAGCGCCGTTGTTTATAGAGGCATACTCTAAGATAACGCTTGTAGACATACGCTATATCTCACCGTCCTATCTTGGAAAGTTCATAGACTTTAATGGACAGGATGTACTCTTTTTGTATAGTACGTTAGTGTTGAATAATAGTGATACACTTAGAAGATAGCCTGCTATACAACACCGTTCGCTTTCCTGTACTCTCTCGGAGATATGCCTTTAATCTTTTTAAAGCAGTCTCCGAAATAGTTGCTGTCCTCAAAACCGCACTTTTCTGCAATTTCAGTGATGGACATGTCTGTATTTAAAAGGAGCCGGCAGGCTTCTATGGTACGCACTGTTATAAGATATTCCTTGTATCCGAAGCCTGTACAAAGCTTGAATTTGCGTGAAAAATAGGATGGACTCATATTATATTTTGCAGCAAGCTGTGCAAGGGAGAAGTTCTGTGTGAAGTTTCCTGAGATAAATCTGGCTGCATCTGAAATGATATAATCACCTATATCACCTGCTGGATATGCTGTCTTGGCATTTTCATTACAGCGGAAAACGAAAAGTATCAGTTCATATACATACACAGTGAGCATGCTGTCAGAGTATTGGTCTATTCCGTTGTGCTCACGGATTATTTTCTCAAAAAGCTCCTCGACATAGTCACGTCTGTTCGGAGGAATGGATATCTGTCGCACGTCAAAGAATTTTTTGACTGTGTCAGGGTTCAGGGTATTGATGAGAGGATCGATGAAAGTATCGCTGAATACCATAACGATTCGCTCATGCGTTTCACCGCCAATGTATGTTGTGCGGTGCAACTCGCCTTTTGGGATTATTATGAGGTCGCCCTTTTTTACAGAATATATAGTATCATTTATGAATATTCTTCTTGTGCCTGAAAGCAGATAATAAAATTCATAATATGGATGATAGTGGGCATCCTTCATCTCAGCGTATGCTTTTCCCTTTACTCGTGTTATGTCAAATTCTTTCTTTTTATCGCTTAAAATCATATTCAGCCTTTCATTATATACAATAGGAAACTTTAAAATTCTTTGTATGGAATTCTCAAGTGTTGTACTTTATAATTTTATCTGAAAAATGACACAAAAACATAATTCAGTCTATATATTTTAGTTTCGAAACTTATTTTTGTCAATTAAAAATGACAAAAAAACTGTATAAATAACAAATAAAAGAAATTAAAACGTAGATATTACATTTAATATATAGTATTATAAAACGATACCAGAGTTAAAAGCTCATAAATTAGACGCAGACCTGCTTGCAGAAAGATTGCGATAGTGCAAAGCAGGCAGCAATACAGTATCACATTTTATAAAACATATATTGTATAAAAATTCAGCTAAGGTTTAAGGGAGGACAGCTATGATTAGTATGCATTTAGAAAGATTATACAGGTATCCGAGATATATGGAGCCGATGTGGATTGCAATTCCGGTGAAAAAAGGAAGAATTAAAGACGGCTGTGGTGTGCAGGTATTCGATGGTACGGATAAGCTTCCGAGTCAGACAAAAGTGACATCAAGATATGAGGATGGTTCTGTTCGTTTTCTTTTTACACGATTTGAGGGAAATCTGCCGGGGAACAGCAGGAAAGAGTTCAGATTATTTTTGGACGATGAAGATTTTAGGACATATAATTATGAGCAGCAGGAAATGTCGGACGAGGAACAGGATGAGAGTGAAAATGCACAGAATATATATGATTTTGAAGAGCTGGCCACTATGCATGATAAGGATGGCTTTACGGTTGACACAGGTGCAGTGAGCTTCAGCGTCAAAAATTATTCCGGGAGCATATTTGAGAGCCTGAGCTATGCAGGAAAACTGTACGAAAAAGGACAGTTCAAGGGACCATATCTGTGTGATGCATCGGGTGTGAATTATGATATAAATATCAATAACTGGCATGTTGTGGAGGAAGGCCCGGTGTGTACGGTACTTGCCGCTGATGGCTATAATGAGACGGAGTTTGGAGGCTGTGAGGAGTCGAAGCACTACAGATTCGAGATAAGACTGACAGCATATGCGGGAAAACCGTGGGTTGAGGTAAGCTACAGGCTGTTCAATACTTCAGAGGAGCCGTTAGACATCAAGTCGCTTGTATTCTCAATCATGGACGATGCCGCAGCAAAGCAGGATATATCATTGGCGGCACTTGATTCCTCATCAATGATTGATTCTACAGGCTGTGGAGATATCGTCACAGGTTTAAGGAGCGAAGGCGGTCTGATTTACAGGACGAAGGGTATAAAGGATTTAGAAGCTATTGAGAAGCTTACACCTGTTGAAAATATCCGCACCTGTGCCGGAGCTTCGAATTATAAAACAGACTTTATCATAGGAAAAGACGGAACACAGGTTAACAAGATAGCCTATGACAGAGCACTTCTCATGGAGGGAAATGAGCACATGTCAGAAGTATTCTACGGAACTTTTTTTGCAGACAGAACAGATGAGCGTGGAGGAGTGTGTGCGACAATATTTCAGGCACAGCAGAATTACCCTAAGGCTGTCAAGGCTGACAGGGACGGAATATATGTCATGCTTGTGCCGGAGGGCTTTAATAAGGTTGTCATGCAGCCTGGAATGGCAAGAGAGCAGAAATTCCTGCTCCATTTTCATGCAGCAGGTGAGAGTATGAAGGAGCTTGACAATAGGAGCCTCATATACCAGATGCCGGACAGACCTGTTATTGCTCCTTATGTATATAAGAATTCAGGTGCGGTTACGGATGTATTTGCAGACAGAAGCTCTGCCGACATAGACATGCTGCTTATAAATAAAGGCGATTCTAGAGGAAGATGCTTTGGAATGCTTAACTGGGGCGATACGATTGATTGGAATTATACGAGGCAGGGACGCGGAGGAGGAGAACCGGTCTGGCTTAACAACGAATATGATTTTCCGCATGCATGTGCACTTATGTATATGAGAATGGGGATAAGAAGATATCTTGACTATTGCATGGTACACGCAAGCCACTGGATGGATGTTGATGTCTGTCATTACAGCAGCGACCCTTTAAGAATCGGCGGACTTATAGAACATACAAAAGGGCATGTAATGAACGGCGTGCTTGTGCCGAGCCATGAGTGGGTTGAGGGATTCCTTGATTACTATCATCTGACAGGTGATGAGCGGGGGCTTGAGACGGCACTTGGAATAGGTGAGAACATTATGAAGCTCCTTGACACACCGGCATATACTGTGGCAGGTGAGAGTAATGCGAGAGAGACAGGCTGGGCACTACGCGCATTGACAGCATTGTATATTGAGACAGGAAATGAGAAGTACAGAGAAAAATGTGACAGAATTGTTGGATATTTTGAAAAATGGTACGATGATTACGGATGTTTTGCGGCTCCGTATACGGATAATACACTTATTCATGTTGGTTTTATGATTTCTGTTGCTGTCGGAAGTCTTATGAGGTACTATAGAGTAAGTAAAACGGATGGGCTTAAGAATCTCATAATGCTCGCAGTTGACGATATCCTTGATAATTGTATGTTGGAGTGCGGATTATTCTACTATAAGGAGCTTCCTAGTCTTACAAGACTTGGAAATAACACACTTCTTCTTGAAGCGATGGCTACAGGCTATGAGCTTACCGGGGATAAAAAATATCTCGAGGCAGGTCTTGGAACGATTAGATATATACTGCGTGAGCAGTCGCGCTCTGCTAAAGGTGACAAGAAGATAATGGGCGATGCACTGGTGAGCACAGGAGATTCGACAAAGAATTTTGCACAGAGCTTTTATCCTATTGCATATTACTATAAGTGTATTGTTGAGGCAGGAATGGAAGAGTATGTACACATTTAAGGATGACATCTTAAAAATATCGGTCCGCAGTCTTGTGGAATTTATCTGCCGTGAGGGAGATATTGATTCAAGACGCGGACGCGGCGGTGACAAGGCTGCTATGGATGCAGGAAGCAGAGCTCACCGCCGCATACAAAAGCAGATGGGTTCGCAGTATGAGGCGGAGGTTCCTATGAAAATGGAATTTCCGTCTCTTAATTATACTATAATAATTGAAGGCAGAGCCGATGGCGTGATAACTGAGGCTGATGGCATAACAATAGATGAGATTAAAGGGACATACCGGAATCTTAAATATATTGATGAGCCGGTCGGTGTCCACAAGGCGCAGGCTATGGTGTATGCATATATGAAAAGCGTTGCCGATTCGTTAGACAGTATCAAAGTTATGATGACATATGTGAATCTTGACACTGACGAGGTCAAATATTTTCTGGAAAGCTACAGCTTTTTGCAGCTTGAAGAGTGGTTTATGGGTGTGTTGGGAAGCTTTAGAAAGTGGACCGATTTTCTTTATACGAGCAAAAAGCGCAGACAGGAATCACTTCATGGAATGGAATTTCCTTTTGCGTACCGCGCAGGGCAGAGAGATATAGCAGTCAGTGTATATAAGACTATCCGCATGCAGAAAAAGCTTTTCATTCAGGCGCCGACAGGAGTCGGAAAGACTATGTCTACCGTGTTTCCGGCTGTCAAGGCGATAGGTGAAAATCTAGGTGACAAGCTTTTTTACTTGACAGCAAAGACAATTACCAGAACGGTTGCACAGGAAGCTTTTGCGATACTGCGTTCTAAAGGAGCGTATTTTAGGACAGCGACCATAACGGCTAAGGAAAAGATATGCATGTGCGGCAAGCCGGAATGCAATCCGCTTGCATGTCCATATGCGAAAGGTCATTTTGACAGAGTAAATGATGCTGTGTTTGACATGATTACGCATGAGGATGTTATAAGTCGTGAGATAATTGAAGATTATTCTAATAAGTATACGGTCTGTCCGTTTGAAATGTCTCTTGATGCGACTTACTGGGTTGATGGAATCATATGTGATTATAATTATGTCTTTGACCCTGATGTGTATCTGAAAAGATATTTTGCTGACGGCTCAGCCGGTGATTATATATTTCTTATCGATGAGGCGCATAATCTGGTTGACAGGGCGAGGGAAATGTACAGCGCAAGTCTTTACAAGGAAAATTTTTTAAAGGTTAGAAGACTTGTGGAAAAGGTTGATAAACGTCTTGCAACAGCGCTTGCGAAATGTAACAAGAACTTTCTTGAGCTAAAGAGAATATGCGATGATGTGATTGTGCTTGAAAGCATCGGCGCTGTGACCATGTCGCTTGACGGACTTTTTGAGGAATTTACAAGATTCTTTGAGGAGAAGCCGGAGTTTGAGTACAGTGAGGAAGCATCGGAACTCTTTTTTGAGGTCAGGCATTTCCTCAATATGTATGAGCTGATACAGGACAATTATGTGATATACGGCGAGCAGACGGATGACGGGTTTATGTTAAAGCTGTTCTGTGTAAATCCGTCTCCATGCCTTGCACAGAGTCTTGCAAAAGGAAAAGCGGCAGTGTTTTTTTCGGCTACGCTGCTGCCTGTGACATACTATAAAGAGCTGCTTAGTGATAAGGATGACTATGCGATATATATTAAGTCTCCATTTGATGCGGACAACCGTCTGCTTGCGGTTGGATATGATGTCACAAGCAGATACACAAGGCGCAATGAGGCGGAATTTGACAAGATAAAATGCTATATAGACAACATCACTGCACAGAAAAAAGGAAACTATATGGTATTCTTTCCTTCCTACGGTTATATGGACTGTGTGTACAAAATGTATGATGAAGAAGAGCGTGCATCGATAATTGTGCAGAGCAGAGGAATGAATGAGACTGAAAAAGAGCAGTTTCTTAACCGTTTTAAGAGCTTAGAACAGGATAAAAATGATGGGTGTATAGGATTCTGTGTTACAGGTGGCGTGTTCTCGGAGGGAATCGACCTAAAAAACGAGAGTCTTATCGGATGCATAATTGTAGGGACCGGAATACCGCAGATATGTACAGAGAGAAAGCTGCTTAAGGATTACTATGACGCTAAGGATGGCAACGGATATAACTATGCTTACACATATCCCGGAATGAATAAGGTGCTGCAGGCAGCAGGGCGTGTGATAAGAACCATGGAGGATGTAGGGATTATTGTACTGCTCGATGAACGATTTGCGCGCAGCGAGTATGTTAGGCTGTTTCCAGAGGAGTGGGCGGATTATAAGCTTTGCAGCCGCAATGACGTAGCTTCGATGGTGGCGGGGTTCTGGAAGAACAAATGATATTAAATATATTGGGCAAAACAGGCTGTCTACATTATACACGACTAAGTTTTCGAGCCTGTTTTGAATTCAATGATTTAAAAGTTGCTTTTTAAGTTCTTTTTCCTCGTCAGTTTCTTCAAATATGAAAATATCTTTTGGCTGCATGTCCAGAATTAGACACAGATTGTTCAATGCACTTAAATTAATATGGGTATCTTCGTTTCGTATTTTTTTAAGAGTATCTTGGCTTAAAAGCCCTGTAGTCTTAGCTTTGTATGTATTAAATCCCACACGCTCAAGTGCATCGCCTACGTTAAACCTATATTTCAGCATATTGCTACCTCCATTTTAACTTTAATTATATATAGTCAGATTTTAAATAAAAGGTCTTTATATTTTCAGTGGTTTGTTTTATAATAAAACAGATAATGTAAAAAAGCAGAATGGGGCTTAGTGTGAAAAATACATCTGAGACAGTAAAAGATAATGTCTAAGATGTGCTACGATTTCATACATATTATTAACGCCGACATTCGGCTGCATAGGAGATTTGTATGATAGAAGAAGTAGTAACTGTGGCGATGCCGGTAAGTGAGAAGATTGTTATCCGCAAGAACAGGATAATGTCGGAAAAGCTTGACAATAAGGCGAAGAGATTGTCGATAGTGACCGGAATACATGGCGATGAGCTTGACGGTCAGTACATATGCTATGAGCTTAACCACAGGATTAATGAGCATATAGAGCTGCTTGATGGTATAGTGGATATATATCCGGCTGTCAATCCGCTCGGAATTGAGAGCTGTACAAGAGGCATGCCTATGTTTGACCTTGATATGAACCGTGTGTTTCCGGGAATCGAGAACGGTGCAACGGCTGAGTATCTTGCGTCTAAGATTGTGAATGATATTATAGGAAGTGACATGTGTGTAGATTTACACTCATCGAATATATTTATAAAAGAGACTCCGCAGGTGCGTGTGTTTGACCAGTTTAAGGATAAGCTTATGCCTTATGCGTATCTTCTCAATGCGGATTTTATATGGGAATATAAGATAAATACTGTGCTTGAGGCAACTCTTGCTAACAGTCTCAATCATCTTGGGGTGCCGACGCTGGTGATTGAGATGGGCGTTGGAAACAGGATTGAGAAATCATATGGAGACCAGATTATAGAAGGCATATTTAACCTCATGTGTGAGCTTGGAATGTGGAAGGGGCAAAAGACACCTGTGAGGAAGCCGATGATATCGACTGAGGGTGAGATTACAGTGATTCATGCCAAGGTTACTGGCTTGTTCGTGACGGCAGATGGTGCCATGATGAAGTATGTACAGTTCGGAGAACATATAGGTGATATAGTTGAACCGCTCACCGGTAAGCTGCTGCACCGTGTTGAAGCACCGTGTGAGGGCAGGATATTTACGTTCCGTGAGTATCCTGTAGTCTATGAGGGAGCCATTTTGTGCCGGATTTTCACGGGAGGTAAGCAGAATGGTTAAGAAGGAATTGTATACCCTTAAGGGTTATCACAGAGAAGATTTTAATATAACAGGATACAGCTTCGGAAGCGGTGAGAAGGCTGCCTGCATAGTCGGAGCGATAAGAGGAAATGAATACCAGCAGATGTATATCTGCTCACAGCTTATAAAGATTCTCAGAGGGCTTGAGGAGAGAGGACAGATAACAGCGAACAATGAGATTTTGGTTGTTCCATGTCTTAACCACTATTCCGTGAATGTGCAGAAGCGTTTCTGGGCAATGGACAATTCGGATATCAACAGAAGATTTCCAGGAATACACGGAGGAGATACAACACAGAATATTGCCGCTGAATTTTTTGAAAAGGTTAAAGGTTACAGCTACGGAATACAGTTTACAAGCTTTTATATGCAGGGAGATTTCATACCTCATGTGCGTATGATGGAGACAGGACATCAGAGTCCGAGCCTTGCAAATCTGTTCGGACTTCCGTATGTTGTTATAAGAAAGCCTAAGCCGCTTGATACGACAACGCTCAATTATAACTGGCAGATGAGTGGGACATGTGCATTTTCAATATATACAGAGTGCAGTGATTATATAGATGATGCTTCCGCAAGACAGGCTGTAGCAAGTGTACTTCGCTTCTTGACGAGAATGGGTATAATAAAGTATTATAACCATAGCGGATTTATTGCACATGTACTTAACGAGGATGAGCTTATGGCTGTTAAGACCAATACTGCGGGACTTTATCGCAGGTTAAAGAGTCCTAGCGACCCTGTATACAGAGGAGATATCATAGGCGAGGTTATTGACCCTTATGAGGGTGAAGTAATCAATCAGATTATTTCACCTACGGAAGGAATTATATTCTTTGCACATACCGCACCTACGGTTATGGAGAACAATGTTGTCTACAGAATTATCCGTAGACTTCATGAG
The DNA here is from genome assembly GCA_900545175.1 of uncultured Eubacteriales bacterium. GTDB lineage: Bacteria > Bacillota > Clostridia > Lachnospirales > Lachnospiraceae > CAG-882. The sequence continues at coordinate 19,519 of UQYF01000009.1, forward strand.
TAATAAATAACGCACAAAAATATGTCATGGGACATGAACATGGAGGACAAAATGAGCAAGGTTAGACGAGTTTATTCTGAGAAGATGCCTGCATTCGCTGTCAAGGCAAAGGAACTAAGTGATGAGATTTCCAATTATCTTAACATTAATACGGTTAAGAATGTACGAGTACTTATCCGTTACGATATTGAGAATATCTCTGATGAAGTGTACAAGGATGCACTTGTTACTGTCTTTTCTGAGCCGCCTGTAGATTATGTTTATGAGGAGGATTTTAAGAAGAGTGAGAGCGAGAAGGTTTTCGCTGTTGAATTTCTTCCGGGACAGTTCGACCAGAGAGCCGATTCTGCCGTACAGTGTGTGAAGCTTCTTAAAGAGGACGAGGAGCCTGTTATAAGAACTGCTACCGTATATGTCATCGATGGAGGTGTTACGGATGATGAGCTTGCACGAATCAAGAGCTTTTGTATTAACCCTGTAGATTCAAGAGAGGCTGATATGGTTAAGCCGGAGACTCTTGTTACTGTCTTTGCTGAGCCGGCAGATGTCAAGATATTTGATGGCTTTAAGGATATGGAGGATGACAAGCTCTTAGAACTTTACAAGTCACTTGGTCTTGCCATGACATTCAAGGATTTTAAACATATACAGAATTATTTTAAGAATGAAGAGAAGCGTGATCCATCCATGACGGAGATTCGTGTTCTCGATACATATTGGTCTGACCATTGCCGCCATACCACATTCTCCACAGAACTTAAGAATGTAAGCTTCGGTGATGGAGATTACAAGAAGCCTATTGTCGATACCTATAATCGCTACCTTGCCGATAGAGAGGTTATCTTCAAGGGCAGAGATGACAAGTTCGTGTGCCTTATGGATATTGCACTTCTTGCTATGCGTAAGTTAAAGAAGGAAGGCAAGCTTGAGGATATGGAAGTATCCGATGAGATTAATGCATGCAGCATTGTGGTTCCTGTCACTATAGATGGTGTTACAGAAGAGTGGCTTGTCAACTTTAAGAATGAGACACATAACCATCCTACAGAAATAGAGCCGTTTGGTGGCGCTGCTACATGTCTCGGAGGAGCAATCCGTGACCCGCTTTCAGGCAGAACTTATGTATATCAGGCAATGAGAGTTACAGGTGCAGGAGACCCTACGGTTCCTGTAAGCGAGACACTAAAGGGTAAGCTTCCTCAGAAGAAGCTTGTTCGCGGTGCTGCCAACGGATACAGCTCATATGGTAACCAGATTGGTCTTGCAACAGGCTATGTCAAAGAGATTTATCATCCTAATTACGTTGCAAAGAGAATGGAAATCGGTGCCGTAATGGGAGCTGCGCCTAGAAAGAATGTCATTCGTGAGACATCCGATCCGGGTGATATCATCATTCTTCTCGGTGGAAGAACAGGACGTGACGGCTGCGGCGGTGCCACAGGTTCATCTAAGGTTCATACAGAGGCGTCCATTGAGACATGCGGTGCAGAAGTCCAGAAGGGTAATGCACCTACAGAGCGCAAGATTCAGAGATTATTCAGAAGAAGTGAAGTAAGCCTTCTTATTAAGAAATGTAATGACTTTGGTGCAGGTGGTGTGTCGGTTGCAATCGGTGAGCTTGCTGATGGACTTAATATCAACCTTGACAAGGTTCCGAAAAAGTATGCAGGTCTTGACGGAACAGAGATAGCAATCTCTGAGTCACAGGAGAGAATGGCAGTTGTTGTTGACAAGAAGGATGTTGACAAGATGCTTGCTTATGCGGCAGAGGAGAATCTTGAAGCTGTTCCTGTAGCCGAGGTTACACCTGAGAAGAGACTTGTCATGTATTGGAGAGGCAAGAAGATTGTTGATATCAGCAGAGCGTTCCTCGATACTAATGGTGCTCATCAGGAGACAGATGTGCATGTCAACATTCCATCTAAGGACGGCAGCTGCTTTAATGCTCCGGTTGTCAAGGATGTGCGTGCAAAGTGGCTTGAGACTCTTGCAGACCTCAATGTATGTTCACAGAAGGGACTTGTTGAGATGTTCGATGGCTCAATCGGTGCAGGCTCGGTATTCATGCCTTACGGTGGTAAGTATCAGCTCACTGAAGTTCAGACTATGGTTGCGAAGCTTCCTGTTCTTAAGGGTAAGACCGATACTGTAACAATGATGAGCTACGGCTTCGACCCATATCTCTCATCATGGAGCGCTTACCATGGTGCCGTATATGCAGTGCTTGAGTCAGTTGCCAAGATTGTCTGTGCAGGTGGTGATTTCTCCAAGGTAAGATTTACATTCCAGGAGTACTTTAGAAGAATGACTGAGGATGCATCACGCTGGGGTGAGCCTTTTAAGGCACTTCTCGGTGCTTATGATGCACAGCTTGGTTTTGGACTTCCGTCAATCGGTGGTAAGGACAGTATGTCAGGTACCTTTAACGATATGGATGTTCCTAACACGCTCGTATCCTTCGCGGTTGATGTTGCAAAGTCACAGGATGTAATTACACCTGAGTTTAAGAAGGCAGGGAACAAGATTGTTCTCTATACAATCAAGACGGATGAATATGACCTTCCTGATTATGTGGCAGTAAAGAAATTATATTCGGATATAAGCAAGGATATTGCAGACGGTGTTATTGTGTCTGCATATACACTTGATGCAAAGGGAGTTGCGGCAGCAGTCAGCAAGATGGCATTCGGTAACAAGCTTGGCGTTAAACTTGATAATGCAGCAGTGAGTCCTGATGAACTTTTTGCTCCGATGTATGGATGCATCGTTGCAGAAGTTGCGGAAGGCAGGAATGGTGCTGCGGCAGGTAAAGTAATCGGTGAAGTCACAGATAATGCAGCATTTGAGTATGCTGATGTAAGGATTGATGTCGAGGAAGCTCTTGCTTCATGGAAGGCTACTCTTGAGAAAGTATTCCCTACAGTAGCAGTAAAGGGCGGTAAGGAGCTTGATACACCTGTATACAGCACAGATAAGATATATGTATGCAAGAATAAGGTTGCCAAGCCTACAGTATTTATTCCTGTATTCCCGGGTACAAACTGTGAGTATGACAGTACTAAGGCATTCGAGCGTGCAGGTGCGGATGTTGTGACTAAGGTATTCAAGAACCTCACTGCGGATGACATCCGTGATTCAGCTCATGAGTTCGCTGATGAGATTAGGAAAGCACAGATTATAATGTTCCCGGGCGGATTCAGTGCAGGTGACGAGCCGGATGGTTCGGCTAAGTTCTTTGCGACAGCTTTCAGAAATGCAGCTATCACAGAGGAAGTCAACAAGCTCATAAATGAGAGAGACGGTCTTGTGCTTGGTATCTGTAACGGTTTTCAGGCTCTCATAAAGCTTGGCCTTGTACCTTACGGTGAAATCAGAATGCAGACACCTGACTCACCTACACTCACAATGAATACAATAGGACGTCATGTATCTAAGATGGTTTACACAAAGGTTGTCACTAACAAGTCACCATGGCTTGCAGGTGCGCAGCTTGGCGGAGTATATTGTAACCCGGCATCACATGGTGAGGGACGTTTTGTAGCTAATGATGAGTGGCTTAAGAAGCTCTTTGAGAACGGACAGGTTGCTACACAGTATGTAGATGTGAACACAGGAATGCCTACAATGGAAGAAGAGTGGAATCCTAACGGCTCATATATGGCTATCGAGGGTATCACAAGTCCTGACGGAAGAATCCTTGGTAAGATGGCTCATTCTGAGCGCCGCGGTGATTCGGTAGCTATCAATATTTACGGAGAACAGGATATGAAGATATTCGAATCCGGTGTGAAGTACTTCCTTTAATGGTTTTGCACTGTCAGATCTAATTGCTGACAGAATGGATAGATATGGTCATAGTGTTTGAGATATAGCTGTATAATTAAATGTAAAGTCAGAACATGTGTAACAACATCGACCGCCAAAGCCTCCGGCAATTTATAGCCGGAGGCGGAGGTGGCAGGTGTTGTGAAGCATGTTTTGGCGATTATTTATTTATTCAGAAAAAGTAATAAAGAAAGTGGTGAAGGTTAAAGAAATTGCCATAAAATAAATATATATGAAGGCTTTTTTATAGAGAGTATGCTGCCTGTTGACAGCAGCATTGGAGATTGAGATCAGTATGAAAAAAAGTGTTAAGAAAGAGATATTCGGATATCTTAAGATAATTGTTGCAGGGGTGATTATTGCAATCCTGCTAAATAAATTTGTTATCATAAATGCGGACATTACGTCTGAGTCGATGAGCACCACTTTTGAGAAGGGTGATAAGCTTATCGGTCTTAGGCTCAGCTATATATTTTCCAAGCCGGAGAGAGGCGATGTTATTATATTTGAGTATCCGGATGATGGAGAGAAGCTTCTTATAAAGAGAGTCATAGGACTTCCGGGGGAGATGGTCATAATAAAGGATGGACTTGTATATATCAACGGCAGTGAGGTGCCGCTTGAGGAACCTTACGTCCATGACGTGAGCAGGCAGGATTTCGGACCTTATCTAATTCCGGCAGACTGCTATTTCGTGCTGGGGGACAACAGGGATAATTCTAAGGATTCAAGATACTGGAAGAATACCTACGTCACGAAGAAGCAGATAATTGCCAAGGCATTGTTCAGATATAATAATGGATTTAAGATTATAGAATAGCTTATACTTTTTGTTTAGACCTGACACGTTTTACGTTCCAGGTCTTTTGCTTTTTAAGTTCTTTTCAGGGTAATATATGATGCCAAATCAGCTTTCGTGTCAAAAGTATCCCATTCATGACGGGAGCATTGTTTTTTGCCGGTCATCGGATATAATTTTATTGACACCTGAATCATAGATATGTGTATGTATATAACAAGAAAGGAATGAGTCGAAATGAAAATAAATAATCAAAATAAGAAGAGGTATATGCTGCTCCTTTTTGCAATGATAGTCATGTTGCTTGTATTTAAGATAATATATATCAGACGTGAATATATTGATTTGAATACGGATTATAGTGTTTACGTTGTTATGTTTATGCCTTTTGCAATCTTCTATGCACTAAAATATATGGACAATATAACAAGTGTGCCTGCATTGAACTGGATCTGTACCGTTCCTATGAGTATGTATCTTTATCAGAGCAGGTATCTTCGTTTCAAACAGCTTGTCATGAAGAATGGCAGAAGATTTTACATATCATCAAGAAATGTGACAGAGGTAAAAAACAGATTTAAGAAATTTAATGAGGAAAGACATGATTAAGAAATACTTAAATATATTATTTTATATGTTTTCATTTATATTTATATATTATCTGCTTGTTTCTGGTACAAATTATGAGATTTTACCAAGCTTATTGATTATGATAATTATCTTTATAGACATTGTGATGTATGTTGCTGATGAATATGAAAGCAGTATTATAACAGAAAGACAAAAATCAGCGGTGTATTTAAAAGATTTGGAAAATCAAAGGGAGAATGTTGAAGCAATAGAACAAAGAAACTTAGAAACAGAAAGACGAAATCATGATTTAAAAAAGAATGTAAGACTTATCAAGGACTTAATAGAAAATAACCGGTACGATGAAGCCAGGGAATATGTATGTAAACTGGAAGAAAAATGCAGCACATATTTTTCGTACCGGTTGTATTCTAAGCATTCTGTGATAAACTCTCTTTTGAATTCCAAGCTTGAGTTCTGTCAGTCAAATGGCATTGATGTCAAATGCTTTGTCTGTGGAAAATAGATGGTGTCGATGATGTTGAATTGTATTGCCTGTTGGTAAATTTATTGGATAATGCGATTGCGGCGGCACTGTTGAGTGAAAAACCTTATATAAGTATATTTATTAACTGTTCCGATACAGAGATTTATGGAGAATTTATTAATACCATAAAAACTACAAAATGTTCTGACTTTGAAGATTTGATACCTGAAAATAATAAAGACGGACATGGATATGGTTTGCTGAATATACATGAAATAGTCAAAAAAAATAATGGCAAGATTGATTTCTTACTGCTTGATTCTGATAAGGTAAAAGTTACCTTTAGGATAAAGAAATTGATGACAAAAAGCAGACGAATATGGCAGGATTGTTGAAAAATCATTTCTTGGAACTATACTGAAACAAAATATTACCTGCATATTAAAAAAACAAAAAATATATTGACATTATAAAGAAGGTGTGTTAATATACCACTGTTGTGAAAATAAAGAAGAGTATCCGCTCTCACCTCAGCACATATATGTGACTCGGGTTAATATTCCAAGCTTTGACGGGCTGCTGACTGGTGTGCCCTTAAGCGTTGAGTATGCGGATGGTTTTCTATCTGCATTTTTTTTGCGAAAATATGATGGAGGTGCACTACAATTAGCGACTTAATGATTAACGAACAGATCAGAGACAGAGAAGTACGTCTGATTGGTGAAAATGGCGAACTTATTGGCATCATGTCTGCCAAAGAAGCATATAAGCTGGCTCAGGAGGCAGAGCTTGATCTTGTAAAGATAGCTCCTACAGCAAAGCCGCCGGTATGTAAGATTATCGATTATGGCAAGTATAAGTATGAGCTTGCAAGAAAAGAGAAGGAAGCCAAGAAGAAGCAGAAGGTTATCGAGATTAAGGAGGTTCGTTTATCTCCGAACATCGAGGATAATGATCTTAACACCAAGGTTAGTGCAGCCAAGAAGTTCTTAGAGAAGGGCAATAAGGTTAAAGTAACCTTAAGGTTCAGAGGTCGTGAGATGGCTCATATGGCAAGCAGCAAGCATATTCTTGATGACTTCGCTAAGATGCTTGAGGAAGTAGCAGTTGTTGAGAAACCCGCCAAGGTAGAAGGCAGAAGCATGACACTGGTTTTAGCACAGAAGCGCTAGAATACAATATTTAAGGAGGATTTACATCATGCCAAAAATAAAGACAAGTAGGGCAGCAGCAAAGCGTTTTAAGAAGACAGGTTCAGGACAGTTAAAGAGAATGAAGGCTTACAAGAGCCATATCCTTACTAAGAAGAGCACAAAGAGAAAGAGAAATCTCAGAAAGGCTACTTTAGTTGACCAGACAAATCTTAAGGCAATGAAGAAGATTTTACCATACCTCTAAGATAGAGTCGTACTCGGTAAAGCTTTATAAGATATGACGGTGCATTGCCGAGATGGTCGGCACGTGCTTAGAATAGAAATTTAGGAGGAATAATTCAAAATGGCAAGAATTAAAGGCGGTTTAAACGCAAAGAAGAAGCACAATAGAGTATTAAAGTTAGCTAAGGGTTATAGAGGAGCTAGATCTAAGCAGTACAGAGTTGCTAAGCAGTCTGTTATGAGAGCTCTTACAACAGCTTACGCTGGTAGAAAGCAGAAGAAGAGACAGTTCAGACAGTTATGGATCGCAAGAATCAATGCTGCAGCAAGAATGAACGGTCTTTCATACAGCAAGTTCATGTTCGGTCTTAAGAACGCAGGTGTTACAATGAACAGAAAGATGTTAGCTGAGTTAGCTGTTAACGATGCAGCTGCATTCACACAGTTAGCAGAGGTTGCTAAGGCTAACCTTAAGTAAGATTTGTGATATTGGCTTTTAAGGTCTGATATACAGATAGAATTGGATTAGAATAGCTGTAAGATGTTCACATTTTACAGCTATTTGAAAAAATTCCAAAAAAATATACATTTTATTAAATTTCCTCTTGCAAAATTTGGAAGATGGTTGTATAATAAATTTTGTTCCAAGGAAATAAGAAATGGAACTGATAATTGGATATTCCTCGATAGCTCAATGGTAGAGCACACGGCTGTTAACCGTGGGGTTGTAGGTTCGAGCCCTACTCGGGGAGCTTTTAAGAAGAACAGAGCATGATATATGCTCTGTTTTTAACTTTATAGGAAAGGTCGCCATTAGCGGTTCTTCCTATAAATTTAAAAAGCCCGCCATAAAGCGGGCTTAAACTGTCTTTACACATTACAGTCATGTTACATATGAAGAAAATCCCTGAAATCTAAAAGTTCTTTAGGTGTATCAATTCCTTTTTTGTCAAGCTGTGAGATAACAAGCTCAAGATGCTTTTCCTTGGTCGCTAATATCTTGTTCTCGCCGGAGAATAAGTCTTTCACCATAGGATTTGTCATAAGATGTTCACGTATTTCCTTTGAGAATGGACAATACAGTGCAAGTATACGCCTTGCAACCTTGTTAAGCCTGAATGAACCGGCAGTCTCGTATAGGAGCCATGTCTCGTAGTCGCGTACGAACACTTCACGGTAATTGTTGCGGCATGATTTGAGAGTGGCTTTGATTTTATCCTTTACTGCTTCCGGAAGTTCGCGGTTCTTCTTGTAAAATTGTATGTAGTCACAATATTCGGAGGTTAAGGATGGCTCTGAAATGTTATTCCAATATACACCCTGTGACCTTTTACACATTTCCCATCTAAAACGACCTGTGAGGCATGTGAGAACATTGGATATATTGATGGTTGGAAAGATAGGAAGTATAAATCGGGCAGGAGTGTCTTTTTTTCTTCCTTCAATTTCCTGCCACATAAGCCCATCATTACCTACTATAGGCATAAGTATAATGTTTGGCAGAACTTCCGACATTATAAATTCGCGGTCAATTTCACAGGCTTTATTCTGGTATGTGATTTCACGGTAAAAAGCAGAATAGTCCTTTTTTCGTATAGCATCTATCGCTGAAACGATTTTATCTGCAGTTGTAATAAACGAACTAAAGGTTCTTGTAATACCATTATCTGTTAGTACGGGACAGAAATGGCTGCTTCGACCATATACAACGCGGTTGGCAGAAGTGAACATGTTCTCAATTTCAAAACGGATTTTTGCATCATTGTCATGAAGAGCAGCTTCGGCTTCCTCGGCGGAAATCTTTCCTGTACGCTTATTTGTGTTGATTGTCTCGGAATAGTCCGTATCCATATTGTTCTTAGACGGTTCCTTGTCGCCCCAGAGAATTTCGCGAAGCCATGAATAAATAGTATAGACTCCTTTGCCGTTACATTCCTTTTCAACAATTAAGGAGAGACGGTATAAGTCAAGCGCATTTTCCCTTGAGAGAAGATTCTCATCCATATAGCCGAAGTTGAGGAACATTGAAACTATAGGAGAAGCGGTGAGGCTGTTGGCGGCTTTCATGAACACATGATAGTAGATTTTGTAAAACTCTTTTGCTATATCTCGGCGAAGCTGTCTTGATTCATCCGATGGCGAGGTCTGCTGTGATGGAATTCGGTAGCTTTCAATAAGCTGAGTGAAATACTCCGCTTCATCCGGTTCAAGCTCCGCATAGGCAATAAGCCGTGGGAGCGAATTGGTGAGCTGTGACCATGCAAAATCTTCATCAAAATCATCCTCTGTCGCAAAAAGGGCTTCCGGAGTATCTTCAATAGCCATGATGTATTCTTCCTCCGGCTCTGATTCAACATAGTCGAGATTGATTTCAAGCCGGTCAGCCATCTGTGTGCACGCATCGTTGATGGTTGACAAAAAACGTGTTCCGTCATATATTGCACCTATTGCTATGGAGAGGTTGGATTTATAATAGTCTATAGCAATCTTGTTGGATATGGATGATAGTGCATTAAATTTATCCAGTTCCCATCGTGGAATACGTGAATCAGGTCGATAATCTTCGTCAATTTCCCTACATTTAAAAGTAAGCTCGAGATATGTCTTGATAAGGTCAGCGATATGGCGTGTCTGCATTATGACAAATATGCTGACATTATCAGCCTGGTCACTAAGTACTTTGCTGATATCCGAAGAGGAAGAGACTGTGTATCTCTTTACAACGGTCTCTTCCTCTGCGAAATAATTGTATATGTACATTCCGTAATAGCAATCAGTTAAACCTGCTGTGGAACCGGGACCAAGATAATATGTACCATAGGTTGTCATGCACTTTATTTTTCCCTTGAGCAGGATGTAAATTGCATTGGCATCATCACCGCGGGTAGTGAGACGTTCGCCTGCAGCGTATGTCATAACGCTGCCTGATATATTGTTATCCATATTAAATCCCCATTCTTAAAAGCCTATGCACGGCTGCTTATCCTAGAAAGTGTCTTGTGGACTTCGGCCTTGAGCTTATCGTTGGTTGTTGTGTTGTACATAATCTGAAGTCTTGCCTTGATGTGGTCTGTTCCAATCTCGCCGAGTGCGTCAACTGCAGCGAATACAACTTCCTCGTCAAGTGACTCTAAGAGCATGATTACAAGGTTACGTGAATCATCATTAGCATAATGCTTACATGCTTCACAGATAGCAAGCTGATCCTCAATGGTTGACCATAAATACTTCTTGCGTATGGTTTCTGATTTCTTCTTTTTAAGTAATGATAAATACTTTTTGGTTAATGCTTCATCTGCCATAATAAAATACCTTCTTTCTTTCATTACCAGCTGTCAGAAAAAACAGCTGGTTTACATTGAATAGTGTAGTATATTCTGCGCATAATGTCAATAAAATTTAGGTTGTTATGATGGAAGAATTGTGTATAATAAGGATAGAAAATAATGGTTGTGCCAAAAGAAAGGAACACAATATGATAATACATGACAAGAATAATTATGTTGATATGATGTACAAGATTTTAGAAGCTTTAGGATATCAGGACTTGAAGAAAAACAGTGATGAGAGCGTTGTGAATATTTTAGCTAAGAAAGATGGAAAAATATATGCGTTTGCATGCCGCTATGATATAGATGCGATAAGTGGTCCTGCTATGGAAGAATTTGTGGAAGCCGTGAAAAAGCCGGGCATTGATGTAGCTGTATTTATGACGAACAGTTCTTTTTCATCGGCCGCAAAAAAAGCAGGCGAGGCAGCAGGCATCGAATTGTGGGACAGAAACTATATAGACAGAATGGCTATAGGAGTTGATGTGGAGCTTGAAAAGCCGGTGATTAAAAAAAGCAGCAGCAATAAAACTTACATTGTTTTGATTGCAGCAGTTGTAATTGTGCTTGTAGTGGCACTTTTAGTGTATTTTGCCATTCCGATGCTGACATCACGCTAGAACTGTAGATATAAGAAAACAGCCGCATTATAAAAAAAGCAATTTATCGTGTTATCGTGTGCTTTCTAGATGCGGGTGCAGCTATGAATGTTCACATGTTTTGGATGTTAAATGAATCATTATAATTAAGAACCAAAAAAGATTCAGAGATGGCAGATGGCATTCTGCCTGTTTCTGAATTTTTTGATTTTATAATATTGATTAAAAAACTATTAAAAAGATGTTGAGGTCAAAAGGTCAAAAATCCTAACGCAGGCAAGCTTGCATTGGACTTTTGACCTTTTGACCCTGATATCTTAAAAATTGTATATGGCAGGTTATGCCATGCACATTATAGCTAAGGCAAGCTTGATGTGCATTGATTTTTATTTATCAAGGCGCATATCCGACTGGATGCGCTTTTTATACTTTTCAGGCTCCTTTGCCATCAGTGCCATAGCTTCAAAGGCAAAGAGAACCATTGCTTCTTTGCAGCATGAAGCGTCATTTTTGCCTGTGTCGTGCAGAAGATTGTAATTAGCCATCTGCCATACAAAAAGGTCAACTATCGAATAATTTTCAATGGTGTATCTGCACAGCAGGTCGTGATGGTCGATGTAGTACAATAGTTCGTCATAGATATTTTCATTTTCCATAACCAGTGACCAAAATGAATTGAACCAGGCATCACTGTTTCCTACAAGGTATGAGAGTTCCTTTACTGCCTCCATAAGCTTGAGTTTTCTAGCATCATAGATAATATTTGCCATAATAGTCCTCGATTCTGAGCGGATTATGAGTTGTGTTTTTTCATAGCTGTGAAAACTATTTGTTTGCGCTCTGAAGCAAATAGTGGTCAGGAAAATTATAGCACAAATGAAAAAAATATTATGTTTTTTTTCAGGAAATCATGAACGGAATGAAAAAGCGAGAGTTATATGGTGTAGGAGGTAGAATGACTAAAAAGCTCCGAACACTTGATTTACAAGCATTCGGAGCTCTCATTAATCAATGCAGTCGAAGGGAGTTGAACCCTCATGGACGTAAGTCCACATGAACCTGAATCATGCGCGTGTGCCAATTTCGCCACGACTGCATATAATATATTCGGTCATCATAAAGCTTCTGCTGTATGACGCTTATATATATTATCATTATTGTAACGGATTTGTCAAGGTATAAGTTGAAAATATTGAGTAATGCCAAGAAACTTTCTTGTATAGAATTGTGTATTTTGTAGGAAAAGAATATTTTTTGAAAAAAATTAAAAAAATTTCAAAAAAGTACTTGCATTCCTAAGAAAGGTGTGCTATTATACATCATGTCGCTAAGATATAGCGAAACACATAATAAGCAGTCGTGGCGGAATTGGCATACGCGCTAGACTAAGGATCTAGTCCATATTGCTTGGGTGCGGGTTCAAGTCCCGCCGACTGCATCGAGTTGAAGCCTTGAGAGTGATCTCAAGGCTTTTTACGTTTACAGTACAAATTATAAGCACGCTGCAATATCCGGCGTGCTTATAATTATGCTTATAATCATTCATTCCATAGAATGATATTTCCGGTGTCAAGAGTTTTTTTGACATCGATGATTCTCTGGTTCTCTGAGCCTCGAAACTGAAGATTGAGATTTTTCTTATCTTCAATAAATGGCCCGTCAACAAGAACATCTATATAGGAAACAAGTTCCTTGGTATAGGGAAGAGTATTTGACATTTTTTCCATAATGTCATTGTCGAAGAGGTAGCCTGTATACAGCCAGATATCTTTTGAAGGAAAATGTTCTTTAATCTGGCGCATTGTGTTGAGCACCTCATATTGATTGGCAGGAGCCATAGGCTCACCGCCGAGAAAAGTTATGCCTCTTATATAATCAGGTTTTAAAAGCTCTAAGATATAATTGATGGTATCCTGAGTGTAAGGCTTTCCATAGTTAAAATCCCATGTTATTTCATTAAAGCAGCCTTTGCAGTGGTGAGGGCATCCGCTCACAAAGAGTGAAATTCTCACACCGGGACCGTTTGCTATATCAACATTTTTTATTTCAGCGTAATTCATAAAATTCCCATTTCTGTATGTTTTAGAAGCCAAGTACATTTTTACGGCTGTAGTGAGCGGCTTCCTCATCCGTAAGCCTGTGAACCCATGGCGCACGTTCACCTTTCGCACCTTCGCCTGTGCTGTTATATTCAGCCCAGAAAGCAGTTGTGTGTGTGATTTCCTTGTTCCAGTCATGGAAACCTTCGTGCTTTATATGTGCGTCCATCTCGCAATTTAAGAATACGGCTTTTGCGTATTCGCGCCATGGCCTTCCAAGGTATACAGATTCCGGAGGGCAGTTGCTTGTAAAGTGACAGCCGTAAAATACATAGCCATATTCCTGACCTTCCGGTGTTGACGGTGCAGTGACATAGCCGTTAACTTTCTCACCGCGGTTGTTGGAGAAAATTTCGCAATTTTCAAAATATGCTGTTGAGCTTCCGAATATAAAATCTATATCTCCGCGTATAAAACAGTCCTTGTAGTACTGTCTGCCGTTGATTCTTGGAGCAAACTGCTTAGGACCTATAAAACCGCCCGGCTGCAGTTCCTTTGGTGGAAGAGGGCCTGTAAACAGTGTGTCCTGACAGCCGAGAAAGCAGCAGTTGATATATTTTACCATGTCTCCTTCGGAGTAGACAGCGATTGCCTGTCCTACATCGCGTCCGTCGCCGGAAGCATTCTCAAAGGTTATGTTCTCGGCAGTGAAGTCGTCTGCATCGACAAAGACGCTATAGCTTCTGAAGGTTCCGCGCTTGGTGCCGTCCTCCATGAGCATAAGAGCATATAGACTGTGTGTGATAAATGTATTGTCAGGGTCGTCACCTGCCAGTGTGACATGTGGACGGATTATCTCAAGTCTTTCATAGTATTCGCCCGGTGCAAGCTCGATTCTTACCGGAATATTGTCATTGACTGCTTCGACAGAGTCGAGTGCGTCATTGATGGTGGTGAAGTCGCCCTTGCCGGAAGGGTCAACTTTGATTGTAATAGTATCCATAGATATGCCTCTTTTATATTTATTGGGATTTGAGTGTCAAATCGTGACATGCATAAATATAACATGCTATACACAATTAAGTTCGTAGAGCATATTTTGACACTCGAATCTTATTGACTAATCAAATTAATTATATTACATTTATTGTGTATGTTCAAGCGTGAAACGATATGGAACAGGAGTATGCTTGAAGCCGGAAGCTTCAAAAAAAGAAAGGATTAATATGGATACAGTAAAACGTGCCACAGGTTGTGATATAACAGCAAGGCAGTTAGAAAAAGGCAAGAAGGAATATGATGTAAGGGATTATGGTGCGGGACCTGACGAGCCGCCCGTTGCGAATACATCGGCAATCAATAAAGCGATAGAGGATGCGGCTGAAAACGGAGGAACGGTTGTATTTGCCGGTGGCGAATATAAGACATACACTATCAGACTTAAGAGCAATGTGAATCTTCGCATTGAAAAAGGTGCTGTCATAAGAGCTGCCAGAAGCGAGATTCATACTTCATACGAGAATTGTGAAGGCGAGGGAGGCAGCTATGATGAGCCGGAGGTTCGTCTGTATGCCGGGCTTCAGGATCATGGACATACATATTTTGCGAACAGCCTTATATACGGTGAGAATCTGACAAATGTTATGATTTGCGGGGAAGGTCTTATAGACGGCAGCTACAAGGATGAATACGGATATACAAGATATGCGCTCTTAGGCGGCGACCCTGCCAATGCGGAATACCGCAACGAGAGAGGACATGACGGTACATGGTACGGCAACAAAGGAATTGCGCTTGTAGGCTGCAAGAATGTTGTACTTAAGGATTTTTCAATCGTAGATGCAGGACATTTCGCGATTATCTGTGAGGGCGTTGAGAATATGCTTGTCGATGGAATACTTGTCGACACTATCAGAGATGCGTTTGATGTTGACTGCTGTCGTGACGTGACAGTTGTGCATTCGAGATTCAATTCGCTTACCGATGATGCGCTTGTCATGAAAGCATCCTACGGCGCAGGCAAGTTCATGCCGCTATACAATGTATATATAGAAGACTGTGAAGTCACAGGCTATGATGCGGGAAGTGTGTATGAAGGCAGATATACCTGTGACAAGGTGGTTGCAACAGACCGCTGCGGCCCTACTGCGAGAGTGAAGCTTGGAACAGAGTCCACATGCGGATATGAGCTTGTCACTGTAAAAAATGTCCGTTTTAAGCGTTCAAGAGGCTTTGCGCTAGAGGCAGTTGACACTTCGGACCTTACGGATATTGTGTTTACAGACTGCACAATGGAAAATGTGAGCAGTTCGCCTATCTATATACGAATCGGTGACAGAGGAAGATTTCCGGTGACAGGAAACAGTGATAAAGAGCTTTTAAGAGCTGAGAATAATGTGCGTCTTGACAATACGGAGTGGGTTCTTCCAGACAAAGAGGGCTATGAGAGCTATCCTGCCCAAAGATATATACCTTCATATAATTACACAAAGAAGGTGACTGTGGACGGACATTCGTATTTTAATATTGTAGACGAAGATAACCCTGTGAAGTTAAATCCAGCCAACTATTATGAGAAGGATGGAAAGTATTACAGATATACATATGATAAGACAAGTAAAAGCTACCAGCCTGATTTTTCCGAGGAGATAAAAGAGAATGAGCTATGTCTGTATGCGAATGCTGTCGGCAATAAGAATATAGCTTCGATAAGAAATATTGAGATAAGCAATGTGAAGGTCAAGGATGCAGACCCTAGATATCCTATTGTGATTATGGGTGTTGACAGCAGCCATGTGGAGAATGTCAGCATTAAGAATATCGAGGTGGAGTACCGTGGAGGACTTCTGATGGAGCATGCAGTTGAGCAGAGACAGCTCAACACAAGCTGGGAGTACTCGCAGCTTGGTTCTAAGCCATCAACACAGCTTCTTCCATGGCTTGTGAATACTTTCTTTTTGAAAAATGAGGGACTTCTTCCTAGAATGAGCTGGGATGCTGACAAGGAGAAGTTCGTTGCGTCACCTTACAATGTGCCGGAGCTTGCGTGGGTATATCCTGAGCCGAGCAACTGGGGAATACTTCCGGCATATGGTCTGTATGCAAGGCATGTTGACGGATTGGAACTTGAGAATATAAAGCTTTGCTATATTGTCGATGATGAGAGACCGGCTGTTGTATTTGACGATGTTCATGATGGTATACTAAAGGACTGTGAGCTTATGGCGATGGATGAGTCCGCTCATATTGTGCTTGTAGAGAATAATTATAAGAGACCTACCAATTTTGAATATGTGCAGGATTATCCATATCATGCAACCGACAATTCGGTAACGATAATTCCGGGACAGAACAGGGAAAATTACCGTGTAGAGAAAGTGCTTGTAGATGCACCTGCACCTGGAACACCGAGAGACAGCCTGTACACATATCCGACTGCCGCAGTAATGGATGGCACGAAGGAGGGCTTTACATTTGATGTGCCTACACCGGAATATGAGCTTCCGGAGACTGTTCACAGACCATATTTTGTCCCGGTGGAGGATATACATGTCGCAACAGGCAAGCTGGTATGCTTTGACGTTATGGTGAGAAATCCGCTTACCGATGGAGTGGATACCGATACGGAACAGTTCATGTGGGATATGAAGGCTGACAATGAATATGTAGTTGAGTGCGAATCGGGGACGATACTCATGCAGGCGGAGGGACTTCCATACGGCGCTGATTTTGACACGCTCAGCGGCAATTTTATATGGACACCTGAAAAGGAAGGGCATTATAGCGTGACATTTACCGCCGATGACGGAGTTATTCCTATATCCATGACGGTAAATATAATAGTTGATGACGAGCAGTAAGTGAGGAAATATGATTTTAGCATGTAACAATATATCGAAGTCTTTCGGTATAGATGAGATTATAAAGAACGCATCATTTCACATTGAGGAGCGCGAGAAGGCTGCGATTGTAGGAATTAACGGCGCAGGAAAGACAACACTTTTGCGTATTATAATGGGTGAGTACCAGGCAGATAGCGGCGAGGTTGTTATAGCGAAGGATAGAACAATCGGATACCTTGCACAGCATCAGAATCTGACAGGCGATAATACTATCTATGACGAGCTTCTGAGTGTAAAAAAAGACATAATAGAGCTTGAACAGAAAATCAGGAGACTTGAGCTTGAGATGCACAGTAAGGAGGGCGCAGAGCTAGAAGCAGTGATGGAAGCCTACTCTAAGAGCACTCATCAGTTCGAGCTTCAGAACGGTTATGCTTATAAGAGTGAGGTCACAGGTGTTTTAAAGGGTCTTGGATTTGAGGAGGCTGATTTTGATAAGAGAATGAATACTCTTTCCGGCGGACAAAAGACAAGAGTGGCGCTTGGCAGGCTTCTGCTTTCAAAACCTGATATAATAATGCTCGATGAGCCTACCAACCACCTTGATATGAATTCGATTGCATGGCTTGAAAACTATCTTGTCAATTATGACGGAAGTGTGATTATAGTGGCACATGATCGTTATTTTCTTGACAAGGTTGTGACGAAGGTTATTGAAGTTGAGCGCGGAGTTGTAAGTGTATTTTCAGGTAACTATTCTGATTATGCGGCAAAGAAAAAGCAGCTTATGGATGCCAAGCTTAAGGAATATTATAACCAGCAGCGTGACATAAAGCATCAGGAGGAGGTCATAGCCAAGTTAAAGTCCTTCAACCGCGAGAAATCCATAAAGCGTGCAGAGAGCCGCGAGAAGATGTTAGATAAGATAGATGTTATCGAAAAACCGATAACAGAGCAGGAGACAATGCATTTTAAGTTAGAGCCTGCAAAGGAGAGCGGAAATGATGTACTTAGCATTGAAGGTCTTTCAAAAGCATTCGGTGATAACAAGCTGTTTGAGAATGTGAGCTTTGAGATAAAAAAAGGTGAGAAGGTAGCTCTTATCGGCAACAACGGAACAGGAAAGACCACCATACTCAAGATTATAAACCATATAATTGAGGCTGATGCAGGAAAGGTGCGTCTTGGAGCTAATGTTGAGATTGGCTACTACGACCAGGAGCACAATGTTCTTCACATGGATAAGACAGCTTTTGATGAGATAGGTGACGATTATCCTGATATGACCAATACTCAGATAAGAAATATGCTTGCCTGCTTTTTGTTCACAGGGGATGATGTGTTTAAGAAGATAAAAGACCTCAGTGGTGGCGAGAGAGGAAGAGTCTCGCTTGCCAAGCTCATGCTCTCGAATGCGAATTTTCTTATACTCGATGAGCCTACGAACCATCTGGATATCATGTCTAAGGAGATACTTGAGTCTGCAATTAACAGATACACAGGGACAGTGCTATATGTATCGCATGACAGATATTTTATAAATAAGACAGCGACAAGAATCATTGAACTGTCAGCGAATACTGTCACAAATTATATCGGAAATTATGATTATTATCTTGAAAAGAGAGATATTCTTGCACCGAAGGAAATGAAGGCAGTGTGCGAGGAAAAGAGCACTGCTGTTAAAGATGACTGGAAGTCACAGAAGGAAGAACAGGCAAGGCTCAGGAAAAAGCAGAATGATATTTTAAAGCTTGAAAAAAATATCGAAAAGCTGGAACAGGAGAATGCCGAGCTTGATGAGCAGCTTGCGCTTCCGGAAAATTACACGGATGTACAGAAGCTTATGAAATTAAATGAGCGTAAGCAGGAGATAGAAAAACAGCTTGAACAGCTATATGAGGATTGGGAGATGCTCTCTGAATAGTCGTTCACATAATATGATAAAATTAATTTGACTTTTTTTTAACAAATGAATATAATATAATTATTCAAGATTGAGGCTTTTGCCGATATCGTTTTGAATAGTAAATGTATTATATGAGGTATTCTAATGAGCGATAGAGAGATTTCTACCGCTGTTATAAGGCGTCTTCCCAGATACTATAGATATCTGGAGGAGCTTATTGACAGTGGCGTTGAGCGTATATCATCTAATGAACTGAGCGAGCGTATGAAGGTGACGGCTTCACAGATTCGTCAAGATCTTAACAATTTCGGTGGATTTGGGCAGCAGGGCTATGGCTATAATGTCAAATATCTTCATTCTGAGATAGCCAAGATTCTTGGTATAGATAAGAACCATAATATGATTATTGTCGGTGCCGGTAATCTTGGACAAGCTATAGCGAATTATTCAGCTTTTGAAAAGAGAGGCTTTGTTGTAAAAGGCATATTCGATATCAATCCTAAGCTTGTCGGTATGACAGTCCGCGGAATAGAAGTTATGAATCTTGAGGACATGCCTGAATTCGTAAAGAGAGAGAATATTGATATTGCAGCTCTCACAATCCCTAAGACGAGTGCACCGGAGGTGGCAGCGGAAGTAGCTGCAGCAGGAGTTAAAGCTATATGGAATTTTGCACATACAGACCTGGCTCTAAGTGAGGATGTTGTTGTTGAGAATGTGCATTTGTCAGAGAGCCTTATGCAGTTATCATACAGGCTTGCACGCAAAGAAAAGTGATTTTGTGATTGTTGAATATGAGATGATAACAGACTATGCCGGGAGCATGGTCTGTTTTTTGTTGCAAAGAAGAGTGTTCCTGTTTGTTGGGTATTGCGGATAATGGTCTGCTTGTGGTAGTATCATGGGAGAAATGCAGTTTGTTTCTGAGCGAAAACAAATTGCT
Source organism: uncultured Eubacteriales bacterium (assembly GCA_900545175.1). Taxonomy (GTDB): domain Bacteria; phylum Bacillota; class Clostridia; order Lachnospirales; family Lachnospiraceae; genus CAG-882. Next base: position 39,237 of record UQYF01000009.1, read on the forward strand.
TTAATCACAGATTGGAAAATTCAGGAAGGGATTTTTCATTACATTGCGAGACAGAACGCTCAGGAATGAGGAATTTAATGGGCAGATTTAAGAAAAACGAAGAAAAGAAAGAACAGATGTCACCGGAGGAGCTTAGAATCTGGGAACTCTTGAAAAAAAGGAATATACCGATAGCCAGCCTTGACGAGAGATGGATTAAGTTATTTCCTGACAGTGAAAAGACTCCGGTCATAAGGAAGCTTGAGAAAGAATTATTAGAGCTTTTGAAAAGACAGGGACAGGCGAATGCGGATTTAAAGGATATAAAAGTAGTGCGAGACCAGCTCACACAGAGCGTCTTTGAGACAGCGGAGGATGACACTCTTCCTATGAACAAGCGCCTTAAGAAGCAGGCGACAAGCCAGCGGCTCATAGTGGAGGCAAGACAGAAGCAGGACAGCCTTGAACATGAGATAGATGAGCTGCCTGACCGCATCAAGGAAGCTAACAGTGCTCTTATTTTTGAGAGTGTCCGTGTGTGCTATCAGAGGATAAATAAGAATAAGCAGGATATAGAAAAGCTTGAACAGTGGATAGAGGACACAAGGATAAAGCTCAAAGAGAGAGTTGTTATAAAGCAGGATAAAGAGATAACTAATGAATCAATCTATACATATCTGCATGGGATGTTGGGCGCAGGAGTTATGGAGGCATTCGATGAAAAGGGCAATTAGTGGAAAGCTCGCTAAGAAGATTGATACTTATTCCATAGACAATGGCATGCCGTCGCTTGTTCTCATGGAGAGAGCGGCGTTAAAGGCTGTCGTGCATATTGAGAAAATTATGCAGGCAGATGGCGGGAGTCGTATTGCATTTGTGTGTTCCATGGGTAATAATGGAGCGGATGGAATTGCAGCGGCACGTATGCTTGCTGATGACGGATATGAATGCTTGATATTTCTTGTAGGTGATATGGAGCATGCGACAGATGAATTTAATGTGCAGCTTAATCTTGCAAGATATCTGAACATTCCTATATGTTTTTTTAATGGGGACATACACGCAGCATTTTTTGATGAATATACTGTAATTGTGGATGCTCTGTTTGGAATCGGGCTGTCAAGAGATATAGAAGGCGAATATAAGAAAGTAATAGAATGCATAAATGCATCAGTCAGCAAGGTTGTAAGCGTTGACATTCCATCGGGTATAAACAGTGCGAACGGACAGATAATGGGTGCTGCAATACATGCGGATGTGACTGTTACATTCGGCTACGCTAAGCTTGGGCAGATGCTCTATCCGGGAAAAGAATATACAGGCAGGCTTTTTGTTGAACAGATAGGATTCCTGCCGTATGATTTTCAGGCGTATGGGCATGCAGGCGATGAAGTTGAAAGTGCATTTTATTTTGCGGATACGGATGATTTTAAAGCTTCAGTGCCTGTAAGAGCGAGAAGAAGCAACAAAGGGAACTATGGAAAGCCGCTTATAATAGCTGGTTCTAAGGATATGACCGGAGCAGCATTCATGTCGGGACTTGCTGCATACCGCACCGGAGCAGGGGTTGTTACAGTGCTGACGCATGAGTCAATCGATGAATATATTAAATCGGTGCTTCCGGAAGCTATCGTAAAAAGCTACGGAGCACAGCCGGAAGCAGTTTTGGAGAATGCACTTGCAGCAGCGAGTGTTATCGTATTAGGACCGGGGCTGTCTGTCGGTGAGCTTTCAAAAAGGATAGTAAAATATGTGCTTAAAAATGCACAGGTTCCGGTTGTTGCAGATGCGGATGCACTTAATATCATGGCTGAGAATACCGATGAATGGCTGGGTGAAAAAAGTGAGAGAAACAGAGAGGGTTTGCTTGTAATCACTCCCCATGTAGGTGAGATGAGCAGACTCACGGGACGCACAGTGAACGAGCTTGCCAAGGATATACCATATTATGCACTTGAATTTGCTAAGCACTATGGAGTATACTGTGTGCTTAAGGATGCAGTGAGTGCGGCAGCTTCACCGGAAAATGAGCTTTTTATAACTACATGCGGAAATCCCGGAATGGCTACAGCCGGTGCAGGGGATGTGCTTACTGGTATACTTGCCGCAGTAAATGCCTGGACTAATGCGAGTTTTTTTGAAAGACTTGCTGTAGGAGTACAGCTTCATGCTATGGCAGGCGACTGCGCTGCAAAAAAGCTTGGAGAGCATTCACTTATGGCAAGGGATATTATTGATTCGATACCGGGACTGCTAAGGTGACGGCATATATTTGGAGGTATGGTACATAATGGATTTGAATAATTTTACAGGCGAATATAATCGTGCTTATGCACTTGTAAATCTTGGTGCAATACGCAGAAATATTTTAAAAAGCAGGGAGCTTCTGCCTGAAAATACAGGAATAATAGCTGTCATCAAGACAGATGCGTATGGTCATGGAGCTGTTAGTGTTGCAAGAGCGGTAAAGGACATAACAGCCGGCTTTGCAGTGGCGACAATAGAGGAGGCCATAGAACTGCGCGAAGCGGGCATTGATACGCATATTATTGTGCTTGGTTATATATCTCCGAATGAGTACAGGCTTGCGATAGAGCATGATATAATTTTATCAATGTTTTCATATGAACAGGCATGCATTCTGTCAGAGCTTGCGGGCTGTATGGGAAAATGCGGCAGATGCCATATAAAGATTGATACAGGAATGAACAGAATAGGTCTTGCAGCCAAGCATGAGGCGGACATAGAGCCTACGGTTAATGAGATTGTGAAGATAAAAGCATTGCCAAATCTCATATGTGATGGCATTTTTATGCATTTTGCAACGGCAGATGAAGCTGTCAAGATAAAGGCAAAAAAACAGTATGATAATTTTTGCCGTGTATTAGATGAGCTCAAGAAAAGAAATATTGAATTTACTTACAGGCATTGCTCTAATTCGGCAGCAATCATTGATATGCCTGAGTGTTCGTTTGAGTGGGTGCGTCAGGGAATAACCATATATGGACTTAAACCGTCAGACGAGATGGTCAATGATATTGAGCTTTATCCGGCTATGGAGCTAAAAAGCCATGTAGTACATATAAAGACGATACAGCCGGGCGATGAAGTCAGCTATGGCGGCGTATATGTTGCTGATGCCGTAAAACGCATAGCTACCGTATCGATAGGCTATGGGGACGGATATCCGAGACTACTCTCAGACAAAGGCTATGTTCTTATAAGAGGACAGAAGGCTCCGATAACGGGAAGAATCTGCATGGATCAGCTTATGGTGGATGTAACGCATATTCCCGATGTTATGCTTGAAGACGAAGTGACGCTCTTCGGGCATGATAAAGACGCAGTTATTACGATTGATGAACTGTCGGCTCTGTGTGGACGATTTAACTATGAATTTGTGTGCGATATCAATAAAAGAATTAAGAGAGTCTATATAGACGATTAGCATATACAGTGATAAATAGTTGAAAATTATTGAATACACTTCCGCAAAAGATGGAAATACTTATCATGTGATTAAGAAAATATCAAATGATGGGACGGAGTGTGTATATGATAATAAGACGAGGGGATATATATTATGCGGATTTAAGACCTGTTGTGGGTTCGGAGCAGGGAGGAATAAGACCTGTGCTTATAATACAGAATGATACCGGAAACAAGCACAGCCCGACAGTGATATGTGCAGCGATAACAAGCAGGATGCATAAAGCAAAGCTTCCGACACATGTGGAGATAGATTCGTCGAAGTATGATATAATTAAGGATTCGGTTATTTTGCTTGAACAGCTTAGGACAATAGATAAAAAAAGACTAAAGGATAAGGTGTGCCATCTTGACAGCGAGATAATAAGCAAAGTAAACCGGGCGCTTTTGGTCAGTCTTGAGCTTGATACATAGAGACAAAAAGGAAAAAAGCAAAAAAGAACAAAATAGATTGAAAAAATAGTTGAAATATGTTTTAAGATATATTAAAATGAACAGAAGATTGATTATTCCAAGGAGGTATACCTATATATGGTAACAGCAGGCGATTTTAGAAACGGCATGACAATACAGATGGATGGCTCAATTTGGCAGGTAATCGAGTTCCAGCATGTTAAGCCGGGCAAGGGTTCACCATTCGTTAGAACTAAGCTTAAGAATATTATAAATGGTGGCGTTGTCGAGAATTCTTACAACCCAACAGCTAAGTTTGATTTAGCTCATATTGATAAGTCAGAGTATCAGTATCTCTATGCTGATGACGATTTCTATCATTTCATGAATACAGAGAACTATGAGCAGATTCAGCTTACTAAGGAGACTGTAGGCGATTCTCTTAAGTTCGTTAAGGAGAACGAGATGGTTAAGCTCCTCTCCCACAATGGTGATGTATTCGCTATTGAGCCACCTCTTTTCGTTGAGCTCGTGATTACAGAGTCTGAGCCCGGGGTTAAGGGCAACACAGCTACAGGTGCTACTAAGCCGGCTATCGTTGAGACAGGTGCTAAGGTTATGGTTCCTCTCTTCGTTGAGCAGGGTGAGAAGATTAAGATTGATACACGTACAGGTGAGTATCTTTCAAGAGCTTAATCTTATTTTATGTTATGTGGCAGGATATTCTTATTCTGCCGCATGACATACATTTCTTAATGTTATTCTTTTTTTGAGTTATCTTTTTATTTTATTGGATTCTTTTAATTCCCATATATCAGATTTTAATATAGATTACATAAGGATACAGCATTTTTATGCAATATGGAATTTTGATGGATTTAGCTATTTAATATTGCATATTGCTGTTTAATATTGTTTTTTGCGGAATAACCTTTGATTGCCTGTCAAAGTTTATTTATAGAAAGGAAAACAGAATATGAATTATCAGGATTTTTTAAATGCAGTGGTGGATTGCATAAAGAAAATTGTCGGGAAGGAGGCAGAGGTTTTTATTCACCGTGTGACTAAAATTAACGGCGTTACCTTGGACGGCGTTGTGATAATGAAAAAGGACAGCAATTTTTCGCCTACAATATATCTTAACGGATATTATACTATGTACTTATCAGGGTGTGAGGTGTACGAGATTGCTGAGAAGATATACAAGCTCTATGTTGCAAACAGTGGAATCATTTCGATTCCGTCAGATTTCTTCATGGATTTTGGGAAGATAGAGGAGCATGTGGCGTTCAGGCTGATAAGCTGCGACAGAAACAAGGAACTCTTAGAAAAAATACCGCATAGAAAGTTCCTTGACCTTGCGATAGTATATTTTGCGGTCATCGATAATGTTGACAATGGCAGAGGGATAGTGACTATCTACAACAATCATTTAGAACACTGGGGAGTTGATGAGGAATGTCTTTACAGACTTGCAAAGAAGAATACACCGAGACTGTATCCTGCAGAGATAAAGCCGATGAATCAGGTTGTATCCGATATGATTCTTAGAGAGGACAGGAATATGGATGTGGAAACGCTTGTGGCACAGGTTGACATTATGAATGAGAGGTTTCCTATGTATGTGCTTACGAATGTTTATAGAAGCTATGGAGCTTCGTGCATGCTCTATGATGGACTTATGGAAAAATTTACCGAGCATATAGAAACGGACATTTATGTTGTGCCAAGCAGTGTGCACGAACTGATACTTATTCCGATAGATGGAGAAATATCGAAGACGGGAATTGATGAGATGATTAGGTCTATAAATAATACAGAATTGTCAAGGGAGGAAATCCTTTCAGATCATTCATATATCTATACCAGAGAAAACGGATTTGAATAATTTGTTATTAGACAGAGCGTTGTCTTGCTATTTTTGCAATAAAAAAATGCACCTGGAGGGAATCGAACCCCCGACAACCCGGCTCCGGAAACCGGTGCTCTATCCACTGAGCTACAAGTGCATGCGGTGTTATTCTTAGAAAACCGCTGAACATTATTTTATAATATTATTTTAAATTTTGCAAGTAAAAGTTTGAACGGGTCAGTATATAGATGGCACTTAAGGCTAAGTCAAAAGCATATTGATTTTTTGCGGAAATATTGTTAAAATCATACATTAGAGTATTATATTGAGCGGTACTTTAGCAAAGTGGAGTTGTATATTTAGCTTACAGCTGCATTTATTATTCGGAGGTTATTAGTGTATAGAAGGTTTTTGGTTGTATGCCTCTCATGTGTCATGCTTCTGCTTGCCGGATGTTCGGAAAATTATACGGTATCTGAACAGATGACGGATGTTGTGGTTATACAGAATAAAATGCCGGATGCATCAGCTGAGAATGTCACGGAGGCTGCGGCCACTGTGAAAACGGGTTTGTTTGTCGAGGATATGGATTATGACATCAAGAGCTTCGTGCGGCAGTTTTACGATTATCTGGCATCGGGCGATTATGAGTTGGCAATGTACATGACTAATGACAGTGCGAATCTTGACAGAGATAAGTTCATGCAGCTTAGCGGATACATTGATTCAGTCAAATCGCTTACGTGCTATATGATGGAAGGAATGGTCGATGGGAGCTATATAGTTGTTGCAAGGTGTGGCGTGGCAACGACCTTAGGTCCGCAGGTTGTCACTATGCTCAATGCATTCTATATATGTACCAATGAGAGTGGGACATACTATATATGCAGCAGCAGTGTAGGTGATGAAGTGAAAAGTTATAATTCCATTATGCTGTCCGACCAGATGATTGAGGATATTGCCAGAAAAGTGCGTGTTGAAAACTTTGTGGCAGAGCTTAATCAGCCTAATCTTGAAGAAATAGAAAATGTATTAATTTTTGACAATGTGACGAGATTTTTGTATGAGCGGCAGCCGGAACAGTGATGCAGTGAATATGATATGATTTTATCGGCGCAGGATTTGTTCCTGCGCTGATGCCATATAAGAAGGCAATCGTTTGTACGGTGCAGGGTACAAGCCCAACACAAGATAGAGATGTTAAGCATCTATGCAGGAACGCACTGCGGCAAAACTGAATTATGCCGATTTTTGCAGATATTATTGACTAAAAAAGGAATAAGAAAATATGAGACTTAATAAATATATTAGTGATTCAGGATACTGTTCAAGGCGTGAAGCCGACAGGCTTATTGAGGCGGGTAAGGTTCTCGTCAATGGGACGGAAGCGTTTATGGGCATGCAGGTTGAAGATGAAGATATCGTCAGTATAAGTGGAAAGGATATCAAGGCTCCTGCTGCAGTAAAGAAGGTTATATATGCATTTTACAAGCCGGAAGGAATAGTAAGCACGATGGCGGACGAGCCGGACAGTCTTGCAGCTTATCTTAAAAATAAGGGGATTGATAAGAGAGTATTCCCTGTTGGAAGGCTTGACAAGGAATCATGCGGGCTTTTGCTTCTAACTAATGACGGTGAGCTTATGAATAATATTTTAAAGACATCGAATAATCATCAGAAGGAGTATGTTGTAAAAGTCAACAAGGATGTGACTGATGAGTTTATAAAGAAGATGGGTGCAGGTGTTGAGATAACGGATGGAAATACCGGAAAAAAAGTAATCACAAGAAGATGTGTTGTCAAAAAAAACGGTAAAAGAACTTTTACTATAGTGTTAAAGCAGGGACTTAACCGCCAGATAAGACGAATGTGCGGAGCATTCGGATATGAAGTGCTGTTGCTAAAGAGAATAAGAATAATGAATATAAATATCAATGGGCTTAAAGATGGTGAAATAAGACCTCTTACTTTTGAAGAGACCACCAAGCTTAGAAGCCTTTGTGGAATGGGAGAGCGCAGTGATGGATAAAGCAGGTAGAATTAAGGAGTTAATCGGGATATTAAATGAGGCAGGCAGAGCATATTATGCAGGCGATAAGGAGCTTATGACCAATTTTGAGTATGATGCTCTCTATGATGAGCTTGTGGCACTTGAGGAGGAGACAGGAATAGTCATGTCGGACAGTCCTACCCGGCATGTAGGTTATGAGACGGTAAGTGAGCTGCCTAAGGAGGAACATGCTGCTCCGATGCTAAGCCTTGACAAGACGAAGTCTGTGGATGCACTTGCCGCGTTTGCGGGAAATCATAAGTGCCTGCTGTCATGGAAGCTTGACGGACTTACGGTAGTCCTGACATATGAACGTGGTGAGCTTGTAAAGGCTGTTACAAGAGGAAACGGATATATCGGTGAGGTCATAACAGCTAACGCAAGGACCTTTAAGAATCTTCCTACAAGGATAGCATATCAGGGAAGATTAGTTATAAGAGGTGAAGCTATAATAACATATTCTGATTTTGAGAAGATAAATGCACAGATTGCCGGGGAAAGCGGGAAATATAAGAATCCAAGAAACCTGTGCAGTGGTTCAGTACGCCAGCTTAACAGTGGAATTACAGCTAAGAGAAATGTAAGACTTAAGGCATTTGCACTTATTTCGGCAGTTGATACACAGACAGGCGAGCCGGATGTCGATTTTGAAAATTCCAAGGAAGTCCAGTTTAACTGGTTGAAAGCTCAGGGCTTTGACACAGTGGATTTTCGCGTTGTGGATGAGAAGAATATGGCAGAGTCAGTTGAGTATTTTGCAAAAGAGGTTGAGAAAAATGATTTCCCTTCGGACGGATTGGTGCTCACATATGATAATATATCATACGGAGAGAGCCTTGGACGTACTGCCAAATTTCCAAGACATTCAATAGCTTTTAAGTGGAAGGATGAACTTGTTGACACTAAGCTTTTAGAGATAGAGTGGAGTGCATCAAGAACAGGGCTTATAAACCCTGTTGCGATATTCGAGCCAGTTGAGATTGAAGGAACCACTGTTTCAAGGGCAAGTGTACACAATGTGAGTATCTTAAGGTCGCTTGGCCTTGGTCTTGGAGATATCATATCTGTCTACAAAGCTAATATGATAATTCCGCAGATTGCAAAAGTGGTAAAGAAAGCGCAGGGTGATGACAGGAAGGATGATGGCGAAGTAGTCATACCTGATATCTGCCCTGTATGCGGAGGAAAGACTGAGCTTAGAAGCCAGAATGATGCATTAAGCTTATATTGTACTAATCCGGAATGTCAGGCAAAGCAGGTAAAAAGCTTCGAGCTTCTTGTCTCAAGGGATGCGTTGAATATTGACGGAATATCGGAGGCAACTCTTGAAAAATTCATAGATGATGGTATGATTAAAACATATGCGGACATATATCATCTTGACCGCTATAAGGAGCGTATCTGCACGATGGAAGGCTTCGGAGAGAAATCTTTTGACAATATGATGTCATCCATAGAGAAATCCAGAGATGCACAGATAAGCAGATTTATATACGCTCTTGGAATACCGGGTGTAGGTGTTGCGAATGCTAAGCTTATATGCAGACATTTTGACAGCAGCTTTGAAGCTGTTATGGCTGCTGATGAGAATGAGCTGATGCAGATTGACGGAATAGGAGCGGTCATTGCAGGCGATATTGTCAGATATTTTTCTGATGCTAAAAAGAGAGAAAATGCTCTTCAACTGGAAAAAGAGCTTAAGCTTATTCCGGAAGAGAAGGCAGATTTAAGCTCTGACATAGCAGGAAAGACTTTTGTTATAACCGGTTCGGTTGAACATTTTGCCAACAGGAATGAAGTTAAGGCACTTATCGAAAGCCTTGGCGGAAAAGTTGCAGGAAGCGTAAGCTCTAAGACTGACTATCTCATAAATAACGATACAACGAGCAATTCTTCGAAAAATCAGAAAGCCAAGCAGCTTGGAGTTCCGATTATATCCGAGGAAGATTTTATAAATATGACAGGAAAGAGGAATGACTGATGCCTATTAGAATACAGAATGACTTGCCGGCGAGAGCGGCTCTTGAAGATGAAAATATATTTGTGATGGACGAAAACAGGGCTCTGTCACAGGACATAAGGCCGCTTGAGGTGCTGATACTAAATCTTATGCCAATAAAGCAGGACACGGAGCTTCAGCTTCTAAGGGCTTTGTCGAACACACCGCTGCAGCTTAATATAACATTTTTACAGCTTGAATCACATGTGTCAAAGAATACATCGGCTTCACATCTTAATCAGTTCTATCAGACCTTCAGCGAGATAAAGGACAGAAATTTTGATGGGCTTATCATAACAGGCGCTCCGGTTGAACAGATGGAATTTGAGGAAGTCACTTACTGGGATGAGCTTGTAAAAATTATGGACTGGTCAGACAAGCATGTCACATCAACGCTTCACATATGCTGGGGAGCACAGGCAGGACTGTATCACCATTATGGAATCCGTAAAGAGCTTCTCCCTAAGAAAGCATTCGGAATCTTTGAACACAAGGTATTAAACCGCAAGGTTCCTCTTGTCCGTGGCTTTGATGATTATTTCTATGCTCCGCACTCACGTCATACGACAGTGTCTAAGTCTGATATTTTAGCCGATGCAAGACTTCAGATTCTTGCAGAATCGGACGAGGTTGGCGTGTTTATAGTACTTGCGGAGGGCGGAAAGAGAATTTTTGTGATGGGACATCCTGAGTATGACCGTATCACACTCGATACGGAGTATAAGCGTGACCTCGGAAAAGGCCTTCCGATTGACATGCCATGCAATTATTACACAGACGGTGATGCCAGCTCCAGACCGCGCCTGTCATGGAGAGCACATGCCAATAACCTTTATACGAATTGGATCAATTATTATGTGTATCAGGTGACACCGTATATACTGTAAGAAATAGCACAGAAATGGGCGGTTTAGGGCATTTATGGGGTATACAGATGGTATCATATTATATACATTTTCTCATATTTCTACGTGTTTTCATATGAAAATGGTATAAAAATGGTGTATGAAAATCTTTGTGGTGTACGTCGGGAAATAACTTGATACAGAGCTGTTTCGTGACTTAAATTGCGAAGAGCTTTACTATGATTTGCAGTGCTTTAATACCAAAAAGTGTGTAGTAACAAGATTAAAGTGTGTAGTAAAATTTATACTGGAAATTACATGAAAAAGCTGTTAAAATGGATTTGTGTTCAGGATGGGATGAATGGAGGAAAAATTATGAGACCTATGTATTTGTCAATCCGACAGGAAGCAACCGGTAAGAGAATAAAGGAATTACTTCGTGATAATGGGTATTCGGTGAAGGATATTCAGGAGGTCATGGGGTTTGAGAATCCGCAGGCAGTATATAAATGGCTTTCGGGCAAGTCTCTTCCAAGCCTTGATAATCTGTTGATTTTAAGTAAATTGTTACATACAAGCATCGAAGATATCCTCGTCGTTGACGGGGATATTGTTATTATATCGGGACAATATAAACAGATTGCATAATTTTTTTCAAGGTGATAAAATACTTGTAAAATTCAACACTATGTAATGAAGAGCAAGTGTTCTTACCGATGTCGTGATGGCAGTGCATAGTGTTATAAAAGCTGCAGAGCGGATTATGAATATCCGCTTGATAATTATTTGTGCCGTTAATATGTGGCAGAAATGGAGTTGGTCATGAAGTTTGTTACATATCTGGATGGAAAAAAGGAACGAGTTGGAGTTATCAATGATGATGAGACATGGGTATACCCGCTGCGCTCACTTGGAATGCCTTACAGTGACATGCAGGAGGTTATAGAGAAGATGTCGAAGGCGGAGAAAGAGCTTATCGGAATATATAACCGCAAGGATCCGGATGAGATACATGGAGCAGTTCCTGTTAAGGACGTAGGGCTCTTAGCACCTATTCCAAGACCTAAGCAGGACATCATCTGTCTTGGAATCAACTATATGGAGCATGCTGCAGAGTCGGCGAGATATAAGAAGGAGGCATTTGGCGGTGAAAGGCCATATGCTGTATATTTTTCTAAGAGAGTGAATGAGGCAGTCCAAAACAAAGGCTTTATCGAGGCACATGAGAATCTTGTTGACAGCCTTGACTATGAGTGTGAGCTTGCCGTCATAATTGGGAAGGACGCAAAGAATGTGTCCGAGGATGATGCCGCAGAGTACATATTCGGTTATACGATTATCAATGACGTGAGTGCAAGAAATGTGCAGACACGTCATAAGCAGTGGTATTTTGGCAAGAGCCTTGATGGCTTCACGCCGATGGGGCCATGCATTACTACAGCAGACAGCATAGCGTTTCCGCCTAAGCTTACAATACAGTCGAAGGTTAATGGTGAGCTTCGGCAGAACAGCAATACGGAGCTTCTGATATTCGATGTGGCGCATGTGATAAGTGAGCTTTCATCCGGAATGACTTTAAAAGCCGGGACTATAATCTCTATGGGAACACCGGCAGGCGTCGGCATGGGTTTTGAACCACCGCGTTTCCTTAAACCCGGTGATACTGTAGAGTGCATAGTGGAAGGTGTGGGAACACTTGTAAACACAGTAAAATAATAGCATGTATGTATGCTTTGCTTCGATGGCATATGCATAGAAAGTATTTATCAGAGTTCTTAGAATTCTTTACTTCCGACAACGAAGTGATATGTATAAATGTTACTCGTTATACACTCGTAGACTGAATTGTCATGTTTTGACATCAGAATTTGTATATAAAAGTCAGATAGTTTTATATTTATAACAAATTTTACTTATCCTGCATGAATATATATGACACAACGGATGCGGCTATATATGTGCCTCCGCCGATTAGCAGACATGTTATTTCGGGGAGATTTTGTGCGTGGTGAAGTGTAGTATATATAGGTATTGTTGCGAAAAAGCATATGATTGAACGTATAACCGGTGCGGCTGCAAGAGTTTTTATTGAGTAGCTGCATCCGGTTAATTTTTTCAGCACCAGCATCATATATATGCATACAAAAAGATGGCTGGCTATAAGTCCGTAGCAGTAGCCGTTTATGCCTGCGCGCGGAATGACAAATACAACGAGTGCAAGTCTGATGAGCTGGGCGAGCATGCTTGAAATGAACACGGTCACGGTTTTTCCCATGGCATTTAATGCGCTTGACAAAGGCGTGGATAAAAATACGACCGGGCATATAAGGCTCATAAGACGGACTTGTGCTATCACAGCTTTGTTATCAAAAATTATACCTCCAAATCCCGCACCGTAGAAGAAAAATCCCGGAATGCACATGATTCCAAGATTACATGCGAGAGTCAAGGCTAGTTCAAGGCTCCTGTTAAGATGTGAGAGGTTTTTTGTCTGCCATGATTTGGAAATATCAGGAAGAAGTGCCTGTGCCATGGCATTAGTGAAGGTTGCAGGGAAGAGAACAAGAGGCATTGTCATGCCTGTTAGTACACCGTAGGTGGTAAGTGCCTCCTCCCCGGTCTGACCGTATGTTACGAGCATCATTGGCAGAAGCACAGCCTCAAAGCTTTGCATAAGATGCAGGCAGAAATGATTGGCAGTTATTGGGAGTGCGAGGCGGTAGTTGACGGCGAGCTGGATTATGCCTTCACTCATATAGTAGAGTGGAGCTTTGGAAAGCGCCGCCTCCTCGGTCTTGTATTTATCTTTTAGAAAGATAACAGCGGCAAGACAGAAGACGGATGATGATATCTCTCCGGCAAGAATGCCGTAAAGGGCAGTGGATGCGTCAGCTAAATTACCGTTTTGTCCGGCTATTCCGACAAATGTGAACACGCAGGTTATTCGTATTATCTGCTCGATTACCTGCGCGGTGGCACAGAGCCCATGAAGCTCAAGTCCGATAAAATAGCTTGAAATAACAGAGTGGATGCATGCGAAAGGAACAGAGTACGCAGCAATGATAAGCAGGCTTCCACATAGGCTGCTGCTCAGAAATATTTTCGAGATAAATGCGGAATTTTTGATTATAATTAGGGCAATTATTGCAGATATGACGGTGCAGTAAAGCAAGGTTGCCAAAAAATTGACGTAACCTTTGTCTTTCTTTTTCTGGGCAAGGTATGCGGCTGTATATTTTGTTACGGCAGTGGACAAGCCACCGACAGCGACAGCCTGACAAAGAACGCAGATAGGCATTACCATCTGGTACAGCCCAATCTGGCTTGCCGGCATTATTCTTGATATATATATGCGGAATATGAAGCCCATGATACGGCATAGGATGCCTGATATTGTAAAAACCAGAGTTCCCTTTATAATCGTTTTTGCTGACATTTTTTCTCCATGGGAGCTGTTTTTAGCATTCTATTCTGTAATGTGGAAAGATATGATTCTTTGGATGAAAAGTATCCGCAGAATTAAACAGTTGAAAAGAGGGCACGAATAGTTTAATATTTGACATATGTCAGGGACTTTAAAACAGCCCGGATTTAGATGATAATTTTAAAGAATTGATAAAATAAGGAGCATTTTATGGCAGATACAGTAGTAGTTGGAATGTCGGGAGGTGTTGATTCATCCGTTACGGCATATCTACTGAAGGAACAAGGGTACAATGTTGTCGGTGTCACAATGCAGATTTGGCAGGATGATAAAGAATCGGAGACGGATTCGTGCTGTGGGATATCAGCCGTTGGTGATGCAAAGCGTGTAGCGGCTAAGCTTGGGATACCGCACTATGTTATGAATTTCAGGGATGAATTCAAGGAGAAGGTCATAGATTATTTTAACAGGGAGTACCTTGCAGGAAGGACACCTAACCCATGTAATGCCTGCAACAGATATATCAAGTGGGAGGCACTTTTGAACAGAGCGCGTTCAATCGGTGCAGATTATGTAGCTACAGGGCATTACGCACGTATAGTCAAGCTTCCAAACGGACGATATGCGATATCGGCATCGGTTACGGATGCGAAGGATCAGTCCTATGCGCTCTACAATCTGACACAGGAGCAGCTTGCACATACACTTATGCCTTGCGGAGATTATACGAAGCCGCAGATAAGACAGATTGCTTCTAGGATAGGTCTTCTGGTGGCAGATAAACCGGACAGCCAGGAAATATGCTTCATTCCGGATGATGACCATGCGGCATACATTGAAAAAGCAACCGGAATTAAGGTTCCGGAGGGAAATTTTGTTGACAAATACGGTAATATACTCGGCACACACAAAGGTATCACACATTATACAATAGGACAGCGAAGAGGTCTTGGACTTGCGATGGGACATCATGTGTTCGTATCTGAGATAAGACCGGAGACGAACGAGGTTGTTATAGGAGAGAATGAGGATATTTTCTGTAAAAGCCTTATTGCGGATGATGTTAACTATATGGGAGTGCCAGGTCTTGACAATGTAGACTGTGTCGGAAAGATACGTTATGCACACAAGGGTGCGCCGTGTCATGTGACACAGCTTGCAGATGGGAGAATCAGGGTCGATTTTGAGACACCACAGCGCGCTATAACACCGGGGCAGGCTGTTGTGCTTTATGCTGACGGGTATGTGCTCGGAGGAGGAACGATACAGGGAAAGTGTGAAGAGTGAGTGTGTCCATGATACAGTGCATGCTTTGACACAGGAATCTTTGTAAATATAAACGAAATTTTTGATAGTATTAAAAGTATTGATATGGAGGATTTGTATGGCATTAAATGATTTTTTTCCGGATGGAACTATAATAGATAACTGGTTTTACGATATTTCTGTCCCGGCTCTTTGCGAGCTTGGAAAGCAGTATGTCCTTACGCAGTATGGAATATTAGATGATGGAAGAGTCTATACACAGAAGATACAGGAGCTTATTGATAAGGCAGCATTAGATGGCGGCGGTGTGATAGTGGTTCCGGCAGGCACATATCTTACAGGTTCGCTTTTTTTCAGACAGGGCGTTAATCTGTATGTAGGAGAAGGCGGAACGCTAAAGGGCAGTGATGATATATCCGACTATGCAATAAAGGAGACGAGAATAGAAGGTGAGACCTGCACATATTTTGCAGCGATGATTAATGTAGATGGCGTGGATGGCTTTACAATGTGCGGGCCCGGCACAATAGACGGAAACGGGCTGCGCTCATGGAAAGCATTCTGGCTTAGACGCACATGGAATCCTAAATGTACGAATAAGGATGAACAGCGTCCGAGACTTGTCTATATATCGAACAGCAGCAATGTACTTGTCGCAGGGCTGCAGCTTCAGAACGCACATTTCTGGACGAATCACATATACAGATGCAATCATGTAAAATACTTAAACTGCCGTATTTTCTCGCCTGCAGCTCCGGTAAAGGCACCGAGCACCGATGCAATAGACATAGACGTGTGCACGGATGTGCTTATAAAGAACTGCCATCTGGAGGTAAATGATGACTCGGTAGTACTAAAGGGAGGCAAGGGACCATGGGCTGACACTGCACCTGAGAATGGGACAAATGAGAGAATCATAGTCGAGGATTGTAACTACGGCTTCTGCCATGGCTGTCTTACCTGCGGTTCGGAATCGGTCCACAACAGGAATATCATTGTGAGGCGGATTAAGGTTGGAAGCGGAAGCAATCTTCTCTGGCTTAAGATGCGTCCTGATACACCGCAGCATTATGAGTATATAAGCATGGATAATATTGTGGGAAAAATAACGAACTTTATCAATATCAATCCGTGGACGCAGTTCTTTGATTTGAAGGGAAGAGAGGACATTCCGCTGTCCGTCGCCGACCACATTCAGATGAAGAACTGCAAGGTCGAATGTGAGACCTTTTTCAATGTGACACCGAACGACGAGCAGTACAGATTATCTGATTTTACCTTTGAGAATCTTGAAATCAAGGCGGAAAACGGAAGCTTTGAATATTGCTGCATAGAGAATGCAAAGGTTGAAAATGTAAAGATTAATGCATAAAAACGGAGATGGGAAGCTATAGGCTTCTCATCTCCATTTTTCTGTTTGTGAACACTGAGTAATATTTAAAACCACAGGATAAAAGAATTTCCCTTGCGGTGTCAAAATATCCGCCGACATTTTGAAAAGAATGTGCATCAGAGCCGATGGTGATGATTTCACCGCCAAGCTCCTTGTATCTTTTTATTATTTCAGGGCATGGATTGGTTCTGTCAAGCCCCTTGCACAGAGGCGAGGTATTAAGCTCAATGCCATGTCCCGCATGGATTATTTCTTTTAGTATGCAGTCGATTATATCAATGTGTTTCATATATTCAAAGCGGTAGCTTTTGTCAGGCGAGTAGCGGGTTATGTAATCAAGATGACCATACACGTCATAATCGGAATAAGTTCTTACATTGTCATAAGTCAGCAAAAAGTACTCGTTTACGACATCGTCGCTGTTTCTTCCCGCCCAGAATTCGGGATAATAGGGATCTTTTCCATCAATCTGGTGCGTGGAGCCTATTATAAAGTCAAACGGGACAGAACATGCAACGGCTTGGTTACGCTCCTTAAGATATGGTATGAGACCGAGTTCAATACCGATTTTTATTTTTATATCACCGGCGTACTTAGTGCACAGTGCGGAAAGCTCCCTGTAATATGCCGCAGTGTCAAAAATGAAGGCGGGATTTTCATATTCCGTGGTCTCGGGATAGTCTAAATCCATGTGATCCGTGAAACAGATTTCGGCTAAGCCCTCATTAATGGCGTGTCTGATAATATTTTCCGGTTCCTCAGAGGAATCGGAGGAGTAGCGCGTGTGAATATGGTAGTCGCATAGTTTGCTTGTGAGCATGAAACACCTCCATGGAAATTTTCAGGATAAGTATAAAGCATATAATGAAAAAATGTCAAATTATGTTGAGTTTTATTATCAAAAATAGTATACTTGACCCAGTTGTACAGTTTAGCAGACAAATCTGTTATCGCTGAATGCTTCAATCGAAGCGGCAAGAGCAGGGGATGCGGGCAGAGGCTTTGCAGTTGTTGCAGGCGAGATTAATAAGCTGGCAAATGCATGCAGTGAGGCGAGCAGACAAATCGGCGAGCTTGTCGTCGAGACAAAGCAGGCTGTATCAACCGGAAGGGAGCTTACCGATGCCACGGCAGAGAAGCTCAATTCAAGTATTTCGGCATCGAGACATTTTAAGGAGAGTATAGAAGAGATACAAAGCTTTGTGGGTGAGCAGAAGTCTTCAATTGAGCAGATCAATGATCTGGCACAGCAGCTTTCACAGGTAGTGGAGCAGAATGCGGCTGCCGCATAGGAAAATGCCGCATCCGGCACGGAGCTTGATCAGTGCGCACAGGATTTGAGAAGTGCCGTCAACAGCTTTACGACAAAAGCATAAAGAATGTGCCTTGGCACATTCCTGCATCTGCGGAAAAAATACAGGGTGCATACTTTACGAATAAAGTGTGCACCCTGTCTATATGTTACAGACTAATTAGCATCCGAAGCCGAATAATCTGCAAATTGTATTGAAAAGTTCAGTACAGCCATTAAAATTAAAACACATATCTTAAGACCTCCTTTATTTATTTGCCCTTAGCTAAGCACAAACAAATTGTAACAATTTTGTAACAAATGCTCAATAGGAGGCTGTTTACAGTTTATGAAATATATGGATATGATACGTTTTACGATATTAAAACGGAAATTTCTCAATTCTTTTATAAATAGGACTTGATATTTTGACACAAATTAGGTAGAATATAAGCAAGATTGATTTATAATTAACAATCAATATTATACATTTTAGGAGGATTTTAAAATGTCAGTTAAAGTTGCGATTAATGGATTTGGTCGTATCGGTCGTCTTGCATTCAGACAGATGTTTGATGCAGAGGGTTATGAAGTAGTTGCTATCAACGACTTAACAAGCCCGGAGATGTTAGCACACTTATTAAAGTATGATACAGCACAGGGTAGCTTCATGGGACGTGTTGGCGAGAACAAGCACACAGTAACATTCAAGGATTCTGTTAAGGGTGAGGACGGCAAGACTGTTGTTGTTCCTGGTTCTATCACAGTTGATGGCAAGGAAATCACAATCTACGCTCAGCCGGATGCTTCTAAGCTTCCTTGGGGCGAGCTTGACGTAGATGTTGTTCTTGAGTGTACAGGTTTCTATACATCCAAGGCTAAGGCACAGGCTCATATCACAGCAGGTGCTAAGAAGGTTGTTATTTCTGCTCCGGCTGGAAATGACCTTCCTACAATCGTTTACAATGTAAACCATACAACACTTACAAAGGATGATACAATCATCTCTGCAGCTTCATGTACAACTAACTGCTTAGCTCCTATGGCTAAGGCTCTTAACGATTTCGCTCCAATCCAGTCCGGTATCATGACAACAGTTCATGCTTACACAGGTGATCAGATGATCCTTGACGGACCACAGAGAAAGGGTGATAAGAGAAGAGCAAGAGCAGGTGCTCAGAACATCGTTCCTAACTCAACAGGTGCTGCTAAGGCAATCGGTCTTGTTATCCCTGAGTTAAACGGCAAGCTCATCGGTTCTGCACAGAGAGTTCCTACACCTACAGGTTCTACAACAATCCTTGTTGCAGTTGTTAAGGGTGAGGTTACTAAGGAAGGTATCAACGAGGCTATGAAGGCTGCTGCTACTGAGTCATTCGGATACAACACAGATGAGATCGTATCAAGCGATGTTATCGGTATGAGATACGGCTCATTATTCGATGCTACTCAGACAATGGTATCTAAGATGGAAGACGGCAACTCACTTGTACAGGTAGTTTCATGGTATGACAATGAGAACTCCTACACAAGCCAGATGGTTCGTACAATTAAGTACTTCGCAGAGCTTGCTTAATTAAGAGCTTAGTAATTAGTTATTAGACCTTTAAGGGTCCGGTCTTGTGGACCGGACCCATTTTTTGTAAATGGAAAATTATTTTTCAGTACAGAACAATTTGTGCGTGTGTGCACAATTATAAAAATGGAGGCGTTACCATGTTAAATAAGAAGACAGTTGATGATATCAATGTAAATGGCAAGAGAGTACTTGTTCGTTGTGATTTCAACGTACCTTTAAAGAATGGCGAGATTACTGACGAGACAAGAATCGTTGCTGCTCTCCCTACAATCAATAAGTTAATCAACGAGGGTGCTAAGGTTATCCTCTGCTCACATCTTGGAAAGGTTAAGAATGGACCTAACGAGGGTGAGTCACTTGCTCCTGTAGCTAAGAGACTCTCCGAGAAGCTTGGCAAGGAAGTTGTATTCGTAGCTGATTACAATGTAACAGGTGAGGCTGCTACAGCCGCCGTTGCAGCCATGAAGGAGGGAGACGTAGTTCTTCTTCAGAATACACGTTTCAGAGGCGCTGAGGAGACTAAGAACGGTGAGCAGTTCTCCAAGGAGTTAGCTGATCTTGCTGATTCATATGTTTGCGATGCTTTCGGTTCTTCACACAGAGCACATGCTTCTGTTGCAGGTGTTACTAAGTTCATCAAGGAGAAGGGCGGAGACAATGCAGTTGGTTACCTTATGCAGAAGGAGATAGACTTCCTTGGAAATGCAGTTAACAACCCTGTTCGTCCATTCGTAGCTATCCTCGGCGGTGCTAAGGTTGCAGATAAGCTTAACGTAATCAACAACCTTCTTGAGAAGTGCGATACACTCATCATCGGTGGTGGTATGGCATTCACATTCTTAAAGGCTAAGGGCTATGAGATTGGTAAGTCACTAGTAGATGACGAGAAGATTGAGTACTGCAAGGAGATGATGGACAAAGCTGAGAAGCTTGGCAAGAAGCTTCTTCTTCCTATCGATACAACAGTTGCAGCAGGCTTCCCTGATCCAATCGATGCTCCAATTGATGTAAAAGTAGTAGATGCAGACAAGATTCCTGCTGATATGGAAGGTCTTGATATCGGTACTAAGACACAGGCTCTCTTCGCTGACGCTGTTAAGTCTGCTAAGACAGTTGTATGGAACGGACCTATGGGTGTATTTGAGAACCCGACTCTTGCAAAGGGTACAATCGCTGTAGCTAAGGCTCTTGCTGAGACAGAGGCTACAACAATCATCGGCGGCGGTGATAGTGCAGCAGCTGTTAACCAGTTAGGCTTCGCTGATAAGATGAGCCATATCTCAACAGGCGGTGGTGCTTCTCTTGAGTTCTTAGAGGGTAAGGAGCTTCCGGGTGTTATGGCAGCTGATGATAAGTAATCAGTTTGATATAATTTGATTCTTATATCGTGAGCATAGCTCATTCAATACTTTTATCGCTCATTATTTATGTAAGTATGTTATTGCTTGCATCCATTATATCATAATTTTGATAGTAAGAGCGGACACATATATGCACAATATTGATGTATATTATTTATAGCAGATGCTTTACTATATATACGATGTATTGTGCATAGGTGTTTTGAGCTGATATTTATGCCGCATAAAGCGGAGAAAAGAGGATTGTTATGCGTAAGAAGATTGTTGCCGGAAACTGGAAAATGAACATGACTCCAAGCCAGGCTGTAGCTTTGGTGGAGGAGCTTAAGCCATTGGTTGTATCTGATGATGTAGAAGTAGTATATTGCGTGCCTGCTATCGACATCGTTCCTGTAGTTAATGCTGTTAAGGGAACTAACGTAGCCGTAGGTGCTGAGAATATGTACTTCGAGACAAAGGGTGCTTACACAGGTGAGATTTCAGCGGATATGCTTGTTGATGCCGGTGTTAAGTATGTTATCATCGGACATTCGGAGAGAAGAGATTACTTCAAGGAGGATGATGTTCTCCTCAACAAGAAGGTTAAGAAGGCTATTGAAGCAGGTCTTACACCGATTCTCTGCTGTGGTGAGACATTAGAGCAGAGAGAGCTTGGTGTTACACTTGACTGGATAAGACTTCAGATTAAGTCCGACCTTGCAGGCGTTGCAGCAGCAGATGTTGCTAACCTTGTAATCGCTTATGAGCCAATCTGGGCTATCGGAACAGGCAAGACAGCTACATCAGACCAGGCACAGGAGGTATGTAAGGCTATCCGTGACTGTGTCCGTGAGATGTACGATGATGTTACAGCGGAGGCTGTACGCATTCAGTATGGCGGTTCTGTCAATGCAGGCAATGCAGCAGAGCTTTTTGCTAAGCCGGACATCGATGGCGGTCTTGTCGGCGGTGCAAGCTTAAAGGCTGACTTTGGTAAGATTGTAAATTACAAATAATGTGAGTTTTCTTTGGGAACATAAATAAATTTCCTGAGGAGATGGAAGGAACCGGATTTGCGGGATAGCGTGTCCGGTTCTTTTTGTTAAGTTTATGAAGATTTGGGTGTCAAAACATGCCAATTTAATATCTGAGTGTATAACGTATTATATTTATACATATCAGCTCCGTTGTCCGAAGCAAGATGTTCTAAGAACTCTGATAGAGGTATTCTATACGTTCGCCACCGAAGCCGGCATACATCCGTGTATGCATTGCTTCTAAAGCAGCATCCGTGCTGCTTTTAGCTAGATATATAGCAGAGTTCTAAGAACATCTAAGCTTCTCCCAAAAGTCATGATATGTATAAATATAATACGTTATACACAGCTAGTTATATAAGCATGCTTTGACACCCGAATCTTATGAACAAAAAATTTATTATTAATGCAACAAAATATAATTTTCTCCGAGTAGATAGGTGAAGGATACATTAGTTGATTGTGATTAGCAATCAACGGTAGGAGCCTTTGAGGGAGGTGAACGGATGGAGGATAATAACATTGTTGAATTATTTTGGCGCAGGAGCGAGAGCGCAATCGCTGAAACCGAACTGAAATATGGGAGATATCTGCACAGCATTTCATACCGGATTCTTACGGATACGGAGGATGCAAGGGAGTGTGTCAATGATACCTACAATGATGCATGGCAGTCAATGCCGCCTCATCGCCCTCTGGTTCTTTCCACCTTCTTAGGGAAGATTACACGACGTATATCTATAGACAGGTGGAGAATGAGAAACGCCCAAAAGCGTGGTGGTGGCGAGGTAGTTCTTGTTCTTGATGAACTGGAGGACTGCGTTTCGGGTTCTGACAGCGTAGAAGGTGAAATGGAGCGCAGGGAGCTGGCTGAGCTGCTAGATTCATTTTTAGGGACATTGGCAGACACAGAGCGCAGGGTATTTCTTTGCAGGTATTGGTATATGGATTCGATTCAGACTATTGCGAAGCAGTCTGGCTTTTCACAGAGTAAGGTCACATCTATGCTGCATAGAACGAGAGGGAAGCTGAGGACTATGCTTGAAAAGGAGGGCTATTGATGAAATCCGACGATTTACTTGACGCTATCGGTGAAGTGTCTGATGAGTATATTGCAGACGCGGAAAATGTAAAGAAAAGGAGAGTGCCGCGGTGGGTAAGATGGTCCTGTGCGGCAGCAGCATGCCTTGTCGCTGTGGCAGGGATTGGAGGAGTGCTGTTAATAAGAGGCGGCAAAAACGGTGGCTCTGCCGGAGGCTCGGGTCATGATGGTGGCAGCAGCTTCATGCGCTATGCAGGTCCAGTATTTCCGATGACCCTGCTTGAGAGTAATCCGGAGATTTCTGCTGAGCGCGATATCACGATGGATTTTGCGCCATGGGTTCCGGTATGGATTTCCAATGAGGAGGAAGCAGCTTCATATCCGTTGGAAAGTGACAGGAAGGAGATTCTGGATAACTATAACGAATGGTATCCGGAGGGAGGATATTACCGGTACTCAGGCAATGTTATAGTGAAGGATTCTTATATTCTGGAAAACGCAAGTGCACAGAATCAGACAGTTCATGTGCTCTACCCATTTGTTTCCAGCCTGAAGGATCTGGATAATAATATTCCGTCACTGAACGTGAACGGAGAGACGCTTGAGACAACGCTTCATGCGGGCAGCTATGCAGGAGACTTTGAGGGCGCATGGGGCGGCAGCTCAAAGGAGTTAAAAGAAGGGAGTGTGAATCTGTCATATATTGAGAACTGGGAAGGCTACAGAAGCCTTCTTTCGGATGGAACTTATATGAACAGGGCATTGGGAGACTTTGTAAATCTCAGCGATATTCCTGTGACGGTTTATGAGTTTAGCGATGCATGGTGGACACCGGAGAATGATAAGGCGGAGATTACGAATCCTACTATCCGAGTTATGTTTGAACTTGACTATGAAAAGACCCAGGTATTGTCCTATGGTTTTAACGGAAGCCTGTGGGACGGAGAGAATGGTATTATGGGTAAGGAATTTTCGATATGCCGACAGGGTGAATCAGGCTATGGAAGTCCTTATTATATCATTGTTGTCGGAGAGGATATACAGAATGTAGAATATAAAGGATATGTAACCGGCGGCTGGAATACGGAGAAAACAATCGATGCCGGCATGACGATTTCAAGAAGGGAGTCGAATCTGGAGGAGGTACTGAGAACGGTTGCGGAGTCCGGATACCGAACTGCTTTTGAGATGGGATACCTCGAGAACGATTATGATTATGGATTTGAATTGTATTTTGGCTTGTTAAAAGAGCATTTGATGGCATACAGTTCACTCTCCGGGAACGGAGTGCAGCGCTATGAGGATGGTGCGATTGAAAATATGGATGTGATTGGAGTGTCGCGCGTGTTCTGGCTGGAGGCGGAGGTCACAATTCCTGCCGGAAGCTATGCCACGGTTGAAGCAGTGTCTAAGAAAGAACCGAGCTATGATTTCTATTGTTCAAATACGGCGAACAGGAAGATTAACGGATATGATATGGTGACAGGGCTTGGAAGCAATCTGATATTTACCGGGCAGACAGCGAGATTAGAGGACAGAGGACGGATTGAGATTGTACGGCAGAATTTCGGTTTCGATATTGGAAACGGAGTTAATGAAGTGGAGCTTGACATGGAAGAGCCGCATTATTATCTGGAAGTCAGACCCGCCGCAGAATAAGGTTTTTTGTTTAGTGGGACAGTGGTGTCAGACACCACTGTCCCACAGAATTTATTATAGGAAAAAACTATAGCAAACTCTAGGTAAAATCTATTTGATAATTTGGAGCATACAATGTATAATCGCTTTTACAGTCAGAGGATAATCATATTAAAGGAGTGGGAATTGACTGTAAAGGGCCTACACAATCAGCAGGTAAGAAAGAGGGTTGTGAATATACGTTATATAATTGCAGCTCATATAAATAACAGAATTGGAAAGCGATGATTTTATGATAGAAATTAAGAATCTTAACAAAACCTATCATCTGAAATCGGGTGATGTCGAGGCGGCGAAGAACGTCTCGCTCACGATTGAGGATGGTGAGATATACGGAATTATAGGTTATTCAGGTGCGGGCAAGTCGACGCTTGTTCGCTGTATAAATCTTCTTGAGGTTCCTGATTCCGGGGAGATTACCGTGAACGGTGTGCGGCTCACAAGAATGGAGAACACGCCGAAGGGAGAAGTATTAAAGAGGGTAAGTGACAAGGAGCTTAACAAGGCAAGGCACGGAATAGGAATGATATTCCAGCATTTTAACCTTCTTGACAGAAGCACCGTTTTTGACAATATAGCCTATCCGCTCAAGTATTCAGGCAAGAGCAGGAAGGAGATAAGGGAGAGAGTGCATGAGCTTTTGGAGCTTGTCGACTTAAAGGATAAGGAGAATGTGTATCCATCACAGCTATCCGGAGGACAGAAGCAGAGGGTTGCCATTGCAAGAGCACTTGCAAACAATCCTGGAGTGCTTTTGTCGGATGAGGCAACAAGTGCGCTTGATCCGGAGGCAACGGAGTCTATTTTAACCCTTTTGAAGAAGCTTAATAAGCAGCTTGGACTTACAATCGTCCTCATCACACATGAGATGACGGTCATCAAGACTATATGCAGCAGGGTTGCGGTTATGGAGAACGGAGCTGTTGTGGAGCAGGGTGATGTCTATGACATATTTGCACATCCAATGCAGCCTGTCACGAAGAAATTTATTAACACGGTTTCAAACCTCTCTAAGATTAACAGGATGATTGCCGAGAATATACCGCTTGTGCAGCTTTCGGGAAATGATAAGCTGGTGAAGCTCATATTCGAGAATGACTGCACGGGAGAGGCTGTTATTTCGGATATTTCCAAGAGGTTTGACATCAAGGTGAATATTGTCCTTGCCAATGTCGAGATGATAGGTGACCGACCGCTTGGAGGAATAATCGTAATTTTTAAGGGAAGCGATGCGGCGATGGACGATGCCTTTAAGTATCTTGAGAAGATTAAGGTCGGAACGGAGGTATTAGCATGAGTGGTTTTTTTGAAAAAATAATGCCTAATGTTGTGGCATACTGGGACAGGTTCACGACGAGCTGCGGGCAGACCATGCAGATGTTCGCAATTGCGGGTGTGTTCACTTTCATATTCGGACTTATATTTGGCGTGATACTCACGGTTACAAAGCGTGATGGGATAAGACAGAATCTTGTTATCTACTATATTGTTGATATATTCACGAATGTATTCAGGTCGATACCTTTTATAATCCTGCTTATCTTCCTGATTCCTTTTACAAGAGCACTTGTGGGAACGGCGATAGGTGTAAAGGGTGCTGTGGTTCCGCTTATATTCGGAGCGGTTCCGTTTTTTACAAGACAGGTTGAGACTGCACTTGCGAATGTATCTTACGGTAAGATTGAGGCGGCAAGAAGCATGGGCAGCACGACAATGGGACTTATATTCAGAATATATCTCCACGAGGCGGTTCCTGAGCTTATCAGGGTGACTACGATAACGGCGATAAGCCTTATCGGTCTTACAACAATGGCGGGTGCCGTGGGTGCGGGCGGAATAGGAAGCTTTGCAATCAATTACGGTCAGAATCTCAATCATCAGGACATTGTAAACGTATGCGTTGTTTTACTCCTTGCATTCGTGTGTGTCCTTCAGACATTAGGTAATTTCTTCTCTAAGAAGACAACCAATAGAGAGCTGATTACAAAGGGAGAAAAATAGGAGAATTTTCTCCCGAAAAAACAGTACAGATTAAGCTGTGCGGAAAAGAGGAAAAGTATGAAAAAGAATTTTATTAGAAAAGCTGCAACAGCACTGCTCCTTGTGAGCACACTTGCACTCAGTGCATGCGGAAAGAAGACCTCTGAGCCTGTAAAGATTGGTGTTCCTGATGATGGAACTAACCAGTCGAGGGCAATCAAGCTTCTTGAGACAGCAGGACTTATCGAGGTTGACCCGGCAGCAGGCTACACACCTGAGCTTAAGGATGTAACAAAGTACATCTACAATATCGAGATAGTTCCAACAACAGCCAATACGCTTACATCTACACTTGGGGATTACGGCGCAAGCACAATCAACGGAACATATGCGATTCCTTACGGACTTGTTCCATCTAAGGATGCGCTCATTATCGAAAAGCAGGATGAGAACGGCGACAATCCATATGTTAATATCATCGTAGCGAGAACAGAGGATGCAGGCAATGAGACATATAAGACTATTGTAGATGCGTTCCATACACAGACAGTTGCCGAGTTTCTTTTAGAGGCATACAAGGAAGCATACTTCCCTGCATTTGACTATGATGCGGATTATACAGTTGATGACAATTTCGTAAATGACATTTTAAACTATAAGTCATCATCAGATGGAAAGACAGTTGTCAAGGTTGGTGTATGCGGTTCGTCTAATGACCATTGGCTTGCAGTTCAGAAGGTTCTTGATGACGAGAATGCAGGTATCTACATCGAGCTTGTGACATTTGATGCATATAACCTTCCTAATGAGGCGCTTAACAATGGGGATATTGACCTCAACTCATTCCAGCACAAGGCTTACTTAAGCAGTGATGCAGAGGCTAACAATTATGACCTGACTGTTATCGGTGATACACTCATCGCTCCATTGTCATTGTACTCTAACAAGGTTGAATCGCTTGATGCATTAAAGGAGCTTGCAGGACTTAAGGAAAAATAAGTTTATAAAATAAAAGAGCGGGAAGCGAAAGCAGCTTGCGGATATTTTTGATAAACTGTAAGAAAAGATAAGTTGGTGCAGTGATAATTTTGCTGCACTGACTGTTTTAGTTTTATGACAATAAGATTGGAGTATATGAGATATGACAGAACTTGAAAAAAAGATATATGATGATGTCATTGCCGACCATCAGCATGTAGTGAATCTTAGAAGATACTTTCACATGAATCCTGAGACTGCAAAGGAGGAATTCGGAACGGCAAAGCGCATCGAGGAGGAGCTTGACAAGCTTGGAATCGCACATAAGCGTGTCGGAGACACCGGTGTATATGCTGAGATTAAGGGAAATTTAGAAGGAAATAGGACGATTGTGTTAAGAGCGGATATAGATGCGCTCGATGTTGAGGAAGCACATGAGTGCCCATATAAGAGCACAATACCGGGAAAAATGCATGCCTGCGGACACGATGCACATGCAGCAGCTCTTGTCGGTGCCGCAAGGATACTTGCCGCTAACAAGGATAAGTTTCAAGGAACAGTGCGTCTTACATTCCAGCAGGGCGAGGAGATTGGCTATGGAGCCAGACTTTTTGTGGATGGAGGATATCTTGACGGAGCTGACAGAACCTTCGGAATACATGTAAGCTCTGCTTACGATGTGGGAAAGGTTGTGGCATCAATAGGTCCTAATAATGCGAGCGTTGACTGGTTTAGAATCTCGGTTCACGGCAAATCAGCGCATGTGTCCACACCGCATCTTGGAGCAGATGCACTCTATATTGCGAGCCAGATAGTGGTTGCAATACAGGCATTAATAACAAGAAGAACCAATCCGCTTGAGAGCATACTTATAGGAATAGGCAGGCTTGATGCAGGAACAGCCTATAATGTTGTCGCTGAGGATGCGCAGATGGAAGGAACAATACGTGTATTTTCACCGGAGCTTAGAAAAGCAACCAAGGAAAGAATTGAGCTTGTTGCATCTTCGATAGCAGCAATGTACGGCGGAACAGTGTCTATAGAATGGAAGGATTTTACATCACCGCTTATAAATGATGAAGAGTCAACACTGGAAGTGCGAAAGGTGCTTACATCTGTGTTTGGCAAAGAGAGCGTGATAGAGAGCAGAACACCATCCCTAGGCGGAGATGATTTTGCTGAGTATATTCTGAAGGTTCCAGGCTGCTATGCCTTTGTCGGTTCGAGAAATCCTGAGGTTCCCGAAACAGGAGCAGCCCATCACAATTCGCATTTTGATGTGGATGAGGATGCGCTCACCGTCATGGTAAATCTTATGAGCATCTATGCCATCGAATTTCTCAATGGAGAAATTAATAAATAATTTACTTTAAAAACACCTGCATTATGGTATATAATAAATAAGGAGCAGATATAAAAATGTCCTTATGCCTATTATATCAGATAATGCAGGTGTTTTATTATTGATGGGTTTTGGAAGTGCGAAAACAGCGGCAATCGTGTGTCAGAGAGTTGAGGATATCTTTTGACATGGGTATTGTATGATAATATGTGTCATTTTTATATGTGCTCGGAAAAATATATATGAAAAATGAGGATTAATATGTCAAAAAAATATATTTCGTGGAATGTAAATGGACTCAGAGCCTGTCTTGACAAAGGCTTTATGGATTTTTTTGATAAGGTTGATGCGGATGCTTTCTGCTTACAGGAGATTAAGCTGTCACAGGGGCAGCTTGCGTGGGACAAGCCCGGATATCATGCATATTGGAATTATGCTAAGAAGAAGGGATATTCAGGAACAGCGGTTTTCTCGAAGGAGGAGCCTTTAAGCGTAGCTTACGATATGGGAATTGAAGAGCATGACAGCGAAGGCAGGATAATTGCACTTGAATATGCTGATTACTATCTGGTGACAGTCTATACGCCTAATTCACAGAGAGGACTTGAGCGGCTTGAATACAGAATGAAGTGGGAGGATGATTTCAGGGCATATCTTGGTAAGCTGCGCGAAAATAAGCCGGTTATAGTATGCGGCGATATGAATGTGGCGCATAAAGAGATAGACCTTAAAAATCCTAAGAGCAACCGCAAGAATGCAGGCTTTACTGATGAAGAGAGAGGCAGGATGACGAAGCTTCTTGAGAGTGGATTTATTGATACTTTCAGATATTTTTATCCTGATGTTACAGACAGATATTCATGGTGGTCATATATGTTCCATGCAAGAGAGAATAATGCAGGGTGGCGTATAGATTATTTTCTGGTGTCGGAGGAGTTAAAGGACAGGCTTGTGAGCGCAGATATACATCATTCGGTTATGGGGTCGGATCACTGTCCTGTTGAGCTTGTTATAAAATAGCAGAGGTTGATTATTGATGGATGCAGCTAATGATAATTTGAGTTTTGAAAATGTTGCCGGACAAATAGAAGAAAATAACCTGCAAGAGCAGGAAGCTGGTAAGAATGATATACAAAATCCGGAGGCTGATGTACAGGAAGGCTTAGGGCAGGATGTGCAGGCACTTCTTACGAAAGAGGTTAAAGCTGATTCTAAAAAAAGAAAAAAAGTTAGAACTCATGCCTCCTTAGCAAAGAACCTTTTGTCGCTTGTTTTTTTTACGCTTTCACTTGTGCTCGGAACAGCAGCAGGTACATTGTATCTTGTGAGGGAATCTCTGACACCGCAGATAATAGAAGAGTCTGTCAAAAATGTGACAATAGGTGATATCGGTATCGGCTTCTGGTATGGATATCAGGGTCAGGATATAACGCTTGATGAGTATATGACGGATGTGTTCAATTCGTCGGGTGTTGTGGCTGTGCAGCAGAAGGATGTGAAGAAGCTTCTTGACAGCGGGTTCATAAAGAGCTTCACAGCAGACAGGTTTAATGGGTATGTATCTGATTTTATGTATGGAACCGGTGAAGGCTGTATAAGCGTTGATGAAGTTATGAAGCTGCTTGATGATAACTGGGAAGAGGTAAGCACTAAGCTTGGAATCGATTCTATTACAATCAAAGAAAAAACGCAGTCAGATATCAAGAGTGAAGTGTTAGAAGGGGTTCTTAATAAGCTTATTCAGGATATACATTTTGGAAGCTTTACGTTGTCGAATTTCAGAAAAGAGTATCCTGTTGCAATGAATGTGGCAAGCTCAGTCATTACTTATCCGGCAATTATAGTCATGAGTGCCGTTACGGTGCTTTTGTGGTTCATAATTCTATTCATGAATATACGATATTGTGGTGGTTTCAGATATATCGGAAGATGTATGAGTGCGATTGGCATTGTGAGTCTTGCTGCGGCAGGTGCAATGTACGTGCTTCCTGTCATGCTTAATGGATTATTTGGGCTGGGATATGATTTTTATATATCGTTTTTCACTTTACAGGTAACAAGAGCACTCTATATAGGAATTGCACTGTTTGTCTGCGGATTATTGATAACCTTTGCAGGCAAGGTGCTTAGAGCTATAAGAAAGAGAATATTGAGGCGGAAATTGACATAATTTTGTCATTATGATACAATTTCACACGGAAAAGAACAGATAATACGGAACAATAAGCGTATGAATACTGTTGAAAAAATATAAATTAAAGGAGAATATTACAATGAGAAAGAAACCGGTTGTACTTATGGTACTTGATGGCTACGGACTTAGTGACCGCACAGAAGGAAATGCTATTGCACTTGCTAACACACCTGTTATGGATAAGCTTATGAAGGAGTACCCATTTGTTAAGGGTAACGCTTCAGGTCTTGCGGTAGGACTTCCGGACGGACAGATGGGTAACTCTGAAGTCGGTCATATGAATATCGGAGCCGGACGTATTATATATCAGGATCTTACAAGAATTACAAAGGCAATCGAGGATGGAGATTTCTTTGAGAATAAGGCTCTTCTTGCCGCTATGGAGAATTGTAAGAAGAATAATTCTGACCTTCACCTTTGGGGACTTTTATCAGATGGCGGAGTTCACAGCCATATCTCACACGTATATGGTATCCTTGAACTTGCTAAGAAGTGCGGTGTTGAGAAGGTATATGTTCATGCATTCTTAGATGGACGCGACACACCTCCTGCTTCAGGCAAGGATTATGTTGCAAAGCTTGAAGAGAAGATGGCAGAGATTGGTGTAGGTAAGGTTGCATCTTTATCAGGACGTTACTATGCAATGGACAGAGATAATAACTGGGACAGAGTTAAGAAGGCTTATGATTCACTTGTAGCCGGTGAGGGAGTTAAGGCAACAAGCGCTGTTAAGGCTATGGAAGATTCCTATGCTAACGGTGTTACAGATGAGTTCGTAATTCCTACAGTAATCACAGATGAGGCAGGAGAGCCATTATCGGTAGTCAAGGAGAATGACTCAGTTATCTTCTTTAATTTCCGTCCTGACCGTGCAAGAGAAATGACAAGAGCATTCTGTGATGACAAGTTCACAGGCTTTGACAGAAAGTTCATTCCTCTTACATTTGTATGTTTCAAGGATTATGATGAGACAATTCCTAACAAGATTATCGCATTCGAGAATGGCAGCATCAAGAATACATTCGGTGAATATATCGCAAGCAAGGGACTTAAGCAGCTCAGACTTGCAGAGACAGAGAAGTATGCACATGTTACATTCTTCTTTAACGGCGGTGTGGAGGAGCCTAATGTAGATGAGGCAAGACTTCTTGTAAACAGCCCTAAGGATGTAGCAACTTATGACTTAAAGCCTGAGATGAGCGCTCCTGAGGTTGGTATGGATCTTGTGGAAGCTATCAAGTCTGACAAGTATGATGTCATTATCATTAACTTTGCTAACCCTGATATGGTAGGCCATACAGGTGTAATTCCTGCGGCAATTAAGGCTGTTGAGAGAGTTGACCAGCTTGTAGGCGATGCTGTACAGGCAGTTAAGGATGTTGATGGAGTTCTCTTTATCTGTGCCGACCATGGAAATGCTGAGAAGATGATTGACTATGAGACAGGCAAGCCGCATACAGCTCATACAACTAACCCTGTTCCATTTATCCTTGTAAATGCAGACCCATCATATAAGTTAAGAGAGGGCGGATGCCTTGCTGATATCGCTCCTACACTGCTTGAGATAATGGAGCTTCCTCAGCCTGCTGAAATGACAGGAAAGTCACTTATTGTTAAATAAGCGGAAAAACAAAAAGAATTTATAATATTTAAACCTCTCCAGGATGATAGATGGCTTGGAGAGGTTTTTGCAATAATATAAGTATTAAAATCAATAGATTTACCAAATATTAAAGTGTATAATAAAATCATGCTTTTAAAAAAATATTTAAAACGTACAATGAATTGTGACACCACCGGTGACACAAAATAGCCGGATGAATTATTTGTTGATAACGTCGGGCTGCAAGCCGGATGAGAGAATGGGTACATTATCTGCAGTCGATGAGAATGTATATCAGAAGTTGACAAGTAACGATATATCTTAATAAGTACTTGAAAAAAAGTATCAGTTATGTTAATATATTCAAAGTTGGTGCGTTTTGAATAAAATAAAGTATAGTTATTCAGAAAACTGGCACATATTGGTATATTTGCTTAGGAGGTGTGAACCATGGCAGTTTTGAAGATAATATTGACAGTGTTTTTTGTACTTGATTGTATAGCTTTATCAGCAATAGTGTTACTTCAGGAAGGTAAGAGTGCAGGACTTGGAGCAATAAGCGGTGCAGCCGAGACTTACTGGGGAAGAAACAAGGGCCGTTCAGCAGAGGGTAAGCTTGAGAAGTTTACTACTATTGCAGCGATTGCTTTTCTTGTAATTGCATTAGTTCTTAATGTATTTTAAGCAGATTGCAGATAAATAAGTGTCTTTAGCCATGACATTAAAATAAGCATTCATGTACACCTTGATAATGTGCGTGGATGCTTTTTTTTTCGGACGTATGGAAATTTATAAAGCGAACGGAGGGGAAGTAAATGGACGAATTATTTGAACAGAGAAAGAAAATGATAGTCGAATTAGTTAATGATGAATTGTATGTACCGATGAAGATAAAGGAGCTTGCGATTTTTCTTAATGTAGCTAAGGAGGACAGGCGTGAGCTTGAGCGCGTGCTTGACAGCCTTGTGTCGGAAGGAAAAATTACAATCACCAAAAAAGGAAAATATATGAAACCGGATGCTTCACAGATAACAGGTGTGTTTGAGAGCCATCCTAATGGTTTTGGATTTGTGACGATAGAAGGTGAGCCGGATGATGTGTTCATACCCGCTAAATATACGGCAGGAGCACTTCACCATGACAGAGTACAGATTGTCATAACCTGTGAGAAGCTGCAGGGAAGAAGACGCGAGGGGCGTGTTGTAAAGGTGTTAGAGCATGGAGCAGACCATCTTGTAGGTTATTATCAGAAGTCGAAGAGCTATGGCTTTGTAAGACCTGATGATCAGCATTTTTTAAAGGATATATATATTCCTGCAGGCTGCGATATGGGTGCTGTCAACGGACATAAAGTTGTTGTAAAGATAACAAGCTATGGAGATGACACACATAAGCCGGAAGGAAAAGTGATAGAGATTTTAGGTCATGTCAATGACCCGGGAACAGACATAATGTCAATTATTGCAGCATATGATATACCGGTGGAATTTCCTAAGGAAGTTATGGACAGCCTTGATGCGGTTCCGGACAGTGTTGATTCTAAGGCTGGTGCAGGCAGGGTTGATTTCCGCAAGCTCACTACAGTGACGATCGATGGTGAGGATGCGAAGGACCTCGATGATGCCATAAGCATATCAAAGAACAAGAATGGCTATACGCTTGGTGTTCATATTGCTGATGTGAGCAATTATGTTACGGAGAACTCGCCGCTTGACAAGGAGGCAAGAAGCAGAGGAACGAGCGTATATCTTGTAGACAGAGTTATACCGATGCTTCCGCATAAGCTTTCTAACGGAATCTGTTCACTGAATGAGGGTGTTGACAGACTTGCTTTAAGCTGTGTTATGGATATCGATTTGAGGGGTAATATTGTCGGTCATAGAATATGCGAGTCGGTTATTAATGTTGACCGCCGTATGTCATATACATCCGTTAAGAAGATTCTTGTGGATGATGATGCCGAGGAAAAAGAGAAGTACTCCGAGCTTGTCGATATGTTCTTTCTAATGAAGGAATTGTCGGAGCTTTTAAGGAGCAGGAGAGAGAACAGAGGCTCAATAGACTTTGATTTTCCAGAGAGCAAGATTATTCTTGATAAAAATGGAAAGCCTATAGATATCAAGCCTTATGAGCGCAATGTTGCTACAAGGATTATCGAGGATTTCATGCTTGCGGCAAATGAGACCGTTGCAGAGGATTTCTTCTGGCAGGAGCTTCCGTTTGTATACAGAACACATGATGACCCGGACCCGGAAAAAATCAGAAGTCTTGCTACATTTATCAATAATTTTGGCTATTCAATCCATACAGGTCAAGACTATGTTCACCCTAAGGAGCTTCAAAAGCTCTTATCTTCCATACAGGATTCGCCGGAGGAGCCTTTGATATCAAGGCTTACACTAAGAAGTATGAAGAGAGCGCAGTATTCGACAGAGTGTACAGGACATTTCGGATTATCCGCAAAATATTATTGCCATTTTACATCACCTATCAGAAGATATCCTGACCTTCAGATTCACAGGATTATCAAGGAAAATCTTCACGGAGGATTAAGCCCAAGACGTATAGAGCATTACGAGCGTATTCTTCCGGATGTCGCAAAGAACTCAAGTATTATGGAGCGCAGAGCGGATGATGCGGAGAGAGATACAGATAAGCTCAAGAAGGTAGAGTATATGTCGTCCCGTATAGGTAACCTGTATGACGGCGTAATTTCAGGCGTGACGGCATATGGATTTTATGTCGAGCTGCCGGATACAATAGAAGGCATGGTGCATATCAATACGCTTGAGGATGACTATTATATTTTTGATGAGACACATTACGAACTCTATGGTGAAGTGACGCACCGCACATATAAGCTTGGACAGCAGGTGACAGTGGAGGTTGTAGGAACTGATAAGCTGATGAGAACGATTGATTTTGAAGTCGTTCAAAAGTAAATAATAAACGGTGGCTTGTAAGAGTGTGTCAAAACATGCTGATTTCGGTTGTGGTTGTATAATGAACTGCATA
This sequence comes from uncultured Eubacteriales bacterium, assembly GCA_900545175.1. Taxonomy (GTDB): domain Bacteria; phylum Bacillota; class Clostridia; order Lachnospirales; family Lachnospiraceae; genus CAG-882. The sequence goes on from UQYF01000009.1 coordinate 75,026, forward strand.
TAATCGATTTCATGGAGCGTGTTTTGACACTTTACTTAATAGCTATTATATCTGTTTCTACCATATATTTGCAAAAATGCACGATAAGTCGGGATTGACCAGGCCTAAAGCGAGTGAGGCCGTTTAAACTGTTGGTTGAATTTGAAAATATTCATTGCAAACCGGCTGCAATATGTGTTATAATTCCGAATGTTAACGGAAGGAAAGAGAAGACTATGGGCGATAAAGATAATTACAAGTTAATAGCGAACAATAAGAAGGCCTACTTTGATTACTTTATCGAAGATACATGGGAGACTGGAATCGCTCTTCATGGGACGGAAGTTAAATCAATCCGCATGGGCAAGTGCAGCATCAAGGAAGCTTTTATCCGTGTGGAGGATGGAGAAGTATTTGTTTATAATATGCACATCAGTCCATATGAGAAGGGCAATATCTTTAACCGTGACCCTCTAAGAGTCAAGAAGCTGCTCCTTCACAGGCATGAAGTCAACAAGATTCTAGGGGCTGTAACCCAGAAGGGATATGCTCTTGTACCGCTTCAGGTATATTTAAAAGGAAGTCTTGTCAAGGTTCAGGTAGGTCTTGGACGAGGCAAGAAGCTGTATGACAAGAGAGATACCATTGCTAAGAAGGATCAGAGAAGAGAAGCTGAGAAGGATTTCAAGGTTAAGAATCTGTATTAATTGCTATTAATTCTTCTTGTGGCTGATATAGTTTGATGGTTGCATTATTTGTTTTTGCGAGCTTAATAGAGAACACTCTATTTGCCATATATCCGGGGTAGTAAAGGTTTCGACGGGCTATTTGAAGTCGGAGAAGCAAGCCGCACGGTCATGCGTCAAATGCCAAATTAAAATTAAACGCTGAAGATAATTTAGCAGTTGCAGCGTAAGCTGTGACAAAAGCTGCCTTTATGGCAGCCGTTCGACCTAGCGCACCTACACGTTAGCAATCGGGCGTCGACTCTGTAGGAAACGACATGGGCAAAGCTTTGAACCCGCGGGCGTATCATGAAGCTACTAAAGTGCATATCCTGTTAACCGGAGCTGCATGGAGGGAACGGAAGCTGCTTAGCAGTTTCAAAAAGATTAACTAAGCTTGTAGAAGGACGATGGACGGTGGTTCGGACACGGGTTCGATTCCCGTCTACTCCACTAAAACTGAACAAGTCGAACTCTGTATATGATATTATCGTATACAGGAATATGTTTTGTTTGGTGTATCGAAGGAAATAAAAGTAACGGCATTGTATGTTGCGAAAGTGATATACAGTGTCGTTATTTTTATGCTATAATGCGGATATGAATTTACCAAACTGGAATTGAACAAAATCGCTGCGCGATGGCCTGCCAAGGCTGTGGCGCAGCTTTCTTTTTCTCAATAATAAAATAGGCAATGGCAATTCTTACCAGTATTTGATATTGTAAAGTTACCACACAAAACAATTCAATAAAGAAAGACACCACTGCCTATGAAAAGAATACCATTTGACCGCTTTTCTGACAAGCGGTTTTATTATGCTAATGCACCTCCATGTAAGCAGGGTTTTTCATTAACTACTGATTTTACATGGAGGATTTTATTATGTACGATGAAATATTTAACCAGATTACAAATGCTGCAAACAAACGGAATCTAAGAGAATCTACTATTCATGCTTACTGTACAAGTGTTGCTCACTTTTTTAAATATACTGATAAGCCAATAGATGCTCTGACAACAGATGATGTTGACACATTTCTGACCGAAAAAAGACTTTCCGGGATTTCACCGGAAACATACAACCACTATCATTCCGGTATTCGTTTCTTTTATAAAAAAGTATTAAAGATGAATTGGGATGACGATGATATCCCACGCATGAAAAGGGACAGGAACCTGCCAACCGTGCTTACGAAAGCAGAGATATCAGCGATTCTGGATGCAACGCCAAACCTGAAACATAAGGCCATGATTGCTACGATGTATTCAGGTGGTCTTCGGGTATCGGAAGTCACGCACCTTCACTATGATGACATTTCACGCACCAATAAAACAATACACATCCGTGATGGCAAAAGCCGATTTGACCGTTATACCCTGCTTGCTGACCGTACACTTGAGATACTTACGGAATACTGGTTTAAATGCGGCAGACCAACAGGGATCCTGTTTCCAAGTTCATGGTCTGGCGATTATCTTGTGAAGGACAGTGTCATTCAGTTCTTCCGTAAAAGTGCAAAAAGGGCTGGAATTCAGAAGCATGTCTCTACACACTGTTTGCGCCATAGTTTCGCAAGCCATCTGTTTGAAGCCGGGTGTGACGTGAAATATATTCAGGCCCTTTTGGGACACCGTGATCCAAGATCAACAGAGATTTATCTTCATGTAAGCAATAAGACTCTGCTCGGTATTAAAAGCCCATTTGATGAGATGGGTGGTGAGTAATCGTGGAAAAATCTTGTACGATACAGGATGTCTTTGAACGGTTTTATCCTGTTTATGAAAAAACACATGAGATTCCTGCTCACCACAGAAAAGCAGCTTTTCACATCATGAACTGTAAAACCGGGGCTTTTGGTGTGAACATCAGTGTCTGTGAGGACTGTGGATGTATCAGCATTCACAATAACTCTTGCAGAAGCAGGTGTTGCCCCATGTGTCAGGAGTTTCCGAAAGAAAAATGGATTGATGCCCAGAAGGAGAATGTACTGGGTGCACCCTATTATCATGTGGTATTCACAGTCCCTGAGGAATTGAATCCTATCATTTATAGCAATCAGAAACTTCTGTATGATGCACTGTATCATGCTGCATCATCCACTCTGAACGAGCTGGCGAAAGATTCAAAGTATCTGGGAGCTGACATCGGATATATCTGTATTCTTCATACATGGGGTTCTGCAATGAATTATCATCCTCATATCCATACAATTGTTCTTGGTGGCGGACTTGATAAGGACAGCAAATGGAAAGATACCGGTGGGAAGTTTTTTCTCCCGTATGGGGTCATTGCAAAAGTGTTCCGTGGGAAATATTTGTGCGAATTAAAAAGCCTGTGG
>UQYF01000010.1 GCA_900545175.1 uncultured Eubacteriales bacterium
CCATGCTGCTTTTGGCTAGGAATAGAGCAGAGTCCTAAGAACAACTAAGCTTCTCTCAAAAGTCAAGATATGCATAAAGATAACTTGTTATACACGGTTAAGTTCATAAGGCATGTTTTGACACCCGAATCCTACTAGGAAAATTCGTTGAAATTCCCTGGTAGATAAAAAAGTATTTACCCAAATGCTTGGAGCTTGTGAAAAAGAATATATGAGTAATGTGTGTTTTGCAGTTAAATAATTAATCTGAGTTAGGAGAAAAATTATGAAAACATTATATATTGATTGCAATATGGGCGCAGCGGGAGACATGCTTGCGGCAGCACTTCTTGAATTACTTCCCGACAGGGATGAGTTTGTGAAAGAACTTAATGCGCTTGGTATTCCGGGAGTTACCTTTAAAAATGAGCCATCTGTAAAATGCGGTATAACAGGAACGCATATGACTGTCAGCGTGAATGGAGACGAGGAAGAAAGCCATGACCATAATCACAGCGAAGCCTGTGAGCAGCATAGCCACCATTATGAGCATAGCCATGAGTGTGGTTTAGTAGATGATTCAGAGCATCAGCATGAACATGTCTGTGAAGACAATCAGGTGCATCAGCATGAACATGATGCACATAGTCATACGCATCATCATAGCAGCCTGCATGACATTGAACATATTGTAAGTGAGCATCTTGCACTGCCGAAGAAAGTACAGGATGATATTATGTCTGTATATGGATTGATTGCGCAGGCGGAGAGCAATGTACACGGTGTTCCGGTGACGGATATTCATTTTCACGAAGTCGGAACAATGGATGCCATTGCGGATATCACAGCGGTATGTCTGCTTATGAACAGGCTTGCTGTTGATAAGGTTGTTGTGTCACCTATACATGTCGGGAGCGGACAAGTCAGGTGTGCGCATGGAATACTTCCTGTTCCGGCTCCTGCAACAGCATATATTTTAAGGGATGTCCCGATTTATGGCGGCAGTATCCGCGGCGAGCTATGTACTCCTACAGGAGCCGCATTGCTTAAATATTTTGCGGCTGATTTTGGAAGCATGCCTGTCATGAAGGTCAAAAATATCGGATATGGAATGGGGAAAAAGGATTTTGATGTGGCTAACTGTGTGCGTGTTATGCTTGGAGAGACGATGGAGCAAACAGATAAGATATGTGAGCTTAGCTGTAATGTCGATGATATGACCGGTGAAGCTGTCGGATTTGCAATGGACAGGCTGTTTGACGCAGGTGCTCTCGATGTATATACTATGCCAATCGGCATGAAAAAGTCTCGTCCCGGAACACTCATCAAAGTGATGTGCCGCGAAAAAGACAAGGAGTCTGTTATTCAGGCTGTTTTTAAACATACAACAACGATTGGCATACGAGAAAATGTACTCAACAGATATGTGCTTGACAGGCATATTGAGACAGTGCAGACAAATTTTGGCCCTGTAAGATGCAAAGAATCTCAAGGATATGGCGTAGAGCGCAGGAAATATGAGTATGATGATATTTCACGCATTGCAGTCGAGAATAATATTTCTATTGAGGATGTTATGTCAAAGCTTAATAATTAACAATTTAAAAGGCTAATAAAGGTTCAAATGCAGAACATAACACGTTATACACTAGCAAATTGAATGAGTATTTTTGATATATGAATCGTCATATCAACAAAAAGGAAAAGAGGTTTTATGAAAAAAAACAAGAGAATATTAGCGATGCTTATGGCAGTGCTTATGATATTTGGCATTACGGCATGCAATAATAGTGCTAATAGCGCAAATAATTCATACAATACAGACAATGGTGCTGGCAGCGTTGCAGATAATGGCAAAGCGCTGGCAGATGCAGGTAAAGACAGTGTTGTGATAGCTATAGGTTCCGAGCCGGAAACGCTTGACCCGACTAAGGGCTGGGGACATGGCAATTCGCCGATTGTTCAGAGCACCTTGGTAAAATATACCTCGGAGTTGAATTTTGAGAATGACCTCGCGGTTGATTATAAGCTTTCGGATGATGGGCTTACATGGACTTTCACAATTCGCGATGATGCATATTTTACAGACGGAGAAAAAGTAACAGCCGATGATGTAGCATTTACACTTGAGACAGCCAAGGCTTCCAATGGCTCCTTTGACCTTACATATATGGAGAGTGCCGTTGTACAGGATGAGACCACAGTGGTAATCACACTTTCAAGACCAACATCTATATTTCTTAATACGCTTGCATCTGTCGGTATAGTGCCTGAACATGCATATAACGATGATTATGGAATGAATCCTATTGGTTCAGGACCGTATAAGTTCGTGGAGTGGAGACCTCAGGAGCAGATAATGTTCACTGCTAATGAGAATTATTATGGAGAGGCTCCTGATATAAAGAATGTAACAGTAGTATTTATGTCGGAGGATGCCGCACTTGCGGCTGTCAAGGCAGGACAGGTGGATGTTGCATATTCCGTTGCAACGCTTGCCACTACGCAGGTTAACGGATATCATGTCGAGGCGATTCAATCGGCGGACAATCGAGGCTTTACACTTCCGGTTCTTCCGGATGAAGGCAGAACAACGCAGAGTGGGGTTCCAATAGGCAATAACGTGACGTGTAATCTTGAGATTCGTCAGGCAATCGCATACGCGATAGACCGTGAGCAGATTGCTGATACAGTATTAAACAGTTTTGGAAGACCTGCTTATTCGGAAAATGATGGAATGCCATGGAATAATCCGGATGTAAAGATTGAGACGGATGTGGAATATGCCAAAAAGCTCCTTTTAGACAATGGCTGGACAGATACGGATGGGGACGGCATTGTAGAAAAGGATGGTCTTAAGGCAGAATTTAAGTGCGTATATCCGTCGGGTGATTCGGTGCGCCAGGCTGTAGGCATGGCGGCAGCAGAGCAGTTATTGGATATTGGAATAAAGGTTGATATAGAGGGTATGAGCTGGGATGAGATTATGAAAGTAATGTTCTCAGAGGCGGTCTTAATGGGCTGGGGCTCTTCAAGTCCTAATGAAACTTACTATCTGTACCGCTCAGAGGGAGCATTGCTGGATGATTTTTATAACCCTGAAGGCTATCAGAATGATATAACAGATGCTTATCTTGATGCTGCCATGTCAGCACTTACTGTCGAGGAAGCTAACGAGAATTGGAAGAAGGTTCAGTGGGACGGCGTGACAGGTACAGCGATGCAGGGCGAGTGTCCTTGGGTATGGATTGTAAATCTTGACCATGTGACATATGTCAGGGACGGACTGTCAATCGGAAGCCAGCCGATTCATGGACATGGGCATGGTCTGCCGCTGATTCAGAATCTGAATGAATGGTCGTGGACAAAATAAAGCTTTTATGAGGTATTAAGAATGCGGGAAATAATCGTAAGACTCGCTCATGTTTTTATTAAGAATATTGTAAAAATAGTGACACTTTTGTTTGCAGTGAGTATTATTTCTTTTACACTTGTAAACATATCACCTATTGACCCTGTACAGCAGTACCTTTTAGGACTTGGAACGGCAGTTTCACAGGAAAAACGAGCAGAAATTGAGGCATATTGGGGTGTTGACAGACCGCTTGTGGAGCGGTATCTGACGTGGCTTAATGAGCTTATGCATGGAAATATAGGAGAGTCGTCAATTTATCGAAGACCTGTTGCGGATATTATAGGTGAACGCTTTGTCAATTCTCTGGCATTGATGTTAAGTGCATGGGTGTTAGCCGGACTTATGGGATTTGTACTTGGCTGTCTGATGGGGATGTATCATGACCGGCTGCCGGATAAAATTTTAAAGAAGATATGTTATGTGTTAAGCTCACTTCCTGCTTTCTGGCTGGGGCTGCTTTTGTTGCTTGTATTTTCGGTATGGCTTGGATGGTTTCCTATTGGCTTCTCATCGCCGATTGGTGTGAAAAGTGACAATGTGACTATATCACAAAAGATACATCATTTGATTCTTCCCGCGATTACTCTCAGCATTATGTCTTTTTCCAATATAGCACTGCATACCAGACAGAAGCTGATTGATGTTCTAAACAGTGAGTATGTGTTATTTGCAAAAGCCAGAGGGGAAGGAAAATGGAACATACTGCGTAACCACGGTTTAAGAAATATACTTTTTCCGGCACTGACTTTACAGTTTGCATCTTTTGCGGAACTGTTCGGCGGCTCAGTGATGGCTGAGAATGTATTCAGCTATCCGGGGCTGGGAAGTGCTGTATCGGCAGCGGGATTACAGGGGGATGTTCCGCTGCTTCTTGGAATAACATTGTTTTCGGCATTATTTGTATGTGTGGGGAATATGATTGCAGATTTGCTGTATGGTGTAATTGACCCGCGGACTTTGGAGGTGGACAATGAAAAAGCCGGACAACACTAAAGAATTAAACAATATAAAGCAGTCCGGTGATGTGAAGCAGTTAAATAGCCGTAAACGATTGAATAACAGAGAGCATATGGTTATTTTGACCATAATTTTCGCAGTCATCTTTGTGGCTATATACGTGTCCGGCTTATTAATCTCTGAGGAGGCAGTAAAGGGAAGCTTTCTAAACGCAAAATGCCCACCGGGGTTAAAGCACCCGTTCGGAACGGATGCGCTTGGGCGTGACGTGTTTCTTCGTACATTGAAGGGGTTGTCCGTAAGCATAACAATAGGTATAGCAGCATCCTTGATAAGTGCCGTTATAGCTGTGCTTGTCGGGATTGCGGCATCGGTGGGAAACAGGTATGTAGATTCGATAGTTAACTGGATTATTGACTTGGTGATGAGTGTGCCGCATACGATTTTAATTATCCTGATATCGTTTGTTTTAGGACGTGGGATTAAGGGCTTGCTTGTCGGAATTGCGGCAACACATTGGTGCAGTCTGGCGCGCCTTATCCGCGCAGAGGTTTTACAGCTTCGCTCACAGCAATATATTGAAGTATCCAGAAGATTAGGAAAGTCAAGCGGATGGATTTTAATAAATCACATTCTGCCGCATCTTGTCCCACAGTTCTTTGTAGGGTTGGTTCTTATGTTCCCACATGCAATTCTGCATGAGGCTTCCATTTCATTTCTTGGATTCGGACTGCCGCCTGAGCAGTCAGCGATAGGAATTATTCTTGCGGAGAGTATGCGCGGCTTATCAACAGGAATGTGGTGGACAGCAGTTATGCCTGGGATAACACTTGTGCTCATTGTACTGCTTGTGGATAAGTTAGGAGATAATTTTCGGATGATACTTGACCCATACAGCGCACAAAATTAATCAATAATGATTATTTATGAAATAATGAATGCAAGCGAGTTAACATGCCCGCATGATTAACGAGCGATGAAATTATCGAGAGAGCTATGCTCGCGAGATAATGAGCGAAAGAGAGCCGGAGTGAGCTTGCTCACTCTTGGCGAACGGCGAATGTTAATCATGTGCTGCTTTTGCATTAGTTAGAAGAGGATACGATGGAACAGAAAAAGGACACATTATTGGAAATACATAATCTCTCGGTAACATTCAGGATGTACGCTCATGGATTGGAACAGAGAGACTTAAAGGTAATTTCTGACTTACATTTGACAGTACATCCGGGCGAGATAGTTGCGATTGCAGGCTCGTCAGGGTCGGGAAAGAGCCTTTTGGCATCAGCAATTCTTGGTATTCTGCCCGATAATGCAACTGTAAATGGGCATATACACTATAAAGGCGAGGAGCTTACAGCAAAAAGACAGAGAGAGCTTAGAGGAAGTGAGCTTGCTTTCGTGCCGCAGTCGATAGCGTATCTTGACCCTTTAATGAAGGTCGGGAGGCAGGTGGATGGGCATCACAGTGTGAATCTGACGCAGAGAAGGAAAAAACTGTTTGAGCGGTTTCAGCTTCCTGAGAATACAGGGAGGCTTTATCCATTTCAGCTTTCGGGCGGCATGGCAAGACGTGTATTGGTATCCACCGCTTTGATTACGGATGCACAGCTTATCATTGCGGATGAGCCAACACCAGGAATGGAGCTTTCACAGGCTCTTGAAGCATTGAAAATGTTTCGTGAGCTGGCAGATGAAGGTAAGTCGATTATACTTATCACACATGATATTGATTTAGCTTTTGAATTTGCAGACCGTGTTGCGGTATTTTATGCGGGAACTACTGTTGAGACTGCACCTGCTTCGGATTTTAAAGCCGGACCGGACGCACTCCGGCATCCGTATTCTAAAGCACTGTGGAAGGCACTGCCGCAGAATGGCTTTGAGCCGATTCAGGGTTTTCAGCCATACGCAGGAAGTCTGCCGGATGGCTGTCTTTTTGCGCTGCGCTGTCCATATAGGACACCAGAGTGCAGTGTACAGGTTCCACCTATTCGTGAAATAAGAGGCGGTGAAGTGAGGTGTTATCATGGCACTTGAGGCGAAAAATATCTATTTCCATTATGATAGAAAACAGCCTTGGATTCTTGCAGACTGTAATATAAAAGTGGACAAAGGGGAAAGGCTTGCGGTCTTTGCGCCCAGTGGTTATGGAAAAACGACTCTTGCAATGCTGTTAGCAGGATATATTAAGCCAAATAAGGGTGAGATTTTACTAGACGGCAAACCACTTCCGAAAAAAGGAATATGTCCTGTTCAGCTTATCTGCCAGCACCCGGAAAAAGCGATAAACCCAAGGTGGAGACTTAGAAGCGTTCTTAACGAGAGCGGTAAAATAGATGATAGTGTTCTTCATGCTTTTGGAATTGAGCCGGAGTGGCTTGACAGATTTCCGAGAGAACTGTCCGGTGGTGAGCTTCAAAGATTCTGCGTTGCCAGAGCACTTATGAGCGGAGCAGATTATCTTATATGTGATGAGATAAGCACAATGCTAGATGTCATCACTCAGGCACAGATATGGAATGTTGTTTTAGAGGAAGCAAAAAAAAGGAATATGGGGCTTATTGCAGTGACACACAACAGGTATCTGGCTGAAAGGATTGCGGACAGAATAATTGATTTGACAGCTTCAGAATGATTTATAAGATGTTGCTTAGAATTATGTTAATGGGGCTTGTAAAAGTCGGAATTTGTGTCATAATGTCTGTAAACCAAAAATATTATAATATTTTGGACAAATATAATGGAGGTTTACTATGGAGCCGATTTTAATTAATTCAGTGGACATTTCCGCAGCAGGAAAGAATTGTAAGGTATTGCTTGGAGATATAAATGGTGACGGACGCATGGAGCTTGTGTGTGTGCAGGCAAACGGCGGAACGGATTCAAGATATGTTCCTTTTTATGTCACATGTCTGACAGCATTTGCACTTACAGGAGAGCTTTTGTGGCAGGTTGGAACTCCGTGGGAAGAGCCGGGAGGCTTCGGAGCTGATTTTCCTGCACAGATATATGACATAGACGGTGATGGAAGACTTGAAGTTATTGCGGTTATGGATGTTAACCGTGTTGTGCTGGGAGCGAAAAATGGTGCAGCGGATAATGATAAAGAAGCAGTAAATAAGAATATCATAGTTGTGGATGGCGCTACAGGGCAGATTAAGAGAAAGAAGCCTATTCCCGCACCGGAAGCGCATGATTGTATTCTCATTGCGAATTTATCGGGAAATCCTACAGCGAGAGAGATTATAGTTAAAGACCGCTATGAGAATATGTGGGCGCTTGATGAGAACTTTGATGTCATGTGGACACATTCAGGAAATCTCGGACATTTTCCGCTTGTATATGACATCAATGGCGATGGCAGGGATGAAGTTATGGCAGGATATGACATGCTCTCCGCTGATGGAAGGCTTATGTGGTCATGCAAAGATTTGGATGACCATGCTGACTGTCTTTGGGTAGGTGATGTCAACGGTGACGGCAAGCCGGAGATGTGCGTCGGAGGAAGTGTGACATGCCTTTATGACATGGATGGAAATGAGCTTTGGAGATATGATGGTTCAATAGAATCGCAGCACATTGCACTTGGGAAATATATTTTGGGAGCACCGGGACTTCAGGTGGCAGGACTTGACAGAATAAGCAGAGGTGACGGATATAAAGGAATGTGGCATGGCAAGGATGGAATGTTCTTACTTGACTGCAACGGAAAAGAGCTCTGGAAGGAAGACAGAAAGACGGATGGGTGGCTCACGATTGTGAATACTTACCGCAACTGGAATGGTGAAGGCAGGGATTATATTCTCGCATATAGAAGAGGCGGCAATGTTATGCCTGCACTTTATGATGGAGATATGAATGTGGTTGTCTCGTTTCCAACGGATGGATATGTCGTGAGTGCGGATTTGTTCGGAAGAAGCATTGAAGACATGGTTATATATGCGGATGGAAAAGCATGGATATATTCAGGCACGGCATATGATTTGACGCAGGCTCCGTCCGGCAGACAGCTTGAGCAGACGCAGAAGCTGTTCCGCTCGACATTGTATCCGGGATGCGTTTATTAAGCAGCATTATTTTTATATTGGAAGTTTACAATATTTGCTGCCGTTCATAAGTACAGAGTTACATTTATAAAAATGTATAAAAGATCAGAATATGCCGTCAAATAATACCCTGTAGGAGTTCTGTCATGAAGACAGCCATGCAGGCAGCTACAGCGACAGTGGTCAGTCCTTTGCCTTTAAGTGCAAGAAGGATTGCTGTTGCAAGTCCGGCTGCTGCACCGAGCCACCAGTTGGTTGAGTAGAAGATTGCAGGAATGGTCATGGCTGTCAGCACTGCATATGGTATGTAATATAGAAAAGAACGTATAAAACGATTGTTAATCTTTTTCTTTATGGCAACAAATGGTATAACACGGATCAGGTAAGTTGAGCCTGCAAGGATAATTAGGTATATAAAGAATATTTTGTTATTCATAATATGTGACACTCCGTATGGTTATTTTTCTTCATCAATAGGAAAAAGAACTGCGCCGGCAATAGCTGAAGCGATTGCAGCTACTGTGATGGTTATTCCGCTTGAGATGGATGAAAGAAATGGTATATAATAAAAAGCACAGCTAAGAATTATTGCAAGAATCACGACTATTGTTACCGGTCGTGATTTTTTCATTTCCGGAACCACGATAGCCACGAACATGCCGTATATTGCAAGGCTTAACGCACTCATAAGGCGGTCCGGAAGGATACTCCCTAATATTGCGCCTAAAAGTGTTCCGGCTGACCATCCAAGGTATGGAAGTGTTGCAAGTCCGGCAAAAAAGCTGCGGCTTACTCTATCTTCCTGTGCTGCAACAGCAAAAATCTCATCAGTCATCATAAAGCCCAGAAGCCATCTCGACAAGCCTTTAAACCTTTCGTCAGCTTTCTGCCCTACTGAGATAGCCATGAATGAATAGCGTATATTTATTGTAAGCTGAGATATGAGCATCTGAAAATACTGTCCCGGATGCAGCATTATTCCGACTCCGGCGAACTGCCCCGCCGATGTCACGGTAGTCATGGAGATAATAAGTGCCTGCCACCATGAAAGACCATATGAAACTGCGATAATTCCAAATGTAAAGGAGACAGAAAAGTAGCCAAGCGCAATAGGAATTCCGGCTTTCAAGCCTCGTCGGTAATTGTTCATTGTAAACCTCTGATATATAATTATATTTTTGGTAATTGCAAAATTAAGTGTAAGGAAAAAGGATGTATTAAAATTACCTAGATTATATTTCTTAATTGCCTTTTAACGTATTATATTCTGCCACTACAATAGAGGTATGTCAATCGGCATATATAGCAGGAATCACCCGGTTGAGATTTTTTGGATTTTGATATATAGTAAATATATGATATCAGGGTCAAAAGTTCAAAAAGCCGTTCGTGCTTGCACGATTAGGCTTTTGAACTTGGAACCCGCAAAACATGAGGAAGCAGCGATTTACGCAGTAAATCAGCGGATTCCGAATGTTTTAGAATTGCGGGAGCTGTTTTACAGCGGAGCAATTCGAGGATATCAAATGAGGGGCAAAATACCTTTTGACCCTCATATCAATATATGATACCATAAGCATTGATTTCATATGAACAGGAAGCAAATTTAAATATAAAATTAAATTAATGGGAGGACAATACATGAAACAGGAAGAGCTTAAAGAATTGCTTAATGACATGTCGCTTGATGAAAAGATAGGACAGCTTATTCAGGTTCCGGGAAGCTGTTATGAGGAAGGCGCTGTAATTACAGGAGGAATGAATAATGGCTGGCGTGAGGAGACATGCAGGCTTGCAGGAAGTACTCTTGGAGTGTGGGGGGCACAAAAGCTTAAGAAAATTCAGGATGAGTATATGAAAAAACATCCGCATAAGATACCGCTCATGTTCATGCTTGATGTAATCCATGGGCATAAGACGGTTTTTCCTTGTCCTCTCGGACAGGGTGCAGCATTTTCACCCGATACATCACAAAAGTGTGCCGCGGCAGCGGCAAAGGAAGCCGGAGCTAGCGGTGTTCAGGTGACATTTGCACCTATGGCTGACCTTGTAAGAGACTCAAGATGGGGAAGAGTTATGGAATCGACAGGCGAGGATCCGTATCTTAACAGCCTGATGGCGGCTGCAATGGTCAAGGGCTTTCAGGGTGGCGATGTAGGAGAAAAAGGAAGAATTGCATCCTGTATCAAGCATGTGGCAGCGTATGGAGGTGCGGTTGCGGGTCTTGATTACCAGAATGTCGAGCTTTCGGAGCATACACTAAAAGAGTTCTATCTTCCGGCTTACAAAGCAGCGGTTGATGCAGGCTGTGAGATGGCTATGACATCGTTCAATCTGCTAAATGGTGTTCCTTCGTCTGGAAATAAATGGCTTATGAGAGATATTCTGCGCGGTGAATGGGGTTTTAATGGTGTGCTCATTTCAGACTGGGCTGCTGTACAGGAGATGGTGGCTCATGGATATTGTGAGGACAATAGGGAGGCAGCCAAGGCAGCCATTGAAACAGGAGTGGATATCGAGATGTGTACGCCTGCTTATGCCGACCATCTTGCAGAGCTCATAGAGGAAGGAAAGGTGGAGGAAAAGCTTGTTGACGAAGCTGTGATGAGAGTTTTGCAGCTTAAGAATAAGCTTGGTTTATTCGAAAATCCATACAAGGATGCCGATGAGCAGATAGAGTGCGAAATACAGCTGTGTGATGAGTATAGGCAGCTTGCGAGACAGGCTGTAAGAGAATCGCTTGTTCTTTTGAAGAATGACAACATAGATGAAAAAGACGATAAAAATAGTGGATGCTTTGAAGCGATACTGCCTCTTAACACGTCAAAAGATAAAAAGCTCGCATTTATCGGTCCTTATATTGAAGGGCAGGATATGAGAAGTTCATGGTCGGTGTCGGGGGACGAGAATGACAATGTGACATTAAAGCAGGCTGCAAAGGAGGCATTTGGCAAAGCGGCTGATAAGGAAAGCACACATGGATGTGAGAAAAATTCCGGGGAAAGCTCAACTGTTGAACTTAAGTTTTCAAAGGGCTGTACACTTCTTGACAATCATACGATTGTAAATCTCGGACAGTATGATGTATCTGATGATGAATGGAAAGCTGAGAATGAAAGACTGATTTTAGAAGCAATAGAGTGTGCGAAATGGGCTGACAAGGTTGTGCTTGCACTTGGGGAACACCGCTTCCAGACAGGAGAGGCAACGAGCAGAACCCGGATTACTCTTCCGCACATTCAGCTTGAGCTTCTAAGACGTGTTGCAGCGGTCAATAAAAATGTAATTACTGTGCTTTTTAATGGCAGACCGCTTGATTTGAGGGAGGTTAGTGAGTATTCAAAAGCTGTTGTGGAGGCATGGATGCCGGGAACGGAAGGCGGACATGGAATTATGGATGTGCTTACAGGAACATATAATCCCTCCGGCAGGCTTCCTATGAGCTTCCCGTACAATGTCGGACAGCTTCCTATGAGCTACAACCATTACAGCTCAGGTCGTCCGAAGCCGGAAGGCAGCAGAGGGGATTATAATTGCAGATACCTTGATGCGCCGAGCGAACCGCTCTATCCGTTTGGATATGGACTTAGCTACACTTCATTTGATATAAGTCCTGTAAGCTTAAGTGCAGACAGGATGAGTTTCTCCGGCAGGTTAGAAGCATCGGTAAGGATAAAGAACACCGGCAATGCAGAAGGAGCGCAGCTTGTTCAGTTGTACATAAGGGATGTAGCAGCGAGCAGAGTGCGTCCTGTAAAGGAGCTGAAAGGCTTTAAGAGAGTATATCTTACTCCGGGAGAGGAGAAGGAGATTACATTTGAAATAAATGAAGAGATGCTGCGGTTTGTGCGGGCTGACGGAAGCTTTGGAAGCGAGCCGGGGAAATTCAGGATATGGATTGCAGACAGCAGCATGACAACCGGCGAAGCGGCGGAATTTAAGCTTGAGATGTAATGAGTTCAAGCAGCTCAATATGGGAGTGATTGACAGACGGCAGAATTATTGCTTGAGCTGTGTTTATTGTGTAATAAATACAGATGAGTTGACACTTTTGGATGAATAACATTTGATGAAATTATTGAATGGACTGCGTTCAGATAGTATTTAAAATCAGATATATCAAGTTGACAGCCTTATAGTATGATATTTTTAATTCATATTATAAGGCTGTAATTTTTTATATAATATGGGGTAGTGTCAAAACATGCCTTGTGAACTTAATTGTGTATAACTTGTTATCACTCATAGACTGAATCAACATGTTTTGACATCATCATCATAACAGAAAATTCTTTGAAATTCCCAGTTATAAAAATTATAAAATTTTGTGACATTTTTACCCCATGAAAAGTATTATAGGTGAGAGCTTTCAAAAAGGAGATAATCGTGGACAAGGAAGAATACATAAAAATAGTGGACCGCTATATAGATATGGTGTACAGAATTGCTCTGAGCGGCTGTAAAAATACTTTCGATGCGGATGACGTTGTACAGAATACATTTATGAAGCTGTTGAAGTATAAAAAGAGCTTTGAGAGTGATGTGCACATTAAAAACTGGCTTATAAAAGTGGCTGTGAATGAGTGCAACAGTATATGGTCATCGAGCTGGCGAAAAAGAAATATTGCATTGAGTGAAGATTTTGATGGAATATACAATGAGCCTGTTTTTACAGATACAGGACAAAGCAGAATGTATGAGAGCCTGATGGAGCTTAATCAAAAGTACAGGCAGCCATTGTATCTTTACTACTACGAAGAGTTATCGATCAAGGAGATTGCAAAAGTATTAAGGATATCGGAGACTTCTGTTACGACAAGGCTTCAAAGAGGACGGCAGAAAATAAGAGAAAAAATGGGAGGACAAAAAAATGAGTGATAAGCTGCGTGATAATAAAACAGATGAGCTTAAAATGTTAGATGAATATATGAGCGCTGTAGGAAGTATACATGCTCCTGACAAGCTTAAAAGAGATGTCATAAACATGGCATCAACAAAGAAAAAAGCAGCTGCCGGCAAAAAAATGAGGCTGGCAGTCGCAGCGGCTACAGTGATTTTATTCAGTCTGTGCTTTCACAGACAGATTATGGCTTTTGCGGATTTTGTTGCATATAAAAGTACATATGTAATCGGAAAATATAATAAAAAAGAGTTTTCCGGGGAGATGGGATATGTACAAGTGAATACGCTTAAAGCGGAAGCTTTAGAACACATGTACAGCACTATGGAGGAGCTTGAAGAGCTGATGGGAGTGACACTTCTTAAGAGCGATTATGCTTATATAGCACCATTTCCTAATATTAGTCTGCACAGAAATGAACAATACGATGATTATTGCAATTCAGTGATATATCATATATTTGATGGAGGATATTATGCGAATAACAGGGAGCTTGAAGATGTTTGGGAGAGTGGGAGTCTGTGGCATTCTATTGGGGAGGATGCATATACAATAAGCTATGAAGCCACTATCTACAGTAATTATGGCACGCAGGGAGGAAATGAGGCTTATATCAATTATAACTATGAGCATGGCGTGTACATGGAGGAATATGAGACGGCAGGAGGTTACAGGGCAGATATATTTGTGGCAGGAAATGAATATAATGCAGTGATTTTTGATCGTAATATAATGTATTCATTTCGGGCGGAGAATCTTGGAACCATAAATAAGCTTGATACTTTTAAAGAATTTCTTGACACATTAAAATATTGACAAATATTAGCTATTGAGAACACATTAAAATTAGCAAAGCTGATGTGCTATGCTTGTATACAGGCAGCATTTTTGCGATTTGTCAGGTGGCGTAAATAGGGATACTGCCGCATAAATGAGCAAATTTAGCTGTACTACATATAAAAAGCATATACTGATGCAGGATTTTGAGAAATATAAGGCTGGAGAGAGTAGTTGTGATAAAAAATAGAATGGATTTATTGTGATACAATGGTGTTTTTAATAAGATTAATTATTAAAAATCATATAGAAATAAAATATAAGCAATAGCTATCCAAATTAAAGTGGCTGTACCTGCTAAGCATTGTTCGGGCAGGTACAGCCACTTTTGCCATTAATATTAACAATTTGATTAGGTTTTATAATTTTTCATTAAGCTTATGGATATGCATTAAGCTTTATAGATTGATATTAGGCTTAATAAATTGATAAAACTATATAAATGATTAGGTGCTATAATTTGGGTAAGTTGATATAATTTTACTAAAGCGTTATATTTTTCAAAAAAATTTAAAATTTAATTTTATTCATATTCTTTGAAAAATTTTAAAAACCAAATTTATTCATATTTTTCAAAAAACTCTAAAATTTAAATTTATTTATATTTTTCAAAATATTCATGCATTTTCAAAATCGTTTCATCGCTTTCCTTTAAGTCAGGTCTGAATACGCTAAAGGCATGAGTCAGGCGCTTGTCTGATGGAAAACATAATATTTCGTGAGGCATGTCATTTCGCATGAGTGCGTGCTCAAAGTCAAAAGTATATTTTTTAAGATGATCCCTTTGGCTGGTGACAAGAAAACACGGTGGAAGTGCTGTAATAATATCAGGATTTTCAGGGTTTACATAAGGTGCAAAATGCCCTTTTTTGTAGTTCTTTCCATAAAGATATGCGGGAAGAAACAGTCCTATCTTGTCAAAGCGGTTAGTGTAGAACATTCCGCTTATAAGTCCGATGGCACGAAAATGCAGCTTGTGCGGCTTGACATGTGCTGCTTTTGCAAGAGCGCATTGTTTTTCCATGGCAGTGGTATAAGTAAGAAGATATGCCCCTCCGCTGTCGGCTACACCGTATATATGCTCTGTATCGCCTTTGTAGTCGGCTAGATGTGCCTGAATATATCTGAAAGCGCTGCAAACATCATAAAACTGGTCGTACACCATGCAGTCAGGTACAAGGCGGTATTCTATGCTGAATACAAGATATCCGAGCTTGGCAAGCTTGGCACAGAAGAAACGGTTAAATTCCTTATTGCCGATTAAAAGTCCCCCTCCATGAATGTTGACTATAACAGGTAGGAGCTTATCTTCGCTTCCTTCCGGGCGGTAGATGTCCATAAGGTGAGCCTTGTCACCGTCATCGATGTAAGGAATGTCGGTCTGCACTTGTACACCTTTAGGCATAATCTGTGTCTTGTCACGTTCTATTGCAGATTTTTCAAAGTCGGAACGCTGTTTATAGAATTGTTTTCTCATCAAGTCCTGCATATATTTCAAGTCCTTTCAAGCTATGACATTGGAGCTGAAGCCGGATGCTATAAAAAAGCATTCGCCGGATATCGTCCAAGATTATCATTATGTAATGCTATCGTAACATTATAATAGTAAATAAGTCACGTTCATTTTTTGGATTGTAACACGAATCAAGTGTGAAATCAATGGGATACATGAGTTGTTATTAAAGTTATTGAACCTAAATGTGAAAAAATATGGAAAGAGCAGCAAAGGTGTTTGGTACAAGCTCTGATACAAGCTGAGTACCGGATAAAGCTGTGAAGCATCGATTTAATGTTGGCAGATGCGAAAGAGGATTGTGGATATCTTTTACATGAGGAAATTCATATACACTATTAAAGATTTTATGTTATTATTTAATTGTAATTATTTAAGTGATGGCGAAATGCAGATTGCACAATGCATGGATGTTATACTATGTGTTTTGCAATTACATATCGTAGCCGTTTACAGGTGAAGTCCTGAATAGGTACATTTAATAATATATGCTTATCGTGTTAAAAAAGAGAACAAAAATCTAATTGAAAAAGGTGTAAGGAATGAAAAAATCAGATATACGAGTGGCACATTATCATCTTCCGGGGCTGTTCGAATTCTATGAGCTGTACAGAATGTTTCTGCCATTATTTTTCGGGCACAGGGAATATTTTTACGATTGGTGCGATATTGGTTCTATATATGGAGCTCCGGCGGACTGTATCTGGGGCGGCGGAAGGGTAGGCTTCGGAGACTGCGAGCCGGATGATGTACTGGCGCTGATGCGTGAATATGGCATATCGGCGCGGCTTACTTTCAGCAATTCACTTCTTATGCCGGAGCATCTTGCAGACAAAAAGTGCAATGAGCTGTGCGCAATGCTTGAAAAGAGTGACAAAGCAGAAAATGGCATTATTGTCCATTCGGATTTGCTGCTTGAATATTTAAAGAAGAATTATCCGGGACTTTATTTTGTATCGTCAACCACGAAGGTGCAGACGGATTTTGAAGAGTTTAGAAATGAAGTAAAAAGAGATGATTTTCGCTATGTTGTGCCGGATTTTCGCCTTAACAAAGCTTTTGACAAATTAAATACATTGCCTGATGAGCTGAAGGATAAGGTGGAATTTTTGTGTAACGAATGCTGCTATTTTGGCTGCAATGACAGAAAAAAATGCTATGAGAATGTCAGTCGGAAAAATCTCGGAGAGAATTGTCCTGACCATATCTGCAAGGCACCTGATGCCGGTGAGGGGTATCGCTTTTCTAAGGCTATGGAAAATCCCGGTTTTATTGGCACTTATGATATCAAAAATACTTATCTTCCGATGAGTTTTTCTAATTTTAAAATAGAAGGGCGGGGGCTTGGAAGTGCGCTGATTCAGGAATTTCTGCTCTACTATATGACTAAGCCGGAATACCAGCTTAAGGTAAGGGAAGAGATATATCTTGACAGTATGCTGGATTTATTTTGAAGCTGATTAGTGTTTCGGAATAAGTTAATTTATGAGTGTATAACATGATATGCATGAATGCAGCACGTTATACACAGTTAGACGCAGGAAGAATATTTCGACATTTCAAAAAAGAAATGGCTATATCATTTGATATTCACTCCTAAATAGGAGTAGTATCAAGTATGATAAGCCATTTCCTTTATTGCTTCATTTCGTTGCAGTCAATGTGCTATACAATAGCTGAAAAGCTCATGTAATACTCTTTAAAAAACTCGCTGATTCTTTCGATAATCTTCTTCATAATAATCACCAATCCTTTCAATAAAACCCACCAATAACAGTTAATTAAAATTCGTTTTGTATCTATGGTATGTATCAGTTTAATAAGCGATTTCGAAATCTTTATGCTTTCCTTTGATGGTTTTAATATAGCATATTGTCTTTATAATGTGAAATACATATAATAAAAGTATTATAATACCTATAAGGTATCATAAAGGGCGGAGTTAATGCCGGCTGTTTAATGCCCGGACTTGAATAGACATGATGTCAGAGAAAAGATGTCGAGAAGAGATATCATGGTAGAGATGTCATGGTAGAGATGTCAGAAGAATGTCAGTTAGGGCAAGGATGGCAGAAAGATTTGGAAGGAGCGTTATATGGAACTTAGACATATAAGATATTTTAAGGCTGTTGCCGAGGAGAAGAATTTTACAAAGGCGGCGGAGAAGCTTGCAATAGCACAGCCGCCGCTAAGCCGTCAGATACAGGATTTAGAGGACGAGCTTGGAACACAGCTTTTTGTCCGTTCGCCGCACAAGGTCACTCTGACGGAGGAGGGCGAGCTTTTTTTGCAGTATGCTTCACAGATACTTGATTTAGTTAACAAGTCGGAGGAGGAAGTGCGCGAGATGCGAGAGGGTCTTACGGGAACACTATATATCGCGTCTGTTGAAGGCTGTGCGCCGAGGCTTTTTGCGGAGTGGATATCGGCATTCAGAAAGAAGCATCCGAATGTGCAGTACAATCTGTGGAATGGCAATACGGATGATGTGAACAGCCGTGTCACAAAGGGACTTTGCGAAGTCGCCATGATTACTGCACCGTACAATACAGAAGAGTTTCATGTCCTTCCTGTCTATGATGAGCCATGGGTTGCAGTAATTCCTAAAGGGCATCCTCTTTATTCGGCGGATAATCTCCCGGTGAGTCCTGATGAGCTTTTGCCATATGATCTGCTTATTCCATCGAGAGAGTCGAGAAAGAGTGAGATAGATAAGTGGTTTTCAAGGACAGGACACACGCCGACAATACGCGGGCGGATTGCGCATATGATGAATGCTTATGAACTAAGTCTTTACGGCGTAGGCATAGCAATTTATCCTGAGTCTATATCCTCGCTTGTGCATGGGAATGATGTGTGTGTAAGACAGATAGACCACCCGGATGCATATGCATCCTATGCTCTTATATGGAATAAAAAGCATACACTCTCACATGCCGCGAAGGAATTTATCGGATTTGTGGAAGGGATGAATGAGGCGTGATGTACAGCTTTTATGCTTTTGTCAGGCTTTTAAATAATCAACGGTTTTTCATGTTACAGGCTTTATTTTTTATAAAATATGGAGTAAGATTATACTTATAAAAGTTGCATGCAACTAACAACTAACGGCTTTTAATATATAGTTTTGCAATCACACATATATTACTAGGTAATTGCGAAACTCAAATTTATTAATAAACAGTTGTGCAATTTTACTATATTGCAAGCCAGACTATTTGCAAACACTAATAGTTCAGCTTGCTGAACTAATGTGTTTATCGGCTGTGTTTTAGCCGCTTACGCACCGCTGTGTTTGCAATGAAGCGAGAGCAATAGTTCGCAAAGCGAACTAATTCTGGCGGGAATATAGCAAAAGTGCACAACGTCTGATACTAATATACAGAGTTTCGCAATTACCTAACATATATTACAAAGAAAAGGAGGTCTGTTTAACATGAAATATGCAGGTATGCCTATGGCAATGTGGATTATTTTTCACAAGTCTTTTAGAAGAAATCTTACAGAGGTTTTGAAATTCGATGAGCAGGAGAGCAAAAGGATTACTGCGGCAGCGAAGAAAAAGTATAGGGAGCTTATAGAAAAGCTGCCGGAGTTTGAGAAGGCTGACAGATTTAAGATGAACATTGTCAACTGTGCCATGTTGTCGACTTTTTTCTTAAATATGCCTAAGCTTCCGAGCGTAGATGATGCGACAGAGTATTATAAAAAGTCTATGATGACAGGCATGATGATGTGGTTTTGCAGGATGAGCGGAAAAAAGAAATATTCTGAGGCGGACATACAATCCATGAAGGCTACAGCGAAGCTGAAAGCCGGCGACAGGAATCCATATTCATGGAACATGGATTTTCATGAGTATGAAGACGGAAGCGGCTATGAAGCTAGATTTACAACCTGTGGAATATGCAGACTTATGACGGAGGTTGGGCTTAAAAAGCTTATACCGGCAATGTGTCGTCTAGATTATACAATGAGCGAGGCAGGAGGCGTGACGGATTTTGTCAGGGAGTACACGTTAGCATCAGGCGGACCTTACTGTGACTGCGGTTATAAAAAGAAAGCATCAAGATAGAGTATAACCAATCGGGAAAACTGATATATCATGCCTGCATGTAAATAGCGGTTTTCCTGATTGGCAATACGAATTAAAAATAGCTGTAGTGACATATATGAACTGAATTTTAAAGCTTAAGCTCAAAAGCTTTGTCTCTGTCACAGATGAGCATGCCGTCCTTTATTTCAAGCTGTGCCGCCTGAATACATGCTCTACCGTCATCGGCTGTAGGTATGTAAGCTTTGTTTAATCTGTTTTCATTGAGAAAATATGGGTGAGTGAAGTAAAAGATGTATGCATTATCGCCTGATACCACGACATCAGCATGATTTGCCATGACACCATCGCCTGTACGCTTTCCACCGTCAAAGAGAATGACACCTTGTCTGTTCCAGTGGGAAAAGTCATCTGTCTCATACACTCCAAGACCATGCCATTCATCGGTAATCATCCATTTTTTTCCGCCAAATTCAAACACATTAGGACCTTCATGACTGTTAAGGCTAATCTCTTCTCCGACAACCTCCCAGTTATATAAATCGTCGCTTATTGCACTGTAGGTATGAGAGTCGTGGCACTCATCCTTGTACCACAGCTTGTACTGTCCGTTTCCTATAGGATGAACACATGCATCTATGACGCGGTCAGAGGACAGACTTAGTACACTTTCAAAATGCCAGTTCCACAAATCGTCAGCAGTATAATGTATGATATGTCTTGACCAGTTCCAGTCGGTCGGAACGCCTGTAATATATGAGACATACATGTGATATTCGCCCTCAGCGAATATGATTTCAGGTGCCCAGAACGTGTTATGTCCGGGTTCAAAATCAAGTCCCGGAAGTGTTCCGCGGTACAGCCATCTGCTGCCATCATCGGATGATGCGACACCTATAGCGGTTCCGTGGATATGTGAGACACCTATAGCGTTAATGCTGCTTCTTCTCTGTGTATATAACATCCACCATTTTTTTTCTTTGTTATTCCAGATAACTACCGGGTCTGTAGGTGCATCGTAAATCGGGTCGCGAAAAAGCGGTGCGTTTACGATATTAACCTTCTTGCTTT
Organism: uncultured Eubacteriales bacterium; assembly: GCA_900545175.1. Lineage (GTDB taxonomy): Bacteria > Bacillota > Clostridia > Lachnospirales > Lachnospiraceae > CAG-882. The sequence continues at coordinate 20,776 of UQYF01000010.1, forward strand.
CCTCCATAATATTCTCCATTCCGCAGGCACTTTTCTGATGCGGGAGAAATCTCAGGCAAAATACCGGATTCTGCTCTGCGATAAAGACTACTTTGTGGCGCCTGCGGCACAAATAGCCGTGTGAAAAATAATCGCATCAGCATTATTATTCACACTATTACCTCACCGTATATATTGTTGTAATTTGTAGACTTATGCACTCAGGCATGTACAATAAAATGTTTTGCCGCTTGCTTAATGCAGGCTTTAATTATATGATTATATGGTATCAGGGGCAAAATGCCTTTTGCCCTTCATTTGATGATATAAGAGTAAAAGAAATCATATATAAAATTATTCATGGCTGAGTGACATATAAATTATTATATGTTAATATTCAAAAGTAAGCAACATTTTAGGCAGTCTATTTTTGTATGAAATATAAATGACAAGAAAATTTATCTGAGCAGGAAGTGAAAGCGGAGATGCTATGTAGGATTCGGGTGTCAGAACATGCTCTGTGAACTTAAATGTGTATAACAAGTTATGTTTATGCATATCTCGACTTTTGGGAGAAGCTTAGAACACCTTGCTTCGTACAACGGGGAGATATGCATAAATATAACTCGTTATACACTCATAGTCTAAACTGGCATGTTTTGACACTCGAATCCATATAGGCATATAATTATATAAGCTTTCATGATTTAGAATGTGGCTGCATTGATTTAAAAAAATATATGGGAGGGCATGATTATATGGAAAATATTTTACATCTAAAGGCACCGGGAGATTGGATTAATGACCCGAACGGATTTGTTTATTATAAGGGAAAATACCACTTATTTTATCAGTATTTTCCGTGTGCTCCTGTGTGGGGAACGATGCATTGGGGACATGCGGTGAGTGATGATTTGGTTCACTGGAGGCATCTTGGAATTGCACTTTTTCCTACGAAGAGCTATGACCGTAACGGAATTTTTTCAGGTAGTGCACTTGAGATTGACGGAAGGATGATGCTGTATTATACGGCTGTCAGATACTTAGAGGAAAATAAGGAGAATGTACATAATATTGTTGACGGTCTTTGTCAGCAGAGTCAGGCATTGATAAGCTCTGAGGATGGTTTTACTTTTGATAATTTTAATGGAAAGAGACAGATTATTCCGCCTGTGACAGATTTAAAAATAGGTCATCCGTATGAATGTCGTGACCCTAAGGTCTGGAAGGAGGATGAACGCTATTTTATGTGCCTTGCGAGTACGAGAAATAAGGAGAAGGGTGCACTCTTAATATATACAAGTGCTGACGGAGAGAACTGGACTTATCTTAACAGGCTTGAGGATGAGCAGTTCGGAACAATTCTGGAGTGCCCGGACGTATTTGAGATAGATGGACAGCATATTCTTATCGCTTCTCCGATAGGCATTCTGAAAGGAACGCAGTATCCTGAAAATCAGAGCACGATGCAGAAGCTTGCGTTTGATGCGCATGATGGAAGCATGGCGCTTGAGAGCGGACCATGCTTTTTGGACTATGGAATGGATTTGTATGCGCCTCAGAGCTGTATTGATGAGAATGGACGCAGATGTGTCATTGCATGGGTGCGCATGCCGATACCGCAGGCGGCAGAAGACAACGAGGCAGCGGATGGGCGTTCCTGGAGCGGGATGATGTGTATTCCGCGCATAGTGACGCTGCGAAACGGAAGGATTTTTACGTCGGTTCATCCAAATGTCAGGGAATATTTTTCTGAATGTGAGTGTGATTTGAAGGATGGATATACTGAGTGGCGAAAAGATGGAAGATGCCGAATCGAGGCGGAGCTGGCAGAGGGTCAGGATATAGAGATAGCAGGTGTAAAAATTAAGCTCAGAGAGGGGTGCGTGTGCACTGACAGGACAAAACGTGTGCCGGAGCAGGTTTCACTGCATGCAGAATGCACAACTCCTTATGTCGGAGAAAAATGCCGGCTTGAGATATATGTCGAGAAAAATCTCATAGAGATTTTTGTAAATGACGGCGAGTATGTAATAAGCAATGTGCTTTATCCGGTTCTACGGAGGTGAAAATGACACTACAGCAGTTAAAGTACGTAGTTATGGTTGCGGAATGCAGGAACATAACGGAAGCGGCGGACAGGCTTTTTATAGCACAGCCGAGCCTTACGGCGGCGATTCAGAGCGTTGAAAAGGAAATGGGCATAACGGCGTTTGTAAGGACGAACAAGGGTGTTGAGCTCACAAGAGACGGCGAAGCACTGTTATCATATGCGAGACAGATATTGGAACAGATGGATGTGATGACGGAGCATTTTAAGGGCGAGAGACACTTAAAGCCGCATTTTTCGGTATCATGCCAGCATTATTCGTTTGCGGTGAATGCCTTTGTTGACGTGATAAGGGAGTATGATGCGGACACATACAGTTTCACGCTGCGGGAGACGCAGACTTACGAGATTATAGATGATGTGTCTGTCGGAAGAAGTGAGCTTGGAATACTATATCTTAGTGAGCAGAACGAGGCAGTGTTAAGCAAGCTTATTGCAAAGAGTGATTTGAAATTTCAGGAGCTTTTTGAGGCGAAGCCGCATGTATTTATATCGAACAGGCATCCGCTTGCCGGCAAAAAAATGCTGACGGTTCAGGATCTGCTTCCGTATCCGTATCTTGTGTTTGAGCAGGGACAACATAATTCATTCTATTTTTCGGAGGAATTTTTAAATATGCTTGAACTTCCGAAGAATATCATGGTCCGCGACAGGGCTACGCTTTTTAATCTTCTTATAGGTCTTAACGGCTTTACTGTGTGCTCAGGCGTGCTTGATGCCGAGTTAAATGGCGAAAATATCATTGCAAAGCCGTTAGACTCAGACTGCACGATGAGAATTGGAATTGTTACAAGGAAGGATGCATCTCCAAGCAGATATGGATTGTCATATATGGAGGCACTTAAGAGGCATATATGATGCATTGATTTATATGAACAGGAAGCGAAAGCGGATTTCGTATATCATTGACATGGGATACAATAGTTTTAAACTATGGAGAAATGATATCACGATATATTTTACTATTTGTTGTGTGGCTGATATATTGATTTCATAGCAGGCAGGTGCTGCAGATTCACTTAAAAAGCTTGAAAGATGGTGGGATTTGGCATGGATTCCACATATAAATATATCAGGAGGAAAACATTATGAGCAGAAATATACCATTCAGATATGATTTTGTGGGGAGCTTTTTGCGTCCGGAGAAATTAAAGGAAGCAAGAGCCGCATTTGGAAGAGGAGAGATTGATAAGGCGCAGCTTACACGTGTTGAGGATGAGTGCATCACGCAGCTGATTGAAAAGCAGAAGGAAGCAGGGTATCATGTGATAACTGATGGAGAGTTCAGACGTGCTACATGGCATCTCGATTTTATGTGGGCATTTGACGGAGTAGGACATTCTAAGACGCAGACAGGACTTCCTTTTCACGGTGAGCAGGCAATGATTGATGATACTTATCTGACAGGAAAGGTCAGTGTGAGCGGTGTCCATCCATTTGTCGAGCATTTTAAATTCGTGAAGCAGTTCGAGGATGAGAATACTGTCGCAAAGCAGACGATACCGGCTCCGGCACAGTTCCTTGAACAGATGATTCTGCCTTTTGCGGCTGAGAATACGGCTAAGTATTATTCTGACAATGAGGAGCTTGTTAATGATATCGCAGCAGGCTACAGAAAGGTAATTGCAGATTTATATGAGGCAGGCTGCAGAAATCTTCAGCTTGATGACTGCTCATGGGGAATGTTGGTTGACCCGATGGCGAAGCTGTTCTTTGACACGGATGACGAAGGACTTTTGAAGGTTCAGGAGCTCTTTGTAAGAATAAACAATCTCGCAATAGAGGGTGTTCCTTGTGACATGACTGTTGCCACACATGTATGCCGCGGCAATTTCCACTCTACATATGCGAGCAGCGGAGCTTATAATGATGTAGCGAAGGTGCTTTTCGAGCAGGAGAATGTAGACGCTTATTATCTTGAGTTTGATGATGAGAGAAGCGGTGGCTTTGAGCCGCTTTCTCATGTAAACGGCGACAAGAAGGTTGTGTTAGGGCTTATCACAACCAAGAAGCCGGAGCTTGAAGATAAGCAGGCGGTGACAGCAAGAATACATGAGGCTGCAAAATATATACCTCTTGACAGGCTGTGCTTAAGCCCTCAGTGCGGCTTTGCATCCTGCGAGATTGGAAATAAGCTCACGAAAGAGCAGCAGTGGGCGAAGCTGGCGCTTGTGAAGGAGATTGCGCAAGAGGTTTGGAAATAATTTAATAGATATTTAAGAAAGTTAAGGCTTTGTAAACGATATATGTACGAACTGTCTGTGCATATTGAATTTACAGAGCCTTTGGCATTTTGTAAAGTAGTTTTGCTTCTTGCTAATGCAGTGTAAAAAAGATACAATATAGATGTTTGAAGCCGGCTTAATAGGCAGTCTGTGTAAGCCGGAAATAGTAAGAGTGTAAGCAATAAAAGTATACAAAATAAGTATAGATAATTTATAAGAATTGGAGAAAACATTTGAACGCACACGACACATTAAAACACTACTTTGGTTATGACTCCTTCCGTGAAGGACAGAAGAAAATAATAGATTCAATAATGGCGGGAAGGGATGTCCTGGCAATTATGCCGACAGGAGCCGGAAAGTCGATATGCTATCAGGTTCCGGCACTTATGCTGTCTGGGATAACAATAGTTGTGTCGCCGCTTATATCGCTTATGCAGGATCAGGTCAAAGCACTCAATGAAGCAGGCATACATGCGGCATATATCAATTCATCTCTAACAGAAGGTCAGATAAATAAGGCACTTTCACTTGCGGCAGGAGGCCGGTATAAAATCATATATGTCGCTCCGGAGAGGCTTGAGACATATGGCTTTCTTGAATTTTCAAGGCAGGCGGACATATCAATGGTGACAGTCGATGAGGCACACTGTATATCGCAGTGGGGACAGGATTTCAGACCAAGCTACCTAAAGATTGTCGATTTTGTTGACGGACTTGATAAAAGACCGATTGTGAGCGCTTTTACGGCGACAGCGACAGAGGAAGTCAAGAATGATATACTGTGCATCTTAAAGCTTAATAATCCGGATGTCACTGTTACAGGCTTTGACAGGGAAAATCTCTACTACAGTGTCGAGCATGTACACAAAAAAGATGATTTTGTGGTGGATTATGTGGAAAAGCATCCGAATGACAGTGGAATAATATACTGCTCAACAAGGAAGAATGTGGATAAAGTTTTCGAAATTTTATTTAAGAAAGGCGTAGCTGTGACAAAGTATCATGCCGGGCTTGACACAGGGACGCGCAAAGATAATCAGGATGATTTCATATATGACAGAACGCCTGTGATTGTGGCAACCAACGCCTTTGGCATGGGAATTGATAAGTCTAATGTAAGATATGTGATACATTATAATATGCCGCAGAGCATGGAAAACTATTATCAGGAGGCAGGACGCGCAGGGCGTGACGGCGAGAATTCACAGTGTATACTCCTGTTTTCAGCGCAGGATATCATGATAAATAAGTTCCTTTTGGATAACAAGGATTTTTCGGGACTTGATGAGGAGGATGCGCTTCTTGTAAGACAGCATGATATGCAAAGACTTAAAGCTATGGAGGGCTATTGCAGGACGACAGGCTGTCTAAGAAATTACATACTGAATTATTTTGGCGAGAAGGTTGGAAAGCCCTGTGACAACTGTGGAAACTGCCACAGAGAGTACACGCAGACGGACATGACGATGCAGGCAAGAAAGGTTGTCGAGTGTGTGAAGGAGATGCGCGGAAGATATGGTCTTGTGATTGTCGTAGGAACTCTTATGGGAGCGGACAGGGCAAGACTGAAGGAAATCGGTGCCGACAATTATAAATCTTATGGTGCATTAAACGACTGCAGCGAAGCGACAATAAGAAGCCTTATAAGCCAGCTTATTGAGGAAGGGTATCTCTGCCAGACAGATGACCGGTACAGTGTTTTAAAGCTTGGGGATGTAAGTGCACTTGAAAATGAAGACACGCATGTTGTGCTGCGGACATATGAGTCGAAGCAGCCGGTTAGAACTGACAAGCCTAAAAAGCCGGCAAGACAGAAAGCAAGAAGCACTGATGCGCTCACAGCAGCGGGGTATAAGCTGTTTGAGCAGCTTCGCAAGCTGCGGCTTGAGCTTGCCAAGGAGGAGGCTGTTCCGCCATATATTATTTTCAGCGATAAGACGCTCATTGACATGTGTGTCAAGCTTCCTAAGAATGAATATGATATGCTTAATGTGTCGGGAGTCGGAGAGAATAAGTTTAAAAAGTATGGGGCAAGGTTTCTTGAAGTTATAAATAGTTTTCAATAATTCTGAAAACACAATCAGACAATATCCTCTTTTTGAAACTTCTTTCGGTATTCTCTCGGAGAGAGTTTCACGGTATTTTTAAATATGTGTGAGAAGCTGTGGGTGTCGCTGTAACCGAGCTGCTCACTTATGGCTGCTATCGGCGTGTCAGTATATTCTAAAATATGCTTGGCACGCTTTATCATTTCAGCCTTGAGATGTTTTTTCAGCGATTCGCCGGTCTGAGTTGTGAAGCAGTGTGTGAGGTATTTTTCATTGTACTTAAAATGTGAAGCGATAGAGGACACTTTAAGTTCCTCGCAGGGTGCAAACTGTATATATGACAGGATGCGCTTGCAAAGCTCTGCTGTATTTCCGGCGGAGATATTTTTGTCGCCCTTTTGGATTTCGAGCAGGATAATCGCCATTAGGTGGTTGGAAATTTCCTTTGTCAGATTTTCATCCGACAACAGGGCATAATACTTTTCTATGATATCAATGTTCTTGCAGCTTCCAAGACATGGAAAACCGCTCATGCATGAATCATCGGCAAACCAGTGAAAATAATAGAAGGTGCATTCGCATGGCTTCCATCCATGCTGGTTCTTACATGGCGCTGTTATGACATATTCACCTGTTTTGACAGTGTAATCGTTGTTGTCATCGGATATGTAGAGAGTTCCCTTTGTCACATAGAACAGCTCGTAGCTTGTGATACTGCGGCTAATGTGAAGCCATGTGCTGTCGGGTGCCGTAAAGGTTCCGTGCATTGTAAATTCGATATTGGTGTTCAAGTTAAAGTTCATGGTAATATCTAACCTTTTTTCACTTTTTGCTGTAATTTTTTCATTTACATATTTATATATAGAGTATAAGCTAGTTTTAGTTACAGGTCAATAAATGTATATGGAGGACGACATTGCAATGAAAGAATTGATATTATCAGAAGACAAATATAAAATGAACTGGGTTGAGGGGACAACGGAATGGGGCACGGTAAAATGCAAGAAGGAACTTGATGTAGATGTAGACAGCAAAAGAAATGGTGATATCGTGAGTGAAAGGTATACATTTACAAACAATTCTAAGAGGGATGTGTTTACATCACTTACGGATATTGGAATATACACACCTTTTAATGATGATTATGTTGATGCACAGACATGCCTTAGATACAGATGCCATACACATATATGCTGCGGTGATGATGTCTCATATATTATGGCTTACAGAATGGGTGGAGAGCCACCACATCTTGGGCTTATTTTGACAACTGGAGCTTTGTCCGGTTATAGTGTAGAGAGAAATAAGGAAAGAATGAGTAATGACAGGGGAGATTTTATACTTCACCCGGCACCATTTTCACTTGCACCAGGCGAGAGCTACAGCTTAGAGTGGGTATTGTTTCCCTTCAAGGAACAAAATGATTTTTACAAAAAAGCAAAAAAATATTGTAGACATTTTATTGAGGTAGATGCGGAAAATTATGTGCTTTTTGAAGGTGAAAATATTAATGTAAGTGTTATGCCAGCCTTTGAATATAAGTGTGAAAACGTAGAGATATTAGAAAATGGTACGCCGATAAAGCCGGAATTTAAACAAAATAAAATTATTATAAATAAGCCGGCAGAACGAATTGGAGAGCTTAAATTTGATATTATTGTTGAGGGTGTCAGGACATATTGCCGCCTGTTGATACAACCTGAGCTGTCAAAGCTTGTGAGAGCAAGATGCCATTTTATAGTTGATAAACAGCAGTATAACAATGCTAAAAGCCATTTAGACGGAGATTATCTTATATATGACAATGAAGAAAAACACATGTTTTATGCTCCGGAAAATGATTATAATGCGGGGAGAGAACGTGTAGGAATGGGAATATTGCTCGCAAAATACCTACAAGGAGCTGACGATGAGATGGTTGATAAATCATTAAGAAAATATGCTGCATTTGTTGGGCGAGAACTTGTGAACGAGCAGACAGGTGAGGTGTATAATGACTATATGAGGGATAACAGTTATAAACGCCTCTATAATGCACCATGGTTTGCACTTTTTTATTCGGAGTTATACAAGTTGTATAGAGATAGAAAATATCTTACTGCTGCATGCCGTATAATGCAATATTATTATAGTAATGGTGGCGGAAAATTTTATGCGATAGAGTTACCTATACTGACGATGACAAATGCATTAAAAGAAGCAGGAATGACACAGGAACTAGCTCAGATGACGGAATATTTTAAGAAACATGCAGATTTTATGCTGGAAATGGGAACAGAATATCCGAAGTCGGAGGTTAATTACGAGCAGAGCATAGTTGCTCCGGCTGCGCAGATACTGGAGGAAACATACCTGCTTACAGGGGATGAAAAATATCTTGAAGGGATAGAGCTGCAAAAAAAGGTGCTTGAACTTTTTAACGGAAAGCAGCCGGATTATCACCTTAATGAGGTGGCGATACGACATTGGGATGGTTATTGGTTTGGAAAACGCAGGCTTTATGGGGATACCTTTGTACATTATTGGAGTACATTAACAGGTATAGTATATAATTATTATGCCAATATCACAGGACAAAAAATATATGCTAAAAAGGCAGAGAAATCGTTGAGGGCGGTGTTATCAATGTTTTACCCTGATGGGAGTGCAACATGCGCTTTTGTGTATCCGGTAACTGTAAATGGTGAGAAGGCACACTATGCGGATGCATATGCTAACGACCAGGACTGGGGACTTTATAGTGCGCTAAGATATTTGAAGTAGGAAAAAGGAAGGATTGGTGTTATAATTATTGCGAAAATGAGATGGTAACGGCAGATTTAAAATGTCAGCCGGATGTTAAACGCTAAGTGGAAAATTATGCCGCATGGTGCGGTGGAACGGAGAATATCTTGATGATAAAATATCCTGATTATAAAAATAGTATATTGGGAATTCCTAATTCCATACTGCACAGCATGGGACTTGAGCCGGAAAGAGGAACGCTTATGCTGCTTGACAGATATCTGGAAGGGAAGGATTATGAAAATATAGTGGTAATTCTTCTTGATGGAATGGGTAAGAACATAATGGATGCAAATTTAGCGCGCAGAGGCTTCTTTCAGTCGCATCTTGCAGGGACACTGAGCTCGACATTTCCGCCTACGACTGTGGCTGCCACGACATCGATACAGAGTGGTATGGAGCCATGTGAGCATGGGTGGCTCGGCTGGGACTGCTACTATCCGCAGATTGACAAGAACGTGACTGTATTTTTAAACAAGGAGACAGGAACTGACGAGCAGGCAGAGAATTACAATGTGGCATCGCGCTATTGCGGCTATGAGAGCGCTGTCGACAGACTGGTAAAGAGTGGAAGACAGGGCTATGCGGTCACACCGTTTGTCAAGCCGTTTCCGGATTCTTTTGAAGATATATGTGAAAGAATAGCCGGACTTTGCAATAAGCCAGGGAAAAAATACATATACAGCTATTGGAACGAGCCTGACCATACTATGCATGAGAAGGGCTGCTTTGGTGCTGACGCAAAGACGCTTTTAAGAAAGCTGGAAAAACAGGTTAAAGAGCTTTGCAGAAAGCTTGGAGAGCCAGAGAATTTTAAAGAGGCAGAAAAAAGCAAAACTCTGGTCATAGTCACGGCTGACCACGGACATATAGACACCAAAGGTGTGTCGCTCACAGACTATCCTAAGCTATGTGAGTGCCTGCTAAGACTTCCGTCCATCGAGCCGAGAGCGCTTAATTTCTTCATAAAGCCCGGAATGAAGGAGCAGTTCGCAGACGAGTTTAACAGGAAGTTTTCCGATAAATTCATGCTTTTGACAAAAGAGGAAGTGCTTGAAAAAAAGCTTTTCGGTGAAGGCAGGGAGCATGAGTCATTCCGTGATATGCTTGGCGATTATCTTGCAGTTGCGATTGGCGATTTGTGTATATATAATACAAGAGAGGAAGCGGATTTCTTCATCGGTGCCCATGCAGGGCTTACAGAGGAGGAGATGACGATACCGCTTGTATTGATTGATTGCTAGTCTAAAAAAGATTCAAGATATCTATTTTATATGAACAAGCAGAGAAATTGGATTACCAATAATATTAACCACATAGATATGAAAAAAAGAGCGGCAGTTATTTTAGCGGAGAAATTTTACAAATAGTCACAATGATTAGCGTAAATAAAGTTTTTATTAGAGGATAAGGAAAATATATGAACGAATTACAGCAGTATATATCTATAATTTTGGAGGCGGATTTCAACAAGATAATAATAAGCAATCCGGCGAATAAGTCGGAGGAATACCAGAAGCTTGTGATTGAGCGTAAGAAGGATTTCTTTCAGATTTCAAAGTATACACAAAAGCAGGTGTTCCATGAGAACGTGAAAAAGGAGCTTCTTGCCGACAGGTGTGTAGAGCTTATCAGCGGTCATTACAGGCAGGTAAACGCAATGACTGCCGATTCGGAGCATATCATACTCATTTCCAAGAATGGAAGGTGCAATTATAAGGTGAAGAGGCTTGCGACTGAGGCGGTAAAGGCGGCATCAGATAACGGTCACAACCGCAAAAAGAACTATATTCTGAGCGAAGGCATGAATATTGAGCCTCTTGTAGACATGGGAGTGTTCACAAGGGACGGCAGAGTTGTAAATTCGATGTATGACAAATACAAGCAGATTAACCGCTTTGTCGAGATTTTGAATGACGAGATTTCTAACCTTAAGGTAAAGAAGCTCAATGTCATTGATTTTGGATGTGGTAAGTCTTATCTGACATTTGTTGTTTACTACTATCTGACACAGGTCATGGGGCTTGAAGTCAACATGATAGGACTTGATTTAAAAGCAGATGTCATAGAAAAATGCAATAAGGCGGCAGAAAAGTACCATTATGATAAGCTGCACTTTGAGCTTGGAGATATCAACGGCTACAAGGCACCTTTTGATGTTGACATGGTGATTACTCTTCATGCCTGTGATACAGCCACCGACTATGCACTATACAATGCGATACAGTGGAAAGCGAAGATGATATTTTCAGTGCCATGCTGCCAGCATGAGCTTAACAAGCAGATGAAGCCGGCAACACTTCCAATCATGTCACGCTACGGAATCATCAAGGAGCGCTTTGCGGCGCTTGCAACCGATGCAGTCAGAGCTAATCTTCTTGAGTACAGCGGCTACAGAACCCAGCTTCTAGAATTTATCGATTTTGACCACACGCCGAAGAACATTCTTATAAGGGCTGTGTACCGTCCGGTTGCACCGAGGTCAGTCAAAGAGAATGCATTGAATGAAGTACATGCGCTGATGAATGAATTCTCATTCGAGCCTACGCTGTATAAGCTTTTGGGACAGGGGTCAGGTCCGTGTCCCAAAACTGTGGGACACGAACCTGACCCCACTGTCCCAACAACAAAATAATTCAGGAGGAAAACATAATGAATGAGGTAATGAAAAACATACTTACAAGAAGAAGCACCCGCAAGTTTACGGATGAGAAGATTTCAAAGGATATATTAAAGGACATTGTCGATGCGGCACTTCATGCACCGTGCGGAATGGGAAAGCAGTCATGGAGCTTCACGGTTGTGACCAATAAGGATGTGATTGCACAGCTGTGTGAGGTTGTCGGAGCGGCACTTGGCAGGGAGCACTACGATATGTACAAGCCGGCAGCGCTCATTATCCCATCCAACCTTAAAGAGAGCCATCTTGGAAGGGATGACAATGCCTGTGCGCTTGAGAATATTTTCCTTGCGGCACATTCCTACGGTGTCGGTTCAGTGTGGATTAACCAGGTCGGAGCTGTGTGCGATGACGAGAAGGTGAGAGCAGTGCTTAATGAGCTTGGTATTCCTTCAGACCATGTTGTCTACGGAATTGCTGCTCTTGGATATGCTGCACCTGATGCACCCTATAAGGAGAGGACTTATGCAGGGGAAGTAAGATATATCGACTAATGCAGAAACAGGTACATGTGTTATGGTGATGAGACATATGTACCTGTATTTTTGTATAATAGAAACTCCCATTGAAATTTTCTATTATACAAAATGTTATACTACTGCATTCTTTTATAATCTCTCCAAAATGCTATGGTTTCCCTCAAATCAGCATCATCTTTGAATAAATTCATTTTTTTTGCAATTTCAATCGCAAAATTTACATATCCATTTGCACGTGATGTGATTATTTTGTCAGTTACAACAACATCTAGCTCAGTCGAATGTGTTGAATCGATTCCGTCTAGAACTCCGGAGTGGTCAAGTACATCAACACCGGCACAGATACCGGCAATAAGTGCGTTATCAGAATGAATTTGTTTAATATATTCCCATACAATCTTATTGTCAATTTCTTTAATATTTCCGCCGGGGATAATCATAAGCTCAATATTTTTGGTATTGGTATTTGTCATGATGCCTGAGACGTTGATTGAGTATCCTTCCATTGATGTTATAGCATTTCCATCAATTGAAACAAATTCAACATTTTTACCGGAATATTTCAAAAAATAGTTCAATATGACAATTTCGTATATACAGCACGTGTTATATAATAGGACTACAGATTTCATGACTTTGACCTCCTTTTTTATAGTTTACAACCACCATGGTACATAGTCAATAAATTACTTATTAGCTGTGAAGCGGTTATAAAGCAAAAATAAACACTCAGCGATAACTGAGAGAAAGGAAAGATTATCGTTTAAGATAATTACATTGTGCGTTATTATGAGAACAAGAGAAGAAGCATTAGACTACGGACTTTCGTTTCCGTACACATACAAGGAGGCACCGTTTCACGATAGCAGCTGGGAGCTTGTGAGGGTGCAGGGCAGCAAAAAGGCATTTCTGTGGGTGTATGAGAGAAATGGATATATTAATCTGAATGTGAAGGTTGACCCGGAGTTGAGAGATTTCTGGCGAAAGGCCTATGAGGCGGTGCAGCCGGGATATCATCAGAATAAGGAACACTGGAACACGATAATACTTGACGGTTCAATACCTGATGAGGCTATACAGGACATGATTGCCGCCAGCTATGCCCTGGTCTGCGATAATCCTACGAAGAGGATATATGAAGCAGTGAAGCGGATACCAAAGGGAATGGTTGCCACCTACGGTCAGGTTGCGTATATGGCGGGCGACAGGAAGATGGCACGTGCTGTTGGAAATGCGCTGCACAGAAATCCTGACCCGGAGAATATACCATGTTTCAGAGTGGTCAATTCTAAGGGAGAACTTTCAGGTGCATTTGCGTTCGGGGGCGAAGATGAGCAGGAAAGACGACTGAGGGCTGACGGAATAGAGGTTGTGGATGGCAGAGTTGACTTAGAAAAATTCGGATATACCGGTGAGTGACATATGCAGCATTTTTATATATTATTCATCAGGAAGCGGATTGTGAATAGCATTGACTGTAAAAAAGCATATTGACATTTTAAATACTTGGAAATACAATAGTTGCAAATGCAACTATTGGAGGTACAAGTAATGTTGAAGAGAATATTTTCTTATATGGGACAGTATAAGAAATACGCATATCTTGCCTTATTGTGCATCGGCGTTGAGGCCGTTCTTGAGCTTATGGTGCCGATGCTTATGGCGGATTTGATTGATTATGGCGTAGCTGACGCTGATATTCCTTACATTTATACCAAAGGAATACAGATGGGAGGCTGCGCCATTCTTGCGCTTATTTTAGGTATTGGAAGCTCTAAGTTCTCTGCGCTTGCAGGGCAGGGATTAGGAGCTAATATCCGTATGGCTGAGTATGAGAAGCTTCAGTCATACTCATTTTCTAATATTGACCATTTCAGGGTGTCATCGCTTGTCACAAGGCTTACCAGCGATGTGACTAACATCCAGAATTCGGTGTCAACCGGAATGAGACCTTTTGGAAGAAGTCCGGTAATGCTGATTGTGGCGACATCGGTGGCTTTTTCCATCAACTCGACACTGGCGCTTGTATTCCTTGTGGCGCTGCCTATACTTGCGGCTATGCTTATCGCAATCATAATTCATATAAGACCATTGTATTCTAAGATGCAGAGTGCAATCGATCTTTTAAATCGTACCGTTGGTGAGAACCTGACGGCAATCAGGGTTGTCAAGGCGTATGTGCGTGGGGACTATGAGGTTGAGAAATTTGAGAGGGTCAATGATAATCTTAAAAATCAGTCGGAGAAGGCTTTTAAGAGTGCTGTGCTCAACATGCCGGCAATGCAGCTTGTCATGTATTTTACAATACTTGGAATACTACTTCTTGGCGGTCATCTTGTGAAGGCAGGAGAGCTGGGAATAGGTCAGCTTACAAGCTTTTTAAGCTATGTTCTTCTTATTCTCAACTCGCTTATGATGATGTCGAATGTCTTTCTTATGATGACACGTTCACTTGCATCGGGTGCAAGAATTATGGAAGTACTTGACGAGAAGATCGACATAACAGACGAGCTTGCTAAGGATATCAGTGTGGAGCGCGGTGAGATTGAATTTGACCATGTGAGCTTTAAATACAAGGCTGAGGCAGCAGAGTATGTGTTGTCCGATATTTCATTTCACATAGAGCCGGGACAGACTGTCGGAATCATAGGACAGACAGGTTCCGCAAAGACAACGCTTGTGCAGCTTATACCGCGCCTTTACGATGTGAATGAAGGCGTGGTAAGGATTGATGGCGTTGATGTAAAAGAGTATCCTATGAGACACCTAAGAGATGCCATTGCAATGGTTTTGCAGAAAAATACACTTTTTTCCGGCTCTCTTTTGTCAAATCTTAAATGGGGCAACGAGGATGCCACTATGGAGGAAATTGAAGAGGCATGCCATATTGCCTGTGTCGATGAGTTTATCGACAGACTTTCGGATGGATACGAGACGGAGATGGGACAGGGAGGTGTCAATGTCTCAGGTGGGCAGAAGCAGAGAATATGTATTGCAAGAGCAATCTTAAAAAAGCCGAAGGTGCTTATCCTCGATGATTCGACAAGCGCTGTCGATACAGCAACGGAGGCAAAAATCCGTGAAGGACTTGCCGATAAGCTTCCGGATATGACAAAAATTATAATTGCACAGAGAATATCATCGGTACACCATGCGGATCAGATTATCATTCTTGATAAGGGAAGGATAAACGGAATAGGGACGCATGAGAGTCTTCTTGCAGGTAATAAAATATATCAGGAAATATATGAATCGCAGAAGGAGGGGGCAGATTTATAATGGCAAAATATGTCGGATATAAAAGACCAAAGGACACGAAAAAGACCATAAAGCACCTGCTCGTCTACCTTGGCTTTCATAAATGGTCGTTCGTGCTTGTTGCACTGTTAGTATTCATAAGTGCCGGCGCAAATATTATGGGAACATACCTTTTAAAGCCGGTAATCAATAAATTCATTGTTCCGGGTGATACTACAGGGCTTATAAGGGCTGTTATTTCGATGGGTGTGATGTATCTGTGCGGTGCACTGGCAACTTTCGCATACAACAGACTGATGGTGATTACTTCGCAGAAGGTCATAAAGGAGATAAGGAATGACCTTTTTGCACATACACAGAAGCTTCCGCTAAGCTATTTTGATGCTCATTCACATGGCGAGCTTATGAGCCGGTTTACTAACGATGTGGACACGGTTCAGGAAGCTATGAACAGCAGCTTTGCCATGATAATACAGAGCTTCATGCAGCTTTTCGGAACGATAGTGATGATGATGGTGTTAAGTGTTAAGCTTTCACTTATCGTTGTTGTTTTCCTTCTGCTTATGTTTGCGTTCATCAAGGTAAATGGCAGGCAGAGCAAGAAGTATTTTAACAGGCAGCAGGAAGAGCTTGGAAAAATTAACGGCTTTGTGCAGGAGATGATGGCAGGTCAGAAGGTCGAGAAGGTGTTCAATCACGAAGCAAAGGATTTTGAGCGTTTCTGTGAGATGAATGAGAGATTAAGAAAAGAATCCACTCATGCACTTACTTTTGCAGGGAGAATGGTTCCTACGATAGTTTCTCTTTCCTACTTTAACTATGCCGTATCTGCCTGTGTGGGTGGACTTATGGCAATAAAAGGACTATTAGACCTTGGAACCCTGTCAGCATACCTTGTGTATGTGCGGCAGAGCGCCATGCCATTGAACCAGTTCACGAATCAGGTAAATTTTCTCCTTTCAGCTTTGTCAGGTGCGGAGCGTATTTTTGAGATGATGGACGAGGATCCGGAGCTTGACGAGGGAACAGTAACGCTGTGCAATGCAGTGAGAACTCCCGATGGTGAGCTTATAGAATGCGAGGAGAGAACAGGGCTTTTCGCATGGAAGGTATCTGATACCGGAAGCCTGAGAACACCATGTCTTGTGGAGCTTAAGGGCGATGTGCGATTTAAGGATGTAGTGTTCGGATATGTGCCTGGGAAGAGAGTTTTAAACGGAATATCACTTTTTGCCAAGCCGGGACAAAAGATAGCATTTGTCGGCTCAACCGGAGCGGGAAAGACAACCATTGTAAATCTTGTTAACAGGTTCTATGAGATACAGTCGGGAACAATAACCTATGACGGAATTGACATCAAGGATATAAAGAAGGATGACCTGCGCCGTTCACTTGCAATGGTAATTCAGGAGACACATCTTTTTACCGGCACAATAGCGGATAATATAAGATATGGAAATCCTCATGCGACTGACGAGGAGGTATCGGAGGCTGCAAGGATAGCCAACGCAGATTCATTTATAAAATGGCTGCCGGAGGGCTACAATACAATGCTCTATTCTGACGGAGGAAATCTCTCACAGGGTCAGAGACAGCTTCTTGCAATAGCAAGGGCAGCAGCTGCGAAGCCGCCTGTGCTCATCCTTGATGAGGCGACAAGCTCGGTAGACACAAGAACAGAGCGCCTTATTGAAAAAGGAATGGATGCAATCATGGAGGGCAGAACCGTGTTCGTAATAGCACACAGACTGTCCACGGTAAGAAACTCGGAGGCGATTATGGTGCTTGAAAAGGGCGGGATAATTGAGAGAGGAAGCCATGAGGAGCTGCTTGCACAGGAAGGAAGATACTATAGACTGTATATGGGGCAGTTCGAATTAGAGTGATTGTTATGACGATATGAAGTATATAATTGCGAAACTCAGTTTGCACATACGGACGTTGTGTAATTTTGCCGGTACCCTTCCGGACGCGTTCTCACTCATTTTAAAGCGTAGTGGCGCATAAGCGGCTAAAATACAGCCGCTAAACGCCAACGCTTTAAAAAAGGTCCGGCAGTGTACCGGTAAAATTACACAACTGTTTGTTTACGAATTTGCGTTTCGCAATTATTTAACGGATGTCGGGTGTCAAAACATGCTATACATTTATAACATAAATCAGCATGTTTTGCCACTTGAATCCTGATGTAATATAAAGCATAGAGAGGTATATTTGTATGGAAAGAGACGGATTGGGGAGCGCTTTTTTGCGCGTAGAGCTGCTTAGAAGGAAGCTGTTAAGACCGCATTTTATCGAGCTTGGGCTGACAGTGGGGCAGGGACAGCCACGGATACTCAGGATGTTAAGGCTAAAGGGTGCGATGAGCCAGAGAGAGCTTGCCGACTTATGTGTTCTTGATGTGACCACGATGTCTAGAACGCTTGACAAGCTTGAGAAGATGGGGCTTGTAAAGAGAACGGACAATCCTGGATGCAGGCGCTCATGGGTCATATCGCTCACACCTGCGGGTGAAGAAAAAGCAGATAAGGTTATAGAGCTTTTTAAGATGGCGGATGAGATATTTTCAGATGGAATGACAGATGAAGAAATTAAAAAGCTATATGACATGCTCACAGTTATAGAGGAGAATGTTGAGAGGAATATGCCGGATTATCGGGAGTAAGGATAGCATATATTCTGGAAAGCTGAATATATGCTATCTGTGAAATTGTTTAATTATGTTATTGGGCTGCCTAGCGGGCAGCCCAGTCTTTTTTCCATAGTATGTTAGCGTTGGAAGCTTCTATTTTTCCGTAACGTGTCGTATATTTTACAGCTTTTACAAAATGAAATCCGCATTTTTCCTGAACGCGTGCGGATTGTCTGTTGTGCAGGAAATACAAGTAGGTTACAAAGTCGAGCCCACAGTCCTCAAAGAGATAGCGTATTACTTCGGTGACCGCCTCAGGCATCAAGCCCTGTCCCCAGTAATCCTTTGAGAGAGTACAGCCGATTTCGCGTCCCTTGTACTTAGCAAGTTCGGGGAAAAAATCTTCATTATAATTTTCAACTCCAAGAGAGCCGATGACTTTTCCTTCGTATTCAATGGCGAAGGTTTTCTTTTCTGAGATAAACATATCAAGTATAGTCTGCGATTCTGTCTTGTCTTTGTGGGGAAGCCAGCCGGCCATCTGACCGACACCGTCAACATGGGCATATTCGTAAAAATCGTCAAGGTCGGACTGTCTCCATGGGCGCAGTATGAGACGATTGGTTTTTAGAGTTACATTTGAAATATCAATAGGTGTATTCATGGCATTTCCCCGCTTTCTTTTTTAGTAAATTTCAGCTAATTTACCACCGATATAAATAATTGTCAAGAAATAATTTATTTAAGTTTTCAGAGCATGCTTTGGCACCTTAATCTTTTCAAGGAATAATTTGTGATTTGATAAAATATGCATTTAAAAAAATAAAATAAAGTGGTATATTAATTAATATTATGATTTCTGCCTGCGTGATGGCGGACTGATGCAGACATTTTCCGGAGGTGCTTATGGAAATTAGAGATACAGATATAATGCAGCTTTTAGATAAGATTACAGCTCTAAGGCATGAGCTTCATAAAATCCCGGAGGCGTCCATGAAAGAGCATAAGACAAAGCAGAAAATCATGAGCTTTATAGCTGAGAATACGCAGCTTGATATTGTTGACTGCGGTTTCTGGTTTTATGTCGTAAAAAAAGCCGATGAACACAAGAAAGGTGCAATAGCTTTCCGTGCCGATATGGATGCTGTGTGCGGCAAGGACGGGCTTTATGGGCATTACTGCGGGCATGATGGACACAGCAGCATACTTGCGGGGCTTGCATTAGTGCTTGCAGGCAAAAAGACAGACAGGGATGTATATCTGATTTTTCAGCCCGGTGAGGAGACCGGAGAGGGAGCGAAAATATGTTCACAGCTTATTGTAGATAAAAATATTGAAGAGATATACGGACTTCACAATATACCCGGACATGCAAGAGGAAATATTATTGTGAGTGAAGGCACATTTGCCTGTGCTTCGACAGGGCTTGAGATATCAATGCATGGAACACCAAGCCATGCTGCATATCCGGAGGCGGGAAGAAATCCCGGACCGGCTCTTGCAAAGCTGCTTTTGGATGTAGAAGACCTGACAGAGCGTGTAAATGAGCATGAAGGGTTCGTCCTTATGACGCTTATAGGGATTGAAGCCGGAAGCTCAAGCTATGGAGTCGCTGCATCGGAGGGTGTATTAAGGCTCACTGTAAGAGGTGAGAGGGAATATGTGTTTGAAAGCTATATAAACAGGATAGCTGAGCTTGCGGTGAGCGCAGCACATCGGGCAGGAGTTACGGTTGATATAAGACAGATAGAGAGATTTCCTGCGACAGAGAATCACCATGAGAGTGTGCAAAGGATTATCTCATGTGCTGATAGGCTTGGACTTACGGTGGATAAGCTTCATAAGCCTATGCGATGGTCGGAGGATTTCGGATATTATCTTATGGGAACAGGAGGAGCATTTTTCGGAGTTGGAGACGGTGAAGCTTATGCACAGCTTCACACGCAGGAATATGAATTTCCTGATGGGATTATGGAGAATGCAATTACACTTTTTGCAGGATTAATTTAGAAAGTATATATTATTCAGGCAATTTACAGACTAATTATTTAGAAAGAATATATTATTCAGATAATTTGCAGACTGATTATATAGATGGATATGAATGATTTACCGCAAACCATATGGCACATGGTATCAATGTACAGGTTTTAGTGCTTAACTGTAATTGGTTATTGAGAATAAAATATTAGGAGCGTATATGAAATTAAAGGAGCTTATTAAGGAACATCATGGATTGGCATTTGTTGCTGTTGTGGAGATTTTTATAATATTGTGGGCATTTGTTTCGCTGTTTGGCAGACGCACAGTGGTTGAGTTTGATTTAAGCAGAGCCGACTACTACAATTTTTGTGCGGTATCGGACGGAACGCTTGTGATAAAGCAGTCTGACAATGAGACAGATGCAGGCACGATATCAGCAGCATTCGGAAACATTAATTTAAGACCCGGCAGGTATGAAATAGAGGCCGTGTACAAGGCTGATATTGATGACTATGATGCTTCAAAGTGGAGCGGCGGAAGTGAGATTCCGATATGCAGCATAAATGTATCATCTTCGACATTTATTCAGCAGTTAGTCGGAGGAGGATTTAATATATATTATGGCACGACAGAAAATAAAGAGCCGTTTTGGATTAATTCTCTCACAAAATGCAGGGATTTAACGCTTAATATAACATATCAGGGATATGGAAATATCACTATCAAGAAGCTTGTGATTGCGGAATCGCTGTATTTCAGGTTCGTAAGATTTTTTGCTGTGCTGCTTATCATAAGCGGAATTGACATGCTTGCCTACATGATAATAAAGCAGATAAAAAATCCGGGAAACAGCGCTGCCATTGAGCTTGCTGTGATAACATTCTTTGCAAGTCTTCCGATGATGTACAGATACATATATGTGGGGCATGACCTGACATTTCACATGGCGAGGATAGCGCAGATAGCAGATGGAATAAAGGCCGGAAACTGGCTTGTAAAGATACAGCCCGATATGATAAACGGATATGGCTATGCAACACCTCTGTTTTATCCGCAGTTATTTTTATATATTCCTGCTCTGCTTACTGTGCTTGGTTTTCCGATCCAGACAAGCTACCAGATATTCGTTGTGATAATCAATTTTGCTACGTGTGCTGTAAGCTATTATGCACTTAAGAATGTATCAGATAACAGAAACGCTGCCGTTTTGGGAAGCTTTCTATATACACTTGCGCCATACAGGTTAAGTGAATTGTATCTTGCGGCGAGGTTAGGAGAGATACTGTCAATGGTATTTTTCCCGCTTATAATATATGGGATGTACAAGGTCTATAAGGATGATGAGAGCCTTACCTTAAGAAAATGTGTTCCGCTCATACTTGGAATAAGCGGAGTTATACAGAGCCATATTGTATCAAGCCTGTTTGTGGGAATATTTATAGGAATTTTTGTTCTATTGAACATAAGAAAGACATTCAGGGTAAGAAGGTTATGCTATCTTGCAGCATCTGCGGTAATTGTGCTTATGTTAAATGCATGGTTTATCGTGCCGTTTATTGATTCGATGGATATGGATATACTTGTAAATGGCACAGGCAGCCTGATGTTTCAGGGCTCAGGCGTGTATCCTATGCAGATATTTTCTCTGTTCTATTACGGAAAGGGAACAAATGTACCGATGTTTGCGAGCGGAGAATTCTGTCTTACGATGGGAGTTCCGCTTATAACAGGAATTGCGGTGTGGCTATATGTGCGCTGCAAATACAGCAAATCGGAGATAAAAAATGACAGGCTTTATAAGGTTGGAAATATAACTGCAATATTTGCCATAATGACTATTATATTCTCTTTGTGGATTTTTCCATGGGACGAGATTAACAATATAAGCAAAACTATAGCAATATGGCTGGCTAAGATTGAATTTTCATGGAGATTTCTGAGCGTGGGTGCAGCATTTGCAGCGTTTGCCACAGCAGCAGGAATGTATTATGTAAAAAAGGCTGATACCAAGGTCTATACAGGTGCAGCGGCATGTATGCTGGCACTTACAGTGATTTCGGCAGGCTTTTTCTATGCTGATTTGTCAAATGGCACAACAGGAGCGCAGATATATTCTGACAACCAGACAGATACATTCGCACTTGGCGTGACTAATGATTATCAGCTTGAAGGAACAGATATAACCATGTGCAGGAACAGACAGCTTGAAGTTACATCGGATGTGCTGACAGTTGACAGCTATACATATGACAGCGGTGTCACGACAATCGATGTAAATAATATGGGAAGTGACGGATTTGAGAAGGTTATTCTGCCACTGTTCGATTATCCGGGATATAGGGCATATGATTCTGGCACCGGTGAGAGCTTCTATCTTGAAGCAGGCGCTAACAGGAGAGTCATGGTAAATGTTCCGGCAGGGTATAAAGGCACAATAACAGTGAGGTATTTTGAAAAGCCATGGTGGAGATTGGCTGAGGGAGTATCGGCAGTCACATTGATTGTCATTATTGTGATATGCTGTATCGGAGAGAAAAATAAGTCAGGCTTATTCTTACAAAAATTAAGAAAGTACCATAATAGTAAGGAGTAATGCAAAAGCTGACTGCCTAAGATATCGTTTTTTCTGATATTTATGTCAGCAGAATGAGGATTGATATGATATATGATAAGATAATAATAGGTGCAGGCTTATATGGCTTATATGCTGCACTGTATAGTGGAAAAAAAGGTCAGAAGGTTCTTGTTATAGAGAAGGAGCAGCGTCCTTTCTTAAGAGCTACATTCATAAATCAGGCGCGTGTCCATATGGGCTACCACTATCCCAGAAGTATATACACAGCGATGAAATCAGCGCATTATTTTAACAGATTCAATGAGGATTTCGGATTTTGCGTGAACAGCGAATTTGACCAGATTTATGCGACATCGGCGGATTTTTCATGGACGGCAGCCAATGAATTTAAGCTTTTCTGCCAGAATGTAGGTATTCCTTGTGAGGAGCTCGCTGTCGGAAAGTATTTTAACGACAATGTATGTGACGGTGCATTTATGACAAAGGAATATACCTACGACGCATCGATTCTCAGGGAATATTTTATGAATGAGCTTGAAAAATATAAGAATGTCACGCTTAAGTTCTGCGAAAATATCACGCAGATAGACAGAGCCGGAGACGTATATGTGATAAAGACGGATAAGGGTGAATATTCCTCCGGTTATATTTTTAATGCGACATACGCATCCGTAAACCAGATACATTCGATGGCGGGCTTTGACTCATTTAACATAAAATACGAGCTGTGTGAGATTATACTATGCGAGCCTTCCGAGAAGTTAAAGGGTACAGGCTTTACGGTTATGGATGGGCCTTTCTTTTCGATAATGCCTTTTGGCAAGACCGGATTTCACTCACTTACAACCGTGACGAGAACTCCGCATGATACATGCTATGAGAAGCTGCCTGTATTTTCATGTCAGGACGGAATTGAGTGCAGTCAGATGAGTCTTGGAAATTGTGACACCTGCAAGAGAAAGCCGGAGACATCATGGAAGTATATGCAGAGCATGGCTCATAAATATATGAGAGCCGAGTATGCTTTTAAATATCATAGCTCGCGTTTTTCAATGAAGCCTATTCTTAAAACCTCTGAGGTTGACGATTCAAGACCGACGCTCATAAAAGTCATGTCGCAGAAGCCATATTTTGTGAGTGTGCTAAGCGGAAAAATCAACACAGTGTATGATGTGGATGAGTTTTTAGATATGGAAGATTAAAATAAAGTGATTTGGAGGTTCATATGAATGAAGTAAAGACAAAGAGAAATAAATGCTTTGTCAGTGCAGTTGCATATATACATAATAATACGCAGGCTGAGATAGAATATTTTCTCTCGAATGTTGTCAGCAGAATAAATGCCGATTTTGAAAATTTTGAGCTGATACTTGTGTGCGATGATGACTCGTATAATTATGTTGCCGCAGCAAAAAAGAATGTGGATGGATATGGTTCGCCTGCGATAGTATCCGTCATAAAGCTGGCTTATTATCAGGGAGTTGAGGCGGCGATATGTGCCGGTGACGATTTGGCGGTAGGTGATTTTGTATATGAGTTCGACAATATTAATGTTAATTATGACCTGAATCTTATATTGGACGTGTTCAACAGAGCAAGAGAAGGAAATGATATTGTCTTTGCAGGTGATGACACAATGCAGCTGTCATCAAGAATTTTTTACAGGCTGATTAACATAAATAAAGCTAAAGCGGTAAGACATGACACATTCAGAATCGTGTCGCGCAGAGCGCTAAACCGTGTAAAAAAGATGAACCGCGGAATACAGTACCGCAAATATCTGTATGTGACAAGCGGTCTGCCGTTTGACTATATACAGTACAAGCCCGTCAACGGAAACAGGGAGAAGAATACACGCAGTGAAAGCTCCTACAGGCTCAATTCGGGAATAAGCTACATGATGATTTATACAAAAGTAATCGAAAAAGTTACGCTTATGCTGAGTGCTATTTTTCTGCTTGTATCGGTTGGAGTTGGAATATGGACGATATATTCTCTCTTTTATGATACAAATCTCGCTGCCGGGTGGGTATCTCTTATGGGAGTCATATCGTTTGGCTTTTTTGGAGTTTTTCTGCTTATAATGTTTTTGACAAAGTATATGAACATAATACTTGAAGTTAATACAAGAAGGCTTGACTATATTGTGGAGAGCGTTGACAAGGTATGATGCATAAGTGCAGGCAGCATGGCTGCGATTTATTAAGTATAATGGCATTGCAGGCATCTGAATGATAAATAGCCTGATAGAATATGAAATGGAGAAAGAAATATGACTGTAAATATTGTTTTTCCTGTGTTGGATGAAGAGAGAAGACTTGAGAAAGGGATACGTGCCACAGAGCGTTTTCTTGAAAAGAGAAAGGATATAGATGCAATAATTACTATTGTAGACAATGGTTCAACGGACAGAACACTTGATATCATAGAAGAGCTTGCACAGGTGTATTCTAATATTAACTATATATCACTTAATGAGAAGGGCTTCGGGCTTGCTTTTCGTGAAGCGGTAAATAAAAATGACTGCGACATAGTAGGATATGTGGATGTTGATTTATCGACTGACATACACTATCTTGCAACAGTCATGAGAGCATTCGAAAAATATGATGATATAAGCATAATAAAAGGAAACAGGCTTTCGGGAAAATCGAAGGTCAATGGAAGAAAGCCTCTTAGAAATATAACGAGCGTTGGACTTGATTTGCTTATCAAATCAGTATTCTTTGTCAGAGTATCGGATACTATGGAGGGCTTCCAGTTTTTCAGAAAAGAATGTGCCAAGAAGCTTGTCAAGCTTTCAGGTGATGATAAAGGGTGGTTCTACTGTGCGGAGCTTCTTATAAGAGCTGAAAAAGCAGGATACACAATAGCAGAGCTTCCTGTTGTGTGGAATGACGATTATGACACGAAAGTAAATGTCATAAAGCTAATAAAGAATTATCTTTGCAGAATTTTTGACTTGAAGTTATCACTCATAAGCGAGAAGCTTCATCGCATCAGAAAGTAGGAAGAGCGAAGCGGTGATTATGTATGAGCAGGAAACGAAAGCGGATTGCGAATATCATAGGCATTGGTTATTTATGTTGAAAGGGGTAATGAGCTGACATGGAATTTATTAAAAGAATCGATTTAAAAAGAAATTATGAAAGATACAAGGATGAATATCAGGCTGCTTTTACAAATGCGTGTGAACTGACTTCATTTTCAGGCGGTCCATGTGCCGACAAATTCGACAGGGAATTTGCGGATTATTGCGGTGTAAAATATGCTACAGGAGTGAACAACGGAACATCAGCGCTTCACTGCGCTATGCTGGCGCTTGGAGTCGGGGAAGGCGATGAAGTTATTGTTCCTGCCAACACATTTATAGCTACAGCGTGGGGCGTTACATACTGTGGTGCGACACCGGTATTCGTTGACTGCACTGCCGACACATGGGAGATTGATGCTGACAAGATAGAGGAGAAAATAACTAAAAAGACCAAAGCGATAATAGGAGTACACCTGTACGGACAGCCGTTTGATTTTGGAGCAGTCAAAAAAATAGCAGACAAGTACGGACTTCCTGTGGTGGAGGATTGCGCGCAGGCACATGGAGCTCTTTATGAAGGCCGCAAGGTTGGAAGTCTTGGTGTTATGGGATGCTTCAGCTTCTATCCGGGAAAGAATTTGTTCTGTTTCGGCGAGGGAGGAAGTGTGACTTCCGACAACGAAGCGTACATTGACACAATCAATGTTCTTAAAAATCAGGGTTCAAGGCAGCGTTATCACCATGAGAGAGTCGGCTATAATATGCGCCTTGAAGGTGTCAACGGCGCGATACTTTCCGTAGGCTTGTCACATCTGGATGATTGGACCGCAAGACGCAGAGAGCTTGGAAAAAAATATCTTGATAAGATAAATAATCCGCACATTACAATGCAGGCACATCCTGACAATACTAAGACAGTATTTCACTTGTTTGAAGTGACGGTTGATAAGAGGGATGAGTTTATTGAGTACATGAAGCAGAACGGAATTGGCTGTGACAAGCATTATCCGGTGCCATGTCATTTGCAGGAGGCATACAAGGGACTTGGATATAAGACAGGCGACTGTCCTAATGCGGAATACCTTGCTTTGCACTGCGTATCACTTCCGATGTTCCCGGAGCTTACGGATGAAGAGCAGGATTATATAATAGAAAAATGCAATGAGTTTAACTGCTGATGGTATGGCAATTTCAGGAGTGTAGAAGATGCTATAAGTTAAACCTATAACTGATACATGGATATATGAATTACCACTTTTTCTTCTGATGTGCTATGATAAGCACAGTTAAAGAAACAGACAAAATAACTCATTATGAAAAGGGTTAAAATATCACAGCTGTAACATATAAAAGTACAGCAAAATACAGCATAACAAGAAGGAGATAATAATTATGGCAAAGAAGCATTATTCAGAGAGAAATCTTAAGTTTGAGACATTACAGTTACATGTTGGTCAGGAGAGTCCGGATCCAGTTACAGACGCAAGAGCCGTTCCGATTTACCTCACATCATCCTATGTGTTCCACAACAGCCAGCATGCCTCCGACAGATTCGCACTTAAGGACGCAGGAAACATCTATGGACGACTTACCAACCCTACAGAGGACGTGTTTGAGAGAAGAATAGCAACACTTGAGGGCGGCGTGGCAGCACTTGCAGTTGGTTCAGGAGCAGCAGCACTTGCATATGCATTTCAGGCTGTAGCACATGCAGGAGACCATATCGTTGCAGCTAAGAATATCTACGGCGGTACATATAACCTTCTCGCACACACACTTCCTGACTACGGCATCACAGCTACATTTGTTGACCCATTCGACTATGATGCGATTGAGGCAGCCATTCAGGATAATACAAAGGCAATCGAGATTGAGACACTCGGAAATCCTAACTCAGAGGTAGTTGACATTGAGAAGATTGCACAGATTGCACACGCACACAAGCTTCCTCTCATTGTAGATAACACCTTTGCAACCCCATATCTTGTAAGACCAATCGAGTACGGTGCGGACATCGTTGTTCACTCCGCAACAAAGTTCATCGGTGGTCACGGAACAACAATCGGCGGTGTGATTGTTGACAGCGGTAAGTTTGACTGGAATTCATCTGACAAGTTCCCATGGCTTACAGAGCCAAATGTATCCTACCACGGCGTAAGCTTTGCAAGAGACTGTGCTCCGGCCGCATTTGTGACATACATCAGAGCAATCCTTCTGCGTGACACAGGTGCAACAATCTCACCTGTACACTCATTCATATTCCTTCAGGGACTTGAGACATTATCACTCAGAGTTGAGAGACATGTCGAGAACGCTTTAAAGGTTGTGAAGTATTTACAGAGCCAGCCGCTTGTTGAGAAGGTAAATCACCCTTCAATCTCAACAGACCCTGAGCAGCAGAAGCTCTACAAGAAGTATTTCCCTAACGGCGGCGGTTCAATCTTCACCTTCGAGATTAAGGGCGATGCTAAGAAGGCACAGGAGTGGATTGACAACCTTGAGTTATTCTCACTTCTTGCTAACGTAGCCGATGTAAAGTCACTCGCAATACACCCTGCTTCAACAACTCATTCCGAGTGCAACGAGGCTGAGCTCTTAGACCAGGGAATCAAGCCTAACACAATCAGACTTTCAATCGGTACAGAGAATATCGACGATATCATCGAGGATTTGGACGAGGCATTCAAGGCAATAGCAGATTGAGAATATCATTGACGGCTGAATGTACAGCGGGTGTGGAGCATACTATATGTGTGTGGCACCCGCTGTTTAGTTTGCAATTATTGTGTAGTGGTGGTAAAATTAGATAATTATATAGGTAATTGTGATAAAAAAGGAGAAAATATTATGGCTTGCACTACATTATTAGTTGGTAAGAATGCGTCCTACGATGGTTCCACCATGATAGCGCGCAACGATGACTCAGGTTCGGGGCATTTTATGCCTAAGAAGTTTGTTGTTGTAAAGGAAGATGAGCAGAAGGAGAAGTACAGGACGGTCATATCGCATCTCGATATAAAGCTTCCTAAGAATCCTCTACGTCACACGGAGATGCCTAATGCCGTAGACGGCGAGGGAATATGGGCTGCGAGCGGCGTCAATGAGGCGAATGTCGGAATGACTGCCACGGAGACAATCACTTCGAACCCAAGAGTGTTAGGGGCTGATCCGCTTGTCGTGTATAAGCCTGCCGCTGACGGAGAAAAGGAGGTTCCGGGCGGTATCGGAGAGGAGGACATTGTCCACATTGTTCTTCCGTACATAAAGACCGCAAAAGAGGGCGTTAAGAGACTAGGAAGCCTTCTTGAGAAGTATGGAACTTACGAGATGAACGGAATAGCCTTTCAGGATGTGAATGAGATATGGTGGCTTGAGACCATAGGCGGGCATCACTGGATTGCAAAGAAGGTTCCTGACGATGTGTATGTGGTTATGCCGAATCAGCAGGGTATAGACGATTTTGATTTTGTGGATGCTCTCGGAAAAAAGAAGGAGCATATGTGCTCCGCCGATATGAAGGAATTTATTGAGAGCAATCACCTTAATCTCTCGAACATTGAGACGGACTGGACGCATTTTGACGTAAGGTCGGCATTCGGAAGCCACGATGACTCGGATCATGTGTATAACACGCCGAGAGCATGGTATATGTTAAGATATTTCAATCCGCACACGGCAAGCTGGGACGGTGCGGACGCGGATTTCACACCATCCTCGGACGATCTGCCATGGTGTCTTGTGCCGGAGAAAAAGATTACGGTAGAGGACGTGAAGTATGTGCTCTCCTCACACTATCAGGGAACTTCGTATGACCCGTATGGCGCTTACGGCGACAAGAGCATGAGCGGTGCATACCGTTCAATCGGAATTAACCGCAATGACTTCCTATCTGTTATACAGATGCGCCCTGACCTTGAGAAGGACGTTCAGGCTGTGGAGTGGGTTGCCTTTGCATCGAATGCATTCAATGTGCTGGTTCCATTCTATGCGGATGTGCTCACGACACCTGAGTATCTTTCAAATACTACGGGAGAGGTTTCGACAGACAATTTCTACTGGGGCAGCAGAATGATAGCGGCGATGGCTGACGCTTCATATAAAAAGTCGATTTTCCACATTGAGCGCTACAAGGAGAAGGTTATGTCGAGAGGACATGAGATTATCGGACGCTACGACGCACTGCTTGCGCAGGAGAGGGATGCCGATAAGCGCATGGAGTTAAAGACGGCAGCCAACGAGGAGGTCGCAGCGATGGTAAAGAAGGAGACACTTGCGACACTCGACAAAGTGCTATACGAGCTAAGCAACCAGATGAAGAATGCGTATTCGAGGTCGGATGCGTAGGTGATATGAAACTCAATATAGATACATTTAAGCCGGAAAACAGAATATGCAGGGTGTACCGTGATGCGGGGAATGGAAGTGACATTTCCTGCGTCATTGTGCAGGCAGTGGACAAGGAGTGGATTGTCGAGGAATCGCAGAAAGAAACAGCCGGGGCAGCCGTTAAGGAGGACACACTCGGGGCGGAAGCTGAAAGTATTTTGAGAGGGAACGATGGTGTCATATTTGCTAACTTTGCCGTGGAGCACTGGAATGACGAGCTGTCGCCGTGGCGTGCGGACGCTGTATTTAAAAATCAGCCGTTCGCAGGCGTGGCAGAGAGCACGCTTAAATTCGTCACGGATGTTTTTATTCCGGAGCTCATGGCAAGATATGAATTACCGCCGGATATTAGAATTATAATCGGCGGCTATTCGCTTGCGGGCTTGTTCGCACTGTGGGCTTCATATATGACAGACATATTCCATGCCGTTGCGGCGGTGTCGCCGTCAGTGTGGTTTCCTGGGTGGATTGAATTTGCTGCAAAGAAACATATTCTTGCAGATAAGGTCTATTTAAGTCTCGGAAACAGGGAGGAAAAGACTAACAATAGGACTATGGCAAGTGTCGGCGACAATATCAGGCTGCAAAAGGAGCTTCTCGACAGGCAGGGCATACAGTGTGTGCTCGAGTGGAATGAGGGAAATCATTTCAGGGATGTGGACAAGCGCATCGCCAGGGGAATGTTGTGGGCGGCGGAGACTTGATTTTAATTTGTCCCATTCTGTTTATGAGTGCGCCATTTAGACGGCGCAAGCCCTGCAGCCTGTTTAAACTGTCTCGAAAAATGAACGATACTGTTGTAACCGCAGCGCTCGGCAATCTGTTCGATTGTGTATGCTGTTTCGGATAAAAGCCTTTTGGCGTTCTCAATGCGGCTGTTGATTATGTCGGCACCACATGAGATGCCGAAGGCTTTTTTATATAGTTCCTGAAAATATATTGAGCTTAGGCCGGCTTCCTTCGCAAGCTTCGGGATACTGTATTCAAGCTGTGGATTGGCGTAGATGTCCTGTCTTGCTGAGAGTATGGCATTGTAATGCGGGATAGGCTCAGAGCTCTTTAAGTAACGGCAGTGAAGTGTTTCAAAAAGGGCGAGCATCAGATTGTCGATGATGGCATCCTTTTTGGCAAAGCCGGAGTGAAAAGCATTCGCAATCAGTGCAAAATATGCGCCGATGGGGCTGTCGAGCCCGAAGAATAACGGCTTTGCGAGCGGGATTTTGCCTGAATTGCCTGTAGCTTTTGCACATAGGGACAAGAGTATTCCTTGTGTGTCATCAAAATTCACCCAGTCGTCTTTGTATTCATTTTCATTGCCGTGGTAGATTGCCTTATCGTCTGGAGGTAGCAGCACAATGCTCCCCGCCGACACCTCATGTTTCTGCCCGTTAATGTTGAATACAGCATCAGACTTGGTATAAATCAAAATAT
This sequence comes from uncultured Eubacteriales bacterium, assembly GCA_900545175.1. Taxonomy (GTDB): domain Bacteria; phylum Bacillota; class Clostridia; order Lachnospirales; family Lachnospiraceae; genus CAG-882. Next base: position 52,383 of record UQYF01000010.1, read on the forward strand.
AAAAATCCCGCTCCTCCACATGATAAATAACCTCGCCACGCGCGTGCACGGTGTTACATGCAGTATATATTATGTTAAACATGATACCTCCATAGCATATAAAAACATATAATATGTTAAATACATGATATTATATGTAATTCCATTTTACAACCCAAATGTCATAATGAGATATAGAATAAATCAAGAGACGTTTATAAAGGAGGCTCATTATGTTGTATAACACACCCGCCATGGGCTGGAACTCATGGAACACATTTGGCGCAGACATTAACGAAAAGCTAATCATGGAGATGGCTGACGTGATTGTGTCGGAAGGCTACAAGGACGCAGGCTACGAGTATGTCATAATCGACGATTGCTGGTCGCTCAAGGAGAGAGTCGACGGAAAGCTGGTGGCTGATCCGGCTCTATTTCCGCACGGAATGAAGGCTCTTTCCGATTACATACATGGCAGGGGGCTCAAGTTCGGAATGTACTCCTGTGCCGGGTTTAAGACCTGTGCCGGATATCCGAGCAGCTATGGACATGAATTTGAGGATGCGAAGCAGTTTGCCGAGTGGGGAGTCGACTATTTGAAGTATGATTTCTGCAACTTTCCGGCGAGCGGAGATGCTAAGAACGCATACCTTACGATGGCTATGGCACTGAGAAACAGCGGAAGGGAAATCTTCTTTGCAGCCTGCAACTGGGGTGTGCAGGATCCGGCGAAGTGGATGCGCTCTAGAGGAGCCAACAGCTACCGTTCAACCGGAGATATTTTTGATGTGCCGAAGAGCTACAAGGACATATTTATGCAGCAGGCTGAGAACGTAGAAGGAAATGCTCCGGGCTGCTATAATGATATGGATATGCTGATTGTAGGCATGCGCGGAAACGGCAATGTCGGAATAGGAGGCTGCACCGACGAGCAGTATTTGCAGCATTTTGCAATGTGGTCGTTCCTCGGCTCACCGCTTATCATAGGCTCAGATATAAGAAACATTGACGATACCAACAAGGCGACACTTTTGAATAGGGGGCTCATCTCAATCAGTCAGGACGAGGCAGACTGCCCGGCATTTATGATTGGAAAAGATGAGGGGAAGAAGTACACATTCGGAAAAATTCTCTCGGGAAACAGAGTTGCGCTGGCATTTTTCAACATCGACGCAGAGGACGACTGGTCACAGAACATGAGTATATCATTTGACGACCTCGGTATTCACTCCGAGTCGGGCATCGGGCTTAGACTGACAGATGCAGTGACGGGTGAGGATTATGGCGTTTTCCGTGACGGCTACAGCACGAAGCTTCCGGTTGACGGTAGTAAGATACTCATTGGAGAGCTGGTGCAGGAATGAATCTGCAGGGCGGAGATGTAACAGGTATATCGGAATTTTGCAGCAAATGTGGAATGGTATTAAATAAAGATGAGATTGCTCTTCATAAAAAGCTCTACAACCGGGCTGCAAAGAGCTTTCTGTGCATCAGGTGCAGCAGTGAGTATCTCGAGGTGACGCAGGAGCTGCTCACTGCTAAGATAGAGGAATTTAAGAAAATGGGGTGCACGTTGTTTTCACCAAAGTAATATGTAGAGGTCAGAATATCTTTTGACCTCTACATCATATTTATGAGAAAATGAAAAGAAAAAACGGAGTGCATTATGAAAGAAGATTTAAAAAAGAAGCTCGATTTTATCATGGAGCTGGACAAAATTAAGAACATAACAAGACAGACCTACATCGGTGACGGCAGCAGGAAGGAGAACGATGCGGAGCACTCATGGCATCTTGCGCTTATGTGTTTTGTTCTCGCAGAGTATTCAAATGAGCCGATAGATGTTCTAAAGACTATGAAGATGGTGCTCATGCACGATGTCATTGAGATTGATGCCGGGGACACATACGCTTACGATGCGGAGGGAAATAAGACAAAGAAGGAACGCGAGCTTAGGGCGGCAGAGCGCATATATGCGATACTTCCCGATGAACAGGCGAAGGAGTATAGAGCACTGTGGGACGAGTTCGAGGCGATGGAGACACCGGAAGCAAAATTTGCGAATGTTCTCGATAAGCTTCAGCCGCTTCTGCTCAATGATGCCACGAATGGTATTGCGTGGGAGGAGCACGGAATAAAGGTATCGCAGGTGCTAAAGAGAAATGCGAGAGTGCATGAGGGCTCGGAGGAGCTTTGGGAATATGCGAGGGCACTGATTCAAAGAAACGTGGATGAAGGGCATCTGATTGACGGTTAAAAAGTTATTCTGCAGCTTAGAGAAAATAGTCAGGTATGATTTACCAAAGCATGATTTAATATTTTACATGATATTGATGTCAAAGCATGCTAATTTAATGTACGAGTGTATAACGTATTATATTTATGTATATCACGACTTTTGGGAGAAGCTTAGATGTTCTTAGAACATCTTTTACATAAAATTGATTGACACGTTAACATATAAGGAAGTACAATATCATAGGAGTAAGAATCCGTACACGGAAGGATTTCCGTATTTGAAGAAAATTATCAGGAGGTGGACTGCATGGACAGTTGCGACAGTATTGGTCGAAGTATTATCTGCGGTGGCAGACATATGAATATCATGACGCAGCTTGTCAGGTGTGGACACTGAGCTGCGTCTGTTTCATATTGCCTTTTTGCCGCCGCAGAATATGTGGCGGTATTTTTATGCTTAAATCGGGATAAGTTTAGGCGGACGGAATACCGGAGAAAATATTTTCAAAGGGAGGCAGTGTGATGACAAAGAAAATTCTGGGTGAACACAATTTTGTAGACGAGATTTTAAAGCTGTTCCGCACACCGATGAAGCAGGCGGAGCTGCTTGATAAATTGTCGGATTACCATGAGAATGATATAGCGGAGGCGTTCGAGGAGTTATCCGAGGAGGAGAGAAGGAAGCTGTATCCGATTCTCGGTGCGGAGCGCGTGGCGGAGATTATAAGCTACATTGAGGATCCGGACGAGTACCTGAAGGAGATTGGCATAGACAGGGCTGCGAAGGTCATTTCCTACATGGATTCGGACGACGCGGTCGACGTTCTCGATGAATTCGATGATTCGACACAGGAGAAGCTTGTTAAGCTCCTTGATGAGGATTCAAGCCATGACATCAGGATGATTCTTTCTTATGAGGATGACGAGGCGGGAAGCAGAATGACGACGAACTATATCGTCATACACAACAACCTGACGGTTCGTCAGGCTATGCGGGAGCTTGTGAAGCAGGCGGGGGAGAACGACAATATCTCTACCGTGTATGTGCTTGATGGGAACGATAAGTTCTGTGGTGCGATAGATTTGAAGGATTTGATAATAGCGAGGGAGAACACGCCGCTTGAGGACATCATAAGCGTGTCCTACCCGTATGTGACCGACCATGAAAAGATAAGCGACTGCATAGAGCGTCTGAAGGACTACGCTGAGGACTCGATTCCGGTTCTGACGGACGAGGGCGAGCTTATCGGTGTAATCACGGCACAGGATATAGTTGAGGCTGTCGATGATGAGATGGGTGAGGATTATGCGAAGCTTGGAGGTCTCACCGAGCAGGAGGATTTGGAGGAGTCGACCCTTACAAGTGTAAAAAAGAGACTTCCATGGCTCATAATTCTACTGTTCTTAGGCATTGGAGTGTCATCGGTTGTCGGAATATTTGAGACTGTTGTGGCGGTTCTTCCTATTGTGATATGTTTTCAGTCGTTAATCCTTGATATGGCGGGAAATGTCGGAACACAGTCGCTTGCGGTGACAATCCGTGTGCTCATGGATGAGAACCTCTCAGCGGGTGAAAAATTGAAGCTTGTCGGAAAAGAGGCGCGTGTGGGATTGTCGAACGGAATGATTCTCGGAGTGCTGTCGTTTGCGTTTATCGGAGTGTACATCTGGCTCTTTAAGCACAATCCGGCGGGATACTCGTTTATGATTTCGGGCTGCGTCGGGCTGGCACTCATGGCGGCGATGGTCATATCGAGCCTTGTCGGTACGCTGGTGCCGATGCTTTTCCACAAGATTAAGATTGATCCCGCCGTAGCGTCGGGACCGCTCATAACAACGGTGAATGACCTGGTTGCGGTTATTGCATACTACGGTCTGGTGTGGATACTGCTCATAGATGTGCTGCACCTTGCGTAAAAAATGTCCCATATCAATTTGATATGGGACATTTTTAAGGGGATAAATCAAAGCCTGCCAAGTTCATCCTTCAGAGTGCGGTTAATATGATGGGAAACATTTCCATAAGGGATGAGCCGGTAAATACAATCTGTCCCTTGGGAGCAGTTTTATTTTCAAGTCTGTAGCGCTCTACCTTAATTTTTTTATCATCCATAGCCTTCCTCCTAAATAGAAAAAGTTTTTGACCGAAGTAATAATATGTATTATAATGCATGAGATGGTTACGGACAATGAAATTTAGATATTTAACGGAGGTATATTGTGAAATCGTAATACATCTAAGGCAGTAAAGGACACTGCCTAAGATGTATTACAATTTCACAATAGTTAAGCTGGTTGAACTATAGGAAACATGTAAAAAACACGTTTTTCATTACTATTTAAGTCACTGCAAAAGCAGTGACATGGAGGTATAGTGTGAAAAATAAGCCTGACAGCATATTTCTCACACCTGCAATTTGTTCCTGAGCGAAAGCAAATTGCTTTGCCGGCAGATGAGAAAACGCCTGCGCGGGCTTCTCACCGCCTCATCGTGATAAATCGCTCGGAAATGAGGGCTAAAATGTTAATAAATGATGCGGAGAGCAGGGAACATAAGCGGTTCAGTGCGGTATCCAGAGTAATCCAGAGCGTTCTTATTTCGACACTTATAGTGCTTGTTGTCATTATGGTGATTCAGATAAAACACCTTCAGGGCACGGCACGTGTAATAAATTATGCCGGTCTTGCGCGAGGTGCGACGCAAAGGCTTGTGAAGCTAGAGATAATCGGAATCCATGATGATGAGTTTGTGCAGTATCTCGATGATATTCTGGAGGATTTGAAATACGATGATGGCAGCTATGGGCTTGTAAGTCTGGAGGATGCGAATTATCAGGGTAAGCTTGACAGCCTTATAGACTATTGGAGAAAATTAAAAAAAGAGATTAAAAAGGCAAGAGACTGTGGCTATGAAGCCACAGATATAGTGGCAATGAGTGAGACGTACTTCTGGCTTGCTGATGAGGTTGTATCTGCGGCAGAGGCATATTCGGATAAAGCGGCAAAGCAGATGAGGCTCGTAGAGCTTTTGTCGGTAGTGGATATGCTTATACTGTTCCTGCTTATTACAGAGCAGTCACTTTCTTCCATGCGGATAATCAGGAAGAACAGGATACTTGAGCAGAAGGCATATATAGATGTGCATACGGGGCTTCCTAATAAGAGTAAGTGTGAGGAGCTGTTTAGTGATATGTCATTTATAACAGAGCCGACAGCCTGTCTGATGTTCGACCTTAACAATCTTAAGAGCGCAAATGATACGCTGGGACATTCGGCAGGTGACCAGCTTATCGCAAGCTTTGCGAGAGTGTTGAGAAATGTAATTCCGGCAAATGATTTTGTGGGAAGGTACGGCGGTGATGAGTTCGTTGTGATTCTGTACAATATTACAGAGAATACCGTTAAAAGCCTCCTTACACAGCTGCATAATGAGGTTATGCAGTTTAACAGATGTGGAAATAATATTCCGATAAGCTACGCACAGGGCTGGGCTGTGTCAACGGATTACACGGACTGCACGCTCAGGGCTCTGTTTGACAAGGCAGACCAATTCATGTATACGAATAAGGTGAGAGTGAAGTCGGAGTAGGATGACTTTAACGGAGCGTATGGCAGGTTATTCACCTGTCATACGCTTCATTATTTCACTTCCGTGGGTTTTAAGCCATTTTTCCTGTTCCGCATAGCCGGGAAGAACCCTTGCAACCTCATCCCAAAAGCGCCCCGAGTGGTTCATTTCCTTTCGATGGCACAGCTCATGCACCACGACATAGTCGATTACCTCAGGGGGAGTGAGCATGAGGAGACAGTTGAAATTAAGGTTTCCCCTGCTGCTGCAGCTTCCCCAGCGAGTACGCTGGTTTCTTATGGTTATACGCCCATAGGTGACACCGACGAGCGGCGCGAAGTGAGCCACACGTCCGGGAATGTAGGTGCAGGCTTTATCGGCAAGCTTCCTAATCTCATCGTTTGAGAGCTTTTTAACAGGCAGTGCGTCATTGCATTGTCTGTTTTTTTGTTCCAGCTTCCTAAGATGTTCCACTATCCAATCGGTGCGGTCTGCTATGAACTGTTCAATATAGCTGCCGGAAGCCTGATACGGAGCTCGGACGATAATGCGCATATCGGGACGGATTTCTAGGGCAAGGGTTTTTCTGGAGCTTCTTATAATTTCAATTTTTATATTTGATTTGCCGATGGGTGTATTCATGGATAATCTCCTTCGGAATGTTTTTATATAGCTGTTCTGCTGCTTTTAAATTTAATACTTATCGGTTATTATATGCTATCAGGGGCAAAAGGTCAAAAAACATTCGTGCTTGCACGATTAGGCTTTTGAACTCATTATAACGAGCTGGAATATTTAGAAAAAGTGTTTGGAAAAATTTTATGAATAGCTGTTGCGATTGAAAAGCCACAATGTTATAATAACGGCTGAAAAAAGTTGTGCGTCATAACTAACTGCAAATATATTAGACTATCTGTAGATACATTAGGCTATCTGCGGATGCATGCGGCTACCTGTTGGCACACACAGGAAAATACACCTATTGAATATGGAGGTACATAGCTATGAGTAAGTCAAAGATTAACTGGGGCAAGACAGGACTTTTTGCAGCGGGCGTTGCATTCGGAACGGCAGGCATAAAGCTTTTATCAAGCAAGGACGCAAAGAAGTTCTATACTAACTGCACTGCGGCAGTTCTTAGAGCTAAGGATTGTGTTATGAAGACGGTATCCACCGTTTCGGAGAACTGCAGCGACATCTACTCGGATGCAAAGAGCATTAACGAGGACAGAGTAGCTAAGGAGGAGGCAGTTTACGAGGATTTTGCCGATGATTTCTCTGAGGTTAAGAACGAAGAGGAAGTAAAAGAGGAGACTAAGGCTGAGTAAGAAAAATGGGACAGGGGTCTGACACCGTGTCCCATTTTTTCTGGTAGGCAGAATGGAGCTGTTTTGTTATGAAATTTCAGATAAAACATGAGTATGGGAACAGAATGAGAATACATGTCTGTGCATATCGTATGACCTGTGGGCAGGCGGATATATTACAGTACTATCTGCAGAAGCAGGCAGATATAGAGATTGCGAAGGTGTATGACAGAACCGGAGATGCGGTCATAGAGTATAAGGGAGACAGGGATGAGGTTATAAAGCTTTTAAGAAAGTTTTCCTACGAGAATGAACAGCTTCCTGAGACTGTAGCCGGAAATACCGGAAGAAGCTTAAGCCATGAGTATCAGGACAAGCTATTTGACAGGATAGTATTTCATTATGCGAGAAAATGGTTCCTTCCGTACCCGCTAAAGGTGTGTTTTACGGCATATAACGCAGTAAAGTACATTGCGGCGGGAATCAGGTGTCTGTGGAACAGAAGGATTGAGGTTCCGGTGCTTGACGCTACGGCAATCGGTGTGTCGATGCTAAGAGGCGATATCGGAACGGCAGGTTCAATTATGTTCATGCTCGGTATAGGCGAGCTTCTCGAGGAGTGGACACACAAGAAGTCGGTCGATGACCTTGCAAGAACGATGTCGCTCAATGTTAGCAGTGTATGGTGCAGGGCAGGGGATGAGCAGGTGCTTGTACCTGTTCATCAGATAAAGAAGGGCGACTATATAATTGTCCGTGTCGGAAATATGATTCCGTTCGACGGAGTTGTAAGAGAAGGCGAGGCAATGGTCAACCAGGCATCGCTCACGGGTGAATCCGTACCTGTTGAGAAGAAGCCGGGAGCTGCCGTGTATGCCGGAACGGTTGTCGAGGAGGGCGAGCTTGTGCTTGAGGTCCAGTCCGTCGGCGGCAGCAGCAGATATGAGAAGATTGTCACTATGATAGAGGAGTCGGAAAAGCTTAAGTCAGGTGTCGAGAGCAAGGCAGAGCATCTTGCCGACAAGCTTGTTCCGTACAGTCTCGGTGCGACAGGACTTGTGTGGCTTCTGACACGCAATACGACAAAGGCACTTGCAGTGTTAATGGTAGATTTCAGTTGTGCACTCAAGCTTGCCATGCCTGTATCGGTTCTTTCGGCAATCAGGGAGGCGGGCAGCCGTCATCTCACAGTAAAGGGAGGAAAATTCCTTGAGGCAGTGGCAGATGCTGACACCATTGTGTTCGATAAGACAGGTACGCTCACCAAGGCTCAGCCGACTGTGGCCAAGGTTGTGTCATTTAACGGCGGCAGCGAGGATGAGCTTCTAAAGATTGCAGCCTGTCTTGAGGAACATTTCCCTCATTCCATGGCGCGCGCGGTCGTGGAAGCGGCTAAGAACAGGGGAATTGAGCATAGCGAGATGCACTCAAAGGTTGAATACATAGTCGCACACGGAATTGCATCTGCGATAGGTGACAAGAGGGTTGTCATCGGAAGCGCACACTTCGTATTTGAGGACGAGAAGGCGTCGATACCGGAGGATAAGAAGGCTCTATATGAGGAGCTTCCGCTTGAGTACTCGCATCTTTATCTTGCGATTGACGGAATGCTTGCGGCGGTTATCTGTATAGAGGATCCTGTGCGGGAAGAGGCTGTGGAGGTTATAAAGCAGCTCAAGGCGGCAGGCATATCTAAGGTAGTGATGATGACCGGCGACAGCGAGAGGACGGCGGCAGCCATAGCAAAGAAGGTCGGGGTTGACGAGTACTATTCTGAGGTTCTTCCTCAGGATAAGGCAGGCTTCGTTGAGAAGGAAAAAGCAGCGGGCAGAAGGGTGATAATGATAGGTGACGGAATCAACGATTCGCCTGCACTTTCGGCGGCTGATGTCGGAATTGCCATAAGCGACGGAGCACAGCTTGCGCGTGAGATTGCGGATATCACAATCGGAGCGGATGACCTGAATGAGCTGGTTACATTAAAGCAGATAAGCGATCTTCTGATGAAGAGAATCCACAGGAATTACAGAACAATAGTGGGCTTTAACACATTATTGATCGTTCTTGGTGTTGCGGGAGTTATACAGCCTACAACATCGGCACTGTGCCACAACACATCCACCCTGCTTATCGGAATCAACAGCATGAAGAACCTGCTTCCGCGTTGAGAAGCACGGATTTGATAAAAAGTAAAATCCGCGGATTTGGGAAAAATCATGTGGAAGCAGGGATTATTATCTGATATAATAAGCATTGGAATGAAAAGCAGATATGCTGTCCGGTTGATACCACTAAAAAGTAGAAATAGTGCAATTTTAACATAATATTCTACAAGAAATATACAGAAATGTGTCGTATGATGATGGCAAAATGTATCAATATTTAAGGAGAATGACATGGCAGCCAGAAGAAAATCATTGGCACAGCTATCTGTGCCGATATGTTTAGAAACTTTATTTTATATGCTTTCAGGTATGGTCGATACACTTATGCTATCATCAGTAAGTGATCAGGCTGTGGGAGCAGTGGGAACAGCGAACACATATATAGGTGTTTTTATTATCATGTTTGGGGTAATATCATCGGGTATGGTGGCGGTCATGTCACAGAATATCGGAGCGGGAAGACCCGGAATTGCATATCAGGCAAGACAGCTTGGACTTATGTTTAATGCGCTGATAGGCGTGTTGATGTCTGTTATCCTTGCCTTTTTTTCAGGCGGAATACTTAGAATGGTAAGCATTGCCCCGGCGCTGTTTGAGCCAGCTGAGACATACCTTAGAATTGTTGGAGGCGCATGCTTTTTAAATGCGCTTATTCCTATTTTTTCCAGTTATTTGAGAGTGTTCGGATATACGAAGCACTCCTTAATAGGAACGGTTGTCGGGAATGCCATTAATATAATACTTAATTCGGTATTTCTGTTCGTGTTTAACTGGGGCGTAATGGGAGTTGCCGTTGCCACGGTCATTTCAAGGATTGTAAATCTTATCATTGTAGCGGTGATGGGGGCTGTGCTTATTAAGGCAAAGCAGAATCCTGAGCGTATTCCGGCAGGAAGGATACTGGCTCAGATTGTCAAGATAGGTTTTCCTTCCGCGCTTGAAACAGCGCTCTACAATGTAGCGATGACACTTATAGTCCGTTTTATGAATCAGATGGATTCGGACGGAATGAATGTTACTGCCCGTTCCTATGCCATGCAGATTGCCAATTTTTCGTACTGTGTCGGAGCTGCGCTTGCACAGGCCAATGCCATTATGACCGGCTGGCGGATCGGGGCAAAGGAGTATGAAGAATGTGACAGAGGTACAAGAAAGGCTGTGGTATACGGACTTATAACAGCTACATGCTTTTCTGTGACATTTGCATTGTCAGGACGTTTTATAGTCCATATATTTACTGATGACGCGCAGATGATAAATCTTGTGGTGAAACTGCTGGTGGTGGATATATTCCTGGAATTCGGAAGGGTGACGAACCTTGTATACGGTCAGGCATTAAAGACCAGCGGGGATGCGGTTTTCCCGGTTATAATGGGTGCAATATTCATGTATCTGTTCGCAGTCGGAGGAACATATCTGTTTGGAATACATATGGGGCTTCAGTCATTAGGAGCATATATTGCCATGGCATCTGATGAGTGTGCGAGAGCCGTCGGAATGGTGCTTAGATGGAAGAGCGGAAAATGGAAGGGTAAGAGTCTTGTAGAATTGTAGGAGAGCTTATGTACTTTGAATTAAAGGAAAATAAACCACATGGTACAAAGGACGACCCATTTAGCACATATCATATATGGAACTCTGGCCGGTCATTTCAGATACCTGTACATTGGCATGATGAGCTTGAGATTATATATGTAAAAAGTGGTTGTCTTACTGTAAATATATCCGGAGAGAGCTACATAGGTAAGCCCGGGGATGCGTTTGTCGTGTCGCCGGGTAATCTGCATCTTATGGGTGCACAGACCGGAGCGGTGGACTATTTTACTTTTCTGTTTCCGCTGAAATATATATCCTTTCGTTCGGATGACCTGTTAGATGAGAGCCTGCTTGAACCGTTAAACAGCGGACATCTGATGATAAGTCCAAGAATAGGGGATGCGGCAGGCAGGCTGTGTGAGCAGCTTGCTGATATATATATGGAAAAAAAAGAAGGAGCCGGGGCGGATATAGCTGCACAGATAAGGATAAAGATAGTCCTTTTGCAATTTATTCTTGAAATGTGGAATAAGGGGCTGGTGGTGGAAAATGATACAAGCGGCAGGAACACGGTGGAAAAGGAGATGGTTTCGTACTTACAGCAGAACTATACGGGTACGATATCGTTAAAGGAATTTGGGGAACAGTTCCACCTTTCGGAAAAATACATATCGCGGTATTTTAAGGAGCATTTTCACATCACGCTGTCGCAATATGTAGCCTATTTGAGACTGGAGCATGCAAAACAGCTGCTGCAGGACACGGATATTCCGATTACGGAGGTAGCACTGCAGAGCGGGTATCAGAACGTGAGCTATTTTATCAGAAGCTTCAAGAAGACATACGAGGTGTCCCCGCTTAAGTACAGGAAAAACAGGCTTTAAGTTTTGCAAACACAAGTATTATATTGGAAATCAAAGTATATTATGACAGCCTGCACAGACGGAAGAAATGTATTGAATTTACACTGCTGTGCGTTGTATAATTGCAATATGAAAATAACATACCGATATCGATTACTGTTAGGTATATGGTTTTCAAATACAAACCAGAGAGGTGAAATGTATGAAGAAGATGCTTAAGAAAATTGCTGCGGTTATGCTTGCTGCAACACTGGTAATCAGTCTGGCAGGCTGCAACGGTTCGGATGAGAACAGCAAGAAGAAGCAGGCTACTGATGCTTTCAATGACACAGCGGCCGAGTTTAATAAGGTTGCAACACTTGTGAACGAAAATGCAGCGGTAATTGATGATGGTATGATAAGCACATTTCAGGAGATGTCCTCCGTATTGTCAGAGTATACTGAGCTCCTCAGTCAGGACACTGTTCTTGATGATGCAAAGTATGATGAGATGATAGAGTGGTTCGCTTCTGTTGACAGCTGGACTAAGGAGGCAGAGGCTGCAATCAACGATATGATTAATGCTGCAAATGCAAGCACGGTAGAGGATGTTGAGACGACAGGCAGCGATGAGAATGTTGAAGATGGCGGCATACCTGCTGTACTTTCCAACTATGAGGCGTATGCGGTTGAGGATCTCACATGGTCATGCTGGGAGCTTAACGGAGGATATGCGGATGGAGTTGAGATGAATGAAGCCGCTGTTGAGAAGGTAAAGGAGCAGCTCGGCGGAAGCTTTGAGATAAGATTCTATGAGAATAACGTGGTCAGTGTTTACAGCAACGGAAATGAGGCAGAGGGAACCTATGAGCTTTTAGAGGACGATTATGTGGTTCACATGGTATTTGACAATGCCGAGTTCTACGGAATTATGACACAGTCAGGCGACGACGTGATTTACGTTATATCCAATGTCACCTCACCTGATATAGCACTTTACCTTACATATTTTGAGGAAGGCTGATAGAGTCTGAACGCAGAATAAGCAATCCCCTACTTCAAGTGTGTAGAACACTAAGCGGTTGGTGAGGGGATGCGACTGCGTTCATGAGCAAGTAGCGGAAGCGGATTTCGAATGTCCGCTTTACTCAGAGAAATATGCCCTGAAGCAATTTGGCCGGAAAAACGGCAGCACACGCAGCGACGCTGCGGTCGTGAGTCCTTTGCCCCGGATGGCAGATATGACCGCGGCCACAAGCCCGGCTGCGGCACCTGCCACCCGGATGCTGCGTAGAATATGGTTATTCCTCTCGGAATTTTTGACAGCACGGAATATAATAAAATGCACAGCTAAGCAGTATTGATAGAATCACGGCCAATGTGACAGGTCGTGATTTTTTCATTTATTCCGAATGTAAATGAGACTGAGAGATATCTGATGTAAATTTCATATATTTTTAATTGATTTTTAAGTAAAAGCATGATATCATCATGTGACTTAAAGATAAATAACCATCGGCTCTGAGTTATTAAGGCTGAAGTCCTGTGGCATTTAATTTTAAAACTCAAATCGAAGGAAAAAACGAAGGAAGGGAAAGTTATTATGGAAAAGCTCAAAAAATTTATAGTTAACTTGAAGGTGGCAGGAAAGTTGAAAGCATACCGGGTGACGGTGCTCACTATGACAGTATTCTTAGTGGCGGTGGCACTTATCTCAACCTTGGTGATACGCTCCAACGTAAAGAATATTACGGCTGTATGGTTCCCGGCAATAGGATATATACAGCAGTTAGAGACGCTGACCACGGAGTACAGAGTTAAGCAGTATCAGCACCTTGTCGAATCAGATGCCGCTGTCATGACTGCCTGTGAGAAGGAGATTGAGAGCATAGCAGGACAGATTACGGAGAATTGCAAGGCATTAAGTGAAATAATCAATGCGGATGCAGATGCACGAAAAGGGCAGGCCGATTACGATAAGGCAATCGCCGCATGGGAGGACTATAAGTCCTTCTCGGAGGAGATAATACGGCTGATCACCGCCGGAAAACAGGCTGAGGCATCAGATATTATGACGGGAAGCGCGTATGAAAAGTATACATCATTCAGAAACGTGTTCAACACGCTGAGAGATGAATTCCAGGTTGAACTGGATAGCTCTAAGCAGGCTGCCAATGTGTGTACGGTGATTATTTTTATAGTGATATCTGCGGCAGGAATTGCGATTGCCGTAGTGACAACCTTTATCGGAAGGGTAATCACGGATTCCATTACAGAGCCTGTGGCGCAGATAGATGCAGCGGTAGCCAGCTTAAGAAAGGGTGAGCTGTCCAACGTGGATATGCTCACATATGAGTCGGAGGATGAGTTCGGCGACACTGTGAGAAATCTGAAAGAGGCCATGAATATTCTTTCGGATTATGTACGTGAGATTTCGGATGAGGTTAAATATATTGCACAGGGCGATTTGACAAGAAATGGCGATGACATTACGGATTTCCTGGGTGATTTTTCAGAATTGAAGCACTCACTCCTGTTTATTTTAAAGAGGTTTAACAGCACACTGTCAGAGATTACCAATATTGCGGAGAAGGTATCCTCGAATGCCAAGGATGTCGAGGAGGCGTCTAAATCCCTGTCCGATGGTGCGACAGAGCAGGCGGGAGTAATTGAGGAGCTGAACGCTACAATAGATACTGTTGTCAGCCTTGCCGCAGATACGGCAAAGGAGACAAAGAGTGCATCCGAGAGGGTGAAGGCTTCTGCAAGCAAAGCCAACGAAGAGAGGGAAAAGATGAACGGGCTGCTCACAGAGATGGAGCGTATCACGGAGATTTCCAAGGAAATCGGCAATATTATCACGGATATTGAAGATATTGCATCCCAGACCAATCTTTTATCACTCAATGCCTCGATTGAGGCGGCGAGGGCAGGCGAAGCCGGAAGAGGCTTTGCGGTGGTTGCCGACCAGATTGGCAAGCTTGCATCGGACAGTGCGAAGTCGGTTATAAATACAAGAGAGCTGATTGATAAGACTCTGGTTGAAATTGAAAAGGGAAATGCCATTACAAGGACAACGGCAGATGCATTCAACCAGATTATTGCGGATATGGAGTCCTTTGCGGAAATGGCGCAGAACACAATGGAGAAGGCTAACACCCAGGCTGATTCGTTAGAACAGATCGGACAGGGTATTGAACAGCTTTCCGGTGTTGTACAGGGTACAGCAGCTTCCTCAGAGGAAAATACGGCAATCAGTGTCAACCTGGCAGACGAGGCAGCCAAGATGCAGGACCGCGTGAATACATTCAAGCTATTCTAAGAGAGAGATGAATATTCTAATCTGTTAGAAGGAAGGTTCTTGCTGTGATAGATGATATGTTTAAAGTACTTGGAGAGCACGCTGCAGAAATCTTATTTGAAATAATTACGGAATCCATGGATGATTATCTGTATATATTTGACCTGCAGGACAATACAATGGAGATTTCACAGTCGGCTGTGGAGCGGTTTATGATATCGGGCTGTGTCATGACTGATGCCGCTGATGCTGTTATGAAAGTAACATATGAAGATGACCGCAGGATGCTGGAGAAGCATCTTGCGGATATAAGCGAAGGAAAAGAGAAGGTTCATAATCTTCATTATAGGTGGCTTGACAAAAACGGCCTGCCGGTATGGATTAACTGCCGCGGCATTGTGATTGATGATAGTGAAGGACATGCGAGATATCTGGTGGGCTGCATGAACGAGACAGGGAATAAGAGAAGAGCGGATAATGTCACGGGACTGCTGGGTGGTCCGGAATTTATTGCTTATCTGCGCTCGCAGGCGGAGAACCTTTCTAAGGGCTTTTTAGTACATATAGGCATCGATGATTTCGGCTCAATCAACAGCACCAGGGGAGCAGCTTACGGTGATTATATCTTACGAAGCGTAGCCGGCTGTATGAAGAAATGTCTCTCCGGCAGTCAGAAAATTTACCACCTTGTGGCTGACCAGTATGTGATTGTGGATCTGGAAGCAGCCTCGAAGGAGGATACGTTAAAGCTGAGGAAAAGGATTACCGATAAGCTCTATGAGTTTATAGTAGCTGAGAACTATGAAGCTGTATTTTCGGTTTCTGTGGGCGTTATAGCAGCGGCGACCTTTTATGAGGGAGTCGATGAATGCCGCAGGAAATTTGAATTTGCCCTGAAGCAGGCAAAGAGCATGGGAAAAAACGGCTTCTATTTCTTCGATGAGAATGACTATGAAGCCTTTCAGAGAAAGGGAAGAATAATAGCGGCACTACGTAATTCTATTGTAAACGGCTGTAAGGGCTTTGAAGTGTATTATCAGCCGATTGTGGATTGCCGCTCGGAGAAAATCATCGGTGCGGAAGCTCTTATGCGCTTTTCCATGATGGCTGAGGATGAACAGGTATCTATTTCACCGGTGGAGTTCATTCCGCTGCTCGAGGAGACAGGATTGATTATTCCTGCCGGAAGATTTGTCCTGAACGAAGCGGCAGAAATGTGCAGTGAAATGCAGCAGTATATTCCCGGTTTCAAGATGAATGTAAATGTTTCGTATGTCCAGATTATTCAGGGCAAGGTTGAGCATGATATATTAACTGCAATCGAGAAGAACTCTTTAAAACCGGAGTCCATCTGCATCGAAATGACGGAAAGCGGCTTTATGGATATGACGCCATCGTTCTGCAGGTTCCGAAAGACATTGGATGACAACAATATCAATTTTGTAATTGATGATTTTGGAACGGGATATTCCAATTTTCATTGTATACGCGATATGAATCCAAGCTATGTGAAAATGGATAAGGACTTTACTGCAAAGGCAATGAACGACGCCAGAGATAATGAATTGTACAGGAATATCATTCCGCTGGTACATAGCATTGATGTCAGGATATGTGCAGAAGGCATCGAGGAAAGAGACTGGTACCTTAAAATGAAAGAAATGCAGGTCGATTATCTACAAGGATATTATTTTGGCAGACCTTGCAGAAAAGAACAATTTATACAGCAGTATACCGCAGTATCGGAATAAGACAGGGGAGCGTGAAAATTCACGCTCCTTTAGCTGTGTGCAGGTGAAGCTTTATAATGCTTGCAATGAGCTGTGCATGTGAAGCCTTTTTAAGAATCAAGAATAATATTTGAGGAATAGGAGCACAAATTATAAATGAAAAAGCTGATACAATTATTTCTCACGTTTCTGAAGATAGGTGCGTTCACCTTCGGCGGAGGCTACGCGATGATTGCACTTTTAGAAAATGAGTTTATAGAAAAAAAGAAGTGGATTGACAGAGAAGAATTTTTGAACATGGTGGCGGTTGCAGAGTCGACACCGGGGCCTGTGGCAGTCAACAGTGCAACCTATCTGGGCTACAGAGTGGGCGGTGTTGCGGGAGCTGCGCTGTCAACGCTTGCAGTGAGCATACCTTCGTTTGTGATAATATATCTGATATCGCTTTTCTTTGATAAGTTTTTAAGTCTGACCTATGTGGCGTATGCGTTCAAGGGGATACAGGTGTGCGTCGTGTATCTCATCGCGTCTGCCGGCGTGAGAATGTTCAAGGGACTTGAGAAAAACGTGTTCAACTATGTGATTTTGGGATTAGTGATTGCCGTGATGACGGTGTTTTCGATAACGGCGGTGTCATTCTCGTCAATATTCTATATTGTGATAAGCGGCGTGGCAGGCTGGGCTGTGTACATGATTGGAAAGCGTGTGGGAAATGCAGATAAAAAATGTTCTGACACGGAAGGAAAGCATAAAATTTGAAAATAAAATTTTCAAACTGCTTATTAATGGCAGTACTGCAAGCAATGCTTGCAGTATGCTGAGGGAGGTATAAAAATGATATATATTGAACTTTTTCTGAATTTTCTTGTTATCGGTGCTGTTTCCTTCGGTGGTGGTTATGGCATGATTTCGCTTGTCAGGGAGACGGTTTTGTCAAGGGGGTGGCTTACCGAGAGCGAATTTATGAGCTTTATTGCCGTATCGGAGTCAACGCCGGGACCGCTCGCGGTGAATATGGCGACCTTTATCGGTTCTTCACAGGGAGGAATATTCGGTGCGTTTATCGCAACTCTCGGAGTTGTGCTGCCGTCATTTGTCATAATACTAATCATTGCCGCTGTGCTGAAAAATCTCCTGAAATATGCAGGTGTGAATGCGGTTCTGTCCGGAGTACGGCCATGCATAGTCGCCATGATTATTGCAACGGCAATCAGCATGGGACTTAACACTCTGCTTGGTTTTGCGGATTACACAAGCAGCATAGCGCCTGATTTAAGGTCAATAATAATATTTATGATACTTTTTGCAGTATCTTTTTTGCTGAAAAAAATATGGAAAAAGAAGTTATCGCCAATTCTTATGATTGTGCTGTCGGCGGTGCTAGGGATTATATTCTGGTCGTAGAGCAAGGAAGCTTGAATCATATAAAATAACGGTAAGGCTTCGGGATAATAAATAATACATAAGTTACAACTAATTCTAGTTGCATAACTCTAACCACGGTGATATATTCATAATATAAAAAAGCATATCTGAATAAACAAAATATACCAACTTTGATATGCGGTGTTTTTTACAATAGTTCGGTTATACTGCGCTATTGCCTATGGATATAGTGAAGGAGGAGACTGCTGTGGCTAAGATTGTTGAGCTTAAAAATGTTACCAAGGTGTACAAGACAGGGGAGCGTGAGTTTCGCGCGCTTGACGGAGTCGATTTGAGTATTGAGAAGGGAAAGTTCGTTGTCATACTCGGTCCGTCGGGAGCGGGCAAATCCACGCTCCTCAATTTAATTGGCGGAATGGATATTCCGACGAGTGGTCAGGTGATTGTTGACGGTGAGGATATTTCAAAATATAACGAGGATAAATTAAGCCGTTACAGAGCGGCGACGGTTGGATTTATATTTCAGTTTTACAATATTCTGCCTACTCTTACGGTGCTTGAGAATGTCGAGCTTGTGAAGGATATAGTTAAGAATCCGCTTGATGCACATGAGGCACTTGCAAAGGTAGGACTCACGGAGCATGAGAACAAGTTCCCTAACCAGCTCTCTGGAGGTGAACAGCAGCGTATTTCAATAGCGAGAGCGGTTGCTAAGAATCCGAAGGTGCTGCTCTGTGATGAGCCGACGGGTGCCCTTGATTCCGCAACCGGAGTTGAGGTATTGAAGCTTCTCATGGAGCAGTGCAGAAAGGGAGAAAATACGGTTATCATCGTTACTCATAACAGCCTGATCGCTGACATTGCAGACATTGTGGTGCGCGTAAAGAACGGAAAAATCAAGTCTGTTGTCGATAACCCTTCACCGAAGAATATCGAGGAGGTGGAGTGGTAATGCTCAGAAAAAAGATGATGAGGGATATATGGAAGAATTTTTCTTCCTTTATCACTATATTTATAATGACCTTCCTCGGTGTGTTCGTATTTTCGGGAATCCATGCCTACATGGATGGTATGGATTACAGTGGACAGAGATACTATGAGGAGAATAATCTGCAGGATTTGTGGATGCTTGGGGAGAATTTTTCCGATGAGGACATGGAGGATATTCTTGCCACGGACGGTGTGAAGGCTGCAGAGCGCGCACTGGTTATCAATACCGATTTAAAAAATTATAAGGATGTTGTCCTTGAGACGAATTTTGTTGAGAGTAAGAATATCTCGAGCATGCATGTGGTTGACGGAGAGGGCTTTGATTATGACAGCGACGGAATGTGTCTTGACAGCTACCTTGCGGACAATCTCGGCATCAAGGTCGGCGATGAGCTGACGCTCGCATACAAGGACTATGGGATTACGGGCAGGGTGTCGGGACTTGTGAACACTCCCGACCATGTCTACTCAATCAAGGATGAGTCGGCGATTTTCCCGACACATGATGACTACGGCTATGTGTATTTGTCCATGAAGTCGTTCCCTGAGGATTACATAAAGGATGAACTTAAGGCTGCCGCTGCCGAAAAGCTTGGTATGAATGCAGGGGATGTGACGGATGAAATATTCGACATGGCTTTTTCTGATTACAAGGCAAGCGATTATTATATGTATAATTATGCCTACGTCACATTGAAGGATGATGCTGATGAGCAGGCTGTAAAGGCATTTTTACAGAACAATATCAAGTCGGCGGTGGCTGTGACGGGAAGAGATGCGAGTGCGTCGGTGGAGGCTTATCAGAGTGAGGTTGAGGAGGGTGCAAGCTATTCGGGGATATTTACCTTCCTGTTCCTTTTCATAGCGGTGCTCTCGGTAGTCACGACAATGCATCGTTTTGTCAAGAAACAGAGGACACAGATAGGAACCTTGAAGGCACTTGGCTTCAGCAGAAAAAGGATAGAAAGACATTATCTGGGCTACGGGTTTTATGTGAGTGTCATCGCAGCAATTCTGGGGCTGATTGGCGGAAGATTCATTATAGGAAATATTTTTGTAAATATGGAGGCATGCTATTTTGAAGTGCCGGATATGGTTGTAGTCACAAAACCGATTGTCTATGCTGTGGCGGCAGGAGTTGTGCTGTTAGTCACGGCAGCTACATATTTTACCTGCCACGGACTTTTGAAGGAGTCGGCTGCACAGACGCTGAGACTTGAGGTGCCGAAGGTGAAGGCGGGCGAGTTAAAGCCTGCCGGAAGCTTTGCAAAGAGATTTTCAGTGGGTGTGCGCTGGAATCTGCGCGATATCGGAAGAAACAAGGGAAGAACGATAACCGGTATTGTGGGAATTGTGGGCTGTACGATGCTTATAGTCTGTGCTTTTGGCATGAGGGACACAATTAAGTTCTTTATAAAGTGGCAGTTTGAAGATTTATATAATTTTGAGTATAAGCTTGATGTGGAGAGCACAATATCTGATGAGGCATATAAGGAGCTGACAGACAGATACGGTGCTGCGACGAGCATGACGCTTGCCGTCGAGGCTTTTGATGCGTCGGGAAATACCTCAACCAGACAGATTGTCGTGGCGGATGCAGAAGATAAGGTGAGATATACCGACCATAAGGCAAGATACTTCGAGCTGTCAGATGACGGAATATATGTATCGGAAAAGCTATTGTCAATCCTTGGCTTAAAGGTTGGGGATAATGTGAGCTGGTCGGTGTACGGCGAGGAAAAAACATATACAACCAGGATTGCCGGAACCTTCCGGGAGCCGCAGGGACAGAAGCTTGCGATGACAAGAGCCTATGCGCAGAGCATCGGCATTGAATACAAGGCGGACTGCATTTATACAGATGAAGATTTAAGTGAAGTAAAAAATATCGCGGGGGTATCGCTCATAACCGGAATTGCTGCCCTGAAGGACGGAATGATGTCCATGCTCGGCATGATGGACACGGTTATATTGCTGCTTATGGTGGTATCCGTAGTTCTCGCTGTTGTGATTATCTACAATCTCGGAATATTGTCCTTCTCCGAGAAGCAGTACCAGTTCGCAACCATGAAGGTGTTGGGCTTTAGAAGCAGGCAGATAAGAAAGATATATGTCATGCAGAATCTCTGGGTCTGCGTCGTGGCAGTCATAATCGGACTTCCTCTGGGCGAGTACATGACAGCACTTATCTACAAGCTGGCGATGGGTGATAACTATGATATGCTGGTCCGTGTAGAACCAATCACCTATGTTGTCGGTGCCGCAGGCGTGTTAGCGGTGGCTTATCTGGTAAATCTCATGCTTGGGCGCAAGGTAAAGACAATCGATATGGTTACGAGCCTGAAGGCAAATGAGTAGAAAAAGTGCGGATAGAAATTAAGTGAAGTGATAATATGTTTTTAAATATGTTATTTCAAATTACTATAACTGTGTTATAATGATATGAGGGGCAAAATACCTTTTGAACCTCATATCTTTATAATAAAAGCAGCGTAATGATTATGAACAGGGGGATAAATATGATACACAATGGAAAAAAGACAAGGAAAATAAGCATAAGATTTAAGCTTATGCTGCCGGTTACGGCAATTATGCTGATTATGGCATTGGTGCTGGGGATTATGGGAAATCGTGCTGTCCTGAACGGAATGTCACAGCTTGGGGGCGAGGAGGCTGTGATGGCGGCAAAGGCAGCAGCGAATGTTGTTGATGGCGATGAGCTGGAAAGCCTGTATGAGAGCGGCGGAACCGGGGACAGCTATGAGAGGATAAGGCTTGCCATGGATGCCGTGAGGCGTGAGCTGGGAGTTCTGTACATGTACACACTGTATGAGGACGGCGGTAAAATATATTATGGAATAGATACTGCTGAGGTTGATGCCTGTGAATATGGCTCCGAGTTTGATGCGACATATGAAGAGCTTGCGGATGTGTTTGCCGGCAGAAGCTATACGGATAACGTAATCGGGAATTACGGTGATTACTCAATAATAACGTCATATGCGCCTGTTTTTAACCGTGATAATGAGGTAGTAGGAATCATTGCATGCGACTATGATGCGACGCAGATAGAAAAAAGGATTTACAGCAGCAATAAAGCCAATATGGAAGCGGCAGTGGTCTGTCTTGTCCTTGCGGTTATAGCAATGAACGTGATTGTGGCTGTGATTATAAGGAATCTCAATAAGGTTGATAAGAAGATATATGATATTGTCAACAACGAGGGTGATTTGACTCAGAAGCTGGACATCAGAACGGGCGATGAGCTTGAAAATATTGCCGAAAATGTCAATGAGCTTCTCAATTATATAAGAAATATAATGGTTAACATATCGGACAATTCTTCAGAACTCAGAAGCTCCTCCGATAAGATTGCCAATGATCTTTCCGATGCACAGATAAGCATTTCGGATATATCTGCGACCATGGAGGAGATGAGTGCATCCATGGAGGAGACAAGTGCCTCACTGAGCCAGATTAATGAGTCGGTTAATGAGACCTTTGAAGCTGTGGAGGATATCAGCAGCCAGGCAGAAGGCGGAAATGATAAGTCCCGGAGGATAATGGAGAATGTGCAGGGAATTTATGACAATGCACAGCGGGCAGGCAGAAGCGCAAAGGAAGAGACGGAGAAAATGGCTGAGAGCATGCGCAGCAGGATTGAGAAATCCAAGGCGGTTGAAGAAATCAGCAGCCTGACCGAGCTTATTCTGAGTATTGCAAAGAAGACGAATCTTCTGGCACTCAATGCAAGCATAGAGGCGGCGCGTGCAGGCGAGGCAGGACATGGCTTTGCGGTTGTAGCCGGTGAAATCGGGGAGCTTGCGGCTAATTCTACGCAGACGGCAGGAAGAATACAGACTGTCAGCAATGAGGTTATCAATGCCGTGGATGAGCTTGCGGAGGAATCAGGAAAAATGCTGGAGCTCATGGATACTACTGCGATGGAGGGATACAGAAGGCTTCTTGATACCTGCGACGATTACAGGAACGATGTAAGCGGCATGAGTGATATGATGAAAAGCTTTGCAGACAGGAGTGAATCCGTCAAGAGCAGCATGAATTTCATACGCGAATCAATAGCTGCAGTGAATATAGCGGTAGATGAGAGTACAAAGGGAATAACCAATGTCACGGAAAAGGCTGTCGAACTTACACAGGGAGTGAACGATATTGGTCAGGAGTCACATAACAATGTCATTATATCGGATAAGCTTAATGCTGAGATAAAGAAATTCAAGCTGAGCCGGGAAGAGTAAAAACAGATACAAGGGCATACGGAGAAGGCTTCGTATGCCTTATTTTTTTATGTAATAGGAAACTTCGTCCCTATTACACAAAAACGCTCCGCAGGGATGCACACTGCGGCGTACAATGCAGATGTCGCAAGCGACCGCCGCAGGCGCAAGAATGCGCCAAGGCACATTCTTTGTTCTGGTAAATTGCAGAATAATTGAAAAAATATATTGCATAATAACCACTGACGTGATAATATTAACTAGGTTAGAGGAAACTAACATAAGTTACATATATAATACTGCGTAAAAGTACGAAGCGGAGGTTGATATGTCAGTACAGGAGTTTATGGCTTACAGACAGGGTGCAAGCTTCAGGATGAGGGTATCCATGGAGCTGGTGCTTCACTGCGCCCCTATACTAAAGGACGTGAAGCCCGCCAACATTGTGGCTGTGACACCGGAAAAGTTCAGACTGTATGTGCGGCTTCTGTCAGGCACGGAAATTGCGTGGCTGCTGCTTAACGTCAATAAACAGAGAGCGATACTGTATCTGTACAGACGTGACAGGCTAGAAGCTTGTCTTTCCGATAAGGACATTGAGGATTTCCTTGCAGGATATGGCTATCGGCGGGGAAAGCTTGAGGAGAAGCTTGCAAGGCTTGCAAAGAGAGTTGAGTGCTTTGGCGGCGGCAAGGTGAGCTTTCCTCATGAGATAGGCATATTTCTGGGATATCCGCTGTGGGACGTTGAGGGGTTTTTGAAAAATAACGGGGAGAACAGTATCGGAAACGGCTACTGGAAGGTGTATGATGACCTTGCGGGTGCGCTCCGCACGTTTGCAAGCTTTGACCGAAGCAGGGAAAGAGCGATGGAGGAGCTTGTACAGGGAAAGAGTATTCGTGAGATAGCAGTGTGAGGATAGAAATTGCGGGATTCAATGAGCCGCGCAATTATCTGAAATGGTTCGGGTGTCAAAACATGCTAATTTAGTGTATGAGTGTATAACAAGTTATATTTACGCATATCAGCGCCGTTGTCCGAAGCAAGATGTTCTAAGGACTCTGATGAATGCTT
>UQYF01000011.1 GCA_900545175.1 uncultured Eubacteriales bacterium
GCCTAATCGTGCAAGCACGAACGGCTTTTTGACCTTTTGACCCTGATATCATATTAATCCGTGAAAGGGAGGTCCTAATATTATGAAAAAATTACCCGGTATAATAACATGTATTGTGATAGCTGCAATGTTTGCCGCAATCGGTATAGCCTCTTATCTTGGCAGTAAAATCTATTATAATGATGAAGGCTATATCGGTAATACATCCGGAAATCTTATGAATAAAGGCTTATTTGCCGAGCATAACGGCAGGATATATTTTTCCAACCCATATGACAACGATGCTCTCTATTCCATGAACAGTGACTGTACCAACATCAAGAAGCTGTCTGATGATTCCGTATCCTATATCAATGTAACAGACCATTATATTTTCTATGTACGCAACAATTTTGACCCGGACAACGCAGGAATGTTATTTCGCGGACAGCTCTACGGTGTTATCCGTTCTAAGCTCAATGGAAAAAACGGCAAAGCGCTCACTACCGATGTAATCTCATCGATGATTCTTCTTGGCAACCGCGTGTACTACGAAAGCTACGATGACGGAAAAATCCGGACCATGTACACAACGATAGACAAAAAAGAAACAGCCACAATAAAGGGCACGCAGATTCCGCTCTATAACATCATCGACAACAAGACTTACTATTCAGGCACTGACACAGACCACAACATATACTCATTTGATTTGTCAAGCGGTCTTACAGATACACTTCTTGAAGGCAATACATATCTCGCATCGATGAACGACGATATATTATACTACCTTGACATGTCAGACAATTATGTGCTCACTGCATATGACACATTGACAGGTACGACTAAGATTCTTTACGATGGCAGATGTGTCAACTACAATATCTACGATGATGTAATTTTTTTCCAGACCGAGGACGGCGACAATGCCCTGCACCGCATGAACCTTGATGGAAGCAATGACACTATTATCATGACAGGGAACTCTGATTCAATCAGCTGTACATCGCAGTATACTTTCTTTACACTTTTTGGTCAGAACACATTATACCGTGTACCTACACACGGTGGAACAGATGTAGAACTGTTCACATATACACCAAAAAAATAATTCATCCGGTTATACAAAAAGCAGCGATGCATAATGGTATATAACACACTATTATGCATCACTGCTTTTATAATATCGTGAGCATAGCTCACTCAATAATTTCGCTGTTCGCCAATCATGCCAGCATATTGACTCGCTTGCGCTCATTATATCGTGAGCATAACTCACTCAATAATTCATCGCTCGTTAATCATGCAAGCATGTTAACTCGCTTGCATTCATTATATCATGTGCAAAAGCAGCACATGATTAACATTCACCGTTCGCCAATAGTGAGCAAGCTCCCTATGGCTCTCTTGCGCTCATTATATTTTATTTTTCCCGATTAAGCTCTTCCATCCGCACCTGTGCATCATCAAGAGACTTATAGCCATACTGAAGCACTGTATTTTCCATAATCATCTCGTTTAAGTTCCTGCCGCTCTGATACAGCTCTATCACATACCTGCAATACAATATAAAAGTATCCTTTGAGTATGTGGAAAGTTCTCCTCTTAAGTAAGTCTCAGCCGATGTATCATAAGGCGTATCCTCAGCTGTGTGGATATATCTAATCTGTCCTGCAAGTGCCGGATATTTCTTTACAAATTCTTCAAGCCATCCAACCTGAATTGCGATAATCTGTTCTGCTATCGTTCTTCTCTCGTCATCAATCGCAGGAAGCTTGTCCTTAAATTTTTCATATTCCGCATAAGCTGTGCTTTCCATCATTCTCGCATATTTTTCTGTCACAAGATTCCTGCCTGTCTGCCGGGCATCCCTTAAATCAGCCAGATAGCTGCGGACAAGCTCATCATTCCATGCCAAAAACTGACTTCTTCTCATCAATGTAAAAGTATTGTAGTTATTCTGGCAGTCAGCTCTTCCGCCTTCATTATCTGTAGCCTGAAACATCTCCCACTCGATGTCTACTAGCTTCTCTATCATACTGCCTGTATCGCTGTTATCCTCATGCGTTTTCATTGAGTTTTTCACGCTCTCATATCCCTGCATTATGGCATAACCCTGACTTTCCATATAGCTGTCTTGGCTTCCGGAAAGACTTTGCACATTAAGGAGCTTCACAAGCAATGCACAAATACCTTCAATATGCTCCGATACTTTATCATAATCGTGATAATCAAGCTGCACAAGCATTCTAAGCTGTTCGCATATTCTTTCCAAAAGAGGCTCCTGCCTGCGTTCTGCCATCTCCAAAAGAGCTCTGTAAGACCATTTATAATAAGGCATGTATTCTCTGTATACAAGAAAACACAGCTGTATTGTCTGCTCGATAAAGCCTGCATAGGCAAGTGCCGCCGCTGCATAGTCCTCACGCCTTATACATCTTCCATAATTGTATTGACCATATTGCGCTATCTTTACAGCTGTCTCTGCCATCTTTGGATACCAAAGTTCATCAGGATAGTACTCCGTAAGCTGCTGCCGTGCCTTTGTGAATACGCCTTCATCATCCTTAAAAAGCTCACCGTTTACAGCTGCAGCTGCACCTTCCTGTGAAATTTTATCCCATGCCATGATATCATCTCTTGCCGGAACAGCCGCAAAGCCAATATGCTCTGTCAAAAAATCGCTGATTTTTAAGACTCCGACACGCCCGTGTCCGTTTTTAGTCTCAACTCTTGAAGCCACGCCTAAAAAGCTCTTCGGGAGCTTATCATATTCTTCTGCAAGCTGCTTTCCAAAAAGCTCGTAATCCTCATCAGTAAGCCACATACACACTGCCGGCCCAAAATCATGGTCCTTAGACAATTCATCATCAAAGCCAAAGCATTCAGAGCCACATCCTGCAAGTCCTACTGCTATCCTGTGCTCATATTCAGAAAACTGTGTATGTATCATTTCCCTTACATAAGTCTCATAATATTCCTTTGAAAGCTCAAGCCCCTTTAAGACAGCTCCATCGCAGCAGACTGTCGCAAGCTTGTTTCTTAGCTCGTTGATTCTTTTAGCATACTCTCTGTCTTTTATATCAAGCTTATTGTAAACAGCCTTGTCAATACGCTCATCGCCCGGTGCAGCTTTCAGGCTGTTTTCACCGATAAGACCTTCGTATGCCGCTATGCAGTTCTCACATGTCGCCCTGTAAGCAGTGTTGCTGTAACCATAACTTCTTGCAATCTCTGTCAGAGCTTCCTCGTAGGACTCCACCGCCTTTTCATATTCACACTTTTTCAAATGAAGGTCTCCGTAAGCCGAGAGTGCCGCACCATAATGTGCATCCTTATACTTTCTGCCCTTATCTCTCTCAAAAATCCTAAGAGCCTTTAATATATACTCCTCTGCATCGTCATACTCTTCCTGCCTGATATGCAAAAGTGACAGATTAACATAGGTTGTAGCTTCCTCAACTTCACAATCCGGCAGCTCCCTGATAATGTCCAATGCCTTTAAAAGCTCATCTTTTGCTCGCTTGTCATCACCTGTCTCGGAATAGAACAGGCTTATATTGTTATATAGCGAAGCATATCGATAAGCGTCCTGACACCCGGATTTTTTAAGCTCATCTGCGGCTATGCCGTACAGAGTCCCTGCCTTCTCATAATCGCCTGCCGCCCTGTATGCCGTGGCGGCATTTAACACAATAGTCGCATAATCCTGCGTACCGCAAAGACCAGCCCCCTGCGCTATCACCATAGCTTTATCCGCAAACATTTCAGATTTATCATGCTTTCCCGTGACTCGGTACAATCCTACAAGCTCACTCATAACCGTCAAAAGTGCCTGTGTGTCATCCCTCTTAACAGCCTGCTCTACATTATCAATCAAAAACTGTTCCGCCTCATCCATTCTTTTGTCCGATAAAAGCCCGTCAAGCTTCTGAAAAAACATATTATAATCCATATACTGCCTCCATACTATTTATATCATAAATAACCGTACAAGCCGGTATATCTGACGCTATACCATTTCCGTTGTCATATAGAGCGCAGTACATACACATACGCTCTACACTGCGGTCTGAAGCTTTACCATCTTAGCATATATTCCGTATTTATTTATAAGCTCCGATGGCTTTCCTGTCTCAGCTACATGACCGTCATATATCACGACAATCTTATCCGCACCTGACACTATACGCATACGATGTGCGATAATTATAACTGTCTTGTTCTTTATAAGCCTTGATATTACCTCCTGAATGAATGTCTCATTCTCTGCATCGAGTGATGCTAAAACCATTCTGTGTTCTGACATACATCTCCATAAGATGCTCTGTGCACTCAACTGTGTATAGCATGTTTTTGCATCTGAATTTTATTCTTCAAATATATTAAGGAGCTTATGCAGTATTTCGTATAATTCCTTAGCATCCTGCTCATCAAGTTTCACACAGCCTGCCATCTTATATGGGATTTCCACTGCCTTTTCCTTAAGTGCTTCCCCTTCCTGTGTGATAGAAACTATAAGCATGCGTTCATCCTTGTCATCTCGCTGTCTGCTTATAAGTCCCTTCTGTTCAAGCCTCTTAAGCACAGGTGTCAATGTGCCTGAATCTAAATAGAGCCTGCCGCCTAAATTCTTTACATTAATCTCCTTTTCTTCCCACAGCACCATCATTGCAATATACTGCGTATAAGTCAGGTCAATCTCATCAAGAAAAGGCTTATACCGTCTTACAATCTCCTTTGCACACGCATACAAGGGAAAGCATAATTGGTTGTCAAGCTTTAAAGCTTCATATTTTTCATTATCACTCATATCTGTTATACAGCTTCCGGTTCAAGAAGTCCGTCATAAGCTTGTCTTACCGCTATTGCGAGCTGACCTGAGCATGAAGTCTGCCGCCTGCCGCACTTGATATCTCCAAGCTTACTTTCTATATCTTCAACTGTCCAGCCGTCAAGAATCCTTTCCATGGATTGCAGATTTCCATCACATCCACCCATATATTTTATATTGGTCACAATATTTCCTGTCAAATCAAATGAAATAATCTGTGAACATGTATTTTCCGTCAGATAATTATATATCATAAAATCCACTCCTACAACAATTCTTTTATTCTCTCTTCCACAAGTGCCATATCAGCCGTCGGCTCAAAGCGTTCCACAACATTTCCATCCCTGTCAATCAAAAACTTGGTAAAATTCCACTTGATATCAGAGCTTGTCATAAAATCGGGCTGCAATCTTCCCAATCTGCTCTGAAGCATCATTGCAAGTGGGTTCTCCTCATCAAAACCTGCAAAGCCTTTCTGCTCCTTCAAAAACTTATAGAGCGGATGTTCATTCTCACCATTGACTTCTATCTTGGCATAATGCCTGAATGTAATGCCGAACTTCGCATCACAGAATGACACAATCTCCTCGTTGGTTCCGGGTGCCTGATTTCCGAACTGATTGCACGGAAAATCAAGTATCTCAAGCCCTGCTTACTGATATTTCTCATATATATCCTGCAAATCATCATACTGTGGTGTAAAACCACACTGCGTTGCCGTGTTCACAACAAGCACCACATTACCGCGGTACTCCTCCATCTTATGTGTAATTCCCATTACATCCTCTGCTTCAAAAGCATAAAATCTGCTCATCCTTCAATTACCTCCTGTACTTTTTCTCTCACAATCTTCATGCCCTGTGTAGGTTCAAAACGCTCAATCAGATTTCCGTTTCTGTCAATCGAGAAACCGGCACATATATTGTGTGCTATTTAATTGTGTACAATCTTTATGAATATAATAATACAACCTATTGAGCAGTTTGTCAATAGGTTGTACGCAATTTATTTTATTGTTTCATTATCCTATGTTCATAACACTCATGGATACATCAACTTCTTGCATGATATTTAATTCTTGCTTATTTCTCTATGCAGGCATATATGAACATTCAATTAACACATCACTGTCATTTGGCAGGGCATGCTTACTTAATTTTCCATACAGACATATCTGAACACACATTCATCGGCATATTCATCATTGTCATCTGCAAGGTGTCCTACAGCTCTTATATTATTTTCGCCCTTTTTAAGCCTGATATTGTCAACAATGAACACTCCGTTGCCTCTGTTTTCCATGCTGCCGGCACTTATTCCATTTACAAACAGCTCAACATTGTCACAATTAGAATATACCTTCACATATGTATCCGCAATTTCTCTCTTAACATATCGTGAACTTGTGATATGTGTAAAAGCATCAGCCTTATTCCAGTTCGCCTTGTACAGATAAAAGCTGTCCTTTCGTATTTTTCTGTCCCCTGTTACAAGTCCTTTGTCATTTAATGCTATCTGACCGCCTTCATTTCTTGAATCGACAGCAAAGTCAAACAGCACCCACACAAATGTTGCCCACAGGCAGTCATGTGTATTGATATATTCAAGTGCCTGCTCATGCATAATGCTCTGATACTCT
This sequence comes from uncultured Eubacteriales bacterium, assembly GCA_900545175.1. Lineage (GTDB taxonomy): Bacteria > Bacillota > Clostridia > Lachnospirales > Lachnospiraceae > CAG-882. The sequence goes on from UQYF01000011.1 coordinate 6,453, forward strand.
TCCGGATGCCACTGTCCCCATGCAAGCAGACCATTCTTTTCAAGCTCAGGATACAGCTCATGCTGCTTCACATTCGAACCCCAGCCATACTCGGATATTCCCATAGGTCTGTCATCAAATGAAGCCTTTCTGTCCATAAGCTGCTCGAAGTTTCCATCAAAATTCTTATCCGGATACCAGCCCGGATATATATTCCAAGCGGCAATATCAGATTTCCAGCCAACATTATTCGTGAAAACCGAATAGTCAGCCGTTCCTGCCTGGTTCATGGCATAATCTCTGTTGATTGCCTGAGTTGTATATCTTCCTGAATTATCTTCGCTGTGTGCAAGCTCATCAAGCTCGTATACCAGCTGCTTTGCATTGATAAAGCTGCTCGCACTGTTTTTACCGTTGCCAATCTCATTTTGAAGTCCCCAGAAAATCACGGAAGGTCTGTTGTACTGCTGCCTCATAAGCTCAATAAGCTGTCTTTTTGTATTTTTTCCAAAATTAGCCGATTCACCAAGCGCATTGACAAGCGGTATCTCCGTCCACAGAACAATACCATTCTCATCGCACAAGTCATAAAAATAATCCGTATGCGGATAGTGACATAATCTGACAGCATTTGCTCCAAGTTCCTTTATTATACCAATATCTTCCTCATGCTGTACTTCTGTAATCGCATTGCCCATTCCCTTGTAAAATTGATGCCTGTTCACTCCTCTTAACGGATGTGATTTTCCGTTAAGATAAAAGCCTGTTTCCTTATCTACATAGAAGTATCTGAAACCCACTTTATCGCTCACTTTGTCAAGCTCTTCTTCTCCATCCAGTATGCTTAAACTGACCGAATACATGTACCCGGCATCATTTGCTGCTACGTCATCCATATCCGTATCATTTATAATATTTTCAGCCTTATTATCTTTTTTAGCTCTCTTATATTCTATTCCATTCCACAGATGCGGATTATCAACCTTTACTGTCCTCTCAAAATCCACTCTGCAGCCTGCAAATACAGTAATCTCCTCCGTAAACGGCTCCGGTGCATTATCACCGTCAATCTGTACTTTTACAGTGACGTTTTTCGTCTCATCACCATCATTTACAATAGTTGTTCTGATGCTTAATGTACCGAAACTTTTCGGTGCTGTCATGCTTCTAACATCCGGTGTCGTGAGAAAAAGTCCCGATGAGCCATTATTTTCAAGGTCAAAATGTATCTTATCTGCTATGACAAGATATACTCTCCTGTAGATTCCGCCGCACATGTTAAAATCAGCTGATATCGGTGCAATCGCCTCATCATGTGTATTGTCGACCTTCACTGCGAGAATGTTCTGCCCCCTGACAAGAAAATCTGTTATGTCAAACCTGAAAGCCGTGTAGCCGCCCTTGTGCGTGTAATCGTCCCCGCCATTATATGGCACATGTTTTCCGTTTACATATAAATCTGTTTTCTGGTTTACACCGTTAAATTCCAGATATATCTTCTTTCCTGAAAATCTCTGACTGTATTCAAGAATTTTTCTGTACCAGAAAGCTGTACGAAGATAGTCATTTCCGCCATCCTCCGCATCCTCAATATTCCATGTATGAGGAATATCTACAAGCTTCCAGGCACTGTCATCATAAGAAATGTCTGTAACTATTGACGCATCTAACGCTTCGCCGCCAAAATGCCAGCCCTCACACATATCTCTCAAATATTCATTGCCACGTCCGCTTGACGTGTATGCGGTGTTTTCATGCATAATATTTTCTCCATTCTTCATAAAATCAGATGATATGATGTAGGGGTCAAAAGGTCTTCTGACCCCTATGATACCGGATTGTTTCGCACTGCGTGCTCCCACAATCCTCAAAACATTCATAATCCGCTCATTTTTCTACGAAAAATGGCTGCTTATTCATGTTTTGGCGGGTTCCAAGGTCAAAAATCCTCTTGCAAGCAAGCTTGCATCGGATTTCTGACCTTTTGACCCTGGTATCATGATATATATTACATATAAAAAATACCGCAAACCGCCATATCACACAATGTAATATTCTATGACATTATGCAAATTTTATGCTGACTATATTTCTCATATTTACAGCTTCCCCTGTCACAATTTTGCAGTGGCTCAATCTGCCACTAACGCTTTTTCTTGTTAATCTGCCTTCTCTTTAAAGCCACTGCTTTTCTGTTAAAATTTCTCTCACTCTCATTTTTCAGTCCTCTGTACAGCTCATACCTCTGTGCCGACAAGCTTCCATCCGCAATCGCTGCCTTTATGGCACAACCAGGTTCTGTATTATGCCGGCAGTCTTTAAACTTACAACAGCTCTCAAGTTCAACAATGTCCGCAAATGTGTCGTCAATTCCTTCCTCTGCATCGCACATTCCAAGCTCTCTCATGCCCGGTGTATCGACTATCGTTACGCCATTAGGCAGCATAAAAAGCTGTCTGGCAGTCGTAGTATGCCTTCCCCTCGAATCACTCCCCCTGACGGCACCTGTTTTCATGATATCACTGCCGGAAATGGCATTTATAAGCGTTGACTTGCCGACACCTGACGAACCCATAAGCGCTATGGTCACTCCCGCCCTACAGTATTCAAAAAGCTCCCTCATTCCGGCATGGCTTACCGCACTGACAGAATGTATCCTCACATCATCTGCTGCCTGTCTGACTTCACTTACATATCGCTCTGCATCTTCGCACAAATCCGCCTTTGTGAGAACAACTACCGGAACAGCTTCCCCTGCTTTTGCAACCGCCGTATACCGCAATATTCTGTTCACATTAAAATTGTCATTCAGCGAGCAGACTATAAAACAGTAATCTACGTTCGCAACCATCTCCTGTTCAAGCGAATTTTTCATACTGTGGTCGCCCGGATACGGTCGCTTCAACATATTTTTTCTTCGGCACACCTTGACAATCCTGCTCTCACCTGACGGCTGGTATTCGAACTCGACATAATCGCCAACTATCGGATATTCAGGCTCGTCATAATAAAAGCTTCCCCTGCATTTTGCAGGAATCTCCCTTCCTTCAAAAAGAATTGTGAACATATTCTTCTGTACATTGCATATGCGGCCTATGCATGTACGGTTATTGTTTGTACTATCCAATCCATCGCTTCTGTTATCTCTGATATTTTTTGCAGCATTCTTATCATTTTTAATATTCTTACTGTTATAGCTATTATTCTTTGACATTTCTTAGTCCTCTCTTATAAAAATTAATTCTGTCAGGTACATGATTAATCTTTACGGACTACCTCGGTACACTCTCATGTACCTATCAAATATATTGTTCAACATATATTAGTTAAAAAAACGCAAAGCAAGTTAAAAATATGGCATTCCATACAAAATGGCAAAAAAAGACCGCAGCAAAAATGCCACGGTCTATCAGCCTAAAACTATAATTATCCAGAATAACATTCACAAAATTGCCACTTAAATGCCTAGCTCTTTTTAGCCATATAAACTGTTATTTATGGTATAATTATTTCCACATTTTTGTCATTTAAAATGTGATATCTTTCCACCTTTCCGGTGCAATGTACTTACTTGTCACAATGCACTCCGGGTCAGGGGCAAGCACATGCCTTACAACCTCAAAAATTTTCCTCGCATCGCAAAGCAGACAGTCAGCATCACCGAATTTTACCTTTTTTGCGGCACCGCATTCTAAAAATGCCTGATTGAGCTTTACAAAGTCCTCTGATATATGCGGCTGTGATGCATTGTAATGCTTCCTCACATACACTTTCCTGTGTTCACCGTCAGGCATAGCTATTATAAGCTCCATCGGCTTGTCCGACAGTCTGTTAGGGATATTTAACACTTCCTCAACACTGTGGATATATGTATTGCGCTCATGTCCTACACCGACAAGAAGTATCTTTCCGCCGCAGTCCTTCAGTATGTCATAACAGCCGCCCGGTGTACAAGGTGTATTGCAAAACTCCTCACCCTTAAGATACTCCGCTGCATTTTGACCAAGTCCTGCCATGCTGTGTGTAGGGTGAAGTGAGCGCACCACGCCCTCTCTTTTCATAAACATATTGGTGAGAAGTCCAACACATGACGGAGTACTTTCAGGGTCATATATCGGATTTTCATTGTTTACAGTTTTCCATGTGTGTGTCGGCAGAAGCAAAAGACCTTCCTCAAAAAATTCACTCCACACATCAAGCACCGTGTCAGCGCCGCCATCTACCTGACCTATCGCTTTCATCGATGAATGTATCAGTATAGTCTCATTGCCGCGCAGACCCATCTGCCTTAATTGTTCAGTAAGTTCATTTTTATTATACATTTTATCCCCCTTCACACAGCAAGCATTTCTTGCTGTACTTCCACCAATAAATAGTTTGAAATTAAAGCTTATTCCCCATTTCTGAGCACTTTCATCGAGAATACTCAAAATGCTGGTAATCCTTGTTCGTCTCCCAATCCCCACCCCACGCAAATCCATGCTCGGTAAACAGCCTGTAGCAAAGGTCATCATGGTCTATTTTATACAGGAAATCCACATCTCTGTCTGCATAACTTATAGCATCCTCAGGGCTCACCTTAATGCCATTTCCTGTCTCTTTAACCTGTGGGTTATAAAATGGATTTACATCTACTGCCAGTCCCATGCCATGCTTTGAAACAGTGTCTGTTCCTGCTATCATTCTGAAATTGAACGCTGATGTATTATTATCGCTCATCGAAAGCTCATCATCCCCATCATACTCGTCTATAAGAGCTATCTTTTCAATAGGATATTCCGCCTCATAGAGCTGCCTGAATATATCAAGCACATCATCAGCAATCAGCTTATTCACGATTAATTCGCCATCAGATGTTCTTCCTGCAAAATCCACATACAGCACATGCACATATCTCAACTCGTTTTTCTCCACAGGGCAGCCCTCTGTATAACTCTTTCCCTGCATATTTTTCCATACACTGCTTGGAATATCGGACACATAGAAATCGCTGTCATACTTATTATCAATATTTCCGGCACCATCCTCTGTGCTGTCCTCAACTCCATCCAATATACCATTTGGCACATTCTGATAAGTCGGAGCGGTGCTCTCATATGTTGCTGTCGCATTCCCCGAATCTATTGTTCCACCCGCCGGTGTATCTGCCTTGCTTCCAAAATATAGCATCGCTCCCAGCATACCAAGCGGCACAAGCGAAACTGCCATAACCCCAAGCAATATTTTTGTTATTTTACTCATTATTTTCTCCGATTAATTTCATGTTAAAACATATATCCGCCGATAAATATCAATGCTCGTCTACGACCTGGAAAATTATGAATTTTAAATAGTACGACTCATTCGCAGCCCACAGTATCGGATGATCCGGTCCCTGTGTGCGGAACTCTACCTGTCTTAAACGCTTATGGACACTGTGTGCAGCCTCCTTGATTGTCTTAGTAAACAGCTCCTGCGTCATAAAGTGTGAGCATGAACAGGTTGCAAGATATCCACCGTCTTTTACCAGCTTAAGTCCCTTCATATTAATTTCTCGGTAGCCCTTTATAGCATTCTTTGTAGCTTCACGCGATTTTGTAAATGCAGGAGGGTCAAGTATCACAACATCATACTTCTCACCTTCCGATGCAAGGCGTGGAAGCTCATCAAGTACGTTCACACACTTAAAATGCACAGTCTTGTCCAATCCATTAAGCTTCGCATTGGCTCTTGCCTGCTCTATCGCATACTCGGATATATCAAGTCCTGTCACATCTGCTGCTCCCGCAATTCCTGCATTTAACGCAAAGGTTCCCATATGTGTAAAGCAGTCAAGCACCCTCTTACCTTTACAGATTCTCTGTATTGCAAGCCTGTTGTATTTCTGGTCTAAAAAGAAGCCTGTCTTCTGTCCATTTACAACATCAACCATATAATGCACACCGTTCTCAACAATCTCGACATTGGTATCAAACTTGTCACCGATAAAACCTTTTACTGTCTTAAGTCCTTCCTTCTCGCGTTCTCTCGCATCACTTCTCTCATAGACACCTCGTATAACTATGCCATCTGCCTTCAGTATTTCCTTAAGGTCACTTACAATCTTCTCCTTGAAACTCTCTATTCCAAGCGTCAGAGCCTGAACAACAAGAACATCCTCATACTTATCAACAACAATTCCCGGAAGGAAATCGGCCTCTCCGAATATAATTCGACATGATGATGTATCCACAGTGTCCTTTCTGTAATCCCATGCAGCTTTAACTCTGTTATATATAAATTCATCGTCAATAAGCTGATTGGCATTTCTTGTCATCATTCGTATTCTTATCTTGGAATTCTGATTGATATAACCTCTTCCAAGCATATAACCGTTAAAAGCATGTACGGCAACTATATCTCCGTTTTTAAAAGTCCCCACTATAGTATCTATCTCATTGTCATATATCCACAGACCACCCTGTCCAAATTCTCTTCCTTCACCCTTTTTTAATGTCACTATTGATTCCGGCATATTTTTTCTCCATTTCTTTTTTGCTGTCAATTTTTCACATATAATTCATTAAATTTGTTTCAACCGCACAATTATTGCTTTGCGGTATTCTGCATAGTTTTTTCAATACAGTTAATAATATATCCGTCAAGACATAAAATCAAGCTTGAATAACTTTCCCTGTGAGGTAATCAAATGATTAAACAATTCATATTCTGCGGCAGCTTAGGCTGGTGTTTTGAAGTGTTCTGGACAGGAATGGGCTCGCTTTTTAAGCACGACAAAAAACTGATGGGTCAGAGTTCTCTCCACATGTTTCCAATATATGGGAGTGCCATCATCATACCGCCAATTCACAGACTCATCAATAAAGCCAATGTCTTTGTGCGCGGCACAGTCTATGCACTGTGCATTTTCCTGACCGAATTTATCAGCGGCAGCTTCCTGAAAAAACACAACGCCTGCCCATGGGACTACTCGGACGCAGCACTCAACTACAAGGGTATAATAAGGCTCGACTATGCCCCTGTCTGGTTCGTTGTAGGGCTTATTTATGAGAAAATGCTATGCGCCTCGAAAAACAGGCCTGCCTTTCCGGATGCGCTTAAGCTTCTTAAAACACCTGCCACATTAAAAACCGGGCATTAAAGGATGCCCGGTTTTGTATTTTTACTTGTTCTTCTTTTTAAAGGTTCTGTCTAAAAAGTTTCTGGCCCTTATCGGGTAATCTGACAGCACAAAAGGTCTTGTCGTTCTTCCGAATCCCATCATCGCTGCTGCTTTGTTGACGCTAGGAAATTCTCCATGCTTATTAAAATAATTAAAAAGCTTATAGATTCCGCGCTTCTTCTCAACAGGAAGATGCCACAGACACACTGAGTTGTATTTCCAGTTGTTACATATCAGGAAAAAGTCCTTGATCGTCCAATATCTGAACATATATGGCACAGCCTGTCTTACAGGGAGCGTGTGCGCTACCATCGAAGAAATGTACTCGTCATTGAACTTATATATCTTCTTCTCAATCACAGCATCGTAAGTCTTGTTAAACACGTCCTCCCACTTGGCAATGAACTCAGTCAAGTTTTCCCTCGTTCCGCCGAGGCACTCGCCGCCAAAATGTACAATATCAACTCTCTCACCGAAATATAACGGTGTTGTGTCTATAATCTCCTGTCTGTCCTTGTGACTGAGCCTGTGACCTATGTTATGCATCATTACACCATATTTCATCTCTGCAAACATATCGCTCAGATCATCCACACAATATACATCCGTATCAAGTGCAAGGTAATAGTCATAGTCGAGATTATGAACTGCATAATCAAGGCAGCATATTCTGTAGTTAACTAATGCCCACTTAAACTCCTTCGGATGTACATATTTATCGAACGAGAGCTCAATAATCTTAAGTCCGTTCTCTTCATAAAGTCTACGGTATTTTTCGTCCACGTTAAAATTGACAAACAAAGCTGCATCAAGGTCAGGTGTATTGCTGATGCATGATTTGAGACATACAAATGCATTTTTAAGATAACACTCCATGACGCTCATATCACACTTTGCCGCAATCTGTGTGGATGTACTATATTCCGAATTATACGCAAGCACGTTAACTACTAACTTTCGCACTCTACTTACCTCCAAAAACAAACATAAACTTATTCAAGTCATTAATTAGTATAAAGGATACTTATCTGTAAGTCCCTTTACAAGTCTTACAGCTTCCTCCCTGTTAGCTTCAGGGTCTGCTACCGCAAGTGCTATAGCTTCAGCAACTGTATCCATATCTTCCGTTCTGAAACCTCTTGTCGTGACTGCCGGTGTACCAAGTCTTATACCGCTTGTGACAAAAGGTGACGCAGGGTCATTAGGAATAGCATTCTTGTTACATGTAATATTCACCGAATCAAGAAGCTTCTCTGTGGCTTTTCCTGTAACGCCTTTGCTTATGAGATTTACAAGCATAAGATGATTATCTGTACCACCCGATACAAGGTCAAAGCCTCTATCCATAAGTCCCTTTGCAAGAGCCTGTGCATTGTCCACTATGTTCTGTGCATATACCTTAAAGCTTGGGTCAAGTGCTTCCTTGAAGCATACAGCCTTAGCTGCAATCACATGCATCAATGGACCGCCCTGAATTCCAGGGAAAATTGCCTTGTTGAAATTAAACCTGTCGGCTGCTTCCTGATTGCACAAAATCATGCCACCTCTAGGTCCCCTGAGTGTCTTATGGGTTGTTGTGGTAACTACATCTGCATAAGGTATCGGGCTCATATGAAGTCCTGCCGCAACAAGACCTGCAATATGCGCCATGTCTACCATGAGAACAGCTCCTACCTCATCTGCAATCTCACGGAATTTCTTAAAATCTATAGCTCTTGCATATGCACTGGCACCCGCTACAATAAGCTTCGGGCGGCACTCCTTGGCAATAGCTAATACATTATCATAATCTATGTATCCATCTGAATTTACACCGTAAGGAACAATGTTAAAGTATTTTCCTGACATATTGACAGGACTCCCGTGTGTGAGGTGCCCTCCATCTGCAAGGCTCATTCCCATAACCGTGTCACCCGGCTTAACAACGGCAAAAAACACTGCCATATTAGCCTGTGCTCCGGAATGCGGCTGGACATTGACATAATCGCATCCGAAAAGCTTCTTCGCTCTCTCTATGGCAAGATTCTCCACCACATCCACATACTGACATCCGCCATAATATCTCTTTCCCGGATATCCTTCCGCATACTTATTAGTCAAAGGACTCCCCATAGCCGCCATGACTGCCTTGCTGACAAAATTCTCAGAAGCGATAAGTTCAATATGGTCTCTCTGTCTTCCAAGCTCATCCGAAATCGCTGCTGCAATCTCAGGATCAAATTCTTTAACTTCTTCAAATGAATACATAATTCCTGCCTCCGTTAAATTGTAAATTTATTTATTGCCTCAACAAGATCCTCAGAATGGTTAATTAACTCTTCAGACTCATTATTAAGCTTCTTTACCGCCTCAAGCTGTTTTGTAGCAGCTTCGTTAACCTCAGTGACTGCTGAAGCTGTCTCCTCAGAAACTGCGGAGATACTCTCTATCGCTGAGAGTGTATCTCTCTTAGCAATATCCATATCATCAATTCCGTTTGAAATCTCTGATAAGTTATCAGCAAGACCGGATACATGCTTATCGATATCTTTGAATACATCTATTGTATTTTTGAGTGCGTCCTCCTGTGAATTTACAATTACTTCCGCCTGCTTAGCAACCTCAACCGTATCGACTGTCTGCTTCTGAATTTTTCCTACTATTCCTTTTATCTCATTTACTGAATTAAGTGACTGTTCAGCGAGCTTTCTTATAGAATCGGCAACCACTGCAAAGCCTCTTCCTGCATCACCTGCCCTTGCAGCCTCAATGGAAGCATTGAGTGACAGAAGGCTTGTCTCATCTGCAATATCATTGATTGCACCGATAATCTTCGCTATCGACTGTGATGCCTCCTCAAGATCCTGAATATTAGAGATAACCTCTGCCGTAACCTTCGTTGTAGCTTTAGCTTTATCTTTGAGCTCCTGTATTGTCTCTAATCCATTCGATACAATCTGTTTTGTTGTATCGGCAACATTGGCTATCTTGCCGGCATTATCGGAAACAACACCTATCTTCTTTGATAAATCATCCATTCTTGTTAGACAGTTCTCTGCGTCCTGAGCCTGCGTCACAATTCCCTGTTCAATCTCAGCTATGGATGATGTGATCGACTTTGTCTCTTCAAGAAGTATTCCTGAATTGCCGCCTACGCTCTCTGATGACTTTCCTACAGCCTTAGATACCGTGTCAGCTTTATCAAGAAGTGCTCTGATATTTCCTATCATCTGGTTCGTGCTGTCACAGAGTATCATGAACTCGTCCTTACGTCTTGTGTGGATATCTACAGTCAAATCACCTGTAGATGCTTTCTCAAGTCCATTCATAATCTTACGAATTGTAGTACCTATGCTTGTCGATAAAACAAATCCAATAATAATTACTATAAGTGCTGTTGCAGCAACAGTCACGGCAGTATAAACCGCTGTCTCATTCGCATCTGCTATTATATATGCCTCCGGCACAAGAGATACTATCATAAATCCGTCAACTTCAAGTCTGTGATAGAGCATAAGGTAACGCTCATTCTCGTACTCAATATATTCACTTCCATCACTCTCTTCAGATGCAAGTATCTTATCATATAAATCTGTTCCTACAATATATGAAGTATCTAATGTATTATTCGCTGCTTCTTCATCGTTATCAGCAAGTCTTCTGTACGATATCTCTCTGCCATCAGGAGTAATAAGTGCAAGGACCGCATTCTCACCCATATTCACTGAGCTGATATTCTCTGCAACCTTATCATAATCTACATCGACAAGCAGATAACCTACCTGTCTGTATGAAGTATTATATGCCTTTCTGATTACACCGAATGCATACTTCGATGTCTCCATGTATTCATCGACTTCCGGATGATAACCTACCCATACAACATCTTCCTTATCTACTCTCTTTGCAATATCAAGCTCGCGAAAATCATTATATATTCCTTTCATACTGCTTGATAAAGCTGTTGTTACATCTTTGCCATAATTTGCTGTAAACACAATGGTTCTAAGATATGCATTTCCTATCTTTCGTGAATCAAGCTCATTCTTGAGTGTATTGTATATAGTGCTCTCTTTATATGGATCAGAAGAATATGCCCCACCATAATACTCTCTTGCTGTCGTTGAAACGGCTATATCATATGACATTGTACGTATCGTCTCAAGTACAAGGTTCATATAATCTGCTGTCGTGTCAATAGTTGATTTCGAGGCAGACTCATAATTTTCAGTGAGTGCCTTCGCTGAACGCTCATATGAAAATACACCCATTCCAATCATAAGCACAACCGGCACGATAAATGAGATTGTAATCTTAAAACGGATGCCGGAAAACATTCTTATCTTCTTTACATCCTGTTTTCTTCCCTTAAGCGCCTTAACGTCCTCACCGACTTCGGCTTTCGCTTTTTTCGCTTTCTTTTTTATGCTCTTTCCTACTTCATCTGCAATGGCATCTGCTTTTACCTTTGCACCTTCATATAATTCCAAATTGTCCTTCATACTCATTAGCATCATCCTCTTTCCTGATGTAATCTTATCATTCAAATTTTACTATAGAAATTGAGATTTTGCAATTGTTTAATACTCTTTTTACATAAAATATACACAAAAAAATATGTAATTAGTACTATTTTTCAGTAGACATGCACTAATTACAGTTATTATGCACTAAGATTCTTTTCTATAGATATAATGATATCGGCATCATACAATATATTATCCTCAAAAATTGAGTTCTTCCATATCATAATCAATCGACATCTGATCCTGTCTTATCTTTTCAAGCATTCCATCCTCATGGATTACACCCATGAATGCAAGAAATACCTGCATATCATATTCCTTGACATCTTCTATCATAATAGATATTGCGCTGTCAAAATCATATGCCTCCCTGTATGGTCTTTCAGAGATAAGCGCAATGAATGCATCTGCCACTCTCATAATCCTCGCGCCAAGAGGTATTTTCTCAGCCTTGAGATTATCAGGATATCCCGAACCATCATAGTTCTCATGGTGATATAACACTGCTTCACATATAGCATCATTATAGCTGTATTTTTTGAGAATTTCGTATCCTAATCCGGAATGTTTTCTCATATATTGAATTTCCTCTATAATCATGCCATTGGAATTTCTTCCGTACAGATATGACGAAAGCCTTAATTTGCCAATATCATGCACCATTCCCGCAACCGCAAGATTATTGCATTCCTCATCGGAGAGTCCAAGCTTTTTTGCTATAAGATATGTGAGATTGCTGACACATACTCCATGCCTTAAACCATCTATGAGGTCGATTTCCAATATCGTTTTAGCCCAGTCGTCAACCATAAAAAAATCGTCTCTTTCTATCTATCATTTCATCAATATTCTCAATATATGTTCTGACATCCTTGACATTTTCAACGCGCTCTATGCGGTTTTCATCCGGAAATACAACCTTTGTCGATGCTCCGGCACCAACTGCCATTATAGTCTGCTTCTCCTCCATTATGAGAATATTATAAATTCCTTCCTTGCCAGACTTTGAATAGCCTACATTCTCAAAATTTCCTGCCATATTCTTCTGCCTATACAGATAATATGGCTCCATTCCCATATCCGCTGCATATTCCGCTGTCAGATTAATGATATCATCAGTGTTAATCATGTCATAATTTTTATATTTTTCCCAGAATATATTAAGCCTTGCAGCGCGCTTGATAGCTAACGAATGCACTGTAAGACTGTCCGGTGCAAGCTTAGCCACCTCAGACATTGTCTTTTCGATATGTTCCTTAGTCTCACCCGGAAGGCCTATAATCAAATCCATATTAATGTTGTCAAATCCGCATTCTCTGGCAAGTATAAATGCTTCCTTCACCTGTTCAACCGTGTGATGCCTGCCTATAAGCTTTAATGTCTCATCGTTCATAGTCTGCGGATTAATTGAAATACGGCCAACTCCATGCTTTTTCATAACCATAAGCTTATCTCTTGTTATGCTGTCAGGTCTTCCCGCCTCAATCGTATATTCCTTTAACAATGATGTATCAAAATGCTCCTCGAAAAAGCTGAGAATCCTGTCAAGCTGTTCAGGTTCAAGCGTTGTAGGTGTTCCTCCACCCATATAAAAAGTATCAAGCTTCCTGCCTTGCATAAGTCTTGAAGTAAACTCCATCTCTTTTAGCATAGCATCAACATACGAGTCAACATTTTCCTTCCACACAGCAAGCGGATAAGAAGTAAATGAACAATACAGGCACGTTGTAGGGCAGAAAGGTATTCCTGCATAGAGACTATATCCTTTATTATAATCAAGCTTTTCAAGAATCCTCTTCTCATTTGATGCAACCTTTATTGCAAGCCTGCCCTTCCTGTCGCTCACATAATACTCTCTTCTTAGATAGTCAATAATATCCTGCTCAGACTTTCCCTCTTCAAGAAGGGTATATACTATCTTCGTTGGTCTTACTCCTGTGAGAGTTCCCCATGGAAGTTCCCTGCCTGTAAGCTTCTTTAACATATCGTACATCATTCTCTTAAAGGTATTTCTTGCCTGCTTCTTTCCCTCTGCTGTCTGCTGCATCTCGTCTTCGTATTCTTCCTGACCATCCTTGGCATCCTTGTGCAGATATATTCTTATAAATCTTTCACAGTCAGCCTTGTCAAGCCTTGTCATCTCCTGTCTTATAACTCTGACCTGTACAAACAGCTCCGGCTTGCCATGGCCAGCTTCCGGGATATTAGTAACTATCTTTGCATCAGGAAAAAAAGCCTTCAACATAACTCTCGAATCATTTTCCTGCTCAGTATCATTAAATTCAAGCAAAATCATATATAATACAACCTCTGTTTTTATTTTTACACTTAAAGGAATGGATTGTGTTCTCGCTCATATCCTATGCTCGTGCTCTCTCCATGTCCCGGAAATACTGTTACATCATCGTCAAGGCTCATAAGATCTTCCTCTATGGCTCTTTTTAACTGTCCCGCATTTCCTGTCGGGAAATCACTGCGTCCCACAGAACCGGAAAACAGTGTATCTCCCGAAAAAAGAATTCCCTCTTTTTCAAAATAGTAACACACACTGCCTATTGTATGCCCCGGCACCGAAACTGTTTTTATCTCAAACCCTCCAAGGCAAAGCACAATTCCGGGCTTAAAATACTCATCAGCGTCAAAAGTCATGCCCTCTCCGGTAAAAGGCAGTGACAGATTATTAGATTCATTTGTCATAATCTGCTTTTCATCCGCACCGGCATAGACCTTTATTTTGTATCTTTTTCTTATATCATCGGCAGCGAGCATATGGTCAAAATGACCATGTGTCAGCAATACAGCCACAGGATTCAGATTATAATGTGAAATCATTGCCTCGATTCTCGCTGCGTCCGCAGCCGGGTCAATAATCAGAGCATCCTTAAACTGTCCGTCATCTATAAAACCACCCGGTGTTCTTGCTCCTCCGTCAAATACAGCATAACAGTTGGTAGCACACATTCCGAGTACTATATTCTCAACTCTTATCATGAATTAGTCCTTTCAATATCAAGCACTCCTTCGACATTTCTCAGCTTCTCAACAAGATGTCTTAACTGTTCAAGTCCCTTTATATCAAATGACATTGATATTGTCGCCGTTCCCTGCTTGCTTGTACGGCAGTTCATGCTGGTGACATCAATCTTATTTTCTGTAAGAATCCTCGAAATATCTACAAGCATACCTGTTCTGTTATTTGCAAATATCTTAATCTCTGTGGAATAGCTCTCTCCTGTCTCCTTATAAGCCATCTCCTGCCACTCGGCATCGATTATTCTTGCCCTGTCAGCTTCTGGAAGATTAATGATATTCGTACAATCCGTCCTGTGGATTGACACACCTCTTCCTCTTGTGACAAAGCCCACAATCTCATCTCCCGGAACAGGTGAACAGCACTTAGAAAAGCGCACTGCAACATCATGTATGCCCTTTACAATAATTCCGCTCTTGGACTTTTCGATAACTGCCGGCTTGTCTTTGTTATCCGGCTGCGACTGTGCTAGTACCTGTTCGTCCGTAATCTCCTTGCGGTGCTTCTTTTCGTATTCCTCCTGAAGCTTATTTACGACCTGACCTTCCTTAAGCGCGCCATGTCCTACAGCCGCTACAACGGAATCCCAGTCACGAAAGCCGTACTTAGAAAGTACTTTCTCAACAAACTCAGGCTTATATATCTCAGCAAACTGGATATTCTTTGTCTTACAGTATGTGGCAATAAGATCCTTGCCTTTCTGGATATTGTCCTCTTTAAGCTCTGCCTTAAACCACTGATTAATCTTAGTCTTAGCCTGTGCGCTCTTTACAATATTCAGCCAGTCACGGCTTGGTCCCTTAGAGTTCTGTGATGTTATAATCTCAACTCTGTCTCCGTTCTTTAAGACATAGTCAATAGTCACAAGCTTGCCATTGACTCTTGCTCCAACCATCTTATTGCCGACTGCACTGTGAATACTGTAAGCGAAATCAACAGGCGTTGAACCTGCCGGAAGGTTCTTTACATCTCCTGACGGTGTAAAGCAGTATACATTGTCCGAAAACAGGTTCATATCGTTCTTGATAAGGCTTAAGAACTCCTTATTGTCCGATGTATCGCGCTGCCATTCAAGTATCTGTCTAAGCCATGCAAGCTTAGCTTCCTCGTTGTCACCGCTCTTAGTTCCGTCAATGTTCTCCTTATATTTCCAGTGTGCCGCAATACCATACTCCGCTGTTCTGTGCATCTCATAGGTTCTAATCTGAATCTCAAACGGCTGGCCGTTAGGTGCAATGAGCGTTGTATGAAGTGACTGGTACATATTTGGCTTAGGCATTGCGATATAATCCTTAAATCTTCCCGGAATAGGCTTGTATATCTCATGGATTACTCCGAGTGCCGCATAACAGTCCTTTACTGTCTCTACCAGTATTCTCACGGCAAACAAATCATATATCTGGTCAAGAGTCTTATCCTGATTGACCATCTTTCTGTATATGCTGAAGAAATGCTTGACACGTCCGTCTATCTCACAGTCGATACCTGCTGCCTCTACATGCTCCTTAACCTCCGCTATGATATCTCTTACGAACGCTTCTCTTGCGTCCTTGCTCAGAGCTATCTCATCAGCAAGCTGCTTATACACCTCAGGCTGGAGATACTTAAGCGACAAATCATCAAGCTCTATCTTAATCTTAGAAATACCAAGTCTCTGTGCGATAGGAGCATATATATCCATCGTCTCCCTCGCCTTCTCCTTCTGCTTCTCAGGCTTCTGATACTGTAAGGTCCTCATATTATGAAGTCTATCCGCAAGCTTTACAAGGATTACTCTGATATCCTTCGCCATCGCAAGGAACATCTTCCTTAAGTTCTCAGCCTGCAGTTCTATCTTGTCTGCAGAATAATTAAGCTGTGTAAGCTTCGTTACACCATCTACAAGAAGTGCTATCTCTTCGCCAAATTCCTTTACTATATCATCATATGTCATCGCAGTATCTTCAACAACATCGTGTAAAAGTCCTGCAACAATAGTCTCTTTATCAAGTTCTAACTGCGCTAAAATGATTGCAACACAAATAGGATGTATAATATAAGGTTCCCCCGACTTACGCATCTGACCTTCATGTGCCTTCTTTGCTACCTGATACGCCTTGTCAATCAATGACAGGTCCGTAGAAGGATGATATTTTAAAACTTCCTTTCTCAGCTCATCATAAAGCTCGTCTGGACTTGTAAAATCCGGAGGGCATGACAATGGCTCCTCATCTATTTTTCTCTTGGTTCGTAAAATAACTTCATCCGGCATGCAATCACCTCAATCTATAAGCTTATTTTTTCATTATAAAATTATTCATGTAAAAATGCAAATATTTTGTTAAGGAAATGATAATTAAAAAGAGGGCTCGATACCGCAAATGGCACCGATGCCCCCTTTTACTATGTTTCAGATAGTCCATTCAATACGATGACTATTATTATACACTTATAATATTATATCTGCCACAATGTACTTATCGCAATAAACTTACTTGCCTTCGTAGCAGATAACCGAATCCACATCATACTTAGCAAGCTTCTTGCGTCCTTCAAGACCTGCAAGCTCCATGAGGAATACAATCTTTACTACTTCACCGCCAAGCTGCTCCACAAGCTTGGTTATAGCTTCGATTGTACCACCTGTAGCAATTAAGTCATCAATGATTACAACCTTCTGACCAGGCTTTATGGAATCTTTGTGCATCTCTATTACTGCGCTGCCATATTCAAGGTCATACTCCATTGAAACTGTCTCACATGGAAGCTTTCCCTTCTTGCGGACAGGAACGAATGCCTTCTTCATATTGTAAGCAACAGGCACACCAAAGATGAAGCCTCTTGACTCAGGTCCTACAACCACATCAAAATCAACATCCTTTAACTTGTCCATAATTCCGTTGATTGAAAGCTGAAGTCCGTCAGCCTCCTGAAGTACGCTTGTAACATCGCGGAAAATAATTCCCGGCTCAGGAAAATCAGGTATACTTCTTACATATTCTTCAAGTTTCTTCATAACTTAATATATCCTCCAAAATTCTGTTCATTGTCTAAAACTGACCGATATATCTTATCAGCACCTAACTGTATAGTCAACAATTTTAGTAACCATTAGGATTATTCTTTTGGAATCTCCATGAATCCTCACACATCTTCTTTAAGTCTCTCTCTGCCTTCCAATGAAGTTCCTTCTCTGCAAGTGATGCATCTGCATAGCAGGTAGCTATGTCTCCGGCGCGTCTTGCCTTAATGACATAAGGAATCTTGATTCCGTTGGCAGCCTCGAAAGCCTTGACGATATCAAGGACAGAGCTTCCTTTACCTGTTCCAAGGTTGTATATCTTAAGTCCCGGATTCTCCTTAATCTTCTCCATTGCCCTTACATGGCCCACTGCAAGGTCTACAACATGGATATAATCTCTCACTCCCGTTCCGTCCGGTGTGTCATAGTCATTGCCAAATACGGACAACTCTTTGAGTCTTCCGACTGCAACCTGTGTGATATATGGCATAAGATTGTTAGGGATACCATTAGGATTCTCACCGATAAGCCCGCTCTCATGCGCACCGATAGGATTAAAATAGCGGAGCAGAATTACATTCCAATCATTATCTGCTCTGTAAAGGTCGGACAATATCTGCTCAAGCATCGACTTGGTCCAGCCATAAGGGTTGGTACACTGTCCTTTAGGACATTCCTCAGTGATAGGTATAAATGCAGGATTTCCATATACTGTAGCTGATGATGAAAATACTATATTCTTTACATTATGCTTTCTCATAACATCGAGAAGCACAAGTGTACCGGAAATATTGTTGGTATAATATTCAAGAGGCTTGACAACCGACTCACCTACAGCCTTAAGCCCTGCAAAATGTATGCAGGAGTCAATCTGCTCTTTGTCAAATACTTCATTAAGTCCATCTCTATCGGCAATATCAACCTTATAGAACTTAACCTTCTTTCCGACAATCTGCTCTACTCTCTCGATTGATTTCTCACTGGCATTGACAAGATTGTCCACAACCACTACATCATAGCCGTTATTCATAAGCTCAACAACCGTATGGCTTCCGATAAAGCCCGCTCCACCCGTAACAAGAATCGACATAACTAATTCCTCCTCAACTGTTCAATATTAAAAAGTATGTTATTTTTATAACGAATTACTTTTCTGACTATCAGTATACCAATGTAATAAAATTCCTGCAATCCATTTTGGCCAAAATTTACAATACATTTGATAATCTTCTTCTGTTCTGCCATTATCAGCTATAATTTCCGTGGTTGTAGACTCCTGATGAATGCGATGATAGCACAACGGCTTTTTCTCATACAAGAACCCACCTCTAAGCCTTGAAAGCTTCTCCCATGCCTCCCAATCAACATTACTCTTCATTCCGACCGTGAAAATTTTATCAGGCATCAGTGACATGTTAAATGTGACAGAAGGACAGCATATCGGATTTCCCATAGCAAGTATCCTTCTTCTTACAAACCTTGAATGTGAAAATAACCTGCAGCTTTTTGTTCCGATTCCAAGCGGAAAAAGCATGAGCCGCTTAACTGACAAAAGCTTGTTGCTGTGACACGGCTCGCCATTTCTTAATTCCTCATAATTTGTAAAAAATATGAGAGGCTTTTTATCGTTCTCCATAGCGTGCATGCATTCAACAGTATAATTCCTACGGTATACATCATCCTGATGTGCCACAGTTACATACTGCGTCTTAGCTTTGCTTATTCCAAAGTTCCAGTCCGCACTTATGCCCTTCTCTCCTTCATTTACAAACAGCTCAATATTATGCTTCCTTGCGATATCCTCTATATAGCTGTTCGGTGTCGATGTTGCCATAATAATAGTACTTTTAACAGTCTGATTTTTCAATGATTCTATGCACTCCTCAAGAAAGCTGCTCTCTTTATAGGCACATATCACAAAGGTATGTTTATCAGAATAATCTTTTTTCATAAAAATCCCCATTCTACATATACTCTTTTGCCATGAGGCGGGTGTTTTAGTGCTTATTTATGCTTAATTTCAAGAATTCCTATGAAGAAGCTTCCGAACAACACCTGAACACCTGTGACCATGAATGTCACAGCCGGAATTGTGAGCCTCATCATCTGCTGTGGGTCAAGCTGCCCGAAATTCTTGCTGTTCCAGCCTACAAGAGCCATTATTGTGAGCACCAGACCCACAACAAAAAGCACTGCACCGATAAAAATACCCTTGTCAACCGTAAAGAATTTTTTCTTCTGCGTGTCAGGAACAGGAATAAAGCCTGTCATTCTTGCATATGTTCTCGTAAATGCATTGAATAATATAAGATTTACTCCTATCATAAGCATCGCAGACGTATACAAAAGCGTATTGATATCAAAGCCGACCGCACCGATTGTTATGGTATTAGCGGCAAGAATGCACATCAAAACTGCACCAAGCGCCGTAAAAAATATGCCCGGATAGAGGAAAAGCCAGCTTGGACTGTGCATAAGCAGGAATTTTAAGTGTCTCCAGCCATCATGGAAGCTTCTAAGATGCGGTGCTCTGCTTCTTCCGTCAGGAGAGAGAGTCGTAGGCACTTCTGTTATTTTAAGCTTATACAATGTAGCTTTTACTACCATCTCGCTCGCATACTCCATACCGATTGTCTGAAGTCCAAGCTTCATAATGGAATCTCTCTTGTACCCTCGAAGTCCGCAATGGAAATCCCTTATGTCACTCTTATAGAAAAGCCTTCCGATAAATGAAAGCACCGGATTGCCGATGTATCTGTGAAGCGGCGGCATCGCGCCTTTTGCAATACCTCCCTTGAAGCGGTTTCCCATTACAAGGTCATAGCCTTCACGGAGCTTGCTAAGAAACGGCATAAGATTAAGGAAATCGTAACTGTCATCTGCGTCTCCCATAATGACATACTCACCCTTTGCAGCTTCACATCCACCGATAAGTGCCGCTCCATAGCCTCTTTGTTCTATAGGGACAACTCTCGCTCCTGCCTTAACCGCTATCTCACGCGAACCGTCTGTGCTTCCGTTATCAGCAATAAGCACCTCACCGTTTACGTTATTTTCTCTCAAAAAGTTCTGCGCCTTTTTTATACATGTTTCCAATGTCTCTGCCTCATTAAGACAAGGCATGAGAATTGTAAGTTCATACTCATAGGACATAACAATGTCTCCAATCTGTTTCTTATTACTTAGATATCAATAAAACAGCCACTATCAATCATGTGTCGGTTTTACCATTATCTTTTTTAGTTTCTGACATCTCTTATTTGTCTGTTTTCCACATTTGCAATTATTACTTATCATCCTGTGCATACGGACCGAAATCAAGCTCATAAGGGAAATGTGTCTTTCTCTTCTCAACAGGCGGCGGTGTCATATAGTCACCGTACATCTTAGTCAGAAGCTCCTCCAAATGATTAGGGAACGGCAATGTCGTATCCTCATAAGGAAGTTCCCTGAGAGGATATATGTCATCTACCGAAAAAGTGTTAGTATAAGGAAGCGGATCACAAAAATATGCAATCCTCTTTGTCTGCACATTCGCATAGCGTCTGTTCGCCTTCTCACGCTTCATGTACAGCCATTCCTTTGATATTCCGAGCCATTTCATCACATGATGTCCGGCTACACATGCCGCTGTCACAAGCTTGGCTGTGATTCCATGTACATACAGGTACGGTCTTTCAATGCTCCTCAGAATAAGAAGTTTTCCCCAGAACCAAGCTGTCCACATCTGCCACCAATATGCAAGCCTGCCATCAGCCGCATTGTCAAGTGCATACAAATCAAGAAAAATTCCCCAGTTGCAGTCCACATCCTTCATTGAGTATTCCCTGAATTTCGTACCTTTAAGCACCAGTCTTGTAGTCGCGAGCGGATAATTGATATCCGTCTCTGTATTGAGCACTTCATATTTGTTACCCATCTGCTCTGTCACAAGCTCCATAAAGCGCTCATAATCTTTTCGTGGCATTGAGATATCTATATCGTCATCCCATGGTATATATCCCTTATGGCGCAATGCACCTATTCCTGTTCCGGCATAGCCAAAATATGTCAGATTGTTCTCATCGCATATTCTCTTGAAATCCGTAAGAATCTCCATCTCAAGCTTTTGCAGATGCTTTAGCTGCTCCGGCTCATAAAACTTAGGCATAATATGCTCCCTTCATTTTTATTTCAATAATATTCGCAATCCACTTTCGCTTCCTGCCGCACATGATTAAGACACTCCGATGCTCCGGTGCCCGTTTAATTTAAAAGCTGTGCCTTCTCATACTGCTCCTCGACAAATTTTCTAGCCTCGGCAGCGTTCTCCGGCTTGGTATCTTCAAGCAGGCAATGCACGAATGGCTTATAAGTCTTGACAAAGCTCATAAGAAGCGGATAGTTTAACATTCCTCTTCCTGATATAACCGACTTGACTTCACCGTTCTCGACTACAAAATCCTTAAGATGCATACAGCATATATCATCGCCGCAAAGCTCAAATGCTGTTCGGATAATCTCATCCTGCTTCTCGTAGTTGCCTGCATAGATTACATTCACAGGGTCAAATATGAGCTGAAGGTTAGGCGAATCGATTGTATCAAGCACCTTTCTTGCACGCTCGAAATTGCATACGATATGCTTGTACACAGGCTCGATAGATATAATCACGCCCATCTTCTCTGCGTACTCTACAACAGGACGAAGCCCGTCTATGAATACATCAAGAGCCGCATCTGTGTGATTGTCAGGTGTGAATGAGTACTCTTCATTGACAGCACCTGTCTCAGTTCCAACCATTCCTGCACCTACAAGGCTTGCAAAGCGTATATGTGCCTTGTATGTATCCTGTGTTTTCTTAAGACTCTCCTTGTTAGGATTTGCAAGATTGAGATAACAGCCAAGCACTGACACATCGACATTGTTCTTGGCACAAAGCTCTCTTATATAGAAAGCAAGTCCCGGTGTCATAACTCCATTGTTGACCTTAAACTCCTTTACAGCCTTTGAAAGTGCAAGCTGTGTGCAGTGAAATCCCTGCTTATGAATATTCTCAAAAAGATTCTCAAGACTGCTATGCTCAACATCATGTCCTCTTACGCCTATTCTCATAATCATATACCTCTCTTCGACTTATC
Organism: uncultured Eubacteriales bacterium; assembly: GCA_900545175.1. Classification (GTDB taxonomy): domain Bacteria; phylum Bacillota; class Clostridia; order Lachnospirales; family Lachnospiraceae; genus CAG-882. The sequence goes on from UQYF01000011.1 coordinate 29,230, forward strand.
TTCTAAGGCAGAAACTGCCCTGATTTCTCTTCCCATGCAGCAATTATATCGCACCAGTAAATATACACATACATGGATATATTTGCCGACAATACACATATGTACATTCATGCATGTGTTATTGCATACGTGACATATCAGCATACAGGATATATTGTACCATCAATATATTTATATTTCAATCGGCAAATAAGGTGTTTATTCTGTCAAAGCACAGGTTTCACTGAATTTATTACAATCTGAAGCTTTCTTCTTCCATTATACTCATTGATTGAAGGATAGTAGAGTACATTCACATATGTGCCATCGGCATATGCCTTCTCAAGCACATCGTCTATCGAGAACATTATCGCATCCATTACAATCTCTGAGACAATCTGCCTTCCTGTGTTGTCCATAAACTGCGCCTGTTTTGTAAATACAAGCTTGGTAAACTGTGATTCTTTCCCGATATGTGAAAGGCTCTTTATCTTTAACATTCTGTCGGCAAATACCGGTTTTTCATTGCCTTTTCCGAACGGCTCAAGCACCGACAAATCACCAATCACCTTCTCCGATATATATTCAAGAGGCATAGGCACATCTATCCATATCTTCAGCGTCAAATCCTCCTGCGTCAAACCACAGTTTTCATTGAGCCTTCTTCTGAGCTCATCCAGTTTATCAGGCTCAATCGACATTCCTGCTGCCATCGGATGACCGCCAAACTTACTAAGGAGTTCCTTGCACTGTGACAGCTTTTCAAACATATTGTAGCCTTCTATCGAGCGCCCTGACCCCTTAAGGCAGCCCTCCCCATCGGCAAAGACTATCACAGGCTTGTTATACCGCTCTCTTATCCTGCCTGCAATTATTCCGACAATACTCTCATGGCATTCCGGAAGATATACGACAAGGACATTGTCATCCCTAAGTGTGCTGTTCTCTATCATATCAAATGCCTTATCAACACCCTGTCTTGTAAGCTCCTTTCGCTCCTCGTTGAGTGCCGACAGCTCTCCCGCAAGATGCTCCGCCTCGCCTTTTTGTGTTGCAAGAAGCATCTTTATTGCAAGAACCGCCGACTCTAATCTTCCGCTCGCATTAAGACACGGTCCAATCACAAAGCCTATATGATATGAATTTATATGCGCTCTGTCAAGCTTGTTCAAATCTATCAACGCATTAAGTCCAAGATTGTCCGTTCTCTTTAATTTGTCAAGTCCAAGCCTTACAATAGTCCTGTTCTCTCCCTGAAGGTCAACCACATCACCCACCGTTGCAACAGCGGCAAATTCAAGGAAATCATAAATTTCATCCTCAGGCCTTTTATAAAGCTCAAAAAGAGCCTGTATAAGCTTCATCGCAACAACAGCACCGCATATTTTCTTCCATGGATATGTACAGTCTGAACGTGCCGGATCGACAACAGCATCCGCAGGCGGAAGTATTTCCTTTTTTCCTTCCTGTGTCTGTTCAAACGGTACTCCGTGATGGTCTGTTACCACCACTGCCATCCCAAGTGACTTTGCATGTTCTATCTGGTTATACGCAGCAATTCCATTGTCACAAGTTATTATAACCTGCCTTCCCTCATCATACGCTTCATCTATAAGCCTCTCATTTATGCCATATCCGTCCATTACTCTGTGAGGCACAACATAGTCCACATCAGCGTCAAGGCGTTTCAAACCGCTGTACAGAATATATATCGAATTAATTCCATCTATATCGTAGTCTCCTACTATTCTTATAGGCTTATTATTATCAACAGCATCCTTTACAATGCCAGCCGCCCTGTTCATATCCTTTAACAGCCATGGCGAATGAAGACCTGACAAATCTCCGTTTAGGTATTCATCATACTGCTCTAGTGTAACTATATCGCGGTTTCTTATCACACGCGCTACAACCTGGTCTATATTATACTTCTCACCTATCGCCTTAAAATCGGCTTGTTTTGCATATACACGCCACTCTTCTTTCAAATCTTTTACCTCTTCACTTCATCATTCAATCAGCTCTCTTTTTCATTACAAAAGCAATCTCGATATTACTCATTTTTTTGCCATACGCTCTGCATTGTAATTCCTTTCATCAACTTTCCTTAAAGCTGATTGTCCGGTACGCTTTTGCGTCCTTTTATCGGCAATGTACATATTAACATAACGCATCACCTTCATCAACATATTAATCCTTCATATTTTTACGCAAAGAACCCCACCGCAATATGCGGCAGGGTTCAAAACAAAACACATTATGGAAATTGAGAAAAAGCTTATTAATTTATGCAATCTTCTTATCAACCTTTAATGCCATGCTCTTCTTGTAAGGTCTTACAAGGAGATATACGAAACCGGCGATAACAAGGAATGCAACTACTGTCCAGAATGAGAATGGTGTCTCACCTGTGAACAGACCTACTACATTGTTGATTACAAGTGATACAAGGTATGCAAGACCACACTGATAACCAACAGCAATCCAGAACCATTTTGGAGAGTTCATCTCTCTCTTGATGGCACCCATAGCTGCGAAGCAAGGTGCACACAGAAGGTTGAACGCAAGGAATGCATAACCGCTTGCAAGAGTGAATGTAGCTGCCATGTTAGCATATACAGAACCCTCACCAACACTGTAGAGGATACCCATTGTACCAACAATATTCTCCTTTGCAACAAGTCCTGTGATGGAAGCGACTGTTGCCTGCCAGTTGCCAAAGCCCTGTGGAACGAAAATCCAAGCGATTGCCTGGCCAATCTTTCCAAGGATACTCATGTCAATCTCATCCTCAGAAAGCATTCTAAAGCCGTCCTCCGTGAATCCGAAGTAAGTTGTAAACCATACAATAATTGTTGAAAGAAGGATGATTGTTCCTGCCTTCTTGATGAATGACCAGCCACGTTCCCACATGCTTCTGAGTACAGTTCCGACTGTAGGCATATGGTATGCAGGAAGCTCCATAACGAAAGGAGCCGGGTCGCCTTCAAAAATCTTAGTCTTCTTTAAAATAATACCTGAACAAATTATTGCAAATATTCCAAGGAAGTAAGCTGATGGAGCTACCCAAGGAGCACCACCGAAGATTGCACCTGCAACCATTGCGATGAACGGAAGCTTAGCTCCGCAAGGAATGAATGTTGTTGTCATAATTGTCATCTTACGGTCTCTGTCATTCTCGATTGTACGTGAAGCCATGATGCCGGGAACACCACAGCCTGAACCGATAAGCATAGGAATAAATGACTTACCTGAAAGACCGAACTTACGGAAAATTCTATCCATGATGAATGCGATACGTGCCATGTATCCACAAGACTCAAGGAATGCAAGGAATATAAAGAGTACAAGCATCTGAGGTACGAAACCGAGTACTGCACCGACACCGGCTACAATACCGTCAAGGATAAGTCCCTTTAACCAGTCTGCACAGCCGATTGCGTCAAGCCCCGACTCTAAAAGTGCCGGAATACCAGGAACCCATACACCGTAATCTGCCGGATCCGGCTCCTCATAACCTGCTGCCGCAAGAACCTGTGCTGCTTCCTTTACATCTGCGCCTGTAGCATCGAACTCTTCAACATTGAGTGTCTCCTCATCCTCGACACCGTATGTAAATGTGTATGAATCATCAAGTGAAGCAAGTGCCTCATCAACTGCTGCCCAAGCTGCTGCTGCATCATAGTCATCAGCTTCGCTGTCAAGAGCATCAAGTACATCATCTGCGCCTACGCTCTCAAGATAACCGGATACAACATTCATAGCGTCAACATAAGGCTCATCGTCATCTGTAAATGCTGAAGAACCGATTGCGAACAAATGCCAGCCATCGCCGAACACACCATCGTTTGCCCAGTCTGTAGCCCAAGTTCCGACTGTTGTTACAGATACATAATATACAATGAACATAACAACCGCAAATATCGGAAGTGCAAGCCATCTGTTAGTTACAACCTTATCAATCTTATCTGATGTTGTGAGCTTCTTATTCTTGTTCTTTGTAAGACATTCACCTATGATTGATGATATGTATACGTATCTCTCGTTTGTAATAATACTCTCTGTATCGTCATCAAGTTCATTCTCAAGAGCTGTAACCTCTGCTGATACATCAGGTACAGTCTGAAGTCTTGCACCAATCTTATCATCCTTCTCAAGAAGCTTGATTGCAAAAAATCTCTTCTGCTCCTCCGGAACCTGCGCTCCGAGCTTATCCTCTACAGCTGAGATTGCTGCCTCAACGCCAGGCTGGAACTCATGAACAATCTGTGTTGCTTTCTTACTCTTTGCAAGAGCTACAGCCTTATCAGCTGCCTCCTTGATTCCTGTTCCCTTAAGAGCAGATATAGCAACGACCTGACAACCTAACTTCTTAGAAAGCTTATCAAGATGAACCTTATCTCCTGTCTTTTCAAGAACATCAATCATATTTACAGCCATGATAACCGGGATACCAAGCTCAAGCAGCTGTGTTGAAAGATAAAGGTTTCTCTCGATATTAGTACCATCAATAATATTGATGATGGCATCCGGCTTCTCTGTGATGAGATAATTTCTTGCAACTACCTCCTCAAGTGTATATGGTGAAAGTGAATAGATACCTGGAAGGTCAGTGATGATGACATCCTTCTCTCCCTTTAATTTTCCTTCCTTCTTCTCGACTGTTACGCCCGGCCAGTTTCCTACGAACTGGTTAGAACCTGTCAGTGCATTGAACAATGTTGTTTTACCGCAGTTAGGGTTACCTGCTAAAGCAATTTTTATTGACATGCTAAGACTTCCTTTCCACTTATTTATAAGCTATTAACTCAGGCTGCATATTAATGGAGCTTTTATTTTCATGCTTTCCCCGAAGCTTTCCATAGCTCATATAATCTTTTTCATATTTTTACAGGTTGCAAAACCGATTAATTATTTTGCTGCCCTTAAGTTTTATCAAGCTACTTCTTATTATGTAATGCTATTTTTTGTTGCTCTGTACTATTCAAAATTGTACATTACTATTTTTTATTAGTCGTTTCTAACTCATTGTCAAAAAATAAAGATTTATTCAACCTCTATCATCTGTGCATCTTCTTTTCTCAGAGAAAGCTCATATCCTCTTACAGTTACCTCAACCGGGTCACCTAAAGGCGCAACCTTTCTCACATAAATCTCAACGCCCTTGGTAATTCCCATATCCATGATACGTCTCTTTACCGGACCTTCACCTGTAAGCTTCGTGACCTTGACTGTCTGACCTACAGCAACCTCTCTCAAAGTCTTCATAATAATCCTCCTATATAAATTGATATTGCTAATGTATACTGCACAGGCATTAAGGCTATACCATAATTCTGCATGCCATATCCTTGCCTATTGCTACTCTTGAGTCCTTGACATTCACGATAAGATTACCTCCAATGTCAGACACAACAGTGACTGAACCTCCGACAACAAAACCTAGATTCTCCAAGAACTTTCTGGTCTCTTCTTTGCCTCCGACCTTCTTAATAACTCCTGTCTCCCCATCCTTCATCATCGTAATTGGCATCATATCATCCCTTCTTTACTCTCTGTGTTAATTAGTAATATCTAACTTAAATCCTTTGTTAGTATATGCTAACGTGTATTAGAAGTCAAGAACTTTTTTAGCATTTGTTGACATTTTTTCAGCAATTTTTATATATGAAATTTCAAATCCGCCGCTATCTGTTTCTTAACATTTTTTTAACTGGAATATTCTAAATAACAATGTTATACTTTTTAACATGGTAAATAAATTATGCAAATGTTCTTGTCTGACCCGCTGCACAATTACCTAACTTAACATTTTACAGACACGGAGGATTGATACATAATGCTTTACGGAATACTGGTTGTATCTGCGGTTATTTTTCTATGTATACTCGCAAACAAGTTTTCCGACAAATTCGGCATGCCCACTTTAATATTATTCATGTTTATCGGTATGCTTTTCGGAAGCGATGGAATTGTGAAGATACCTTTTGACAATTATGAGCTTGCCGAGCGTGTGTGCTCAATAGCGCTCATATTCATCATGTTTTACGGCGGTTTTAATACCAAATGGAAGCTTGCGCGCCCTGTAGCCGCAAGAGCCGTCCTGCTCTCAACTGCCGGCGTTGCAATAACAGCGGGTGTTACAGCCGTCTTGTGCCATTTTGTCCTTAGATTTTCAATGGCTGAGAGTTTTTTAATCGGTGCAGTATTGTCCTCGACTGACGCAGCGAGTGTGTTCTCAATACTCAGGCAGAAGAAGCTCAATTTAAAAGACGGAACAGCTTCTCTTCTTGAGATGGAGAGTGGAAGCAACGACCCTATGTCTTATATGCTTACCGTTATAGGAATCGGGCTTGTAGGCGCAGGTGAGACCGGAAACATAGCATGGAATATTTTTTCACAACTGACATTCGGTTCTCTTGTGGGAATTGTATTTGCGATAGCGACCATACTCATTCTCACCAAAACCAATGCAGTCACCGATGGTCTTGACACGATATTCATGATAGCTGCCGTTTTGTTCTGTTATGCAGCATCTGAGCTTGCCGGTGGCAACCAGTATTTAAGCGTATACTTTATGGGTATTATAATAGGTAACAGCAAAATCAAAAATAAAAATATCCTTATTCCTTTTTTTGACGGAGTAACAAGCCTTGCACAGATACTTATTTTCTTCCTGTTAGGTCTTTTGTCTTTCCCTCACAGGATGCCACAGATTATCCTTCCGGCACTTGCGATAGTTGTAATTCTGACACTCATAGCAAGACCTATTGCGGTATTTGCAATCATGCTTCCTTTCAAATCAAGTATCAGGCAGTGCCTGCTCGTATCATGGGCAGGTCTTAGAGGTGCCGCATCATCCGTGTTTGCAATCATGGTCATATCAAGCGGAGCCAATATCTCTTATGACCTTTTTCATATCGTATTCATGGTTTCTCTCTTCTCTGTTGCAATTCAGGGAACCTTGCTTCCGGCGGCTTCAAAGAAGCTTGACATGGTTGATGAGAGTGCCGATGTCCGCAAGACATTCAACGACTATCAGGAGGAATCCGCAATCACGCTCATGCGAATGTTCATACCGGATGGACACAACTGGGTCAATAAAATGGTCAAAGAAGTCAACATGCCAACCGGCTCTCTCGCCATTATGATTAAAAGAGGCAAGGAGAATATTGTAACGCGCGGTGACACAGTAATACGAGCCGGAGACAATGTAATACTCAGCGTTCCGGCTTACGAACCGACATCCAATGAGCAGCTTGAAGAGACACATATCGACAAGAATAATCCTTGGTGCGGCAAAACAATCGCAGAGCTTAATCTTCCGCCGAATGAGCTTATAGCAATGATTATACGCCACAATGAGAATCTGATACCTGACGGCAAGACTGTCATCGAGGACGGCGATGTAGTTGTTACATATAAGTAAGACATGCGCATATGTTATATACAAAATAAAACCCCATGCCAATGAGCTAAGACAAATCGTATTTTGCTATCTCATATAATCGACATGGGGTTTTTATCACTTTTATTCTTATCCTTTTATTCTTTACTCTTTTCTCTTTCTGAACAGATACTCGTCAAGCTGCTTTTTTATGTCATCCGGAATCTCTCTTGAGACAGGACACACAGCCGCATTTGCAAAACGCTCTGTAAAGAGTGTAAGAAAATCAATATCCTTCTCTAACTGCTCCATAGACATCACGTCCATAAGGTCATAACGGCAATGAATCGGTGCTACATTATTGCCGGCAATACGTGCAAAGGATACTGCCGGTACACCACTGTCTGCAAACGGTGTCGAATCGCTTGAGTATACACCCGTCCTTGACGCCACAGGGAAACCTACCTCTGCTGCCATATAGGAAATATAATGTGACAGCTTGTTCTCGGCAGATACACAGGCGATAAATTTTCCCATATAAGTTCCTATCATATCAAGATTGATATTAAACACTATATTTTCAAGCTCATCCTTATGTTCCTTCACATATGCCTTAGAACCTAAAAGACCTCTCTCCTCGCTTCCACAGAACACAAAGCGGAGTCCATAATTTAATTTTTTGTCCTTAAGCTTCTCCATTATTCCAAGAAGTCCCGCACAGCCGCTCATATTATCATATGCGCCGTGAGACAATGTAGTTGAATCATAATGCGCACTCAGCACAATGTACTCATCCCTGACACCCGGAAGCTGTGCAATTACATTGTGTGATTCTCCGTCATACTCCTTCTGCTTCACTTCAAGTCTTATATTCTTCACATTATCCTTTACAAGCTTTACCGCTTCAGCCGAATTGATCATGGCACACAGAAGCTTCTTCTGCTCTCCGACAACAGCTTCACGCAAATCTCTCTGCTCAATATCTTTGTCCGGATAGTGGATATTTCCGTACTGGAAAAGAATCGCCTTGGCTCCGGCTTTTACAAGGTCCTGATATGTAAAATATGAAATGCCGCCCAAATCCATGAGAACGACTTTATCCTTTGCTCCTGCGACAGACACTTTATCCGTTCCCGGCATATAGTAGAGTTCTCCATCCACTTCGCCGCTTCCGCAGCAGGTAAATGCCTTACATTCAATCTCCTGTCCATCTGCGTAAAGATGCGCCTCCTCTATATCTCCCATTGCCACACGAAAGCCTTCTATCCACGATTTTACGCCAAGCCCCTCACACTGCTCCTTAAGATATTTGGCGACCTTTAATTCTTCACTTGTTCCGCTTGAATGTACAAAATCCGTATTTTCAAATATGCTCTTCAAATTCATATATCTCATCTCCTCTTCTTGGAATTTTTATAAAGATTAGGGTGTTAAAACATGCTCTGTCAGCTTAAATGCGTATAACAAGTTATACACCCATATACCAAATTACATGCTTTGACACCCGAACCTTATAAAATAAAAACCGGGACACAGAGGCAAGCCACCATGTCCCGGCATACAAAACGCAGGGGCTTACCCCATTGTCCCAAAGCATTTAGTTGTCTGCTTTCTTAACACCCTTCTTAAGCACATACCAGAGTGCGCCTGTGATACATACTGATGAATAGCCTCCGCAGATAATACCTACCATAAGAGGTGCAGCAAACTCACGTATTGCGCTCACTCCCAGTATAAACAGGATTACAACCATGACAAATGTTGTGAGAGTTGTATATACTGAACGTCTCATTGTCTGTGAGATACTTGTATTTACAATCTCAGCAAGGTTAGCCTTGCTCATCTGTCCAAGATTCTCTCTGATACGGTCAAAGATAACGATTGTGGCATTGATTGAATAACCTACGATTGTGAGCATACATGCAATAAATGTATTTCCGAGAGTTATTCTTGCAACCGCATAGAAGCCTGCAACTACAAGCACATCATGCAGGAGTGCAAGCACTGCACTTCCCGCAAAACGGATATCCTTGAATCTGAACCAGATATAAATAAGCATACAGATAGTAGCTATGATAACCGCAACAACTGCATCTGTCTTCATCTCGTTGCTGACTGCACCCGAAATGTTCTCTGTGAGTATTGAGCTCTGCTCAACGCCATACTTCGATGTTAATAAAGCTTCAAGTGCTTCTCTCTGCTCTACCGAAAGGTTGTTTGTCTTAAATACAACATCATTTCCGCCCTGTACCTTCTGCTGCTGTACAGTGGAATCACCAATTGCTGCTACGATATCAGGAATGATTGTGCTCTCAATCTCAGCCTGTGAGTAATCCTGATTGAAGGTAACCGTTGTTGATGTACCACCCTTGAAATCAAGACCATAGTTGAACATTCCTTTGCCGCGCGCACCGTTTACAGACACAGTTACAATGCCTATAAGTATAAGCACTGCAGAGATACAGAAGAAGATATTCTTCCTTCCGATAAAGTTAAATGTCTTTGTCTGTCTTACAACACCATAGAGATTCTCGTTCTTAGCACCAAAGTCATAGAATAACTTGAGAAGTAATCTTGTGACAACAAGCGCTGTAAACATTGATACAATAATACCTATTGCAAGTGTGTAAGCAAATCCCTTTACGGCACCTGAGCCCTTAAGTCCAAGAACGAAGGCTGCGATAAGGGTTGTGATATTTCCATCAAAAATAGCTGAAAATGCCTTATTGAAACCAATCTTCATGGCTGACTGTACAGTCTTGCCTGTTCCAAGCTCTTCCTTGATACGCTCGAATATAATTACGTTCGCATCAACCGCCATACCGATTGAAAGGATAATACCTGCGATACCCGGAAGTGTGAATGTAAGACCTGCCACATTGATGATGATAAGCACAAGCATTGTGTAAATGCAAAGTGCTATGCTGGCTGCAAGTCCCGGTATGCGATATACAATAATCATGAATAAGATAATTATTGCAAGACCGATTGTTCCTGCTAAAAGGCTTGTACGGATAGCATCCTGGCCAAGCTTAGCTCCTACGACCTGTGAACGTACTTCCTCAAGCTTGACAGGAAGAGCACCTATTCTGATTGTAGATGCAAGATTATCTGCAGACTCATAATCAGACATACCGTTGATAACGGCATTTCCGTCTGTTATATGTGCACTTACTCTTGGAACACTTATGAACTCATTATCATAGTAGATACCTATGGTATAACCATTCTCATAAGCTGTCTTTGTAGCATCGGAGAACTTCTGTGCTCCTTCGTCATAGAGATTAAGCTCTACAACGAACTCTCTTCCGCCTGTGCTTGTCTGCTGTGCACCTGCTGTAGCAGTCTTCACATCTGCACCGGTTAGAAGTATGCAGCCGTCTGCCTCTAATTCCTCGATTGTCTTATTGAGGGTATACTTATACTTTATTGTCTGTCCATCATCGGATAATGCGAGAGCACCTGTATAGTTATCATTTCCGTCAGAGCCCTTCTGGACTATAAAATAAAGCTCACCTGGCTTACCCATCTGTGTAAGCACTTCATTTGCATCTGTGACACCCGGAATCTCTATTGTAATACGGTTAGAGCCTTCCTGATAAACTTCGGCATCAGGAGTATATCCTTCTGCTCTCTTTTGAAGAATATATGTAGCATCCTTCAAATCCTGGCTGTCAACATCGTCACCAACTGCCTCATAAGTGATGCTGACACCGCCTGCAAGGTCAAGACCAAGCTTAATTCCAGACATGCTTCCGTCCTTTGAGCTGCCCCATCCAAAGACTACCGTGTATGCAAGAAAAGCGATTACGGCAACCCATGCAAGAGACTTCAAAATCTTCTTAACCATTTCCTTAATTTCCTTTCGCATATGCTTATTTATAGATAACCGCAAAACCATATCATAGTCATCCGGCACTTGATAATTTATATCATCTTGTAACTATCCGGTGCAAAATATGTTTTTACGATTAGCTAATGCTTAGTTATATATCCGAAACAGAGTTATTCCTCACTCTGCTCATCGGCAAGTGCTGCCTTTATCATTATAGCGCACTCAACTCTCTTTCTCTCCATCTCACAGCCGACTTCATAAGAATCATTGATATTTCCATGGAAATTGTAGGAGTTAGCTGCACATCCGCCGCTGCAGAAAAGCTTAGCAAAGCAGTCCTTGCACTTAGGCTTTGAATATACATTACACTGCTTAAATTCTTCACAGATATTCTTCTTGACTATACCGTCATCCACATTTCCGAGAAGGAAATCCTCATTTCCTACAAACTGGTGGCAAGGATACAGATCACCCCAAGGCGTAACCGCAAGATACTCTGTTCCAGAACCACATCCTGAAAGTCTCTTGTACACGCAAGGACCTCCTGTGAGGTCTATCATAAAGTGGAAGAAATTAAAGCCTCTTCCCTCTTTCTCTCTCTTAATCATCTCGACGGCAAGCTTGTCATATTCCTCGAAAATCTGTGGCAGGTCTTCTGACCTTAATGCATATCCATCTTCCGGAGATGCCACTACAGGCTCCACCGAAATCTGCTTAAAGCCCTGATCTGCAAGACTTAACACATCATTTGAAAAATCAAGATTATAATGTGTAAATGTACCTCTTACATAATAGTTAGTCTGGTTACGGCTCTCGGCAACCTTCTTAAACTTAGGCATAATGAGGTCATAGCTTCCCTTGCCATTGCGGAAGGGTCTCATTCTGTCATGAACCTCTTTACGTCCATCAGTGCTAAGAACAATGTTACCCATCTCTTTATTTACGAAATCAAGAATCTCGTCATTTAAAAGAACGCCGTTGGTTGTAAGTGTAAATCTGAACTTCTTATTGTTAGCCTCTTCTATCGAACGACCATACTCTACAAGCTGCTTTACGACCTCCCAGTTCATAAGAGGCTCGCCGCCAAAGAAGTCAACCTCAAGGTTCCTTCTGATTCCCGAATTGGCAACGAGGAAGTCAAGAGCCTTCTTTCCCACTTCAAAGCTCATAAGCGCTCTTCTTCCATGATACTCGCCTTCCTCAGCAAAACAGTACTGACATGCTAAGTTACAATCATGTGCAATATGTAAACACAGAGCCTTTACAACCGGCTGACGGTTCTTAAAGCTGTCTATGTAATTCTCATAAATATCCTCAGTAAAAAGAGAACCGGCATCCTTAAGCTCGGTTATCTCGTCATAAGCTTCCTTGATATCATCCGCCTTATACTTGTCTCCAAGCTTGGTATTAATCTCATCGAGATTCATATTCTCGTACATAGGTATCATATCGTATACAATATCATCGACAACATGTACTGCACCGCTGTTGACATCTAATAATATATTATACCCGTTATTTTTATACTGGTGTACCATCATAATTCCTTCCTGAAATAAACTAAATTTCACCTTAACCGCAATAGACCGGATAGCCGTCCTCAGACAGCCGTCCGGTTCATTGCTTGTGGCATATAATGTGCTGTAAATTCAGCACATTACATATGTAATACATTTCACATATAATGCATGTACAATGTATTATATTATCAATGCCTGATTATTTGTTCTCACAGCTCTGATTTCCTACTGTGCAGGATGTCTTACATGCTGACTGGCATGATGTCTGGCATTCGCCACATCCACCCTTCTTCATGGACTCCTTAAGATTTCTTGTGTTGATTGTCTTAACGTGCTTCATGAAAAACACCTCCTTTATAAAATAGCTCCATAGATTATATCACATATTATTTTAATTTAAAAGCTTTTTTTATCAGCTGATATATTTTCTTCTATCTGTAATAATTTCCCCAGTTATCAATTATATCTTTTGCCTCATTAATGCCAAGTCCTGTAATATCTCTGAGTTCCTTTATGGCACTGACGGCATCCCCTGCAGCAACTAAGCTGTTAATTCTATCCATATCTGCCTTTAAAACCTTCGTTCCACCTATAAAAGCGCACTCATCACCATTGCTGTAGAATGTACTTGCTGCATATGTCTGATTTGGAACTGGGCCTGCATTATTTACAGGAGCATATGAGTCAGTCTGTGGCATATCGGCTGCATTGTTATCTCCTCCTGCAGTTGCACCATTCTGCGCTGCCGCATAACCGCTGTTGTATGCAGCCTGCTGTGCTTCAGCCTTCTTTTTCTTGTTGGACTTTCTCACAAAATGAATGACAATAATCAAAATTTCAAGTACAATAAGCCCGATTCCTGCATAAACCATCATGCCTGCCGACTTCAAATCCTTAATCTCAAGGCATATAGGAAGGAGGTATTCTTCAAAATCATCTCTGTCACTGCTGTCAAACCACTCCATATCCTCGAACCACTCTACCATGTACTCATATCCTTCACCGTCAAGCTTCTGGATATTTCCTGTAGCAGCAAATTCATCATCTGTAAAAGAATCCGTATCGTCCACTAAATATGACCATGTATCATCTGCTATTCTGTCAAACTCCGGCTTATCATCACTGCTGACTTTGACAGCCATATAATATGTATCGTCACCTTCAAAAACAGGAATGATGTAATAATAATGATATGTCTTTCCTGTAACATTGCCCGTCTTAGAATTCTTTGTAGTTGTCTCAAGTGTTCCAAATGTATCAAGCACTGCGTATATATCTGTCTTGATACCATCTCCGATTTTTATATCGGATGCATCGACATCATATATATCATATGTGCCTGTAAATGCCGACTTGATATTCTCTTTGTTCGCAATAAGTGTCATTACACCAAATAACAGAATAACCATAGCCACTGAAAACCATCCGCCTTGATTAGACCTTACTCTTTTCATATTTCTCTCTCCTACCTGATATTATTTGTGATAAATCTATTCTCCCGAAACAGGAACATCCTTAAGCAATATAGCATAAGGTCCTGAGTACGAGCTGCTCTCATAACGCTCCTTAGAAAAAAGAAGATTTTTCTGTGCATCAATAATGCTTCCGTTTACGGAACCCCCTGTTACAAGGCTTATTTTTCCATTATTATACAGATAAGCAAGTCTTATCTCACCTGCAAAATGTCCTGTCATGGAATTCATGTTAAAATCCGAAAAGCTCACAACATGGAGCACACGTCCTGCTCTCAGCTCATCAAGTGTCTTTGAGCCATTATCCACAATCATCTTATTATACTCACCTGTAGGCTCTACTCTAAGATAACGCGACATCCTAAGTCCGCCATGAATGTTATTTAAGACACCTTCTCTTATAAGCTCGCAATCCTTCATCTTAATTCCATCATCATTGTAAGGAGCCGACGAGTGAAGTGTAATATTAAGCTTTTCGCCATCAACCTCTTCACCCTGAACCTTCATTCCAACCTCATAGGTTGAATACTTAGGGTAGATATCTGCCGCATCCGACCTTCTCTCATAGAAGGAAAGCACTTCCCTAACGCTGTCCTCCGACAATAAAACATCATATCTTCCGGCTTTTGGAGCGGTGCAGGCTCTTGCTCTGTCCACAACCGTGTCGAGCTTATCAGAAACAAGCTTTTTAAGGCTTTCTGTATCAAGCCCATCATATGAAAAATCCTGATACAGTTCTACATCCTCCGGCTCTAAACACTGTACAACAAATTCTCCCTTAACGCAGCAGCTCTCATATCCGCAGTCAACACCTTCACTATTAATAATAGTTACTGTCTTCTTTTCCACAAAAAGCTCTGCGGAATTTAAAAAGCAGTCAGTGCGGTTATCTGATTCAAAAAGCGCCAAAGCCATTCGTTTAGCCGCCTCATCAAGCGTAACCTTTGAAAGGCTTCCAAAAGCCTCCATCATCTCCTCCTTAGTGCCCTCTACAAGCGTGTAGAACGGATTCATCGCAAAACCCGCTGCATAATACGCATCCTTAAGAGTCTTTTCAATCTCTTTGGCATCCATTCCCTGATGTATCATACAGGACGCAGCACCTCTATGCTCTGCCTCAGCATCATCGTGATATACCATGACATTCCACTCGTCAAGAGCTTCTGTCCTTGTCATATCAAGTGTCTGCTTTATAAAAAACATTTCCTTGCAGTTCTTCTTCGTCTCAGTTATCCTGTAATTGTCAATTTCAAGAGCCTTGAGTGAATTAATAATTATATCTCTCATTTTCTTTCTCCTATCCAAGTCTGATTTTCGCTTTAATGTAAGGACCGCCATCGGAGACTTTTACGAACTCTTTATAGCCCTTGCCGCAGAAGCCGCTTCCTCTAAGCTCAAAATCATCCGAAACCATCGAAATTGACTTTAGCAGATCAGGTACATATCCTGTAAGCACTATAGGAGAGCATACTTTTCCGGTGAGCCTTCCATCCTTAATCTCCCTTGCCATGTTTACAAGACACTGTATTCCCCAGTTTTTCGGGTCCTCCATGCCGCTTGTCGCATTTTCAAGAAGAAACCCATCTGAAATTGAAGCAATCATATCTTCAAGCTTGTCATGTCCCGCCTCAAAATATGTGTTGGTCATTCTTGTGTATGCTTTTCTTCTATAGCTCTCTCTTCTTGAATTGCCTGTAGG
The DNA here is from genome assembly GCA_900545175.1 of uncultured Eubacteriales bacterium. Lineage (GTDB taxonomy): Bacteria > Bacillota > Clostridia > Lachnospirales > Lachnospiraceae > CAG-882. Next base: position 45,122 of record UQYF01000011.1, read on the forward strand.
CTCAGTTCCAAGTCTCATCGCAGCCATAGTATCCGATATTCCCTGCTTTAACACGCCATTTTCAATGACAAGCGTATCTTTTGCGACAACACCGTCATCATCAAAAAAATAGCTTGCCACTTCATCGCCGACTGCTGCACCATCATGCATATTGATAAGAGGTGATGCTACATACTCTCCGACATAATTCTGTGCAAGTGCTCTGTTTTTAGCGAACATATCCATCTCAACGCCATGTCCGAAAGCTTCATGCACAATCATTCCTGTAACTTCAGGTGTACATATGCAGTCGTACTCTCCCGGAACAATAGGCTCGCTGTCAAGAAGTGCCACTGTCATCTCTACGGAATGTGGTATGACTGCTTCAAGCTTATCAAGCACTTCGGCACCGCCTAGATTTGATTCACTTGCAAAATATCTCTTGACTTCGCTGTCTTTTCTCGCGACAAAAGACATCGTGCAGTCAGTCCATAACACATTCTGTTCCATATCCTTATTCCTTGATAAGAACAGCTTAGAATACTTTCTGCAGCTCATACGTGTACAGCAGTCAAGCAGTCTCTTATCAGCGTCAAGTCCCTTTTTCCTTAAATCGGTAAGCTTGTCAACTATGCTCTGTGCTCCAAGTTCAAAAGGATTAATCTCATATTCAGTGCTCTTGACAAATTTCATAGGCTCATCTTCAAGCATACGAAGCTTAAGCTTTTCTATACTGTCAGGGACTGCCTTTTTTAAAGCCTCTATCTCTGCAATAATCTTCTCTGCCTGCGCCTTTATATCGGCATCAAGCCTGTTAAACGAATACTCTGCATACTCTCCGTTTTCAAAGACCTTGATAACAAAGCCTCTGTTACATAACATTCCGAAATCGCCAAGATTTATGCCGGATGCCGTCACTGAATATATCTTTGCTGCCGAATCAACCGCAAGAATTGATGCATATTCATATCTGTCTAACAATATTCCGAGCAATTCTTTGAGAGAAGGCTTAACCGCTTTTAAAAATGCACTGCCTTCAACTTTTTTCTTTTCTGCCATTTTCTCCAAATTATCCTTTCCAAAGGCAGCAGACTGTGGCCGCCGCTCTTGTTATTATATAGTGTCAAAACATGCCAAGCATATATTACACTAAAAGGCAGTCCGGCACAACGCCGCACTGCCATTAGATATGATACTTCACATTATGCATTTTGTCCAGTAGTCTTATTTCCTATTTTGGTAAGCTATGCATTAAACATAACCTTCTCACTGTTAAAAGCCTTCGTCATGATACACACAAGTATGGCTGCTACGGCATAAGTGCTTATTGTTGTGGCAAGGAAGTCAGGCATGGTGATTTCTCTTGTCAGAATGTCCTTAAACGCCATTGAGCTTCCGTATACCGGGATAAGGTACTTATAAAACACACCGTCCGCCGACGAATACATAGTAATCATTCCAGCTACAATCACAAGGATATATACCGGCGAAATATATGATGAAGCTTCCTTGACATTTCTTGCAAATACAGCGACCATACATATAATTGACACATACAAAAGGACAACTCCTATCATAAGTATTACTATCTGTGCAATCTGCGCTCCTGTGAAATTGACTGACATTCCTGACAACACATCCCCATCACCAACATTTTTCATCATCATAGGGAAAGCAATGAGCATTGATATAATATATACCGCCGCTGACATCACAGCAAGTATTGACAATGAAAAGACCTTTCCTAGAACTATCTGCTCCCGCTTAATCGGTGAAAGAAGCATCGCAGCAAGAGTTCCTCTCTCCTTCTCGCCGGCTATCATATCAACTCCAAGACTCATTGCACTCGCAAAAATAAGCATTGTTATGAAATAAGGAAGCATCGTTCCAAGCATTTTTCCGGCTGCTTTATCTTCATCCTGAACCAGGTTGTCACTTACATCAAACATCTCGACTGCTGCGTAATTTCCGAATCTGCTGCCAAGAAGCATCTGCCTGTATGAGTCAAGATATGCCATATATACCTCCCTCGCCTGTGCCGAATAATCCTCCGATGGATTATAGAAAAGCTCAACCGATGGTGTCTGTATGCTGTCTAAAGCATCAATTCCCTTCGTAACCTGTGCTTCAAATCCATCCGGAAATACTATGACAAGGTCAGTCAGTGCATCGTAAAGACCTGCCTTTGCATCTTCAGCCTGTTTTTCACTACCATCTATCACAGTATATCCCGTAAGCCCGGCTGTCTGTGCAAAGCTTAAAAAGCTGTCCGGCATATTCATTATATACACAACAGGCTCATGCTCCTGCACATCGTCCATCTGTCCTTTAACAAGCATACCAATCAACGAAAAAAGCCCCACAACAAGTATTACCGGCAGGACAAACAATGACATAATCATCTTCTTATCCTTAAAAACTCTTCTAAGCTCCTTAGAAACAATAGCCTTGATACCGTACATTTATCTGTCCTCCTTATGGTTAATTCTGTAAAGCTCAAAGAAAGCATCCTCAAGATTGTCCTTGCCTGTACTGTCATATATATCCTTCAATGTCCCCTCCGCTGTCTTTTTGCCATCTATAATTACAACCAGCCTGTCGCACAGCTTCTGTGCCTCAGACATTATATGTGTGGATACTATGACAAGCTTGCCTCTCTTTTTAAGCTCTAAAAGATAGTCCGTAACCGAACGCGCCGTAATTATATCAAGTCCGGATGTAGGCTCATCAAATATTATTATGTCAGGGTCATGTACAAGGCTCACCACAATAGCCGCCTTCTGCTTCATTCCTGTGGACAGCTCCTCTATCTTCTTATCCTCAAAGCCGTCTATGCCAAAATATGAGAACAGTTCCTGTCTTCTTTGCTTAAGTTCATCTTCCGGAACATTATGAAGCCTGCCAAAAAAATCAAAAAGATATCTTGGTGAAAACTGTGGATCAAGCTTAATTTCATTAGTCAGAAATCCTATACTTGCCCTGACCGCCTCCGGCTCTTTGACAGTGTCATGCCCGTCAACCACCACATTTCCCGAAGTAGGCTTTAAAAGAGTTGCAATACATCTTAATGTCGTAGTCTTTCCGGCACCGTTAGGACCCAGAAGTCCAAGTATTTCCCCCTTCCTTGCGCTAAAAGAAACATCATCCACAGCAACCTTCCTGCTGTTCTTAGTCTTAAGCTTCTTCATCTGTCCGGATGAGAGCTTATAAATCTTAGTCAGATTCCTAATCTCAATCATATCTTCTCCTCCACTCATTGCTTTTTAAAATGATATAACAAAAAGCAGCTTTTTATCTGCACATTCATGGTACAAGAAACATTATATATTTCCATGATATTTTGTCAAGTATTTTTTACATTTTGTAATATACTCATGCAGATGACAACAAAAATGCCGCTCAGACTTTTCAATCTGAACGGCTTAATCATTCTATATAATAAAATTCTTCATTCTTCCGTCAAGCTCCTGCGCCACTCCCTTGAGACGCACAGCCTCAGCTGCAATGCTCTCAACTGTTCCCATAGCCATAGATGTGGATGCACTCGTCTCCTCAGTCGATGCTGCATTCTCCTGTGACACACTTGACAGGCTCTGGATTACATCGACAACCTTCTCCTTGGATTTATCCATATTTTCGACACTGGCTGCAATGCTGTCTATTCTGTCTGTGAGTCCTATAATACCGGTTATAACCTGATTTAATATATCAGCAGCCTTCTTCATATCGTCTGACTGCCTGCTCACAATCTTGCTTACAGCTTCCGTCTTTTCAACAGTCTCACCCGATTTTGTTTCAAGGTCATGTATGATATCCTGAATGTCAGCCGCTGATGATGTAGTCTGCTCAGCAAGCTGCTTTATATTCTCTGCAACTACGGCAAATCCGCGTCCGGCATCTCCGGCTCTCGCCGCCTCAATAGATGCGTTGAGTGAGAGAAGATTGGTCTGCCCTGCAATCTCTGTTATAAGATTAACAACCTCGGATATACGCTCCGCTGCCTTGTTGGCATCATGAGTCTTATCATTTACAACTTCAATGTGAGATACCATCTCATTCTGGCCATCAATGAGCTGTGTAAGTATATTCTCTGCATTCTCGCCAAGTTCCTTCATGCTGCCGGCATCCTTTGCAAGTGCTTCGGTATTACCATTCACTTTATCAATCATGCTGCCAATCTCAACAACACTCTCCGATGCATTCTGTGTCTCCTGTGCAAGCATCGTGGCACCATTTGCCATCTCATCTACTGCCCTGTCCGTATCCTTCATATTATTCATCGTGTTAGCAGCCGACTCACTTAAGCTGTCAGACTGTTCAAACAATGACTGGCTCTGCATTTTTAAATCAGCCACAACAACTGTAAGCTCACCTCGAAGAGTTATAACCGACTTCATGATATTTCCTATCTCATCTGTAAGCTTTGCATAATGTGTTTCCTTTTTCTCATCCTTCACACGGAAATCGAGACGTGCAAGCTCGTCCACAGCCGTTGACACATAAGTGAGCGGAGAAATAAATTTTCCTATGAAAAGTAAAACGGCTGCAATAGCCACAAGTCCTATTATTACAGATATTGCTGTCACGTTCAAAATAAGCTTCATTGAATCTGACATGACATCACTGTCATCTGCTGATATGACAAGAATAAAGCTTTTATCCATCCCAGTATAGCATGATGCATACTTCACTGCGCCGTTATAATCATATTCGACTACTGATGTATCATGTGAAATACCTGACTTTAAATCCAGCACATAAGCCTTGACTACGCTGTTCTCAACACTACTGCCTATCTTATCTTTGTTAGGATGATATAGCATTGTTCCATCCGAATCCACAATATACACATATGACGATGCGACACCTTCCATTCCGGCACCCGAAAGCATCTTTTCAAGTGTATCATTGTCAAATGCTTTATCTGAACCAAGCTCCCTTATCACTGCATCAACCTGTTCTCCGTATGCAAGTGCAAGATCACTCATGTAATTCCATGCCAGCTTTTTGTAGCTCGCTCTCGACTGATGAATTGAATAGAAATTGATTAAACCGCCCATAATTAAGCAGACAACCAATGTCATCATCATCAACCTGAATTTAATTGACTGATAAAATTTCACTTTCATCTTAAATTTCTCCCGCTTCCTGTAAATTATCCTTCATACTGGGCTAAAACACCCATATCATCGCCGGGATTTTACCACAATATGATTATAAATTCAATAAATAATCTTTCCTATTTTTCTACGACATTTATCACAAAATCCAGCCAAATAATCCTTCGATAAATTGTTATGGCAAAAAAAAATAAAATGTGCTATATTTTATATGTATATTGTCACAAGCATTTTTCTGCCCAGAACAGTATCATTATTTATAATATAGAAAAGAGGATTATAATGACTAATACTAACGAATCTGCTGAAAATTATCTCGAAACCATACTGATTCTCAGCAAGAAGCTTCCTGTTGTCCGTTCAGTTGATATATCCAATGAACTCGGCTTTAAAAAATCGAGTGTCAGCATTGCCATGAAAAATCTCCGGCTTAAGAACCATATCACAGTCACAGATGCCGGATTTATCTATCTTACAGATGAAGGCCGTGCCATTGCCGAGATGATATATGAGCGCCATGAGCTTTTATCTTCATGCCTTATCAAGCTCGGAGTTGACCCAAAAATTGCAGCCGAAGATGCATGCAAGATTGAACATGTCATAAGCCCGGAGAGCTTTGATGCAATCAAAAAACATATACATCAGGGAGTTTAGGATTATGAAGAAGAATTTTGTGCGCTCCTTAAGCGCAGCGGTATTATTTACATTACTGACAGGAACACTTGCAGGCTGTAACGCAAATGCCTCAACGAACGAACCTTCCGTGAGCACATCAGACACAGAAAGCTCAACAGACGCTTCAGCCACTACTACTACTACGGAAGCTTCAACACAAGAGCCTGCATCCTCTGCTCCGGCTGATACATCATCCGCTTCCGGCGAGGAGCGTACAGATATCAATATTGCAGTCATGACCGGCCCTACAGCGATAGGACTTGTGAAAGTTATGAAGGACAATGAAGATACTGCTGCCGCCAACAATTACAATTTTCAGGTATTCGGCGAAGCAACAGAAATCTCCACAGGCCTTATAAAAGGCGAGCTTGATGCAGCCTGCGTTCCATGTAATCTTGCAAGCGTTCTCTACAATAAAACAGAAGGTGGTATTGTCGTAGCAGGAATAAATACACTCGGTGTTCTGTACATAGTCGAGACAGGCGATACAATCCATTCCGTTTCCGACCTTGCCGGAAAGACTATATATACTACAGGTCAGGGAACAACTCCTGAATATACTCTGCGCTATATACTTTCCGGAAACGGAATTAATCCGGACAGCGATGTAACAATAGAATTCAAGAGCGAGGCAGCCGAAGTTGTGAGTGCGCTTTCGGAAAATCCGGATGCTATTGCGATGCTTCCGCAGCCTTATGTAACTGTTGCAATGAATAACAACGATACCCTTCACATAGCACTCGACATAACCGAAGAATGGGAGAAGCTTGACAGCGACAGCACAGTTATAACAGGCGTTGTCGTAGCCAGAAAAGAATGGGCTGACGCACATTCTGATGCCTTCAATGAATTTCTAAGTGAATACCCTGAGTCGGCAGCTTTTACAAATGACAATATCGAAGAAGCAGCCGAGCTTATCGAACACTTCGGAATATTCAAGGCAGCCATCGCAAAAAAAGCAATTCCTTATTGCAATGTCACATTTATAAGCGGCGATGAGATGAAATCGAAGATTTCAAGCTACCTCAACGTATTGTATGAGCAGAATCCTGCCTCTGTCGGCGGAGCGCTTCCGGGTGACGATTTTTACTATATGACTGAGAAATAAACAGGAGACGGCATGAACAAGGTAGCACCTCATCTGTTCCATCATTCCATATCTAAAAAAAAGCAGTTTTTCATGAAGCTCCTTTCCATAATACTGTGGTTTACAATATGGAGCGCTGCTGCAAAAATAATCGACCGGGAACTTTTTCTTCCCGGTCCTATTTTGGTCTTTACATCACTTTTAAAGCTTGCTTCTACCGAAAGCTACTGGCTGTCTATCTTTAACTCAATGGTCAATATTCTGACAGGTTATGCCATAGCTATCCTGCTCGGAACCATATTGGCAGCTATATCTTACCGTTTCCGCGCCATCATGGAATTCATCTATCTTCCTTTACGGATTATCCGCACTATCCCTGTAGCGTCATTCATAATACTCGCCCTTTTATGGGTATCCTCCGATAAGCTCTCCATGCTCATATCGTTTCTCATGGTTCTACCTATCATATATGAGTATACTCTTAACGGACTTTCGAGCATTGACTGTGGGCTTCTTGAGATGGCATATCTGTCAAGGATGCCCATTACCAAAAAATTGCTCCGCATATATCTTCCCGGTCTGCTCTCCCATCTGACTGCCGCTCTGTCTACAGGCATAGGGCTTGCATGGAAATCCGGTGTAGCAGCCGAAGTAATCGGTATAAGTCGCAACTCAATCGGCAACCATCTGAACCAGTCAAAAATATACCTTGAAACACCTGAGCTGTTTGCGTGGACAACTACCATAATAATAATAAGCCTGTTCTTCGAGGTTGTGTTAAAAAAGCTGCTTGGCAGACCGACATAATAAGAGCCTTGCATATCTGGCAGCACACCAAAAAAATGAGGTATCAAATATATGAACATATTATTAAAAATAGACAATCTGTCCAAAAAATACAAATATACACAAGTCATAGACAATTTTTCCATGGAGTTACATACTCATGAGCGCATTGCGCTGTCCGGACCCTCCGGTGAGGGAAAAACCAGCCTTTTAAACATACTCCTTGGAATAAACAGCTTCGATGGCGGCTCGGTTCTAAAAGGTGATAAACTCCACTACCTCGTTGTTTTTCAGGATGACAGACTTATGCCATCATTTGACGCACTTAAGAACATAGATGTATATCCTTACCGATTCGCAAGTCCGCTCGCCCTCGATATCCTTGACAAGCTCCGGCTTAGTGATGTCGGCGATAAGCCTGCCTGTGAATACAGCGGCGGCATGAGCCGGCGGCTTGCGATTGCAAGAGCACTCTACGGCTGTCTTATACTCCATGAAACAAAGCCTGCTGAACCTCTTTTGCTGGTCATGGATGAGCCGTTTAAGGGACTTGACGATGCCCTTAAAAATAACGTCATAGAATATGTCGACAGTGTGCTTACATCGACAGGTGCCGCACTCTTTCTTGTCACTCACGACAAAAAAGAAGCCACAGCGCTCGGCTGTGACTTCATAAAGCTTAATCGACAGTGATATATCATCATACCATCTGATAATGTGCATCAATCCTGTGAATCCCACTTGTCGCATACAGATATAATCTGGTCGGCAAATTTTCCCATATCTTTGTTGGCAAGACCATCGCTCTTTTTTACGATAGCAAGAAGTCTCTGTGCTGCCGCAAGAAGTCTTGCATATATTCCCGATGCTGGCTTTGTCTTCTTTTCAACCGGAACAGGTACAGCCTCATACTCAAAAGTACCTTCAGCCAGATTAAAAATCGTTCCGCTATAAGGTGCATAAGCCTTCTGTCCATGTTCAATCTTAAGACATTCCGTAAACGCTGTAGCTGTAGCATCATCACCATGTACAACAAAAACTCTGTCCGGCTTCTTCTTAAATGCATTTATCCATTCTATAAGACCATTCTTATCTGCATGACCGCTGAGTCCATTAAGTGCAAGTATCTGTGCTCTTACCTCTATCGTCTCACCGAAGAGCTTAACCTCATTCGCACCATCGACAATCGCACGTCCAAGCGTACCGACTGACTGATATCCGACAAAAAGCACTGTCGACTCAGGTCTCCAGAGATTGTGCTTCAAATGATGTCTTATTCGTCCTGCATCGCACATTCCTGATGCAGACACAATCACCTTAGGAGTTGTATCAAAATTGATAGCCTTTGATTCCTCACTTGTGATTGAAAGATGAAGATTCTTAAATGTAAGCGGATTAATTCCCGACTTGACAAGCTCTGTAGCTTCCTCGTCATAACACTCATCCTTGTTATCGACAAATACCGCTGTAGCTTCCACCGCCATAGGACTGTCTACATAAACAGGAAAATCTGGAATATCCTTTACAAGATTATTCGCTTTAATCTGTCTTATAAAATATAAAATCTCCTGTGTTCTTCCAACCGCAAAAGACGGAATGACAACATTGCCTCCTCTTTTTAACGTGGTTGAAATGACTTGTGCAAGCCGCCCAACGTAGTCAATCTTCTCTGTACTGTGCAGCCTGTCGCCATATGTAGATTCCATCACAACATAGTCCGCTTCCTCAGTATATGCCGGATCCTTTATCAACGGCTGATGCTTATTTCCTATATCTCCCGAAAAAACTATCTTCTTGGATATTCCATTTTCATCAATCCAGACTTCAATGCTCGCCGAGCCTAGCAGATGTCCTATATCCGTGAACCTAATCTTAATTCCGTCACACACTTCCACTGTCTCACCGTACAGACACGGAGTAAACCTTCTTATGATTCCGTCTGCATCCTCCATAGTGTACAATGGCTGTGCCGCCTCGATACTGCTGCTTCTCTTTGCTTTTCTGTTCTTCCATTCAGCCTCCATAAGCTGTATATGAGCACAATCACGAAGCATTATGCTTGAAAGCTGTGTTGTAGCTTCAGTCGCATACACTCTGCCTCTGAATCCTCTCGCATACAGAAGCGGAAGTAATCCTGAATGATCCACATGTGCATGCGTGAGAAAAACATAGTCAATCATAGCTTCCGAAACAGGTAATGGCACATTCTCGAATACATTGATTCCCTGTTCCATACCGTAATCAACTAAAATATGCTTTCCACAAGCCTCAATATAGTGACAGCTTCCCGTAACTTCATGATCAGCCCCGATAAATTCAAGCCTCATAGCTACACCTCCCAAGTTAAACTGCATATTATAATATATAGTAAACTGATAATATAATTATACACTAATTTTTGCAATTTCCAAGATATTTTTGCAATTTTTGATATTTTATATTAAATTTTACAATCAATTTGTATTAAAAATATCTTTCAAATACGTCAAAGGAGGTCTCATGAAAAAAATCATATATTTTGACAATGCAGCGACAACCCGTGTACACCCTGAAGTTTTTAATTCAATGACACCTTACTTTTGCGATGAATATGCCAACCCTGCCGGTGCTTACAAGGATGCGGTAATCGCCGATAAAGCCATAAACCGCTCAAGAGTTCAGGCTTCAAGACTTATCGGCGCACGCCCTGATGAAATATATTTTACGAGCGGCGGTTCCGAATCAGACAACTGGGCAATAAAGAGCTACTCAAGAAATGTACGCCGGATGCAAAAAGGAGCCTCCTGCCACATAATCACAACATCCATCGAACACAATGCCGTTATCAATTCATGCAAAACTCTTGAAGCTGAAGGCTTTGCTGTAACCTATATCCCATGTGACAAATACGGCTTCATACGTCCGGAAACAGTACAGTCTGCCATCCGCGATGACACTATTCTCATCTCTGTCATGGCAGCCAACAACGAGGTCGGTACTATACAGCCATTAAAAATGATTGGACAGATTGCCCACCGCCACCAGATAGCCTTTCACACAGACGCAGTACAGGCATATGGGCACATCCCGATAAATGTAAATGAATGTATGATTGACATGTTAAGCATGAGCGCACACAAACTAAGAGGACCTAAAGGAACCGGCTTTCTGTATATCAGAAATGGTCTTGAACTTCCATCATACATTGACGGCGGCTCACAGGAAAACGGTCACCGCGCCGGAACCTCGAATGTTCCAGGAATTGTAGGCCTTGGAAAAGCATGTGAAATTGCCGCCCGGAATATGTCACGAAACATTAATAATATGACAAGACTCAGAAACCGCATCATATACAGGATTAAAAAAGGACTGCCTGATGCCGTTCTCACCGGTTCCGAACAGATGAGACTTCCCAACAATATCTCCTTTTGCTTTCCGCATGTAGAATCAGCGCAGCTTCTTGCCATACTTGACATGCATGGAATATGTGCCTCCGCCGGAAGTGCCTGCTCAACAGGTGCCGCCGGTCCTTCCCACGTCCTCATAGCAATGGGCATAAGCCCCGAACTTGCCGGAGGCTCATTAAGACTGACAATATCCGACGAAACAACCATTGAAGAGGCAGATTACGTCGCCGACACTGTCATAAAGACAGTTAAAAAGCTCGGAATATAGCATTAAAAATATAGCATATAAGCATAAGAGCCGTCTTTTATGGCGGCTCTTCTTTAACGCCTTTTAATTGTCAAAACAACAGCTTCATGCTTTTAAACTTGTATACTAGTTGACATATCCTTTTTTCATGCTATAATATCTACAGGTTGAATAATCAAAACCACAGATTATGGTATCAAAACACACAAAAGGAGGCACCACACATGCAAATGACTTTCCGCTGGTACGGCGAAGGCAATGACACTGTAACTCTCGAACAAATACGCCAGATTCCGGGTGTAGAAGGTATCGTATGGGCACTTCATGACAAGCAGCCCGGTCAGATATGGCAGCCTGATGAGATTGGCAAAGTCACTGACCATATTAAAGAATACGGCTTCAATGTCGATGTTGTTGAGAGCGTGAACGTACATGACGATATCAAGATAGGAGTGCCCACAAGGGATAAATATATTGAAAATTACAAGCAGACACTAAGGAACTTAAGCAAAGCCGGAGTCAAAGTAGTATGCTACAATTTCATGCCGATATTCGACTGGACAAGAACCGACCTGTTCCACCCTGTCGGTGACGGCTCAACTGCACTCTACTACGAAAAAAACAAGATAATTGATGACCCTAAAGAGATGGCAAAATACATACTTGAAAAATGTGAAGGCTTCACAATGCCCGGCTGGGAACCTGAGCGGATGGCACATCTTAGCGAGCTGTTTGACGCATACAAGGATGTCACCAAAGAGAAGCTCTGGGCCAACCTTAAATATTTCCTTGAAGCACTTATGCCTACCTGCCGCGAGTGCGATATCAAAATGGCAATACATCAGGATGACCCACCTTGGGATATCTTCGGTCTGCCACGCCTTTTAGTAGACGAGCCATCGATTGACAGATTTTTAAAGATGGTTGATGACCCATACAACTGCCTTACACTCTGCTCCGGCTCACTCGGCTCTAATCCGAACAACAATGTAGCAGATATCATAAGAAAACACTGTGACCGAATCGCCTTTGCCCATATAAGAAACGTGAAGCATTTTCCTAACGGCGATTTTTCCGAAGCCTCGCACCGTGACTGCGATGGTGATATAGGAATTCTGGACATTGTAAAAGCTTATCATGACTGCGGCTTTACAGGCTATGTCCGTCCGGACCACGGCAGACACATCTGGGGTGAGAAATGCAGACCCGGCTATGGATTATATGACCGTGCGCTTGGAATCATGTATCTGCTCGGCTGTTTTGACACTTTGGAGAAATTTGATAAACAATAGCATTTTGCATATAAATGGAGATAAAATTTATGGAACTTAATCTGAATGGAATAAAAGATGTTTCCGCATGGAGCACTTATAAGCTTCCCTCATATGATATACAGGCAATGCAAAAAGAAACCTTTGCAAATCCTGCATGGCTTCACTTTGGCTCAGGAAATATTTTCCGTGCTTTTATAGCTGCCGCAGCACAGCGCATGTTAAATGCAGGTATCACAGACACAGGAATAATATGTGCCGAGAGCACCTTCGGAACCGAAATCATCACGCAGTGTTACCGTCCGCATGACAATCTATGTGTATCAGTCACGCTTAATGCCGATGGCAGCATTGATAAAGAGGTCATAGGCTCTGTTGCAGAATCACTAACTCTCGCATATGATATGACAAGAATATCCGATATATTTAATTCGCCATCATTACAGCTTGTATCTTTTACAATCACGGAAAAAGGCTACGCAATCAAGGACAGCGCCGGAAATCTTTCTGACGCAGTAAAAGCAGATATGAATAACGGCCCGCAGAACTGCACGCATCTTATGTCTATATTAGCTTCACTGTGTATCAGCCGTTTTCACGCCTGCAACAAGCCGCTCGCCCTTGTATCGATGGACAACTGCTCACACAACGGTGAAAAGCTTGCGACAGCCATTATAACCATAGCCGGTGCATGGAAGGATAACGGTTTCATAACCGATGCTGAGCTTGATTACCTGAAGACTTCGGTATCATTCCCATGGAGCATGATTGATAAGATTACTCCAAGACCTGATTCCAAGGTTGAGGCAAGCCTTGTAGCAGACGGCATCAAGGATGTCAAAGCATTTGTCACACACGGCGGTGTGTATGTCGCTCCTTTTGTCAACTCCGAAAGACCTGAATATCTTGTAATCGAGGACGATTTTCCTAATGGCAGACCGGCCCTTGAAAAAGCCGGGATACTCTTTACTGACCGCAATACAGTCAATAAAGCAGAAAAGATGAAGGTATGTACATGTCTCAATCCGCTCCACACCTGCCTTGCCATCTATGGATGTCTGCTCGGCTACACTTCAATATCATCCGAGATGGACAGTCCGGAGCTTAAAAGCTTTATTACAAAAATGGCTTATGAGGAAGGAATGCCTGTAGTCGTAGACCCTAAGATAATAAATCCTTCCGATTTTCTTAATGAAGTGCTTACGAAAAGACTTCCCAACCCATTCATGCCTGACACACCGCAGCGTATAGCAACCGACACTTCGCAAAAGCTGTCTATCCGCTTCGGTGAGACTATAAAATCACACCTTGAGCGTGGGACAGCCGGAAACCTCAAATATATTCCGCTTGTGCTTGCAGGCTGGCTTCGCTATCTTCTTGCCGTTGATGACAATGGCAATGTATTTACACCATCTAGTGACCCTCTTCTTAACGAATGCCAAAAAAGCTTAAGCGGCATAGAGTTAGGTGCGCACGTAGACGAAGCGCAGCTTCACTCTCTTTTGTCAAATGCCAATATCTTCGGTGTAAATCTTTGTGATGCCGGCCTTGCAGACAAAGTTACCGCATATTTTAACGAGCTCATCTCAAAAAAGGGTGCTGTACTGTCAACCTTAAAAAAATATACAGTATAAATATATTGCCCGGCTGCTCTCGCAATCTATCACATAATAAAGTATAATAATGGTGATGGCATATCATGCCGTCACCATTATTAAATCTAAGGAATAACTATTCAGAAACAGAAAACTGATGCTTACATGCAGGCATGATGCATCAGTTTCCACACATCTAATGGATTCTTGATAGTTACATTGAGGAATATATATGAACATCACTCCTAAAAAACCTGATGAAACAGGACGTGCCTATGCACTCAGAATATTAAAACAGAATATAACCGACACAACATTAAGACCCGGAGCCCTGTTATCAGAAAATGAGCTTTCAAAGATGCTTGGACTTTCAAGAGTTCCCGTGCGTGAAGCTCTGATTGAGCTGTCTCAATCAGATATAGTGGAGATTCTTCCACAGAGAGGCAGCCGTGTCGCACTTATAGATTTAAAGCTTGTTGAGGAAGCGGGGTTTTTCCGCCGCACACTCGAATGTGCCGTTGTAAGGCTTGTCTGTGAAAAAGCCGCTGCCGGCAGCCTCTCAGACGATTTTCTTCTTACAATCAAAGCAAATCTCAACATGCAGGACTTCTACCTTGAAAACCCTGCCCCTGAAAAACTCATGGAGCTTGACAACGAATTTCATCATCTTTTATTTTCTTATGTCGATAAAGAGCGTTGTTATAAAATGTGCTGCGATATGGGAATACATTTTGACAGGATACGCACTCTTGCCCTTCATACCGTAAAGGAATTAAAAATAGTAAATGACCACCATGAGATTTTTTCCGCCATATGCAGCGGCGATGCTAAGGCAGCCGAAAAACTTATGAATACGCATCTGTCACGATTTAAAATTGATGAAGACCTTATAATGAATGAATATCCCGATTATTTTTCACGCTGATTATCCATGTCACTGCTTTTTGACATTAATCACTATTTTTGACCGCCATTTATGTCAATATATTGCGGATTATTTTGATTGCACATTGAAGTATGATTCTATATAATTAAGATATGCTTTTGAGTGCTTTTTTGCGCTCTTCGTAACCATAACGCATCATTTTAAGAAGGGAGAATACTATGAAATTCGGTTATTTTGATGACGAAAACAGGGAGTATGTCATTACTACTCCTAAGACACCGCTGCCATGGATTAACTACTTAGGCTGTGGAGAGTTTTTTTCACTGATGTCAAATACATGCGGAGGCTACACCTTTTACAAAGACGCAAAGCTTCTGCGCCTTACAAGATACCGCTACAATGATGTCCCGAACGATATCAACGGCAAATATTTCTACATAAAGGATGGCGATACAATCTGGAATCCGGGCTGGAAGCCTGTAAAGACACCGCTTGACAGCTACGAATGCCGCCACGGTATGGGATACAGCCGCTTTACTTCCTCCAAGAACGGATTGAAAGCTGAGATGCTCGCATTTGTACCTATGAATGACAACTGCGAAGTTACAAGACTTATACTCACGAACGAATCCGACAAGCCTAAGACTTTCTCCGTATTCTCATATGTTGAATTCTGTCTTTGGAATGCCGATGACGATTCGAGAAATTTCCAGAGAAACTTAAGCACAGGTGAAGTTGAGATTGACGGTTCCACTATCTATCACAAGACAGAATACCGCGAGAGACGTAACCACTATGCCATATATTCCGTCAACCATCCTATTGACGGATTTGACACTATACGCGATGAATTCCTAGGTGCATACAGAGGTGCACATGAACCGGAGGCTGTAGAGCTTGGACATTCCAAAAATTCAGTTGCAAGCGGCTGGTCGCCTATAGCTTCACAGCAGATTAACCTCACACTTGAACCGGGCGAGAGCGAATCGCTCATATATGTGCTCGGATATATCGAAAATCCGCAGGATGAAAAATGGGAATCACCTAATGTAGTTAACAAAATCCGTGCAAAAAAGATGCTCGCCCGCTATGCAACCGATGAGCTTTTTAACGAAGCCTTCTCCGATTTAAATGAATACTGGAGCAATCTGTTGTCAAAATACGAAGTCAAATCAGCTAACCCTGAGGTTAACCGCATGGTAAATATCTGGAATCAGTATCAGTGTATGGTAACTTTTAATATGAGCCGCTCCGCTTCATATTATGAATCAGGCATCGGACGCGGCATGGGCTTTAGAGACTCCTGCCAGGATCTTTTAGGCTTCGTCCATCTAATACCTGACCGCGCAAGAGAGAGAATTATCGATATTGCATCAACACAGTTTGAGGACGGAAGCGCATACCATCAGTACCAGCCTCTCACTAAGAAAGGTAATTCCGACATCGGAAGCGGCTTTAACGATGACCCACTCTGGCTTATCGCCGGCACAAGCGCATATGTCCGTGAGACAGGCGACACTTCCATACTCGATGAAATGGTTCCTTTTGACAATGATACAAGCAAAGCAAAGCCTCTTATGGAACACCTTAAGCGCTCATTTGATTATATTGTGAATCATAAAGGGCCTCATAAGCTCCCTCTTATCGGACGTGCAGACTGGAATGACTGCCTTAACCTCAACTGCTTCTCGGAACATCCGGGTGAATCCTTCCAGACTTTCGGACCATCAGAGGGCCCCGTAGCTGAGTCCGTATTTATTGCCGGAATGTTCGTAAAGTATGGCAGGGAATATGCCGACCTTTGCTCCTTAAAGGGTGATAATATCGAATCCGTTCGTGCGCTGAGAGAAGTAGATACCATGTACAACGCAGTCCTTGAAAGCGGCTGGGACGGTGACTGGTTCCTTCGTGCCTATGATGCATACAGCCACAAAGTCGGCTCCAAAGAATGTGATGAGGGACAGATATATATTGAGCCACAGGGCTTCTGTGTGCTCGCAGGCATAGGTGTCAGGGAGGGGCTTGCAAAGAAGGCTCTAGATTCCGTAAAGGAAAGACTTGATACAAAATATGGTGTTATGATACTCCAGCCGGCCTACACAAAGTATCATCTCGAGCTTGGTGAAATCTCTTCATATCCACCAGGATACAAAGAGAACGCAGGTATCTTCTGCCACAACAATCCTTGGGTTTCCATCGCCGAGACAGTCATCGGAAGAGGTGACAGAGCTTTTGAAATCTATAAAAAGACATGCCCTGCTTATATCGAGAATATCAGCGAGATACACCGCACAGAGCCTTATGTATACTCACAGATGGTTGCCGGTGCCGATGCTAAGTTCCACGGCGAAGCTAAGAACAGCTGGCTTACAGGAACAGCCGCATGGACATTTGTAAATATCTCACAATATATACTCGGCGTATATCCTACACATCAGGGACTGAGCATCAATCCATGTATTCCTGAAAGCTTCGGTGACTTTACAATTACAAGGAAATTCCGTGAAGGAACATACAATATAACTGTCAAGAATCCTTCTAATGTTGAAAAGGGTGTTAAGAGCCTGACTGTAGACGGTAAACCCGTAGACGGCTGTGTAATACCTTATGTAAAAGGTCAGACAGAATACAATGTTGAAGTTGTTATGGGATAACCTGTAATGATTCGGATGTCAAAACATGCTGATTTTTTATGCGTGTACACAATTAAGTTTATGGTACATGTTTTGATACCCAAATCCTATAATATAAAAGAGCCATCATTTGAATACTGACAGCTGGTTTATCCGGCTGTAGTTCAAATGACGGCTCTTTTTAGCTATTTAATTTTCTTTCCGTCTAGTACCGCTTCGATTAATTCATCCCCATCATACACAAGCTTGAGTGAAAAAAACGGTGAACCCTGTTCGAGTAATCTTAAAAAAATCCTGTCACCCTCCCACAGATTAAGGGCTGTGATATCTGACTTTCTGACCCATTCAAGAACACCTTCATCACACTTTTTCATTGAACCGTCAGGCTCTGTCACACTTCCCTCAAAGCCGTCTGCCGTGTACAGACTCATGTATTCAGCCGGATTGTCCTTGTAGATAAATGTGACAATTCCTCTGTATCGATAGGATTTAAGCTTTAATCCCGTCTCTTCATACACTTCACGCAGCAGACATTCATCCGGGCTCTCCCTGTCCTCAAAATGTCCGCCGACACCAATCCATTTATCCTTATTCACATCATTCTTTTTTGAAACGCGGTGCAGCATAAGATATGCATCATCTTTTTCTATATAGCACAATGTTGTTAACGGTGATTTTGACATACATTTTCCTCTTTTCTGCATTTACTCAATTCATCATATAAATGAAATGCTGTTTCCGGCTCTGCACTCTCAATCTTATAATAAGCGTGACATAATGCCTCCGTTCTAGGCTTTTTTCTCGTTCTGCCAATCAACAAGATCCGCCAGTGTTATATTGTCGACAACATTATCAACCGCATCATTTATCTTCTGCCATATTCTCACTGTGACACAGCCGTCAGCCCTGTCGCACTCCACTGCACCATTTCCGACACAGCTTACCGGAGCTAAGTCACCTTCTGTCGCCCTGAGAATCATTCCGACTGTATATTCCTTCGGTTCCTTGACAAGAAGATATCCTCCCTGCGGACCTCTTATACTTCTTACATAACCTGCCTTATTGAGAACAGATATAATCTGCTCCAGATATTTTTCCGAAATCTTCTGTCTCGCAGCTATATCGTTAAGACTGACCGCTTTGCCTGATGTATCAGACGCAAGGTCAAGCATAAGCCTTATTGCATATCTGCCCTTAGTTGATATTTTCATAAAATCTTTTTCCTCATTTCATAATCAGATTAAGGTAAATGCATGTAACTATGAGATTACAGTACTACCTTTGCATTTTTCTTGCTGTTTTTAATCTTATACATATCCTTATCAGCTTCATGTAAATAAAATTCAAGTTCTTCATCCAGAGAAGGCTGTGTAACCGCCAAGCCCATACTTATACATATACCATCATGAGCAAGTCTGCTTACAGCTCTTGTCCTGAAATTTTCTCCGTCCTCCGGTGTGCTGCATGGAAAGAAAGCAACAAATTCATCTCCTCCGAACCTGTACACATATCCATCTTCGGGACACTCTTCCAAAAGAGTCTTCGCAATAATTCTTATAATCTCATCTCCGCGCTCATGCCCATAAGTATCATTTATCTCCTTGAATGAATCAGCATCCGAGAATGTGACAACACAGCTTATATTCTCTGTGTTGTACCGGCTAAGCTTAGGCTGTATCATTTCACTGCATGCAAGCCTGTTATAAAGACCTGTGAGCTGGTCACGATTATATATATCCTTAAGCTGTCTGTTCATACGCTCTAGTCTGAACTTATGGCTCAGATTCTCCATAGTCTTTACAAGTGCATTGTGTATGTCATAGAAAAATGGATTATCATATAAGAAACTGCCGTTTATCAATACACTGTAGCCTACAGTCCGCTCTCTGAAATGAATCGGTGTGAACATATATACCCTCCCCGCTCCGTTTTGTTCCAGATAATCGCAGAGCACTTCATAGCTCTCGCCATTATATATCTTATCTCTATCGACAAAATATGCTGTCACAAGCTGCTCTATATCATAGCCTTCCACCGGAAACACTTCCTCCGATGCAGCATCATACAGCCTTTTGTCCACGACAATTCCGAAGCCTTCACATTCAAGTCCCATAAAATAATTCGTTGCCATGCCAAAAAGCTCCTCGTATGTTGAACATTTTGCCATGTCAACTTCAAGTCTTATAAGCTCTTCCTCACGTCTTAGCTTTCCAACACTGTCTATTATGTCATTTTTCACATACTTCCTATAATCGAGCAAGCCTGAATTAGGGCACCCACAACTCTCGGTAAAAATACATTCCGACTCTATAAAAGTATCAGCAGATGGCTTTCTGCCATTCCATATATCAGACAGGACAGCCATGCATGTTGAGCCAATCTGCTCTCTTTTGAGGCTCACTGTCGTAATCTGCGGTTCAAAATACATTGCCTTGTCAAGATTATCAAAGCCTGTCACTGTGAAATCCTCAGGAATTTTATAGCCCATTGACTGTGCACAATAGCATAATCCTGTGGCAATATTATCATTGGCACACACAAAAGCATCCGGAAAAGTGATTAAAGCATTCCCGTCACTGCGCTGGCGCTCTATATATTCCATGAAATATCTTACACCGGTATCAAAATCATAGTCACCATACCATATCTGACTGTCTGACACATCAAGCCCGAACCTTATAAGTGCATTCTCAAAAGCATTTATGCGTTGCAGATTCTCAAAATTCTCCTTTGGCCCCCCTGCGTAGATAAAGCTTCTGCAGCCGTGAACCTTGTACAAATGTTCCATCAGCTGCTCAATCGTGCCATTATTGTCTATTCCTACATAATAAAAGCCTTCTATATTGCATGCTATGCTGACAACCGGAACATCTGCCGCCTTTATATGCTCTATTGTGCTTTCTAAAATCCTTTCGTCCCTGATATTAAGACAGTCTAAAATCACTCCATCGTACTCCGACAAATCAGGCAGATTATATATATTGTATTCTCCCTGATTGTACAGCTCATCCGTACTCCAGTTTCCATGACAGTTAAACTGATACAGGCATATATCCTCCTGTGATTCTTCAATATATGACCTTATCCCTGCAACCCATGCATACACAATCAGACGCTTCCATCCATCTGATATAAGTGCGACCTTCTTCAAAGCTATTCCCCCTAAATACCTTATATGCAGAACTACATACGCATTCCGCCATGCATACGTTCAACTACATCTAATTTACCATTATTTCTATTATATCATTATTGTACACCATTGTCATTTAAAATAATTTTATATAAGAGGAATTTCCTGTTTTGATACCCGAGCCTCATTATACAAATAAAGACAGGAAATCTGCTGAATTTTCCTGTCCTTATCATGTACATTTTTGTGATGTGTCCCACTTTTATGGATATAATCGAATACGATTAACTGTATCCAGCCACATATTATTTATTATTCTTCTTAAAATGAGCAATCTTGAATTTTCTTATAAGCTCCTCAAGAGCTGCTGCCTGCTCACTCATCTGCTGGCTTGATGCTGCACATTCCTGAGAAGTAGCCGAGTTGGTCTGAATTACATCATTCACATGTTCTACGCCTTCCTTTATTTGTTCAAACGAATGATTCTGACCTGCAAGCTCTTGCGCAACACTATTGACTTCCTTCGTTACAACTGCCGACCCTTCAACAACGCCACTGAGCTTCTTAGCTGCTGCATCTGCCGCAAGCTTACCATTTTCAACTGCATTTACAGATGACTGGATAAGTGCAGCCGATTCTTTAGCCGCATCAGCACTCTGTGATGCTAGCATAGAAACCTGATCTGCTACAACAGCGAAGCCTCTTCCGGCATCTCCTGCTCTTGCAGCCTCAATCGAAGCGTTGAGTGCAAGCAGATTTGTCTGTGAAGCTATATCATTTATCGTCTCGATAATCTTTTCAATCTCTTTTGATGTCTTGCTTATCTCATCCATGGACTCAATCATCTTATCCATCTTCTCATTGCTGTCTACGATATCATTTCCGAAATCTTCAACCTTCCTGCTGATAACTTTGACATTATCCGCATTGCGCGATACCTGCTCGGCAACTGTCTCTATCGTCGCTGTGAGTTCCTGCGTCACACCTGCCTGCTCGGTTGCGCCATTTGCCAAATCTGATGAACCCTGCGCTACCTGCTCAGAGCCTGCCTTAACCTGATCTGCGGCTCTTTGGATGCCTTTGACTGTATGAGCCATGCTATCCTCAAATTTCATAAACGAATCGAGAATGCCTATAAAATCTCCCTTCCACTCAACCTGAGGCTGAACATCAAAATTTCCATCCGAGAACTCTTTCATTGCACGCGCTATATCATCCACATATGAGCTTAGCGTGCTTATCGAGAGCTTGATTGAGTCACCAAGTTCGCCAATCTCATCGTCCGCCGTCATCTCAAGATTGCTGTGGAGATTTCCTTCAGAAAGCTGGCGTGCCGCATTATCAATATCCTTTAACGGTTCCACTATTGTCCTTACTATATTATTGCCAAGCTTCATGGACATGATGATTGCCCCGACTATAAATATGATTATTGCAACAATGCTTGAAATAACCGATACAAAAATCTTCTCCACTGCAATATTTGTAAGATTATCGGTGAGTGCATCTATCTGATTTGACAAATCGAGAACACCGTTGAGCGCCGGAGCACACTGCTCTAAAATCATGTGCTGCGCTTCTTCCTTATCGCCATTTTCGATTTCCTTCATTATCGAATACGCTACATCTCCCCATGATGTAAGTGTATTGGCATACTCATTATATACTGAATCGTCAAGTACACCTGTGTTCTTGAGTATTGAAAGCTGCGTTCCTATATCATCTATATTCTCCTCTACTGTGCTTCTATATCCACTATATGCAGAACTATCGTTGTTCATAGCCATCTCACGGATATTTCTCGCAGCTATATTGATATCTATTATGCTCTGCTTTGCCGCGGTATCTGCCGTATTCACAGTGCTTATATAGCTTCTGAATCTGCCGAATACAATTCCAAAGCCCAGTATACTAAGCAAACCTGATAAAACCATTATCGCAATGACAACCCTGTAGCCATAATTTAATCGTTTTCCAAGTCTCATCTTCTTTAGTCTGTCTAACATACCTATTCCTCCTTCATTTTGATCCCTTAGTACCATTTTCATCCTACTTATTGTAACTGGTTTTTGTTAAAAGTCAATGATAAAATTGTGATGTTTTTATCTTAAGTAAATAGTTTTGTTTAAACTATAAAAAAACATGGAAAAAATATCAAAAAATGCTACTATATATATTTTATTAGGTATAAAATAATAAAACTGTTAATTCTTAATCTTATATGAAATTAGGTTTTGTAATATAAGATATTCATAATTTTAAGGGAGTTTTAAATGGACTTTTCTAAAGAAACAATACTCGTTGTTGATTATTCGCGTTTTCAACGGACTGTCATAAAAGAACTTTTCAGAGAACATTTCAACCTGCTCGAAGCTTCCTCCGGCGGTGAGTGCATGCGTATTATCCAGGAGAATACATCTGGGATTGATTTAGTGCTCTTAGACCTTGTCATGCCGGGAATAGACGGCTTTGAAGTTCTGCGCCACAGACAGTCAATGCAGGAATTTCTTGATATTCCTGTTATCGTACTCACAACCAACGACAGTCAGAATATTCAGGCAAATGCATATGAGCTTGGTGCCAATGATTTCCTTGCAAAGCCTATAGATAAGAATACAGCGCTCGCACGAATCCAGAACCTCTTAAAGTCCAAGAGACGTGTCCGTTCACTTATCCAGAAGTATGTTGAATTCAAGGTAAAATCCGAGCTTGATGAGATGACAGGACTTTTTAATAAGACAACCACCATCAATCTTATAACAGACACTCTCGCCAAGCACCCGGATGAACATCACGCACTCCTTGCAGTAGACATAGATAATTTCAAAGCTATCAATGATATTTTCGGTCATACAGTAGGCGACCATACTATTTCCATTGTGTCGAATGTCATCACATCACAGTTTTCCGGGTCAGATGTTGTCGGCAGAATAGGCGGTGATGAGTTTGTTGTATTCATAAGTGACGTATCCTCTAAGAAGGATGTGTATGAAAAAACTACCGCACTTGTGAATATCATCTCTGAGAGGAAGAATCTTTCCATTCCGGATAATGTGACCATAAGCATCGGACTTGTATTTTCAGACGGCACTGACACAGAATGTTCAACACTCTTTGCAAAAGCAGATGAGGCACTCTACTCATCAAAGCACTCCGGCAAATCCTGTTACAGTGAATATGGCATAGGCCTTTCCGATTCAGTCGCATACACAGGCACAGCACTTGTCTATTCAGCTTCAAGAAATGTGCTCAGCATGCTTGAATTTGCCTGTGAACCGCGATATAACGTCATGCAGGTCAGCTCTGTAGATGAAATTACAGACCGGATTAACAATAAAGACAATAATATAACATGCATATATATTGATATATCTGACGAAAAAGATAACGGTGTTGAACTTCTTAAAAATAAAAGCAAAGTTCTTCCTGATGATATCTATGTTGTCCTTATCTGTCAGGAAGGCTGTATGGAGCAAATACGACTTGCCGCAGGCTACGACTTTACGAGCGATATCCTCTAATCACCATTAGAGACCGCAACTCTTAAGCGCCGTGCCGCAAATCATATCAAACTGCAAAATTAATACCGCAATATACTTTTCTCACTTCCTTATATAATGATATCAGGGTCAAAAGGTCAAAAAGCCGTTCGTGCTTGCACGATTAGGC
>UQYF01000012.1 GCA_900545175.1 uncultured Eubacteriales bacterium
ATAGCTCTTTCCTCCGTTAAATCTTTAAGTCCTACCGAGCTATTATACACTAGTAAATCCACAATGTCACGTTAGAAAACGAAGTTTTGCCATTTATTTTCCATATTTTGGGACAGGGGTCTGACACCGGCGTCCCAAGGCTGGGACACCGGTGTCAGACCCCTGTCCCAGCCTTTTTGTCCCTATCGTCATCCTTCTGCGGCAGGCTTCCGTAATCATCCGACTTCTTAAACTCATCATACGCATCAGCATATGCCGCCATCAGCTCTTCCCTTGCCGGGTCATCCTCCGGCACACGTATCACTGCGTCCGTATAGACCTTCTGAACCTCCTCCTTGGACTTACAGCTTTTCAGCTGAGCTTCGAGTGCCTCCCTCTGCGCCTGTATGCGTGCAACCTTCATGTATGTAACAGGGTCATACTTTCTAAGATATGCCATCTCATCCGCCGTAAGCTTCTTCCCGCTCTGTATTTTGGCATATAGCTTTTTAACAAATCTCTCCCTCTGTGCATCCGTCATCCCTGCTGTCGGGTCAAGAAAATCCTGAACAGCAACCTTTAACATATTCATACTTGATGAATAATCGGCCTGCTTTGGATTATCCGCCGTTGTGTATGCTTGCGTTTCATTCACCTTATACCTGCTAAACGCATTTTCGAGCTTGTCAAATACATTCTGAACCATAAAATCCTCCTTCCATTCTGGGACACAGGGACCAGACCCCCTGTCCCAGCCAACAAAAAGGACAGCACAATTAATCGTGCTGTCCATAGCATCCATCCCATACATCCATGTAGTATCTGCCATGCAAAATTTAAAGCTTATCATTCTGCAAAGCTGTCTTTTTCTGTAATGTATATCGGACGTTTCTGTTTTTAATTGAGCAATTCGAGCGAATATCCTTTAGCTCTTAAGCCGTCAATAAGGTCTGGAAGCATCTTAGTGTTCGTCTCCGACTCGGCATGAAGAAGATAGATCGCACCTCCGTGAGCCTTATTTAAGGCGTTTGTAAGTGACTCTGATACATCCGGCTGGTTGTTTACATCCCAATCCTTGTATGCGAAGCTCCAGAATACAGGCATGTATCCGAGCGCATTTACAATGGCAAGGCTCTGCTCGCTGAATGACCCTTCCGGAAATCTGAACAGATTCATGCTGTACCCATAATGCTCCTTCACATACTGTGTTACCTGGTCGATATCGTCTATCTGCTTTTGTGCATCATACTGCTGCAAACCGCCTGATGGGTGTGTCGTCGTGTGATTTCCAACGATGTGACCTTCATCAATCATTCTTTGGACAAGCTCAGGATTATCTCGCGCATATGGTAGAGTCACAAAGAATACCGCCTTGACATTCTTTTCCTTCAGCACATCAAGTATCTCTCCGCTGAAGCCGTACTCATATCCTTCATCAAAGGTAAGATATATATTGCTGCTTTTAGGCATTATGAAAAGTGCTGTATAATTGCCGAATTTATTCGAGTACCATGTGCATCCGTCCGGTCTGTTGTCGGCATCCACCTCCGCCCCGAAACCATAAGGAACCTTCTCTGTCGAATAATTTGCAAAATCTGCTGCATTTAACTTTGAACCTGACACATTACTTGGCAATGTCGCTGCCTGGGATGTTGCGGTTTCCGTCACATCCGAGGCTGTCGTAGCATTCTGTTCCGATGCAACATTCTCTGTAGCAGTCTCAACCGTTGTCGTATCAGCTGTGCTCTCCGCCGAAGATGCATTATTCTCTGTTGTGCTGCTGACAGCTTCCGTTGTTATGGAGCTTTCATCTGAGGAGGTTCCTTCTGATGCGGATTCTGATTCCTGACCCGGCTGACCTGTTGTGCCTGCTGCGTCTGCGTCAACGATACTTCCCGATGAAGAATCCGCATCTGCTGATACAACCGGAAGTCTTATCGCATCATCCTTCCCGCCTCCTGCATTCTTTGAAATAATGCTAATCACAAGTGCTGCCCCAAAAATAATAACCAAAAGCGTTGAAATCACTATGCTCCACGACAATATTTTTCTCATTCGTCTCTTCTTTTTGCGCTTTATCCGCTTTGCCTGTTCCTCAGTCATATCTTAATGTTCCTTTCTAGATGTAAATTATCAACCAGCTGCCTTATCTATCTTGGCCGTGTTGATTAATGTATTTTCAAATACTTATGCTTTTCCTTATCATATCTGCTCTCAAATTATCTTCCTACGTAATCATATCATGCAGACATCATAATTGCAAATATGAAATGGGACAGAGGTGTCAGGTCCGTGTGTCCCAAATGGGACACCGGGACCTGACACCTCTGTCCCACTAGTACTGCTTCTTCCCCATAATCCTTACACTGCAAAGGAACGATATGACAAAAATTATAACCGTGATTGCAGACACTGATATTATCCACACCACCGAAGATACATTCTCAAGCAAATGTCCTGCCTCTGCCAAAAGCTGCCCTAAATCTGTAACAAACCTGTCTATTACATATGCGCCGCCTACTATAGTTCCAAACGTAAGCATAATAAAACTGCGTGACTTTGAATTGCCGAATTTTAACTGTATAGGTATCATAAATGACTCTATAGTAATAATCAACGGCAGTACTATCAGCATGACAATCAAAATATCGCCTGCATTTATCGCTTCACCTTTCACTGCTGTCCCGGCAATGAAAAATATCATTGTCAGAGCACCTGTAACAATACCGCCGATAGTGCAGAAAAGATATTTTTCCCACACATAATCCTTATAGGTTATCGGGAGTGTCATAAGATACATATAGCCATTATCTGCTTCATCATAGCTTATCGTGCTCACCGAAAAAATCGTCCCAAAGACCGTCATATAAGGCAGAATCATACTCAGATTCCCGGAAAGACTGAACATAAATGCCATAAATACAATCACAATCACAAACTGCTTATTTCTAATAAGAAGTCTTAAATCCTTCTCAAAAAGTCCTGCCATTACTTTTCACCTCCTGAATACATAAGGATTAAATCATCAATTCCACCGTTCTCAACAATAATTCCCGGATAATTTTCAATATAAAACTGTTTCTCGTTTGTAAAGCATGAGTAACCAAATCTCTCCTTTTTGGTTTTAAGAATATAGCTTTTATCAATTTTTTCATATGCTGCTTCATCAACCTTAATAACAGCATATTTATCAAGCAGTACGTCAGTGTCTTCGTGCAGCACAATCCTGCCGTCATGAAGCATATATATGTCATCACACAGCCCCTCAAGGTCGCCGGATATATGTGATGTGATAAGTATACTGCTTGAAGGGTTCTTTTCAAGATAATCCCGAAGCATATCTAACAGTCTGTTCCTTGCGTCAACATCAAGTCCCGCCGTTGGCTCATCAAGCACCAAAAGCTCTGCTCTATGGCTGAGCGCAATAAGCATGCGCAGCTTCGCTCTCATGCCTGTCGAAAAATCTTTAAGCTTCTTATCGGCAGGTATGTTCATACTCACACAGCTGCTTTTAAACCACTCCTCGTCAAATTCAGTGTACATTTTTCTTAAAATCTTTGTTACATCCTTCATATTAAGATAGTCGGAAAAACCTGCACATGAGAGCGTGACACCAAGCCTTTGCTTATCTTTTCCGGTAAGCTCATTTGCGTTCTTTCCAAACACTGTCACACTTCCCGCATCCGGCTTTATAAGCCCTAATATCAGCTTGATTGTTGTGCTCTTGCCTGCTCCGTTCTTCCCGACAAGACCCGTGATATATCCATCCGGAACCTCCAGTGATACATCCAGATTAAATTTCCCATATTGCTTTATAAGACTATCCGCTTTGACCATGTCTATAATCCACCTTTCCGTGCCATCCAAGGCGAAGTTCTTTTCTTGATTACCTTCCTGTCAGCCAAAAATAACCCATCATTCCTCAATTATTATATTGAACAGCTCCTTAATCTCTTCATCGCTCATCCCTACAGTCCTGGCCTTCTCAACAGCGTGGCAGAAATCCTCCTCCACGGCATGTCGTCTTGCCTCCATCGCAAGTTCTCTGTCCGTTGCTGTAACGAAGGTTCCCTTACCATGTACTGTATTTACAAAATTCTCCTCCTCAAGCTTATCGTACGCCTTCTTTACTGTGAGGGCACTTATCCTTAATTCTCCCGAAAGTGTCCTGACAGACGGAAGAGCCTCACCTTCCTTTAGACCTCCGGAAATTATTTCATTTTTAATCTGTTCCATGAGCTGTTCGTAAATCGGTACCATGGAAGAATTGTTAAGTATAATATGCATATTTATCTCCGTTATTTCAGACACATCTAATACATCAGACTCAAATATCCATCAAAATGCCTGAAATTTTTCTATAAAATTTAATTATTCATGGCGCAGCGCTCCGCCACAAATATTCCTTAACGCACAAACAGTATATAACAGTTGGCATCTGTTGTCAACTGTTATATACTGTTTGTGTAAAATGGGACAGAGGGGTCAGGTCCGTGTGTCCCAAAATGGGACACCGGGACCTGACCCCTCTGTCCCACCGGTACCCCTGTATAAGCCTGCGACCCTATCAGTCTATATACCACAGCATCAAAGTCTGTCTCTAAGTCATTGGTCAGAACGAGATATGTAACACGCGCATTGCTCTCATATCCTGCTACCTGAAGCTTATACTCATAAGTATTGCCATCATAGCTGTATGTTCCGTCCGGATTTTTAGTGTACTCTAATCCAGTTCAATGTACGGGCTTTCCTGATAAGCCGGCTCTATAAAATTGATACCTGTCTCCTCATCATAGTAGCTAATCGCAAATGACAGCATCGGACCTGTCGCATTTCCGCTCTGTCCCGTCTGTCCAATCACGTCACCTGCTGCCACCCTGTCGCCTACATTGACATCGGCTGTGCTAAGATGATAGTAGCTTGTCATGTATCCATCATCATTCTGAGTGACAACCGATATACCATGAATGCCTTCCCAGCCCGCGAGTAATACCTTTCCATCCGCAACAGCTTTGACATCACTTCCCTGTTCTACAGAAAAATCGTCCTCGAAATGAAATCCACTGCCCGATTCACTCTTAATATATCCATATCCTGCCATGATTTTTGCATCATCCACAGGCACCGGATAGACAGGCTTCATATCCAAGTCCGGCACAATATCTGCATCGTAACCTGTAAGCTCATACTTATACCATGTTGTTCCTGTACTTACAATGTTAACTATGCTATCACCCGACATTCTCGTATGCCATCCGTCTCCATAGTACGCTGCCATTTTTTCAGCCCACTCATCAAGCTCATCCTCACTATACATTCTGCATTGTGTATAAATTGAAATCTTTTCCTCGTCCGAAGCATTGTCAATCAAATCCTTAACTTCCTGCGGATCCATATGATATGTCACACATGCATCAAAAATCGTATCATCAAGATTTCCGGTATCTATAACTATATCCGTTTCCTTATTATCTTCTGAACTATTCTTTAAAACATCATCACCTGTTACATTGTTATCTGCCGCATCACTTTCCGGCTGCTTAGATGCATCCTCCGTTGAGGACACTGTCTCAATACTCTGTTCACTCGATTTTTCTTCCTGCGGCGTATTATCTACACCGGCAGTATTTTTCGGATTGGCACTACACGCGGCAAGCACAGCCATACACAGTATTATTGCCGCTGCCGTCATAAACTTCCTTGGTTTTTTGTAATTTAACACGTTCTTAATCCTCCCCTTCACCGAAATGTCCCCAAAACAGAGCGGCCCCGGCGCCAGAAAACGCCCTGACGATGCACAGCATAACAGTGCATACGAGTAATCCTTATTAACCTTTAATATATCGCGAGAGCCATTTTTTTCTGCTCTCAGCATCTTTTCAACAACCATCTCATCACAGCTCATCTCCATATCCTTGCCCATCAGGAAAAAAGCTGCCCATATAAGTGGGTTGAACCAGTGAATACACAAGAGCACAAATGATACAGCCTTGACTATGTAATCACGCCTTGCTATATGACACTTCTCATGCGCTGTGACATAACGCATCGATGCATTATCGAGAAAACATGGTATATATATCCTCGGATGCACAAATCCCATGACAAACGGTGTGTTTATCCTGTTAGAACGATACACGTTATCATCTATTTTCAGAGCCTTGGCAAGCCTTCTGTCAAGAATTATATACGAGATTATTCCATATACAGCCATCACAAGCATGCCGGCTAACCATATAAAAGTGAGTATTGTAAGCATATCTCCCTTCAGATGCATTACTCTATGTGATTTCGCATAAGATACATTTTGTCCGGATTCATTTTTATCCGGTATACCTTTGTCTGATATGGCATTCAGCATGGTATTTTCTGTATATAAATCTGCATTGCTTTGATTACTGTATGGATTCTGTGTTCCTGCTTTGTCAGATACAATTTCCCCGGATAAGTCAGAATTGTCTCCGACATTTCCGGATGCTTTATTATCACTCACGTTCGATACAGCACCGGCATGGTTTTTCATATCAGAAACACTGTTCTTACCATCTGTATATGTGCCTGCTGTGCCGTCTGTTTCGTTTCCCTGAGTATCATATTGCTGCAAATTCACAAATCTGAATGCACTCAAATTAAAAATACTTATATCCGAATTAAACGAAAAAGGACATACAAGCCTGAATGCAACCACAAGCCATAGCAGATATGAATATTTCTTCGGAGCTCTCCTTAATAACTGCCTTACAAGAACAACTATAGAAGCTACGCAGCCTGCCGTGATGCTCATATCCAGTATCCTTAAAAATATACTCTCCAAATTCTCACCTTCCTTATCCCCAGTCAGCCGGACTTATTTCCTTATAATACAGCTCAACATCTCCCCGCTCTGTGTAGTGATTACTCTCCTCATCATATTCTAACGGAATAGACATAAATATATAGCCGTTTCCATCAGTCATAGAGCCTTGATTTACTCTGAAACGTATATCCTGTTTTACAGAATAAGGATGTTCCATCAAAATATCCGTATCAAAGTATACAGGTGAAATCTCAAAATCCTCCGGCCTTTCCCTGTCAGCACCAGCGACAATGCACTCTGTGCGGTAAGTTTCACCGTCATTCATAATAAATTCTGCTTCCACATGAACCATATCATCCTCTGCAATCCATACATTCGTCAATCTGTATTCCTTCACATAGTCACTTACTCCGGCTATCCCATAGCTGTAGGAATCAACAAGCGCTGTAAGCGGCTCAAGCCCTATAAGCTGATTTCTCTCCCTGCCTCCTAAATACGCTTTTATATATAATTCATCTTTCCCATCATCGTTTGCATCCACAAGCTTGATTGTCACATTGTTCTCTGTCGGAAACGGCAGCTCTACAGTCACAGACAGATACTCCCCATTATGATATATCCCATATGCGCCACTCTCCTGTGTAATAAGCACATCCTGTTCCTTGTTGTACAGTGCCTTAATCCATTCACCGTCTATATTCGCTGCACATGGCTCAAAGTCATGGTACTGCTTTGCCATGTCAAGCTTCAGGTCAGTCCATTTTCTTGGCGTATCACTAAGGTCAAGCTCAATTTCCGATGATGCTTCACTCTCTGCCCACTCAAAATTCGCTCCCAATGACCCTGTTTCACCAGATTCAAGCATGTCTAACACATCACCGTTTATAAATATCATGCTTCCTTCATATGGCTTATACTTAAGCAATGCACAGAACTTAATATTTGACTCATCATTGATCCACACATTCACATTATAGAAAAGCTCGTCCGGTACAGTACTCCCTTCATGATACACAAAGCCCATGTTCTGTTCTCTCCCAAGTCCCATTGCAACCGACCTGCTAAGCCCATCTTCGCTGTCGGGATTGATAATCCTTCCGTTCCCATCCCATACAGCACCGACAAGGGATTCTCTTAGTTCCTCTAAAAAAATATTTTTGCCGGGATTGCTGCAATCATATACTCTTGTCTTATCTTCATAAGCAACCTTGATTTTTAAAATATAATTATCAAATGCTCTCGCTGTTACTATGCTCTGCTGCGGCAGTTCAATGCAGACAAGATTATTGTTATGTTTATCTAATATTATAGTCTTATATTCATTAAGATTGTTGGTATAAGGACATTTTAGAATTCGTTCATCCTCACCGTCCCCATCGATATCAATTCCATTGCTGTACTCATATATCC
This sequence comes from uncultured Eubacteriales bacterium, assembly GCA_900545175.1. Lineage (GTDB taxonomy): Bacteria > Bacillota > Clostridia > Lachnospirales > Lachnospiraceae > CAG-882. The sequence continues at coordinate 8,186 of UQYF01000012.1, forward strand.
CTGCCGGAATAATATTTTTATCCAAGCTTTTATTCAGACCATCCCATACTACTATCGAATTACCTTTATTATCATTCACTATCTTGACTTCCGGCTCTGTAATACCGTCTTGCTGATTTTCAGGCCAGGTGTTTAATGTAAAATTAATGTCCGACTCTATCAGCCACTGAATCTGTGCTTCTTTTAAGCTCTCATCTGACGCATCAGCATTCTTAGAATTGGTTCCGCATGCCGCAAGCACAAATATACATACAAGCAGCACTGCTGCCGTAATCAGCCCGCCGTACTTTTTATATTTTAGAACATTCTTAATTCTTTTCTTAACTGACATTTCACCAAAGCCAAGCTGGAATAATCCATTGAAGCTTCCATGCGATGCACAGTTTAACAGTGCATAGGAGTATCCCTTCACAACCTCACACTCGCTCATGCCATCCTTTATGCGTCCCTGCTCCACCACCATATTGGCAAGCACTGCCTCATCACAGCTCATCTCCATGTCTCTTCCCATCATGCAGAAAGCTGCCCACACTAACGGATTGAACCAATGCACACACAAAATAATAAATGCTATCGGCTTTACTATGTAGTCACACCTTTGAATGTGGTAATTTTCATGGAGCAGTACATATTCAGCCGCATCAGCTTCAATAAAAGCCGGCATATATACCCTCGGCTTAAAGAAGCCAAGCACGAACGGCGATGTGATTTTGTCGGAGCGGTAGACATTACTCTTAATCCATACTGCATTGTCAACTCTTCGTGCCATAACTATATATGCAGCTATTCCATATATAAGCATGACTGCCATTCCGACAATCCAGATTACCATCATAGTCTTAAATAAACCATCTCCACATACCACCTGACCACCTGAATATGCCGCTGACGTGAAGCCATCTGTTACCCCATGCGATAACATCTCATGAGATAATATCTCATGAGGTGCAGAACCGTTCATCGGGTCTGTTATCGTACCTGCCGCCATACCATTGATTGTACCTGCAAGTGCATCTGCTATGTTGCCTGCCGCTGCATTGCCGGCTGTACTCTGTGCCATACCTGCAAGCACATTTCCCGCTTCCGACGCAGCCTCATTAATTGAATCCGCCACTGTGCCAACAGCATCCGTGACTGTATTTACTTTATTAATACCGGTTATATCTGACATGCCCGGCATATGAGCGGTCTTAGCCGCACCTGAAAAAACAGAACCGATTGTGCTTATCAAATGTGATATCTTATCCTCTGCATTATCCAATCTGCCCGTAATACCCATTCCGCTAAAAAACTTCAAATTAAAAATACTAAACACCGAGCCAACCGACACAGGGCAAATCAGCCTGAAACCGACAACACTCCACATAAAATACGAATACTTCTTCGGCAGTTTTTTCAGGAATAATCTGATAATAAGTACAGCTATAACTATAATCCCTGCTGTCAGGCTCATATTTAAAATGCTTAAAAATACCTTCTCCAATACATCACTCCCTCATTTTTATTTATGTTCGTCAATCAGTTTCTTAAGCTCCTCTGCCTCCTCCTCGCTTATCTTCCTGCCTCCGAGAAAGGCAACCAGAAACTGCGGCAGTGAACCGCCAAACGTGTGCTTTACAAAATGGTTGCTTGCATACGCAACCACATCCTCCTTCCTCACAAGAGCTGTGACTACCGTGTTCTCATTCTTTGCAAAGCCTTTCTCACACATCTTTTTCAAGGTTGTATAGGTTGTGGACTTCTTCCAGCCAAGTTCACTTCCACACAGCTCCACAAGCTTACCCGACGCAAGCGGCTCATTATCCCAGATAATACACATAAAGCGATAATCGCTCTCACACAACTTGAGACTTTCCATACAAAATTCTCCTTTTTAACTTATTAATGCTTAGGTGTTTGCAAAACTTTATATTTAAAAACCGTATGTTTTGCAATTACTCATTGGATTAGGATGTCATAACATGCCTTGTGAACTCAACCAAATATAACTCGTTATACACACATAGACTAAATTAACATGCTTTGACACTCGAACCTTATTGTCAATATAACTGCTTACCGAAAATTCCGGTTTCAAACCGGTCAGCCATTAAACTGACTATATATTTTACAGTTAAGCAAAAGTGGTCTGTAGTTACCGACCTCTAATCTTAGTCTATAACCACAGACCACTTTTGTCAAGTGAATTATTCCATTATTTTACTTTGTAAATCTTCAAAAACTAATTTACATTCTTTTTGTCAAAGATTTGACATAAACTACTTATAATTCAAGCATTTCTAATTCCTTCTTCTCGCTGTCATAGTAGAAAACTTTTCTGCTTAAAATCTCCTCCGGCTTGTTGAATTTCTTATTCACATCCTTTAATGACTGTAATATCTGACGTGCCGACATTGCTCCCTTCACATGAATACGTGCATCATGAATACTTGTAAACACAACATAATAGCTTCCACCGCATACCTGTGCTATTTTTTCCTGCACACCTGGATAGAACATGGCAATAGCTCCATTTTGCTGCTTTGTTGTCGTCACGGTAGGCACGTACAGGGGGTTCATCTTCTCCTGCACAGCATTTAATGCCATGAAAGCTCCCTTCTCATAGGATGCATTTTTAACCTCGGAAGGCTTCATATACATGCGCGGCGGTGCCCATACATTCGTATTGCTTACAGCTTCCTGCCATACCTCGGAAATATCCTTATTCCATGCATCAAAAGCAGCCTTTGGTATCTTCGCTGTCACAACGCCCATTTTTTCATCATCGTAAATCAGTGCATACAGCACAAGTGCGATATCTCCAACCTGCTTGTAAATGCAATTTTTAAGCTCATATCTGTTATCGGGAAAATTAATCGGTCTTACAATCAGATGACTGTGAATAAATGAATAATTTGCTATATTATTTGTTATTTCACGGATATCTGTTATGGAAGCCATCTTAATATTTTCACTCACAATGTGCTCCACTGCATCCCATCCGCCAGCCGTATATTCATCATATAGATACTTCACAGAAAATCTGCATGAAGTGTGACCACCATTGTTTATCGCTATCTTTAAATCAATAAAATCTCCCACCAGAACATCCGATTCAATATGATTATACTTTATGTTAGTATGGCGGATAAATGACAGCTCCTCATTATCTGTTGAGGTATATCCATCTTCATATAATCTGTAATTTTCCTCGGATATGTTCCAGTCGGAATTGCCTGTTATATATTTTTTTAACTCCTGTACAAAAACCTTATATTCCATATCTTAATCTCCATATCTTTTATGATTATTCTTTAAGCGGTTCATCTAAATGACAGCTTCGTAAAATCCCAACTGCAACATTGTATATTCTGCCATCATCTGCCAAAAATGAGCCTTATTATTACTAATCTCCGATTCTGTTAAGCGTAAAGTCATCAACTGTTCCCCAGCTTCCGCCATTACATTTCATTCTCACGCCAATAACCATGCTGTCACCTGTAAGCTTGATTTTTGTCACAGTCGGCTCCTTCCAGTCAGCATATCCTGTCAGCTCGAAGCTTTGTGTATATTCCTGACCATCAGCAGCTGCATACAGCTCAAGCACCGCCGAACTTGACATATCACCGCCCTGCGAAAAAACGGAAAGCTCATAAGTCCCCGGTTCAAGTCCTGTAACCACCTGCTCTATTGAAAAATCCATATCGTCAGCAGACCAGAAATGAAATGCCGTCTGACCTGACTTGGCATCCTTTTCATTGACCTGATAATCTGTAGGATTCTTCTTGCCGTTATATGTAACCTTCCACATTGATGTGTCAGCATCCTCGAAGCTTGGATTTACTACAAAGTTGACAAGCTCAATCTCAACATTTGCCACTACGGTTGTATATTGTTCATCAAGCTCTTCATCCTGCAATGTTCCTTCTACCTGATATGTACCGCCAACATTCGTATCTATCGCAGCAATCTGCTCCTCATTCCATATAACCGGAACCTCTTTGTTGGCTGTCTTGTCATTGTATACCACAAGTGCTGTCTCAGGAAGTGTGAGTGTGCTGCCAACATTACATGATACTTCAACATCCGGTACCTTCTCAACCGCAAGAGGTGCAGTTGCACCATACCTAAGCTCTCTGAATACCTTGAGTGAATCGAGCGGATGTCCTGTAAAATCAAACATTGCCTGATTATCCCATGAACAGCCGCCATAGTACTTGCCGGCATCCTTCGGGTCATATGAACCTGAATAACTGCTTGCCCATCCGCTTCCGTACTTCTCCCAAAGTTCAGAATTGTCAGCATCAGCAGGTCCTACAGGAATCCATGTTCCTTCCCAGTAGAACACACCCATTATATCGGCTTCATCTGCTGCCTCACATATATCACGAAGCATATCTGCCTGTCCCTGAACAGTTGCATCATACCCGTCCACAAGGTCGCCGTCACCGGATACACTGTTGCCGCTTCCGTCACCATCCTCAGCGGTATAGCAATATGAAGTCTCTGCAATCACAACCTTCTTGCCGTAGGTGTCCTGCACATATTCTGCCATCTCCTGCATATTCTCCATTGAGCCATGCCAGAATGAATAGTATGACATTGCAAAAATATCATAATCCACACCATATTTCTCAAGGTCGGCCGTAATCTTCGCAACCTCACCCTGTTTATCAATGTCCGTGTAGTGGACAGCAACCTGAATGTCTTTCCCGGCAGCTTTTGAGACCTCACGCACTGCACTGCTGCCCGCATTCAACAGCTTTGCAACCGAGGACATAAATGTCTCTCCTGACATTCCCTTATTGATTTCATTTCCAACCTGGACCATACATACATCAACGCCGGCATTTAATATATCTGTAAGGCTTGTCACAGTAAAACCGTAGAGTGCATCGCTCTTCTGTTCTATCGTCATACCCTTCCATGCCTTAGGCACATACTGCTTTGTCGGGTCAGCCCAGAAATCCGAATAGTGAAAATCTATGCATACCTTCATTCCGTACTGTGTTGCCCTCCTGCCAAGCTCTATAGCCGTTGCAACATCATTATTTCCGCCGCCATATCCATTTCCATTCTCATCGTATGGGTCATTCCATACACGAAGTCTTATGTAATTAACTCCTGCCTCGGCAAGCGTCTTGAACACGTCCTGTTCCTCGCCGTCAAAGCCATAATACTTCGCACCGCTGTTCTCTACAGCAAGCACCGCCGACGCATCCATTCCTCTTATAAATTCATCGGAAATATCTTCAATCGGCTGCACGAATATTCCCGACTCCTCGGAAGCATCCGGAAGCTCGAACTTCGTGACATCTATAACCTCCGGGTTAATATTTATCTGGTCGGCAGTCTTTCTCTCTATAACCGGGAACTGTGTGGTGCTCTCTCCTTCCGATTCCGGATTATCTGTTTCCGGCTTCAGGTCATCGGCGCTGCTCTCTCCGACCTCAAGATTATCTGCCTGATTTCCACCATTTTGTGTGCCTTCACTCTTACTGCATCCGGACAGTGCGCTCACACAAAGACTTACCGATATCGCCGCAACCGCTAGATTTTTTCCAATTCCGTTCAAGGCGTTTAACGATTCTTTTTTTGACTTTTTTCTCATAACAAAACTCCAATTCACTCCCCATATATTGCCCCATACATATAGTATTATGATATCTTAAATTAGATAAAAGTTCAACAATACAATGCTAATTAAGTAATAATTTTCTCAATTAACGCAAAAATGCTCCACTATTTTCGAAATATTTCCTCAAGTTTTTTATTTTAAGCCAAATGTCTCCATGGCACTTATTCCAAAAATTCACACCCTAAAGCACTTGGTATAGAAACTATATATTTAGGCATAATTATTTGATGTATGTAATTTCATTATGAAAAACCTAAGCTGTAGAAAAAATAAAATATATTTGGTAATAGTATTAGATTAAATATAGATAAGCGAATAATGTAGGATATTTCTTAAAGAAACAGCCCTCCGAGGAAAACCCTCGGAAGGCTGAATTTTGAACAATTTATTAAATTATAAATTACTCGATGATGCTAGCAACACGGCCTGAACCTACTGTTCTACCACCCTCACGGATAGCGAAAGTAAGACCCTGCTCCATAGCGATTGGGTGGATGAGCTCGATTGTCATCTCAACGTTATCGCCAGGCATGCACATCTCTGTGCCGGCTGGAAGCTCACAAACACCTGTAACGTCTGTTGTTCTGAAGTAGAACTGTGGACGATAGTTGTTGAAGAAAGGTGTATGACGACCACCCTCTTCCTTTGTTAATACGTAAACCTGTGCTGTAAACTTCTTATGGCATGTTACAGTACCTGGCTTAGCAAGAACCTGTCCTCTCTGGATCTCTGTTCTCTGGATACCACGGAGAAGAGCACCGATGTTATCACCAGCCTGAGCCTCATCAAGAAGCTTACGGAACATCTCGATACCGGTAACAACTGTCTTCTTCTTATCCTCATGAATACCAACGATTTCAACTTCCTCATTAACATGAAGAACACCACGCTCAACTCTACCTGTAGCAACTGTACCACGGCCAGTGATTGTGAAGATATCCTCGATTGGCATAAGGAATGGCTTATCTGTAGCACGCTGTGGATCTGGGATATAAGTATCAACAGTATCCATAAGCTCCATAATCTTATCGCCCCAAGGTCCCATTGGATCCTCAAGAGCCTTAAGAGCTGAACCCTTAATGATAGGACAACCTGTGAAGTCATACTCCTCAAGCTGCTCTGTGATCTCCATCTCAACTAACTCAAGAAGCTCCTCATCGTCAACCATATCACACTTGTTCATGAATACAACGATGTAAGGAACGCCTACCTGACGTGAAAGAAGGATGTGCTCCTTTGTCTGAGCCATAACACCGTCAGTAGCAGCAACTACAAGGATAGCGCCGTCCATCTGAGCAGCACCTGTGATCATGTTCTTTACATAGTCAGCATGGCCTGGGCAGTCAACGTGTGCATAATGTCTCTTCTCTGTCTGGTACTCAACGTGAGCTGTAGAAATTGTGATACCTCTTTCTCTCTCCTCTGGAGCCTTATCGATGTTCTCGAAATCTACCTTCTCGTTACCAGGAACTCTCTCAGCTAATACCTTAGTGATAGCAGCTGTTAAAGTTGTCTTACCGTGATCTACGTGTCCGATTGTACCAATGTTACAATGTGGCTTAGTTCTGTCAAATTTAGCCTTTGCCATTTTGAATGTCCTCCTTAAAAATGCTCCCTTTATGGGAATAATCAGCTTTTTTTATTATATTTCATATTCGAAATATTTTCAACTCTTTTTTTCAAGTTTAGCCCAACAAATGGCGTTTTACACCATTCATTGGGTTAAAACCTGTCATAAATATAATTTTTATCGCTAAAAATCAATTCATTTTATACAAAATCAGATTTAGCAGCTCATTTTACAACGAATCGCTTCACCGTAAAATTCACTTTGCAGGCAAAGCAATACTGCATATGTGATGTTACTCACTTCACTGCAATGATTTACTTCACCGCTAAATATTACTTAGCTGCGAAATATTACTTCGCATGCGCTGCAACAACCTTCTCCTGAACGTTCTTTGGAACCGGCTCATACTTCTCGAAGAACATGGAGTAGTTACCACGTCCCTGAGTAGATGAACGAAGCTCTGTTGAGTAACCGAACATCTCAGCAAGTGGTACCATAGCTGTTACCATCTTACCGCCGCCGATATCGTCCATGCTCTGGATCTGACCACGCTTAGCGTTAAGGCTTCCGATTACATCACCCATGTACTCCTCAGGCATAGTAACCTCAACCTTCATGATAGGCTCAAGAAGAACCGGTGCAGCCTTAGCCATAGCATCCTTGAATGCCATAGAACCGGCGATATGGAATGCCATCTCGGATGAATCGACTTCATGGTAGGAACCATCGTATACATCAGCCTCTACACCAAGTACAGGGAAGCCTGCAATGATACCGGCCTTAGTAGCCTCTTCAATACCTTCGCCGACTGCTGGGATGTACTCCTTAGGAATAGCACCACCGACAACGGAGGATGTGAACTTGAATGTCTCCTCGCCATTTGGATCCATTGGTCTGAAGTGAACCTTACAATGTCCGTACTGTCCACGACCACCGGACTGCTTAGCGTACTTAGAATCAACATCAACAGCCTTAGTGATTGTCTCCTTGTATGCAACCTGAGGTGCACCAACGTTAGCCTCAACCTTGAACTCACGAAGAAGTCTGTCTACGATGATTTCAAGATGGAGCTCACCCATTCCGGCGATGATTGTCTGTCCTGTCTCTTTATCTGTATGTGCTCTGAATGTAGGATCCTCTTCAGCAAGCTTTGCTAAAGCCTCACCCATCTTACCCTGAGCATCCTTTGTCTTAGGCTCGATTGCAAGCTCAATAACAGGCTCCGGGAACTCCATGGACTCAAGGATAACCGGATGCTGCTCATCACAGATTGTATCACCTGTAGTTGTGAACTTAAGTCCAACTGCAGCTGCGATATCTCCGGAGTAAACCTTATCAAGCTCCTGTCTCTTATTAGCGTGCATCTGAAGGATACGTCCGACACGCTCCTTCTTGTCCTTTGTTGCGTTAAGTACATAAGAACCTGAGTTCATTGTACCTGAATATACTCTGATGAATGCAAGCTTACCAACGAATGGGTCAGCCATGATCTTGAATGCAAGAGCTGCGAACGGCTCCTCATCAGATGACTTTCTCTCTACCTCGTTACCGTCAAGGTCAACGCCCTTGATAGCAGGTACATCGAGTGGAGATGGCATATACTCGATAACAGCGTCGAGAAGCTTCTGAACGCCCTTGTTCTTGTAAGCTGAACCACAGCATACAGGAATAGCACGGCACTCACAGGTAGCCTTTCTTAATGCCTTCTTGAGTTCCTCAACGGATGGCTCTTCACCCTCAAGATATGCCATCATGAGGTCATCATCAAGCTCGCAGATCTTCTCTACTAACTCTGTATGATAAAGCTCTGCATCTTCCTTCATGTTCTCAGGGATATCTCCAACAGTTATGTTGTCACCCTTCTCATCATTGTAGATGTAGGACTTCATCTCAAAGAGATCGATGATACCCTTGAACTCGTCCTCCTTACCGATAGGTAACTGAAGAACGATTGCATTCTTCTTTAAACGATTCTTAATCTGGTCTACACATGCGTAGAAGTTAGCACCAAGTATATCCATCTTGTTGATGAATGCCATTCTTGGTACGTTGTATGTGTCAGCCTGACGCCATACGTTCTCGGACTGTGGCTCAACACCACCCTTAGCACAGAAAACGCCTACAGCGCCATCGAGTACACGGAGAGAACGCTCAACTTCTACTGTGAAGTCTACGTGTCCCGGAGTATCGATGATGTTGATACGATGCTCTAACGCACCCGGCATTGGCTTAGTTTCCTTCTCTAAGGTCCAGTGACATGTTGTAGCTGCAGATGTGATCGTGATACCTCTCTCCTGCTCCTGTGCCATCCAGTCCATGGTAGCAGTACCTTCATGAGTATCACCAATCTTATAGTTAACACCGGTATAGTAAAGAATACGCTCTGTTAATGTTGTTTTACCAGCATCAATATGAGCCATAATACCAATGTTTCTGGTTCTCTCTAATGGATATTCTCTTCCAGCCAAAGGTTTGTCCTCCTAATTAGAATCTGTAATGAGCAAAAGCCTTGTTTGCCTCTGCCATCTTGTGCATGTCTTCTTTTCTCTTAACAGCTGAACCTGTGTTGTTAGCTGCATCCATGATCTCACCGGCAAGTCTGTCTTCCATAGTCTTCTCGCCTCTCTTACGTGAGAACATTGTAAGCCAACGAAGTCCAAGAGCCTGTCTTCTCTCTGGTCTTACCTCGATAGGTACCTGATATGTGGCACCACCGATACGTCTAGCCTTTACCTCAAGTAATGGCATAACGTTATTCATAGCTTCCTCGAAAACTTCAAGCGCTGGCTTGCCAGTCTTCTCCTCAACCTGTGTAAATGCACCGTACACAATCTTCTGGGCTACGCCCTTCTTGCCGTCTAACATAATATTGTTAACAAGCTTAGTAACCACTTTATTGTTGTACAATGGATCTGCTAATACTTCTCTCTTCTGAGTATGTCCTTTACGTGGCACGATTCTTCCCTCCTTAAAAAAATTTAATTCATAGGTACTCACATTTGCATAAGCATTGCCGCTCCGGAAGCATTCATGCTTCTATGCATTTATGCTTCTAAGCATCTATGCTTGTGTGTTACGTGCTGGCAATTATCTATTAATCCTGCAACCTACAGGTACAATATTCTAATCCCGCACTTATTCTGCAAATATTACTTATTTAGCGTCCTTAGGTCTCTTAGCACCGTACTTAGAACGAGCCTGTCTTCTCTTGGCTACGCCAGCGGTATCTAATGTACCTCTTACGATGTGATATCTTGTACCTGGAAGGTCCTTTACTCTACCACCTCTGATAAGAACTACGCTATGCTCCTGAAGATTGTGGCCTTCACCTGGAATATAACTTGTAACTTCGATTCCGTTTGAAAGACGAACTCTGGCAATCTTTCTGAGAGCTGAGTTAGGCTTCTTAGGTGTAGCAGTCTTAACTGCTGTACAAACACCTCTCTTCTGTGGAGCAGCTGCGTCAATGCTCTTCTTCTGTAAAGAGTTGTAGCTCTTTAAAAGAGCAGGTGCAGTTGACTTCTTAACTGATGTCTGTCTACCTTTCTTAACTAACTGATTAAATGTAGGCATTCTTTTTCACCTCCTGATTAGAATAATGTAACTTTGTGGTTGCTTTCGTATCGAAAGTCTTAGAGCGCACAAAAAACACGTTGTTTTTTGCACGCTCTATTAGAATATCAATTTTTATTTTTATTGTCAAGACCTTTTTATTAAAAAATCATAACTATCCCGACTTTTACAGTGTGAACTTTCCAATGGCAATCTTGAGCTGATCCGCAATGCTGTTAAGCTCACTTGTATAGTTTACAATGTCCTCCATTGTATTGTTAACCTGGTCAACTGATGCATTCACTTCCTCAGCCGCTGCGGCAGATTCCTCAGATACGGAAGCAATGCTTGTCATCTCTCCGACAACCGCCTCCTTATTGCTCTCCATCTGCTTATTGAGACCTGCAATCTCTGAAAGACCGCGTATAAGCTCATTTATTGAATCAGATATCTCTTCAAAGAGTTTCTGTGTATCATTTATAGCATTCTGCTGTTCCTCAATGAGGTCATTGTTCTCCTTCATCTCCTGCTCAGCCTGCGTTGCCCTTGCAACAACTTCATTGATGATTGATTTTATCTCATCCGTTGATTTTCTCGACTGGTCAGCAAGCTGTCTTATCTCATCGGCAACAACTGCGAATCCTCTTCCCGCATCGCCTGCTCTTGCCGCCTCAATGCTTGCATTGAGTGATAACAGATTAGTCTGGCTTGTAATGTCAGCAATAACATCCGATATGTAATTAATCTTGTCGATGCTTGACATAACTTCATCCATGACTTTCATAGTTGTCTTGGACTTATCCATCGTGAGCCCAGACTTATCAATAAGAAGATTTACCATCTGCTTACCCTGCTCACTTAATCTGCCAGTACTTCCCGACATTTCATTTATATTGTCAACATGCTGCTTTGTCTCATTGAGGCTCTTTGCAAGATTTTCAACTTCATTTACAGCCTGCTGTGTACTTCCTGCCTGGTCAGTTGCTCCAAGTGCAATATTGTGGATTGCTTCCATCACCATATTGGTATTATTCTTTGTCTCATCAGTGATGGTGGAAATATTTCCCGCAACACTTACTATTGTCTTTGATTTGCTGTCAACATCGCTTATAAGCTGTGACATCTGCTCGCTCATATCATTGAAGCTGTTCTCAAGCTGTCCGAATTCATCTTTTCTCTTTATCTTAATGCGCTGTGTAAGATCACCTTCCGCAACCTTCTGAAGCGCAAGTTTTACTTTCTTTACTTCTCCTGCCATGCTTATCGCAACAACAAGTGCAATTATAATTCCGACAACGCCGCTGAATATTGCCGCACCGCCGATTTCGCTTGTTATAGCCTGTATGCTTGCATTGTTTTCATCTTCACTGACAACACCAATGAGTGTCCATCCTGTAATCTCATCGGAAAGCACTGATATGTACCAGCTCTTTCCATTTATCTTCTCAATAAAGCTTGTGTCCTCTGTTGTAAGAGCTTTTTCCCAGAAATCAAAACCGCTTACATTTCCACCTGTTATGGTATCCTTCTCATTTCCTATGATAATCTTTCCGTTTTTGTCGGCTACAACAACATAACCTGTACTCAAAAGGCCTATATTCTGTACATAGCTCTCAAATGTTGAGAAAGCGACATCCAGACCGACTACACCATAGTTCTTACCGTCAATCTTTATTTCCTGAGCGATTGTTATAATCTGTTCACCTGTCTGTGGATCCGCATATGGACCTGTGAAGGTTGCAAATACACCTGCTCTTTTTTCACTGTTCTGGCAGTCTTTATACCACTGCTTGTCCGTATTGTTAACTTTTTCCTCGTATGTCTTGATTCCTTTAACTTTACCGTCAACAGTCTCAAGATGTCCTTCCATGTAATAGCCGTTAGCTGTTGAATAATAGCAGCGTACCGGACTATCGACAACCTTCAGCGATGCGATAAGTGCATCCTGAATAGTTGCTATATTATCTTCAAATACACCTGTATCTTCAAGATGTTTTACTTCATTCTTTCTAGTCACAAGATCTACAGGCTGGCTCATTGTCCTCATGTATGTCTGAAAGCCCTTTAACGTCTCTGTAACTGTCTGCGCACTTGTGAGTTCTATATTATCTTTCAAAACATTCTTGGTTGTAATGGTTACAAGTATACCTGTCGTAAGTGATACACACAAAATTACTATAAGAAAATATGCTATAAGCTTTGTTCTGATACTTCTCACAATTGTTTCCTCCACTTTTTATTTGTCTCTTCACCTTGCTTACATACCGCTTGTATCTTTTATGATTACGTAAGCGCTTTCATAGTTTAAAAAGAAAAAAGGGACACCACAAAAAAGATGCCCCTATTTTTCTGCAATATTATGTCTATTCCTCAGAACCTAAGTTCTCGGTTACCTCTACCTCGTCTGTATCCTCGCCAAGTGAAAATTCGCCATCCTCAGATACATTAAGCTCCTCTACAGCATCTGTAGTAAGCTTAACCGAACGATATCTCTTCATACCTGTTCCTGCCGGAATCAGCTTACCGATAATAACGTTCTCCTTGAGTCCGATAAGCGGGTCAACCTTACCATTGATAGCTGCCTCTGTGAGAACCTTTGTTGTCTCCTGGAAGGAAGCTGCCGATAAGAAGGAGTTGGTTGCAAGAGATGACTTTGTGATACCGAGAAGTATCTGAGTCGCTGTTGCAGGCTCCTTGCCCTCTTCTACTAATTTTTCATTTGTCTCGTTAAATTCGAGTGTATCTGCTGTCATACCCGGAAGATACTCTGAATCACCAGGAGTCTCAATACGAACCTTCTTGAGCATCTGGCGCACAATAACCTCAACGTGCTTATCGTTGATATCAACACCCTGAAGTCTATATACTCTCTGTACTTCACGGAGAATGTAGTCCTGAACCGCACGAACACCCTTAATCTTAAGGATATCATGTGGGTTAACACTACCTTCTGTAAGCTCATCACCGGCTTCAACATACTTACCATCCTCAATTTCCGGCTTAATTCTTGAATTAAACGGAATGAGGTAGTTCTTAGCTTCGCCTGTCTCACTGTTAGTGATGATAACTTCTCTCTTCTTCTTCTCATCACGGATGCTTACAACACCGGCACCCTCAGCAATGATTGCAAGTCCCTTTGGTTTACGAGCCTCGAAAAGCTCCTCAACTCTAGGAAGACCCTGTGTGATATCGTCACCGGCAACACCACCACTGTGGAAGGTTCTCATCGTAAGCTGTGTACCAGGCTCACCGATTGACTGAGCGGCAATAATACCAACTGCCTCACCAACCTGTACTGCCTGACCTGTAGCCATGTTAGCGCCGTAGCACTTAGCACAGATACCTGAATGAGATCTACATGTAAGAATTGTTCTAATCTTAACTCTGTCAACGCCTGTCTTAACAATAGCAGATGCACGCTTAGGTGTAACCATATGGTTAGCCGCAACGACAACTTCACCTGTTGCAGGATCTACTATATCTTCAGCAAGGTATCTGCCTGTAATTCTTGACTTAAGACTCTCAATCTCTTCCTTGCCATCCATAAACGCTTCAACGTACATACCAGGAATCTCAGCTCTGTTCTCGGCACAATCAACCTCACGAACAATAAGCTCCTGTGATACGTCTACAAGACGTCTTGTAAGGTATCCTGAATCGGCTGTTCTAAGAGCCGTATCGGACATACCCTTTCTTGCACCGTGTGCGGAAATGAAGTATTCGAGTACGTCAAGACCTTCACGGAAGTTAGACTTGATAGGGAGCTCAATGGTACGTCCTGATGTATCCGCCATGAGACCACGCATACCTGCTAACTGCTTAATCTGCTGATTAGAACCACGGGCTCCGGAATCAGCCATCATAAAGATGTTATTGTATTTGTTAAGACCGGAAAGAAGTGCATCTGTAAGTTCCTCATCCGTCTTCTTCCATGTCTCTACAACTTCCTTGTAACGCTCTTCCTCTGTTATAAGACCACGGCGGAAGTTCTTCATAATCTTCTCAACTGTAGCTTCTGCCTCTGCAAGCATCTGCGGCTTCTTTGCAGGCACTGTCATATCAGAAATGGATACGGTCATGGAAGCTCTTGTTGAATATTTATAACCCATTGCCTTGATGTAGTCGAGAACCTCGGCTGTCTTTGTGGCACCGTGAGTATTGATAACCTTCTCGAGAATCTGCTTCAAGCCCTTCTTTCCTACATGGAAATCAACCTCAAGCTTTAACTCATTCTCAGGAATGCTTCTGTCTACAAATCCAAGATCCTGTGGAAGAATCTCATTAAATATGAAACGACCAAGAGTTGACTCAACTATACCGCCCTTAACTGTTCCGTCAGGCATCTGCTTCTCAACATATACCTTAATTCTTGAATGAAGTGTAAGAGCCTGGTTCTCATATGCGAGAATAGCTTCATTTACACTCTTAAACATCTTACCCTCTCCAAGAGCCGGTGTCTCATCGCCAACAGATGTTCCTCTCTCCTGTGTAAGATAGTAGATACCAAGTACCATATCCTGTGAAGGAACGGCAACAGGACCACCGTCTGAAGGCTTTAAGAGGTTGTTAGGCGAGAGGAGAAGGAATCTGCACTCTGCCTGAGCCTCAACTGAAAGCGGAAGATGCACAGCCATCTGGTCACCATCGAAGTCTGCGTTGAACGCTGTACATACGAGTGGGTGAAGCTTGATAGCCTTACCTTCTACAAGAATCGGCTCGAATGCCTGAATACCGAGTCTGTGGAGTGTAGGCGCACGGTTAAGCATAACCGGATGCTCCTTTATAACATCCTCAAGTACATCCCATACTTCTGTCTCAAGCTTCTCAACCATCTTCTTGGCATTCTTTATATTGTGTGCTGTTCCATTGGCAACAAGCTCCTTCATAACGAAAGGCTTGAAAAGCTCGATAGCCATCTCCTTTGGAAGACCGCACTGGTAAATCTTAAGTTCAGGACCAACGACGATAACCGAACGTCCTGAGTAGTCAACTCGCTTACCGAGAAGGTTCTGACGGAAACGACCCTGCTTACCCTTTAACATATCTGATAATGACTTGAGTGCTCTGTTACCAGGACCGGTTACAGGACGTCCTCTTCTGCCGTTATCGATAAGAGAGTCAACAGCTTCCTGAAGCATTCTCTTCTCATTCCTTACAATGATATCAGGGGCACCAAGCTCCATAAGCCTTGCAAGACGGTTGTTACGGTTGATAATTCTTCTATATAAATCATTGAGGTCAGATGTAGCAAATCTGCCACCATCAAGCTGAACCATAGGACGAAGATCAGGTGGGATAACAGGAACAACATCCATTATCATCCATGACGGCTTATTGCCCGACTCACGGAATGCTTCCACAACTTCAAGTCTCTTAACGATTCTTGCTCTCTTCTGTCCGGCAGCATCTACAAGCTCTGCCTTTAACTCTTCTGAATCCTTCTCAAGATCTATTGCCTCAAGCAGCTCCTTGACTGCCTCCGCGCCCATACCGACACGGAAGGAGTCACTGCCAAACTGCTCACATGCATCATTATATTCTTTCTCGGAAAGAACCTGCTTGTATGACAAAGTGGTTGTTCCCGGATCAAGTACTATATAAGATACAAAGTAAAGAACCTTCTCAAGAATTCTAGGTGATAAATCAAGGATTAATCCCATACGGCTTGGGATACCCTTAAAGTACCAGATATGTGACACAGGTGCTGCGAGCTGAATGTGTCCCATACGCTCTCTACGAACGCTTGCCTTAGTAACCTCAACACCACAGCGGTCACATTTAATACCCTTGTATCTTATCTTCTTATATTTTCCACAATGACATTCCCAATCCTTCATTGGTCCAAAGATTCGCTCACAGAACAAACCATCGCGCTCAGGCTTAAGAGTTCTGTAGTTGATAGTCTCTGGCTTTGTTACCTCACCATATGACCACTCAAGAATCTTCTCTGTAGACGCAAGTCCAATCTTGATTGAATCAAATGTTAACGGCTGATATGATTCATTATTCACTGTCTCAGGCATTTTAGGAACTCCCTTCTATTATTCTTCATCATCAGAGAAATCGCTGTCATCGCCAAAGTCTGAAACATTAAAATCATCATCTTCATCTTCATCTTCAACATTTGACATTTCTCCATCAACAAATTCCTGTTTCTGGTAACCATGCTCGCCAAACTCGTCATCCTGGTACTTAAAGTCCTTAAGCTCATCGAATGATGGCGTATCATCGCCTGCCATAGAACTCTCCTGAATGTTAACTTCCTCTCCGTTCTCGTCAAGAACCTTAACATCAAGTGCAAGTGATCTAAGCTCCTGTAACAATACCTTGAATGACTCAGGAATACCCGGCTCAGGAATATTGTCACCCTTAATGATTGCTTCGTATGTCTTAACACGTCCAACAACGTCATCGGACTTAACTGTGAGAATCTCCTGAAGTGTGTATGACGCACCGTAAGCCTCAAGTGCCCATACCTCCATCTCTCCGAAACGCTGTCCACCGAACTGTGCCTTACCACCGAGTGGCTGCTGTGTAACAAGTGAGTACGGTCCTGTTGAACGTGCATGAATCTTATCATCAACCAAGTGATGGAGCTTTAAGTAGTGCATGTGTCCGATTGTAACCGGGCTGTCAAAGTATTCTCCGGTTCTACCGTCTCTAAGCCTTACCTTACCATCTCTTGAAATAGGAACGCCCTTCCACTCTTTTCTATGATCAAGATGCTCACCAAGGTACTGCATAACTCCCTCGTTAACATCATCCTTATGCTTCTCCTTGAAGTCTTCCCACTCCATATTTACATAATCGTTGGCAAGATCAAGTGTATCCATGATTGCGCGCTCATCTGCACCCTCAAAGATAGGTGTTGATACATTAAATCCAAGAGCCTTAGCTGCAAGGCTTAAGTGAATCTCAAGCACCTGTCCGATGTTCATTCGTGAAGGCACGCCGAGTGGGTTAAGCACGATATCAAGCGGTCTTCCGTTTGGAAGGAATGGCATATCCTCTACAGGAAGAATTCTTGAAACGACACCCTTGTTACCATGACGACCGGCCATCTTATCACCTACAGAAATCTTTCTCTTCTGCGCGATGTAGATACGAACAGACTGATTTACACCCGGTGAAAGCTCATCGCCATTCTCTCTTGTAAATACCTTGGCATCTATAATAATACCATACTCACCATGAGGAACCTTAAGTGATGTATCCCTTACTTCTCTTGCCTTCTCACCGAAGATTGCGCGTAAAAGTCTCTCTTCAGCTGTAAGCTCTGTCTCACCCTTAGGTGTAACCTTACCTACAAGAATATCTCCGGCACGAACCTCAGCACCGATACGAATAATTCCTCTGTCATCAAGATCCTTGAGTGCATCATCACCAACACCCGGAACATCCCTTGTTATCTCTTCAGGTCCGAGCTTTGTATCTCTTGCTTCTGCTTCGTACTCTTCTATATGAACAGATGTATATACATCATCCATTACAAGACGCTCGCTGAGTAAAACGGCATCCTCGTAATTATAACCTTCCCATGTCATGAAACCGATGAGCGGATTCTTACCAAGGGCAATCTCACCATTAGAAGTTGAAGGACCATCAGCTATAACCTGACCCTTCTCAACAACATCACCCTTTGTAACGATAGGCTTCTGATTATAGCAGTTGCTCTGGTTGCTTCGAGCGAACTTAGTAAGACGATACTTGTCTATTGTTCCGTTAGGAAGCTTTATGTTGATTTCTCTTGATGTAGCAAGATCTACAACACCTGCATTCTTCGCAACGATACACATACCTGAGTCTACTGCTGCTTTATGCTCCATTCCTGTGCCTACAACCGGTGCCTCTGTTGTGAGAAGCGGAACTGCCTGACGCTGCATATTAGATCCCATGAGGGCACGGTTAGCATCATCATTCTCAAGGAATGGAATCATGGATGTCGCCACTGAGAATACCATCTTAGGTGACACGTCCATAAGGTCAATCTTACTCTTTGCAAACTCAGAAGTTTCTTCTCTGTAACGGCCTGATACGGAATTCTTAACAAAATGTCCTTCATCATCAAGCTCGGCGTTAGCCTGTGCTACATAGTAGTTATCTTCCTCATCTGCTGTGAGATAACGAACTTCGTCTGTTACGACAGGGTTCTTAGGATCTGTCTTGTCAACAACTCTGTATGGAGCCTCAACAAAACCATACTCATTAATTCTTGCATAAGCTGCAAGTGAGTTGATAAGTCCGATATTAGGACCCTCAGGAGTCTCAATAGGACACATTCTTCCATAGTGAGTATAGTGAACATCTCGAACCTCGAATCCGGCGCGGTCTCTTGAAAGACCACCAGGTCCTAACGCTGAGAGTCTTCTCTTGTGAGTAATCTCAGAGAGTGGGTTATTCTGATCCATGAACTGTGAAAGCTGGGAACTTCCGAAGAACTCCTTAACTGCCGCAGTAACAGGCTTAATATTGATAAGTGTCTGTGCAGTAACGCCATCAAGATCCTGTGTAGTCATTCTCTCTCTGACAACACGCTCCATTCTTGAAAGACCGATTCTGTACTGATTCTGTAAAAGCTCACCAACCGCACGAATACGTCTGTTTCCAAGGTGATCGATATCATCCTTGTTACCTACATGGTATTCAAGATGCATATTATAGTTGATGGAAGCCATAATATCTTCTATAGTAATATGCTTAGGAATAAGATCACCGATATTCTTGCGGATAGCTGCCTTGATATCATCAAGATTGCTGTTCTCGGCAAGTATCTGTGAGAGAACCGGATAGAATACGCTCTCATTTACTCCAAGCTCTTTAGCTTCTTCCTCTGTTATATTTACATGCTTGGTAATATCTACCATCATATTAGAAAGAACCTTAACTCTTCTCTCACCGCACTGAAGCCATACGAAAGGCACTGCGGCATTCTGAATATCAAGAGCCTGCTCCTTAGTAAGAACAGTTCCTGCCTCTGCAAGCACTTCCCCTGTTGTTGTATCCACAACATCATCAGCAAGTGTCTGACCAGCAATACGATTGCGAAGATTAAGCTTCTTATTGAACTTATAACGTCCAACCTTAGCAAGATCATATCTTCTTGGATCGAAGAACATTGCGTTGATAAGACTCTCCGCACTGTCAACTGAGAGCGGCTCGCCCGGTCTTATCTTCTTATATAACTCAAGAAGACCTGACTGATAATCATCTGATGTATCCTTTGCAAGGCTCGCCATAATCTTAGGCTCCTCACCAAAGAGATCTATAATCTGTGCATTTGTTCCATATCCGAGTGCACGAATAAGCACAGTGACAGGAACCTTTCTTGTTCTATCTACACGCACGGAGAAAACGTTGTTAGAATCCGTCTCATACTCTAACCACGCACCTCTATTAGGAATAACTGTACATGAATATAATTCCTTACCTACCTTGTCATGTCCAATTTCATAATAGATTCCTGGAGAACGCACTAACTGGCTAACGATAACTCGTTCAGCACCATTGATAACGAAGGTACCTGTAGCTGTCATAATAGGCAGGTCACCCATGAAAATCTCGTGCTCTTTGATTTCCTCTGTCTCCTTATTGTAAAGTCTTACCTTTACCTTAAGTGGTGCAGCATAAGTAGCATCTCTTTCCTTACACTCTTCTATTGAATACTTCACATCTTCTTCACATAATGCGAAGTCTACGAATTCCAGGCTCAGATGACCACTGTAATCCGCAATAGGAGAGATATCCGCGAAAGCTTCCTTAAGACCTTCCTTAAGAAACCACTTATATGAATCCTTCTGAATTTCAATAAGGTCTGGCATCTCAAGAACCTCGTTCCGTCTTGAATAGCTCATACGAATACTTTTGCCATAATGCATCGGACGTAATCTGTTTTTTTCCATTGACGTTTCACCCCTTGCGTTGATTTAATATGGTTTTCCATAAATTTGCATTAATAGGGACTTTCACCCATAATGTAGCATTTTCCAGTGTATCACTACTTTTAAAATATGTCAAGTCATATTTGAATAATTTTTTGAAATATTTTATATATTTTCTACAAATCAGCATATTTACGGATCTGGGATAGCATAAACACATTCAGTCAACGCCTTAAATAAGCCTCATAATCAAAACCTGCTGTCTGCAAGCAGTCATAAAAGCCCGGTTAACAGCAGGTTAATTGTGTTATTATCTGAAATTCATCTCAAAAAAAGGAGCCATGCGTTGCCGCATGACCCCTTGACTCTCTGTTGGGTAAAATTACTTAATAGTAACCTTTGCACCAGCCTCTTCAAGCTGCTTCTTAATAGCCTCAGCCTCTTCCTTGCTAACGCCCTCCTTAACTACCTTAGGAGCGGATGTAACAAGATCCTTAGCTTCCTTAAGACCTAAGCCTGTGATCTCACGAACAACCTTGATAACTGGAACGCCAGCGCCCTCTGTAAGCTCTACATCGAACTCTGTCTTCTCCTCAGCTGCTGCTGCGCCAGCACCTGCTGCTGCAACTACAACGCCTGCTGCTGCAGATACGCCGAACTCTTCCTCACATGCCTTAACGAGATCGTTAAGCTCTAATACTGTTAAACCCTTGATTACTTCAATAATTTCCTGAGTTGTCATTTTATTTTCCTCCATTAAAAATTTTTAATAAGTTAAAATTAGTTCTTAAATTAATGTTACTTCTAAGCCTTATCTAATTAAGCCTCTGCGTTCTTCTCAGCAATCTGCTTAATAACACGAGCAAAGTTGGTAACTGGGGACTGAATGCTTCCAAGGAACTTGGAAAGTAATTCGTCTCTTGATGGGATAGTAGCAATAACCTTGATACCGTTCTCATCATAGTATGTGCCATCAACGACACCACCCTTTAACTGAAGCTTGTCTGCTGTCTGCGCGAACTGGAATAATACTCTTGCAGGAGCTGTAGCGTCAGTCTTAGAGATAGCGATAGCTGTAGGTCCTTCAAGGTTCTTAGAAAGTTCCTCAAAAGGAGTATCCTTAACTGCTATGTTGATAAGTGTGTTCTTATATACCTTATAAGTAACACCAGCTTCTCTTAACTGCTTACGAAGCTGTGTATCCTGCTCAACTGTAAGTCCACGGTAATCAACAACAACTGCTGCTGCTGCGCCGTCGAGAGCTGCGCTGATCTCATCAACGATAGGCTTCTTAATCTCTACTTTTGCCATGATTTCTTCCTCCTATTTTATTTTTTGCCATAATATAAGGAAAAAAATAGCCCCCCGTAGCCGGAGAGCACACATAAGTCTGATACTTATATTATCCCTCGGCAGGTGTACTTAGCCTTATATCCATCCGGATACCTGCTGTCTACGGCAAATCCACTCAAAATGAGTGTCGACTCAAATCTGTTAAGATATGAATCTGTATATAACATTCCGTTCAGGAAACCCCGAACGGAATGCATTATATCATTAATATATATCCGGTGTCAACCGTTTTTTCAAAAAACAGAAATACTTACCGAACAAATTAAGGATTAACCAACATACTTAGATGTGTTAACCTTTACACCAGGACCCATTGTGGAAGCAAGTGTAATGTTCTTTAAGTATGTTCCCTTTAATGATGAAGGCTTAGCCTTAACGATTGCATCCATGATAGCCTGGAAGTTGTCTGCTAACTGCTCTTCTGTGAAAGAAACCTTTCCAACTGGAACATGTACAATGTTAGTCTTGTCAAGTCTGTACTCAATCTTACCAGCCTTGATCTCGTTGATAGCCTTTGTTACATCCATAGTAACTGTACCAGCCTTAGGGTTTGGCATTAAGCCCTTAGGTCCAAGTACACGACCAAGACGACCAACAACGCCCATCATATCAGGTGTAGCAACAACTACGTCGAACTCAAACCAACCATCATTCTGAATCTTAGGAATAAGCTCCTCGCCGCCTACATAATCAGCTCCTGCTGCCTCAGCCTCGTTAGCCTTGTCACCCTTAGCGAAAACTAAAACTCTTACAGTCTTACCTGTTCCGTGAGGAAGAACTACAGCACCACGGATCTGCTGCTCTGCGTGACGTCCGTCACAACCTGTTCTGATATGCGCTTCAACTGTTTCGTCAAACTTTGCAGTTGCTGCCTTCTTAACCAAAGCTACTGCTTCAGCTGCATCGTAAGCCATTGTACGATCTATTAACTTGGCAGCTTCTGTATATTTCTTACCTTTTTTCATTATTAATAACCTCCTAGTGGTATTTGCGGGGAAATCCCTCCCACGTCTTATGCTCGGCTCCATGCCGAAATTGATTCAAATTAATCCTCTACAACGATACCCATACTTCTTGCAGTACCAGCGATCATGCTTGTAGCTGCCTCGATGGATGCAGCGTTGAGATCCGGCATCTTAAGCTCAGCAATCTTCTGAACCTCAGATCTCTTAATAGTTGCAACCTTAGTCTTGTTAGGAACACCTGAAGCTGTCTTAATGTTGCAAGCCTTCTTAAGAAGAACTGCTGCTGGAGGAGTCTTTGTTACGAAGCTGAAGCTTCTGTCAGCGTAAACAGTGATAACAACAGGAATGATCATTCCGTCCTGATCTGCTGTTCTAGCGTTGAACTCCTTTGTGAACTGCATGATATTAACACCATGCTGACCAAGTGCAGGACCAACTGGTGGAGCTGGTGTTGCTTTGCCGCCTGGAATCTGTAATTTGATATAACCTTCTACTTTCTTTGCCATTTTGGCACCTCCTAAATAATGTGGTAATTGCGGGGAAATCCCTCCCACTTCCGTATGCTGTGTATATTATGTACAACGCATAACGGACGCATCAAAAATGTTACATTTTCTTAATCTCTGTGAAACTTAACTCAACCGGTGTTTCACGACCGAACATGTCAACATTGATTGTAACGCTGCGCTTGCTTGCGTTAACGCTCTTAATCATGCCGACTGTCTTATCCCAGACGCCGCTCGTCACGATGATGCTGTCGCCAACCTTGTATTCTGAATCTGCAGCAAGGATGACATCGCCCATGCCTAACGCCTTAATCTCGGACTCTGACAAAGGAACAGGCTTAGATCCCGGTCCGACAAAGCCGGTAACGCCTCTGGTGTTACGAACAACATACCAGGTATCATCATTCATAATCATGTTCACAAGGACATAACCAGGGAACATCTTGCGCTGAACCTGCTTGGTAACGCCGTTCTTAACTTCCTGAACGTCTTCCATTGGCACCAGAACCTCAAGAATCTGATCCTGAAGATGTCTGTTTTCAATTGTCTTTTCAATATTAGCCTTAACCTTATTCTCATATCCTGAGTAAGTATGGGCTACATACCAATTTGCCTCTGACATTCCTAATCCACCTTTTCCTTACTTTACTAAGAACCCTAAACCGAAACGAAACACAATGTCAATAACGGTTATCAGCACACCTAAAATAACTGAGATAATCACAACCGCTCCGGTCTGTTTACCGACGGTCTCCGGGGTTGGCCATGAGATAGTCTTGAACTGTCCCTTAAGGCCTTTGAACCAGCTTGTCTTTTTCGCAGCCGGCTTCTTACTCTTCTTTTCAGAATCGCCCATAATTACCTCCAATTACTTTGTTTCCTTGTGTAATGTGTGTGACTTACAGAACTTACAATACTTCTTTGTCTCCATTCTGTCCGGATGTGTCTTCTTATCCTTAGTCATGTTGTAATTACGCTGCTTGCACTCTGTACATGCCAATGTTATCTTTACACGCACAACTTCCACCTCCAATTAGTTTCTTTTAATTAGTGTTTTTAAGGCATAAAAAAAAAGCCTTAGCTCTTCCATAGCTAGTTTAGAATAGCATAGCAATAATGGTAAGTCAAGCTTTTTTTATATATTTCATAACAAATTTCACGACAAAACATTACGATACAGAATGCTCTGTACAATAATATTATTATTTTCAAAGCACATTACTCTTGTACTTCTTCCTATTATATGGTATATTTTCGTTATATAAATATGTGAAAATTATGTGAACACTGCTTCGCATGACTAGAAAAGGATTTTTAGTATATGCATTTCATTTATTCACACGGAGGTGACATTCTTGATTAACAGTGTGTATGATTATTATATAAGTACATATGGCAACCGTACAGTGTCACGGCATGATTCTCATAAGCGAAGCGAACTGCGTGATATATACAATAACATTGTAAAGATTAACAAAGCCTCCCCCTTATACAAGGTCGATATGTCCGAGAGCTCCCAGAAGCTTGCCATAGATATCAAGGAGGCAGCACGGGCTCTTACAGATACGCTCAGTGATATCACTGATATTGCCGATGATTCAATGCCTGTCGGCATCACTGCCTCATCCGACAATCCATCACTCGTCACAGCAGATTACTCCGGAAGTGATATGCCTGATGAGAAGGAGCTTGCATTTAACGTCAAGCAGCTCGCATCGCCACAGGTCAATGTCGGAGAATATGTATCTTCAGGAGCTAAGATCCTATTTCCGGGTACTTATTCCTTCAACATTGAGACAGCCGACAACACATATTCCCTTGAATTTGCTGTCAGCGAGGATGACAATAACGGAAGAATACTTGATAAGCTTGCCAACTCAATATCCCACTCCGGCATAGGTCTTGACGCAGAAGTGATTCAGAACGAGTATGCACAGAAGGCTCTCAAGATAACTTCACAGACAACCGGAAGCCACAAAGGCTCCCCTACACAGTTCAGGATAACCGAAGGTACCGATAATCATCTGACAGGTGCCGTCAGACTGTATGGTCTTGACAATATAGAAAGTTATCCATCGAATGCAGTATTTGACTTAAATGGCAAGTCGTCCATCTCTGAGAACAATTCATTTATTGTCGATGGCAGGTATGAAGTTACACTCCACGGAACCTCTGACGAGTACGGCACCGGAACCATAAGTGCCAGAAAAGACGGTCGCGCCCTCATCGATGAGTACAACCGTCTTGCAGACAACTATAACCGTTTTCTTGAGCTTGCGAACCGCAAGGACACTCATGAGCTGCGTATGCTTCGCTCAACTGTAACATCCACAGTCAAGCGCTATAAGTCTACACTTGAAAACAACGGCTTTTCCATCAATGATGACAATACGCTCTCTGTGAACACAGATAATCTCAGTGAATCTGTAAAATCAGGCTCCATATTTGACAATCTCAAGAACCTTGGCAGCTTCAAGGAAGCACTGAAAAAGAGAGTAGAAAATATTGAGCTCAACCCAATGGAATACATAAATAAAAAAATAGTGGCATACAAGAATCCGCAAAAGCTTATCACAGCTCCTTATGCCACATCAATATATACAGGAATGATGTTTGACCGGTCGCTGTAAGGCAGCCGGTCTTTTTCTATCAATTTCCATATGCTTTTATATACTTTTCATCGGATTATGGTGTCAAAACATGCTCTATGAACCTAAATATGTATAGCATGTTATATTTTTGCATATCACGACTTTTTGAGAAGCCGACATGCATAAGTATGACATGTCAATCCCCCTGTCACTGCTTTTGCAGTGACTCAATATAGTAATGTATGAAATCTTAATACATCTTAGACAGTATATTTTACCGGCTTTGACACTCAGCTTTTCATAATAATGTCCTCAATCACCTGAAGTCTGGCATCGTAATTATGTAACTCTCTTACCTTTTTCTGACCATTAAGAGCAATCCGCCTGCGCTCATCCTCATGCCTTAGATAATATCTGACTTTTTTTACAAGGTCGGTTTCATCCTCAAACCACACCATATCCTCGCCATTCTTAAAATACATCACAAGCTCAGGCTGGAAATTCGTTATACAGAACCCTCCCGCCGACAGAATATCCCACACTCTTAGCGGTATTCCGCTTCTTATGTTCCTTATAGTAAAATTGAGATTAATCTTACTAGTGCGGAACACAATAGGCGACTCATCCCAATAGCGCACAGGACCCATATTGTGTGCTAACACGAAGTCCGCATTCTCATCATCAGTAAATACACTCACGTCAAAATATTTTGACAGCTCTCCCAAAAGCTTATACCTTTCAAGCTGTGCTATCTTAAACCCGAGCACAGTCGTAGAAAATATAAGGGAGAGATTAGAAAAAGAACGCTCACTCTTCTCTATGCGAAAGTGCTTGTTAAGCTCATCCATTATCTCAGCCGTCAACATTCCGTCAATATAATTTTCACCATATATCTCCATCTGAAGCTTCATAAGCGCATCAAAATACCCACGGACATAATCCGGAAGCATATCCTTAATCTCGTCATAGGAATTCTTGCGGTACATACTGCCGATAAATGATACATCGTAAATAAAATCGCCGGCAGCGTCTCCGTCCGAACCTTTATACCCAGTCTCATCCTCTACACATGCAGCCGCATTATTGCCCGGAGCATCCGGTGCATCAAAGGCGCCTTTCTTCTGCCGCATATCCGTCTGCCACTTCTTAATCACATCGTCAGCTCTACGTGTTGCCGCAGCAAGCGGAAGATAATATACATTTGCGCCGCGCTCCTTAAATTCCATATAGCAGAACTTATCAAATATAAATATATAATTACATTTGTTAAAAATAGACTGATGATACATGGTAGACAACGGACTGTCACATGTCCAGCAGATATATTTAACCTTGGAATGAAAAAATTGTTCACAAATATCTGAGATAATCGGAAAATAATTCACAGAAAACACTGCGTCATACACATAATTTGTATCGCCTTCTGCTTCTTGACCATCATGCTCCACATAATCTGTATAATTTTTTTCATCATCGCAATCACAGTCCGCACTGCATACTGCTGAATCGTCATTTATACTCATCTTTTTGATGAACTTGTCCGTGAAATTATCATCCACCTCAAAATTTCCAAGCTCCATCTCAAATGTGTCAACCACATGGCCGCGCTGTCTCAAAGCTTCTATTATATCCGACTGGTTATATGCTTTCCAGCAATAAAATAAAATTCTCATAGCTTCTGCCCAATCTTTTTTATATAGTCTTTATCCTGTCCTCAAATCGTAACCCACGCATTATAAGCTCACGCCCGGACTGTGCTATACGCATACGTTTATCATCATAATCATGGCATAATGCCAGTCATCCATATCATAATCACCTGCCGCCGCTCCATAATATGATGAATTCCATGTTCCGGTCACGATAAGCTGATGCCTTAATATCTTCCAATATATATCACGCTTAATTTTCTTATGCCTGTGCATCACACATAGCTTTTCCTATACTTTTACTCTCCATATATTTCAGCAAGTCTTTCCTGACATTTCTTGCAAGGACGCTCTCCTGTTTCTTCCAGATGGTCATACAGACCATATTTTATATCGGCACTATACTTTTCAAGATATTGACAATCCCTGAATGCATGGAATAATTTGAATCTATTATTCTCGATTGTATAAACTAACTCGAAAATTTTGGCAATTATCTTATAGTGTCTGTCATTGAATTCCTCACCGATACTCACAATAATATATGTCTCTCCGAATACCAGTCCGGCGTATTCAGTGCGTGCCGCATCATAATCCGGGTCTGTAACAGATATATCTTCATAGTGGACACCGTTATAATCAAATTTAGCCCTATAGTGCGCCTGATACCCATCATCCTGATATTTTTTCTTAGGATACAGTTCAAGGTTATCTACCTTGACCATTGTCAGGGAACTGCCATTTCTCATAGCTTCCTCCACAGAAAGAGACCTTGAACTATTCATATAGATATATTGTGAATTTCCAATCGGTGCAATTCTCATGACTTCATCAATATCCGACTTCCTGACAAACTCAAATCTGCCAAGCACAAAATAATTCTCCGGCTGAATTGCAAACATATTGTCATCATAATCCTTTATACAATTACTATCTCTAAACTTCCGTGTCATCTTCTCGACATCAACGCTTATCACATCGAGCGGCTTACACATATTCCCATCAGCATACACTACTTCCGTATTATTTATCTTGAAGTATTCATGATTACCGATAAGTCTAATCCAAGAATTAGCATTTCCAAGCTCTATACCTGCAACACAATATCCACCCTCTTCGCCCTTGTGCTTATCAGACATAGTCAACACAATAATCTCTTTTCTCATAGTACCCCTCCATGTCACAACCATGTGGTGATTCGCATCAATATTCTTTGCAGAATTCTATGCGCATCGTCTTCTATATATGTCTTATGTCACAGCCTAAGCATTCCTGTATATATTCGGCTAACAGTCTTCTGTGGCACATTTCCGGTGTAGGCTCAGAACACAGAAATAATACTCTCTCATATTTTCCGAAGTTTTTCTCAAACAGCTTCTCAACTTTTCTCTCTTTGATCAAAGCATTGTACTGTACTGTATACTCATTCCAGTCAATAGTTCCCTTCTTATATCCGTCAAGAATCGGCTTTGTCGGTGCAAAGCCCAACATATGGCTATATTCGCAGTGGCATATCTCTTTAAGAAAATAAGCCAAATCTTTGCCCTTGGTAAACCCTGCGAGCTGAGAACGGTTATTCAATCTCACATCTATCAGAATCTCAATATTATTCTTTGAAATCAGATTAAAAAAAGTCTGTGCATCCTTCTGTGCAAACCCCATTGTATATATCGTCATAGCTGACCTCCTTCATTTATATTAAATCCAATCTCCTTATTGCGAAGCCTATATGCATCTTCTAACCACTCTTTCTCGCTCTTTGGCTGTTCGAAAAGAGATATTTGATGTATATCTACGTTCTCTTTTTTCTCCAGATTATCAAGTAACCTTATATTTATCTCATCCTGTGTTTCCAAATGTCCGTCAGCATGTATATGCTGCACATTCACACCGTTCAACTCGAATCCGCGTGATACCATAATTGTTCTATGGCAGTCAAATGGATCCTTCTCTGTACACATAAGTGCTATATTATGCCCGGAAGCTAAACCAAGCATCACATTGTCAAGCCCCTTCTTAAACAGTTCTGATGCTCTTGCCTTCTCGAAATCAAGATAACCTTCTGCACAATACAAGGTTCTATCCGTTGGTCTTGCCCCAAAGAACTTTCCCATAGGGCAGTATACGATATTATTCTTTTTCAGATAGTCCTCAATGACATCCTTGTTAAACTGACTTGCAAACCTAGAAAACGGACTGCTTCTCACATCAAGAACATAATCGATATTGTGCTGCCTGAGCAGACCAAGAAAATATTCCTGAGTGTGCGTGGAATGCCCAATAGTAAATAAACTCATCTTTTTAAGTCACTCCTTTTAAAATTTGGGAATTCAGGTATAGTTTTTTGCTTATAATTTATAATATACAATTTATGAGGGCTGTGTCGTGTCCTATAATCTTTTTCTTAGATTATACAACAAGCCGCCACAAAAAGCTATGTGCGGTTTGTGGCGGCTTGATATATAGCCATATTATATCCATTTAACTTGTGTTTCATAAATTACAACTTCTGAACTATCAGCCAAAATTAATGCCTTTAGATTTCCTAATGGAGCTTTATCTTCATTATCAAAAATTTCTGCATGGTAAATATTATTTGAGGTTTCAGGAATAACCGCCATGTTGTTATCTATGCAAACTTCAGCCCCTACTTTGACTAAACCCTTAAATCTCTTATCAAAACGGTCTTTGAATTTTTTGATGATCTCTTCTTCCTCCCGCCCACCATCTCTGTCTACCGAAACACCATTCTCTTGTTTAAAAAGTGCTGATGTCGGATGTCCATCTTCATCCATAGCATCCGGCTGAGATCTTTTTATCATTCTATATAGCACTTCATTTCTCTGCACTGTTGCTTCCATAAAAATTATCTACAATCTCCTTAATCTGACTTTCTTCTGAATCGGTCAATTGCCATTCTTTTGCTTTTGAATATATCCTTTTAGGTACTTGTAAACACAAAGTTCTATCCTCAAAAATTTCAAGCTCTAAATAACTCTTGTCTCCTAGTTCATACTGAAATTGAATACTATTTCTTCCGGTTGGATAAATCGATGGCTGTATAGAAAGTAAATTTATAATTCTTTCACACTTATATACTAATGTATCCGTAAAAGCCCTTGCACCATACCCATTCCAATCATCCGGCAATTTTCTTATGTCATTCAATCGACTAAGACTCTTGGCAATGTCTGGTTTCATAATCAGTCCACTTCTACTATCATAAATAAATATTACAACAGATTCCATATTTTTACTAATGCTATGGGCAATGCTATTGTTAATATTCATTCTATTGTCCAAAATCTCAAAATATGTATTATTTACACTGATTTTATCACTGCATCTAAAAAAATTGGAGTCATTAGATAATCTTACGCAATTTGTCACCATAATTTTACTCATTCTTTCCTTTTGCAAATATATAATATTCTCCTACCGTTTTTCCATCTAATACTACCTCCGTTGAATATAAACCTGATTTTTTCAAGTCGACATTTTGTAATCCAGCTGCCACATTAACTCCCATATATTCATCCGGCAAATTACTATTAGAATCTTTTTTATATGTTATAATCGCATTATCAATTCCGGCAATTATATTTTTGTCCGAATCTTTAAATTTTAAATCCAGTAAATGCTCACCTTCAGTAATATCTAATAAAGAAAAACATACTGAAAATGAAAAAAGCCCCGGAATATATTCAGGTGTAAGCGTATTCAAAATGCCAACCACATCTGTTCTTCCATCAACCGAATTCACATTCAAACAATATATAAAATTTTTAATATTAGCCATCACAATTACACCTCTTCCATTTACAAATCAATAATATAAAATCAACCATAATCAGACATCTATATTAAAAAGTGTCATCTTATATATAAAATCCATATGATACACTACATCAAATATAATGTATCATATTATCTAATATTATGCAATTTTCTTTATATTTAATATTTCATATTCTTAACCATACTTTCCCACCTTCTTTTTAATTCCTAATATATCATCACAATTCCACATATCCCTTCCTATTATTCTCTTCATAATAAGCCTTATATCGATACGCAGTCCTCCTGCTGATATCCCCCATCTGTACAATCTCCATAATTGTCATCCCACTTTCCAGCTTAAGCACAAAATCATTATAAGATACCATCCATGCATCGTTATGTTTCTTCCTGCCTCCAATGTTTCTATTCTTATATACTTCCAACTCTGCTCTTAGCCTGCCATTCTCCAATTCCAGTTCTTTAATACGCCTCAATGCATCTTCTAACGTATCGACATTCATACTATTATTCACCCCCACTTCCTGAATTAGTCTTGTTATATCACTTTGTTCATTAATACCAGTTTAACTTATGCTCCATATTGTGTCAATATGGTTTTTGGCACTTTATATATTTAAATTTTTTTGCATATATATTATTTTCATTCATGTAGGCTTAACATCTTATACGATACCATCTTCTTAAAATATCAGACTACCTACCAAAAGGTAAGTAGTCTGATCCCTCTTTTGAATATACGTAAGCGCTCAATAAGTTAGTGCCTTTCACCACAGCCATAATCCATGGGATAATAAACTCCATATATTAACGCGAGTTATAGTATTGCGTAGTAATGCGAGGAGGTTGGTCATGGATCAAATTACAAATGTTCGTCGGCATCTAAAACGTGAGGAATGGAAATCGCTTATCAGCGAATGTCGAGCAAGCGGTATGACTGTAAAAGCCTGGTGTAAAGCAAATGGCATTATAGAACAGACATATTACAGAAATCTAAAAATGCTGCGGGAAGAAATGTTAGAATCTCTTCCGGCTCCGATTGTTAATAATGATGAGATGGTTTCATCTTATTATACAAAAGATTAGAGAATGGTACATTTAAATGGTCGCGTAATGACTCCTCCGCACCGGAGGAACGTATTTTGTGTATTTTCTGAGCTGTATGTGTTCTCTGCATACTCCATACCTGCCATACAGGAATTGTATTTTCATTACATTGTAATCACACAACAATATACTCTTGTGTTGTATACTATCCCGGCTTATCAGTTGTCCTGATAGGTTAATGGATTCTCAAGCATAGACCCCTGAATATCTGCCGGGAAATGGCGGATTAAGTCCAACAGTATTTCGCAAGTATTATATTTTATCAGGTTTGTGGGACACAGGAACCTGACCCCTCTGTCCCACAAACTCCCTTGCCTTCTTCTCCGTAAGGGAAAACTTCTTCATAATTTTCTCTATAATAACCTCACTCGGGGTACCCATCTCTCTCAGCACTTCAACAAGACCTGTGATTCCACGCTCCATTCCCTGCTCTATTCCACGCTCTTCAACAACATCACTCAAGTTACACATACCGTTAATCCTCCCTTCCAGCTCCGTCGTCATCTTCATATCATACTTATCTTCCAGCTTATGTTTCTTCACATCGCTGTCCTCAGACGAAAGCACATCCTCAAGCATCGCAATCAGCTTGTTCTTAGATTCTGCTGCATTATTATTGTTCCTTATGCGTATAACCATGCCGCACATCTTATCAAGCTTCGGAAAGCCGCAAGGCTTACCGAATAACGTATCTGCTTTAAGTGAAATCCTGCTGATTGAATCCGAGGTTCTGTCTGCGTCCATACATATCCAGATGCTATAGACCTTCTTAATGTTATCGTACTCGCTCTTCGCAAAATTAATGCCCTTCTGTGAGGATATCAGTCTTGCAAGATAAAAAACAATGCGATTCTCTAAGTGATAGCCAAGCCTGCTGTGTGACATGCTGCGTTGTGCCTCTACATTTATTATGATTTCGAGCTCCATCGCCGCAGCCGCAAGCACAAAACGGATGTCATAGGTTATATAGTCTTCATTAGGTATCGCATCCTCCGTCCGGATGCTCTCAACCCTACCCATGTTGGTGAGTCCCGGCTCTACAGGAACGACACCAACCCTGATACTGCTCCGGTCAATGCAGTCCATTATCTCCTGTATGCTTAAACTCTCCACCTCTGTTACCGTATACTTCACAATCCATGAAAGAACCTGTATGTCAGCCAGCAGCTCCTTCACATTCTTATCGTACCTCGCCTTCAGCGAATCAATCGCCTCTATGGCATTTCCTAAATGTGTTCGTATTTCCATCCTCTTCTCCGTTATTATATACCCGGAAATGAGAGTACACAACCACATTCAGTCCGTACCAGTCAGGCTTACGAAAATTCCATATATTACCTTCTGTTCCTCTCTGGTGCATGCCATCCCCTCATCTCCATGTCCTTAAGTTACCTTCCATAGAAGCATTACACATCTGCAGAAACAAGACATCCCCCAATATCTTTTATAATAACTATATCATCAATGATAATGCAATTCAATACAGCACATGTTTATATTTATTTTAATCAGCTTTTAAGATATCTCTTTTTTTGGCAGAACAACCACACATATCTTCTCTGGGACACAGGGACCTGACCCCTCTGTCCCAACAACAAAAACC
The DNA here is from genome assembly GCA_900545175.1 of uncultured Eubacteriales bacterium. GTDB lineage: Bacteria > Bacillota > Clostridia > Lachnospirales > Lachnospiraceae > CAG-882. Next base: position 42,375 of record UQYF01000012.1, read on the forward strand.
CCCGCACCGGAGAAATTCTCCGATGTGGGGGTCATATTTATGCCGCCTTTATCAATATATCAGGCATTAGTCCGGGATTAGCCGAGTAAGGAGAGAACTCCCTGTGTAGCCTGGTTAGCCTGTGCAAGCATGGACTGTCCAGCCTGTGCAAGAATGTTGTTCTTGCTGTACTCAACCATCTCCTCAGCCATATCAACATCACGGATACGTGACTCAGCAGATGTTGTATTCTCAACAACATTGTCGAGGTTAGCAATTGTGTGCTCAAGTCTGTTCTGAACAGCACCGAGTGATGAACGCTGGTCTGATACCTTCTGAAGGGCATCTGCGATAGCGTCTACTGCATATGTAGCACCAACACCTGTGTCATCAGATACATTAAGACCCTTGATTCCAAGATAGCTTGAATTCATTGTCTCGATGTTGACATTGATCTTGTTGGTCATATCAGCATCTGAGCCTACATGAAGGTTGAAGTTAAGCTTCTCTGCTACTTTAGTCTGAGCAAGCTTAATCTTGAATGTACCATCACCATTAGTAAGTGTGATTGCTTGATCTGCATTATCAGTAACTGCAGCATTTCCTTCAGAGTCACCTATCTTGTTAGCTGCAAGAAGCTCATTTGCAGCATGCACATAAGCATTTGCCTTTGTGATAACTGATGAATCATCAGATGAAACACCTGCTGCTGCATCTGCTTGCTTAAGTGATGTCAGCTTCTTTCCATTTGCCTCTACAGTTGAACCTTCATTTGCTAAGGTCTTTAACGCCGCCACATCTTTTGCCTGATTAGCTGCCCATGTTCCATCTGCATAGTATCCAGCTTTTGGATTATCCTTATCCGAATCGTCTGCAGCACCTTTTCCAGCTATATACTTATATGTTGTACCATTAATGATAATGTCTGCATTACCATTATTGTTAGCATCATCAATAAGCTTATCTGTATCATCTTTTATAGCACCGATTGTATAGCTCTTACCAGCGATTGTTACGCTGTCACCAGCCTTAAGTTCATCCATAACAAATGTTGCTGTGCCATCGCCATTGTCAGTAAGCTTTCCCTTAAGACCTGCATCATGAGCCTTGAGATTAAGTGTTTTAGTGTTTCCATCATCACCCTTTAAAAGATAAGCCTCATTGAACTTAGTTGTCTCAGCAACACGGTCAATCTCAGTTGTGAGCTGGTCAATCTCAGACTGGATAGCGTCTCTATCTGTCTTGGAGTTGGTTCCGGTGGAAGCCTGAACTGCGAGCTCGTTCATTCTCTGAAGCATTGAGTGAACCTCTGTGAGTGCACCTTCTGCTGTCTGTACTGCAGATACGCCGTCCTCAGCGTTAGTTGAAGCCTGATCAAGACCTCTGATCTGCTTTCTCATCTTCTCGGAAATTGAAAGACCTGCTGCATCATCTGCTGCACGGTTGATTCTATAGCCGGATGATAACTTCTCTGCTGACTTGCTCTGTGAACCTGTTGTGATGTTCAACATTCTGTTGGCATTCATTGCCTGTAAATTGTGCTGTACTACCATAATATATTCCTCCCTGAATATCTATCGGCGTCCATGCCGATGTGAATTGTTATAGAGGCTCCTGCCTCCAAGATGGTAAGTATCTCCTACCTTCTGTATATTATATCGGTTCAAAGTCTTAGAACTTTATACCTGAATAATATCTTTTTTAATTATTTTTTCTTGTCCATGAATACAGGCTCGCTCGTCACCTTATTCATGGTCTTGTAGTAGTTCGCGGCATACTGCTGGTTCTTCTTCACACTGCCAATCTCCCTGCGGCGCTGTGCGAACTTCGCTGTAATCCTGTCCTTGTTGCGTTTCTCCTCAGCCATGAGGTGGCTGCTCTTCTCCATAATCTGTGTTATTCTGCCCTGAAGGCTCTTTATCTCAGCCGAATAGCCTTCCCGGTTCTTCTCAAGCTCTGCCTTCACATTATCGTACACAAGCTGAAAGCCCTCATCCATGGCATTGAGCTGTTCAACAAGCTCTGCCTTCTGCCCGACAATATGACCGAATGCCTCCTCGTCAAATGAAGCCGCATTCAGTATCGCCTCCTGCTCTGTATTGAGCTTCTCAAGGGAATCAAGAATCCCAAGCTTCCTGTCAAGGCTGCTCTCCAATATGGTTAAATAGCTCTCCGTCATGCTCATACGCATCCTCATTTCCGTTCACTGCACCCGCAGCCAATATTATTTAGAAGTGTTATTTCTCGAAAGCTGGATTACTTCCTTCCATGTATCTCTCATGGTTCTAAGGTGCTTTAGCACTTCCTCTATAATCTCCTTGTCCTTCTTTACATTAGCTTCGCGAAGCCTTGCCCTGATATACTTATAAACCTCATCGAAATCCTTGGCAACAGGATATTTGAAATCAAGTGTATTCTGAAACTCTTCTATAATGCGTTCCACCCTGCGGATACTGTTGTGAGCCTTCTCCACATCGCCCTTATCTATAGCCATAATAGCAATATTGGCATACTTGATGGCTCCATCATACAGCATAAGCGTAAGCTCCGCCGGTGATGCTGTGAGTATCTTATTCTTCTCGTACTGCTGATAGCCTGCAGATGTATTCATGCAACTGCCTCCTCTTACCTGCAAAGCACAGCCCACCATCATCCCGATGATGAGCTGTGCGTATTTATAGTACTATTTTATCAGATTATCTTCCTGTTGTAAAGGTACAGTCAGTGTCATGAAAAATTAAATCACTCAACATCATGAACCTAAAAGGCTGGAAAGCGAGGAGGTAGATGACTGGAGCTTAGACAATGCTTTCTCCATTGCAGAGAACTTCTTGTAATAGAACTCCTCGTAGTACTCAATCTTCTCCTGCCACTTGCTGACCTTGTCCTTATAATCGCTGTACTCACTGGACATCTGCTTGTCATTATATATCGTGTAGATGCTGCTGACACTTGAGGATGCCATTCTCTTGGTGAGGTCATTGTATACCGAGGTGGACAGCTTCTGGAAGAACTCTGCCACGACCTCCGGATCCTCATTGATTGCCGCCATGAGCTTGTCCTCATTGCCCGATGTGGTGGCATCATCCGCATCTCCGTCTATATGGAGACAGCCCTTCTCATTGGTATCCGCTGAGAAGTAGCTTGCCGTATTTATTCCGAAGGATGAGAGCGAATATGTCTTTCCGTTAATCTCAAAGCTGGTATTCATAAGGCTCTTAAGGGAAGATGATGTATTTCCAAGAGTACTGTCACGTCTGAGAAGCGAATCCTTAATCTTGGTCTCCCACTTCTCTATCTCTTTGTCGGACATATCCTTCTTCTCATCATCGGTCAGCGGCTCATAGTCCTTCGCTGCTGCAGCATTATAAGCTGTATCCATGTCCTTGATGAGTTCATTGTACTTTCCGAGGAATTCCTTAATCTTATTGTACATGCCCTGTGTATCATTGGAGGTTGTGATGCTCACTTCCTCACCGGCCGCTGTCACCTGCATCGCTGTGATAGAAAGACCGTTGATGGAGAATGTACCTGTACTGCTCGTAAATGTGGCACCATTGAGAACTATCTCTGCATCCTGACCGCTGATTCTGGCAGCATCCGAGCCCTTAGAAGCAACACCGGATGCGGCAATCGCTGCCTTAGCAGACGCATAGGCGGTCTTGTTGTCATTATTATTGACATAGTCTGCAGCAGCACTGTATGCAGAAGCATTATCGTTAAGCTTCTTAACCGCCTCGTTGTATCCAGACTGATTGTCTGTTATGGTCTTACCAAGCTCCTCGTATTCGTCAACTGCAGCCTTGGCATCAAGAATTGCCTGCTTCTCTGCCATCTGCTGTGCAATAGCTGTATCAGATGTTCCATTGTTCTCCTTGATGAATGCCTTCATATCGGCGAGTTCTTCATCGGTATACTGAACCTTCTCTGTTGAGCCGTCCTCCTTAGTCACCGTCTTATACAGCTTGGCTTTATTAGCATCAAGGCCGGCGGCCAGTTCATCATATCTGGTCTTATTCTTTTCAAAATTGTCCTTGATGTCCGTATACTTTTCGTACTCTGAGGCGCGAGCCTGCTGTGTCTCATAATCTGACACAGTCTTTTTGTCGGCTGCGAGATTATCCGCTGTATATGTATTTCCATATATCTTTACAACCGCCTCGGCTACCTGTCTCTGCTCATCATCCTTCGCTGTGACCGTGCCGTCAGCTATAGCCTTATACTTCTTAAGCTCTGCTGTGTCATTGCCATCCACATCCTTCGCTGCGAACAGTCCAAGAGACTGAAGTGCGTTAAGACCGCTTATGTTGTTCGCTGTGAGTGTGAATTCTCCGTCAGAGCCTGATGCCTTGGCATTGACGAAGAATCTCTGGTTGGTCTCATCGAAGCTTGCGTTGATTCCGGCATCCTTGAACTTGCTGATAAGCTGATTGACAGTCATTCCGTCAGTTATCTCTATCTCCGTATCATTGACAGCAATCTTACTTCCTGTCTCTATTCCCATATCGGCAAGGGCAGTGCTTCCTGTAACCTTCTTATCACCTGTGTCATTCTTGGCATCAGACAGCTTCACAACACCGCCTGTCATGTACGCGGAGGATGCGAGCTTATTGACCTTCATCTTCTGTGTGCCATTGACCGCAGAGGACGAAGCTGTAACAGTCGCTGCCTTGCTGTCCGATATAGTGCTGGTCTTAAGGCTGTACGCTGTAGATATTCTCATATTGGAAAGGCTTGATGTATAGAAGCCATATATCTTGCTGTTCATGGTCTTCCAGGCATCCATCTTCCACTCATGCTTCGTCTGCGCCTTCTCATACTTCTCTTTCTTGGTTGAATATGCCGATACAAGCTCCTGTACAATGGAGTCTGTATCAAGTCCCGATATAAGTCCGCTGACTCTTATTGCCATAATTTACTCCTTTCCACCACATATACTATGATGGTTCTGTTTGTAATGAAAAACGCTTATTTACCGCTTCTCATCAACAAGGATTCCGGCAAGCTCCCATGCCTTAGCTATAAGGTCAAGAGTCTTCTCAGGCGGAATCTCCTTAATAGTCTCCTTCGTATCCTTGTCTACTATCTTGATAGTGACTCTGTTAGTCTTATCATGATAGCCAAACTCTGCAACCGTGTTGTTGTTGAGCTTGCTGTTAATCTCCGATATTCTCTGCTTAATCGCTTTCTCATTGAGCTGAAACTCACGCTCACTGTTCTCCCCAGAATTCGTATTATCGCCATTCTTAGACTTGTCGGCTACCGGTGCTACATTCTGGGAAACATTCACATTATGTTTTGCATTCTGTACATTGACATCCTTTGTCTCTGTATCAGCTGGCTGATTAGCCACGTTAGACGGTGCCATTGTGCTAACAACACCATTCTTAATTCCATCAATCGTCATTTTTAGACACCTCCGTGTGTTCACTATGTTAATATTGACGCCTACTACTCCTTATTCCCTCTCGTATATATTTCGGCTGTATTTATAAAAAGTTTAGCCTGATATATAGTGATTCAAAATTCAAAACATATGCCATGAACTTAATCATGTTTTAATTTTCGAATCCACATTATCCAAGAAAATCCTTAAGTATCTCTGCTCCGTCAGAACTGCTTGCCTCTTTATTGGCATCCTTAATCTGCACATATACTTCCTTGCGGTACACCGGCACCGACTTAGGAGCAATGATTCCGAGCTTAATCTGGTCGCCTTTAATGTCAAGCACAGTCACTTCAATGTTGTTATCTATGATAATAGATTCATTCTTTTTTCTGGACAAAGCTAACATCAGGCATCCTCCTTCTTCTTTTTTATATAATCATATACCTTATAACGAACTTCATAGTCATCGTTATTGACTATAATCTGATCTGCCCTGCAGGTTCTTATATTGATTATGACAGGAGCCTTGAGATTAGCTGTCATCTTAGTTAGGTCAGACGGAACCGTTACAATGGCAAGAAGGAAATAATCCTCCTCGGACTCAACTTCTCCAAGCTTTGCAAGTGTGTCCTCGTCCACAACCGGATTATACTCTGCAATCACTTTCATCGGGTCAACAACAGCAAATGCAAGCTCCGGATTGTCAAGACACTGCAGCCACTTGATATTTCCATTCTTATCTGAATTATATACAAGACTGTACTTTTTATACTCTTCAAAGCCCATGATTCCGGTTGTGAATGTAATTATTCTGGAATCATCTATCTCTATCTCTCCAAACAAACGTGTATTTACTCTCATTTATAACCTCCATCCTACAGATAATCAAGCAATGACTGTCTGACTGTCTTAGATGCCGTGGCAATAGCTGCATTGTATACTGTCTTAGCCGCAGCGAACTCAACAGTGATATCTTCAAGCTCAACATCCTCATTCTTGGACTTAAGGTCCTTAAATGTACTCTGCTGCTGTGTAAGTCTTGTCTTAGTAAGCGTAAGTCGAAGCTCACGGCTTCCGACATCTGAAATCTCTGTGTTAACTGTAGCCTGATAATTGCCCATATAAGTCAGATTCTTTGAAAAGAGGGCTTCCATATTATTCTTGGCATAATCAAGCTCTTTATTGGCTGCCTCAATCATCGAAGCCAGCTCATCCTGCTTACCTGTATAGAATGTAGAAGCCTTCATCTCTTCAAGCTTCTTTATCTTATTCTCAACATTCATGACATCCGAAAGACTGTTCATAATGTCATCAAGATCTCTTCCGATGTCATAGCTGAGCACATCTGTTGCACGGCTGTTAACCTTGAGTGTCTGGCTGAAATTGACTGTATACTCTATATCCTGACTATCGCCAAGCGTATAATTCTGTCCATTCGTCAAATCTTCACAGTCAAAATAGTGCTCCGGACGGATATCACCCTTGTTGAAGCTGTCCTTGCGGAACGATACTTCAATATCATCCGCTGTATTAAGTGTCTTATAAGTATTCTCAGAGAATACTATCTCGCCTTTATCATACAGATAATATGCCGTGTTGTCGGTAACTGTCCCTGCCGTTACGAGTGCTTCGAACTCTGTTGCAGTCACTGCACGCACAGTACCGTTAAAATTCTGTCCATCAACTGTGATTGTCGGAAGTGTCGTTGCATCGTTGGCATCATATGCACAGTTCTGATAAGCAAGTCTTAATCTGTAAAAATCTTCACTCTCAGGTGTGCCTGCCGCCGGTATATCAGCGATATTGTTGACATCTACACTGTTCTTTATGAAGCTTGTACTTGTAAAGCCGTCACCTGTGAACTTCTGATTAATTCTGTAGGATACATTAAGCTCAGAGTCATTCTGAAATGTAAGCGAACGGTCTGTCCTGTAGCCTGTAAAAAGATATCTACCTGAACTGTCTGCATCACCCTCCTTGTAGAGTGCATCCTTTAGCTGCTTGATACTCTCTATGATTGCCTGCCTGTTATCAACAGTGAATGTATCATTAACACCCTGATTACAGTATCCTATAATATCCTTATATATATCATTCATATTGCTGAGCGATGTCTCTGTAAGAGTCAGCCATGATGACGCATCAGGAACATTCTTCTTAATATACTGCTCAACTTCAGTAAGACTGGTTCTAAGTGAGAGTGCACGAATTGCCACTATAGGGTCATCAGAAGGCTTGGTAATCTTCTTCTGCGATGACATCTGCTGCTCTGTTGTATAGAGATTGTTCTTTGATTTATTGACATTTCGCATTGTCGAATTAGTCATCATTGTGTTGGTAATACGCATTGCCGTTCCTCCTTTTATAATCCTGTTTCTTCTATAAGCTTATTGTATATCTGGTTCATAACCGAGATAACCTTGGACGATAACTCATAAGCGTGCTGATACTTTACAAGCTCCACACCTTCCTCATCCTCATCGACACCTGATACGGAATTTCTCTGTGTGTCAATAGCTGACAATACATTGCTGTAGTTCTTGGTAAACGATTCTGTTCTCTTAGTATCTACACTCACCTCAGATACAAGCGATGAGAGTGCATCCCAGAAATTGCCGCTCTTAATTGTATTCTTTTCCTTGAGTGCATATAAATCCTTATACAAATCAGAATTCTCGTTACCTCTGTCAACGTCATAAGAATAAGGAAGTCTACTTAAGTCATTGACTATGTTGACATTGACAGATATATTAGCTGCTGTGACATAATCATTCACATTATACTTGGACACAAGGAATGTATCTGTTGCTGCCGAGCCATCCTTTAACTGTCCCTTTGCCATAATGTCATTGAATTCTTTTGCAAGAACAGTCACAAACTGATTGAACTGGGACTGATAATAAGGTATTCCTTTGTAAGACGAGTTCCTAAAGGAGTCTGCCTGAATCTCAAGCGACTTATTGCCTGCAGCATCAGTAACAACCTTCTCATAGCTGTCATTACAGCCATCACGCATATCAAAAAGTGCCTTGATACAGCCCTTATCTGTCTCCTCATAAGGATTATAAGGATTGCCATTATTCCACTTAAGGTCATAAAGGCCTTCAGCATCGCTTGCATTTCTCTTCTGGTCAGTCTCTCTTGCCACGCAGTTAAGCGTATTGTAGCTGTACCCTTCTACAATCTGATAGCCGTTAAAGAATACTGTATAATCTGTAACTCCATTGCCTATATCGCGCTCATCAACACTTACATCCGCATAATATGAAAGCTTGTCAACAAGAAGATTTCTTGAATCTCTCAAGTCATTGGCAGTTCCGCCTGAAGCCTCTATAGTATTAATCTGCTTATTGAGTGATGCAATCTGTTCTGCAAGTGTGTTGATTGTCGATACAGACGACTTAATCTCTTCATTTACATCATTCTGTGTCTTTTGAAGATTCGCTGAGAGCGTATTAAAATACTGGCACAAGCTTGACATATATGTGACAAACTGCTGGCGCTTGACTTCGCTGCTAGGATCCGACTTAAGAGAATTCAATGTGCTGAACAGATTATTGTATTCTGTTATAAATCCATCTGCATTAAATTCATCGAGATATGTCTGCACAAGCTCCGAATATGACTCTAATGTCTCATACTGTCCACAATGTGCATTGCTCTTTCTGTAACGCTCATCATAATATTCACTGCGTGACTGCGCTATATCCTTGAGTGCAACACCGGTTCCCACTGCTCCATAAGGCTTATATACTCTTATTGCGTAGCTCGCCTGCTGAACTATGTTCTGTCTTGTGTAACCTTTAGTGTTAATATTGGAAATATTATGTGCTGTAGTATTAACCCCCGCATTGCTGGCGAAAATACCTGATGCACCTATTGTAAGTCCAAAAAATGTATTTGGCATATCTAATCTCCTTTTCTCCGATTATCATCTGCTATACAAGCTGTGTAAGCGTATCCATCATCGTTGTTATCACATTGATATATCTTGATGCGGCATTGTAAGCCTGCTGATACTTAATCATATTGGTAAGCTCCTCGTCAGAGCTTACTCCCATGACTACCTGTCTGCTGTCATCTATCCCGCTGGTGAGTGTATCCTGATTGTTAACCATGCTCCCATATACACTTCCCTCACTTCCGATATCATCTATGATAGCTTCATAGAATCTCTCAAAGGTAAGTCTCTCTGTTCCGCTTCCATATGTGAGATTCTCTTTCGAGAATACCGCTGTAAGCTCCTTACCCTTATCATAATCGACCTTGCCATCAGCAAGATGAAGAGGTATAACAGCCACATCCTTGAGCACGTCCGGATTGACCTCTATATTAGTTATACTATACAGAGACTTAGTATTGAAAGTGTTGTTATCATTGTATATGTAATAAGTATTGCCGTCAGTTCCTGTGACTTTCTTATAGCGGTCTGTGTATTTTCTTGAAAAAAGCTCAGTTCCCGGTGTCTTGTCATTGTCCTTGCCATAATCAGTCTTATCCATGTCAAGAATCTTACCGGTGTATGTGACTGTGTTACCATTGTCATCTATATATGTAACTGTGGCATTCTTCGTAGGACTCAATACATCGTTAATCTGTTCAACGACGCTGTTGACCAGCTTGTCAAAATTCGCCATTGTACGCGCAACCGGTGAGTAACCTTCACAGCTTTTATAGCTTAGATAGTCTCTGTATTCCTTGTAAGCTGCGACTGCTGCATTGTAATCATCATCGCTTCCATAATCTGCTCTGTCCGGCTTAGTTGTCACAACATTGGCAGGCTGTGTCATATTGGCAAATGTAGGTGTAATCGTACCTCTTGCCACTAATACTCCCTTAAGTGAACCTATATCTGTGTTCTTCGCAGTAGAAATGCTCTTCTCCATGTTATACACAGGAGTGTTGTGCATCTCCTTCCATACAGGTATATAAAAGTCAGTTCCTTCTATTGTCTCAAGACCAAGCTTCGATACACTGAGTCCGTCACAGAAAAAATTGCCCTCAAGCATGACACTGACAACACCATTCTTATCCTCTGTGTACTCAATCTTGGCATAGCCTGACAGCTCATCTAGGAGCAGATCACGCTCATCCCTTAATGTCATGGCTGTCTCAACTCCGGTCTCTATAGCAGAAATCTGCTTGTTCAGAGTCTTTATCTGTTCACCTATTTCGTTGATTCTGTTAGTAATATTGGCAACCTGTATATTGAGATTATTCTGGTACTTTGCAAGACCGTTATATATTAACTGTGAGCGGTCTATGAAAGCTACTGCACTCTGCACCAAAGATGCTCTTGCTGTATTATCATCAGGTGTCTTTGAAACCTCATTGATTGCCGATAAGAGGTCTGACATTGCCTCCTGATAAGATATACCGCTGAACTCACCGAGCTGTGTCTGAATCTCATCTGTAGCATCTATTAACTTCTCATAGAATCCGCATCTTCCGTTCTCCTTGCGGTATGCTTCGTCAAGCAGTATATCTCTGACGTGTACCGCCTGCTGTATGGTCACACCATTTCCGCGCTGGAGAGTGTTGGTTGCAAATCTGGTAAGCACGTTGTAGCTTGTATCTTCAAATACAATCTGCTGTCGTACATATCCCTTGGTATTGACATTAGCCATGTTATTGGCTGTTGTATTAAGTGCATTGGAGCTGTTCACAAGACCTGACAGTCCAACATATAAAGCTGACATACTAGCCATAAAATTCCTCATTTCTGAGCGGCTTTTCCGAATATATTATCCAAAAAACTGCTTATAATATTTCTCATAATCTGTTAATGTAACTTATCTCCGCTCTATGATAAATCACACATATGCATACCTGCATATATGCATACCTGCCAAATGTATATATACATACAGTTATATGACTGCCCTTAAAATGTGCTTAATCTCATTGTTTCTTATCAAATTTATTATCAGGGAGTGAATAATTGTTGCTTATATATGCATCCCTTCCATAATTGTTCGTCTCAGGGCCTCTTCTTATGCTCTGTACAAGATTCATCTCGAACCTGAGCATATCCATCGACTCATCAAGTAGCGCCTTATTGCGCTCGTTGACATCAACCATTCTCTTCATAGTCAAAGAAAGCCTGTCATGAATTGAAACCAGCGCATCCCTCTCCTTCTTCTGCGAGCTAAGAAGCTCAATCAGTCGTGTGAGAGTCAAGGTCTTAACATCCTTGTTAAGAACATCGGCAATGTCATTCGATGCTTCTGTTCTCTTTTTTTCCAGCGCTATGATTCTTTCCATCACAAGCTGTTCCTTCTCTACCATCCTTGAAAGCTCGTCCACATCGTTCCGGATAATAATACCCGTTTTCTCAAGTCCGAGCTCTAAAAGACTCTCATATTCAGTATTCTCTTTTTCTAAAGTGTCTATCAGTATATCAATCAGACTGGCCACTTATCCGGTCACCCCTTCTAAAATGCTATTGTGCTATATTTCTCCATCAGTTTAGCAGCAAGCTTATTGGCAGATACACTGTACTTACCTGATTCATACTGCTTCCTAACCTCTTCGACTCTGTCTTCCCTGACATCGTCTGCCTGTGCCACAGCCGCCTTAGCTATCTGATAATCCTTACCAAGCTGCGAAATCTCAAGCTTATCTTCTGTTGCGGAGGTCTTAGCGGACTTCTTAACCTGTGCACTGCCCGCTGCAGCATATACCATATTAACCTGATTATAGGCATCTATACGCATATTAACCTCTCCTTCCTAAAATAAAATGCTAATCTGTTAATGTTCCATAAAATATGTTCTGTATTATGTATCGGAATACAACAAAAAAAACTTAGAGGAATTTGAAAAAAATTCAAAAACCTCTAAGCTCGTTCTACAGACTTATTCTTTTAAAGGAATCTCATCTTATTCTCTTTGGCTTCCTTCTTCACTACCGGCTCCGGCTTCTTCGGCTGTTCATACAGCTCCGAGAAATTCGATGCCATGCTTGCTTTACAGCTCTCGCAGAATCTTCCGGAGCGGATCATCTTACCGCACTTCTCACATGCAATTCCAACAGGTGAATCATCAGCAAACGCAAGCCTCTCTTCGCGGACCCACTTCTCAATCTGCTTGACACTTACATCAGCAGCTTCCGCAACCTGCTGAATGCTCGCCGATACATTCTCCCTTATGAATTTCTTAGCAATATCGAACTTATCTTCCAGCTCTGCCTGACATGCAGGACACAAATAACTTCCTCCCTGAATATAGCTGAATAACCTTCCACATCCTCTGCAATTTCTGACTTCCATACAAATGCACCTCCATCATACTATATCATCTTACCACAATAGCCCATATTCTTTTATAGAATTCAATGAATTCATACTCAGAAGCCTCTCCCGATGCATACAGCCGCAAAATATACATCCACATTATGTATCTGTTTCATAGCTCTCACACAAGCGTCAAGAGTTGCCCCTGTAGTATATATATCATCTATTAATAATACTTTTTTATATTTTACTATATTTGTGTTCACATGAAAAGCATTTTTTGTATTTTTTGTTCTTTCCTTGTCATTTAATTCTTTTTGCGGAAGCGTATTTTTCTCTCTGGAAATAAGCTTCTCATCAACAGGAATTCCAAGCTGTTCCCCAAGCCGGTAAGCGAGAAGAGCCGCCTGATTATAACCTCTTTTTATGTAGCGCTTCTTATGAAGCGGTACAGGCACAACCACATCCGGCTTCCATCCGGCTATGATATGCCCTCTCAGCTTAAATAATGTGTCCGCATAAAAGAATGCATAATCGCGCTGACCGTCATATTTGAACCTGTACATCGACTGCTTAATCTCTTTGGTGTACGCAAACGCTGCAACACCTCTTATAAAGTCATGCCTTTTTTCCCGGCAATCACCGCATACTTCAAGCGTTTCATCATCCAACTGCTTGCCGCAGATCATGCAGAAAGGCGACGTTATGTACTTAAGCCTGCAGATACAGTCTAGGCATGCCTCACCTTTTCGTTCAACAGGTGTCTCACATATCGGACACCTTCGCGGATAAACCAAATCAGCCGCATTCTCTAATCCTCTGTGCAAGAGTTGAATAGCGTTTCTGCTCGTTAGTATTGTCAACCATTCCATAAAATACCTCTTCCGTTCCAACGATACAAACACACTTTTTAGCTCTTGTCACTGCTGTATAGAGTATATTTCTGTTCATAAGCATCCGCGGTCCCGAAAGAAGCGGAATCACCACAGCCGGATACTCACTTCCCTGTGACTTGTGGACAGTGACAGCATATGCAAGTTCAAGCTCATCAATCTGCTTAAACGGATACTCAACATATCTGTCATCATCGAACTTTACAGTGACCTTTTCGGTATAAAAATTAATGTTATCGATGACACCCATATCTCCGTTAAACACCCCCATGCCACGGTCTACGGCTATGCCATTCTTCCCTCTCGTCTCCCACTCTAACTGGTAATTATTCTTTATCTGCATCACTTTATCGCCCTCACGGAACAGTGTACTGCTGCCTTCCTTCTCCTGCTTGCCTGCATCCTTAGGATTGAGATATTCCTGAAGTACAGTGTTAAGCCTCTCAACTCCAAGCAGTCCTTTTCTCGTCGGTGTCAGCACCTGAATGTCGAATGGCTGTGCATCTACATATTTAGGAAGCTTCTGCGAGATAAGTGTTATCATCGCTCCTAAGACATTGTTTGCTTCTTCCCTCTTAATAAATATGAAATCCTTGCTTGTCGGCCCAATCGGAAACTTTTCTCCATCATTTATCTTATGAGCATTTACAATGATATCGCTCTCCTTAGCCTGCCTGAAAATCTTTGTGAGCTTCACGACAGTAAAACGCTCGGAATCTATTATATCTCTAAGCACGTTTCCGGGTCCGACAGAAGGAAGCTGATTGACATCCCCTACAAGTATAAGCCTTGTACCTGCCGTGATTGCTTTTAACAGGCTGTTCATAAGAAAAATATCAACCATGGACATCTCATCAATTATTATCACGTCAGCATCTATCGGATTGTCCTCATTTCTCATAAACGAAGCTGTCTTTCCATCCTCCGGAGCTCCGGAAAGTTCTAACATTCTGTGGATTGTCTGTGCTTCGCAGCCTGTAGCTTCCGTCATTCGCTTGGCTGCGCGGCCTGTAGGTGCGCCGAGACGTATTTCCATGCCTTCGCCTTCAAAATACCTTATTATAGTATTTATCGTGGTAGTCTTGCCTGTTCCCGGCCCTCCTGTGACAATAAGCAGTCCTGATGATACTGCCTGTAAAACAGCATTGCGCTGCATATCATCAAGCTCTATATTCTCATTTTTCTCAATGCGGTGTATTCTGTCTAGTACACTCTTCTCATCAATCTTCACGCTGACATCGAGTGCCTTAAGCGCATATGCGACAGCCATCTCCATATAATAATATGATGCACCGTATATTATACGCCTTGAGGTATCCTTTGCGATATCTTCTGTATTATCATCACTCAGCTCTTTGACAACTATCTTCTTGTCAATCGAGAGGTCGACAAGCTGTCTGTCAATATCATCGACATGTGTGTCAAGCAGGACCTCAAGCTGGCTTACAAGCTCTTCATACGGAAGATAGATATGTCCATTCCCTGCCGCCTGAACAAGAGTATACATAATTCCACTTCTTATCCTGAAATCCGAGTCAGCCGATATTCCTGCTTTTCTCGCTATCTCGTCAGCTATCTTAAAACCGACTCCCGTGATATCATCGGCAAGCCTGTACGGATTCTCTCTAAGTATTGTGTATACCGATGCTCCGTATTGATTATATATCTTAACCGCCAGCGCCATGGATATTCCATAATCCTGCAAAAACATCATTGCATTTCTCATATCCCTCTTGGCAGTCACGCTGTCAGATATCTCCATTGCCATTCTCTGGCTTATACCCTTTATCTCAGCAAGTCTCTCCGGCTCTTCCTCTATTATTCTTAGTGTATCCGCTTTGAATCTGCGTACTATCCTCGATGCAAGTGCCGCACCTATACCCTTAATCGCACCGGATGCAAGATATCTCTCAACAGACTTCTCATCCTCAGGCGGTATGTCCTCACAGGTGTCAAGCTTAAGCTGCTGCCCATAAACCGCATGCTCCGAGTAGCTGCCTGTAACTTCAACAAACTCACCCTCCGTTATATATGGTACACTTCCCACACATGTCAGATCATCATCACTGTCAATATTGAGTTCAAATACTGTATATCCATTGTCCTCGTTGCGATATACTATTTTGTTGACGTAACCTTTAAAACGCTCCATATATCTTCTCTTTGCTTCAGTTAATGTAAAACGATTATCAATATTGCTATCGATAATCGTTCTTACTGTTGCTAATCATTGCTATAATTTCTTTTCATCTGCTCATAGAGCATCTGTGCTATTCCAAGTCCCTTGCCGCCGTCAGACTCGCTTGCCAGACTTGCATATTCCTGTGTCAATGTATCCTTGAACATTGACACATATGATGTTGATGAGCTGCCATCATCGCTCTCAGGAACCATCTTCTGCATTGCTTTAAATACCTGCTCGGTAAAATATGCTTCAAACTCCTTGCATACTTCCATCATCTCGTCGTCTGTCGCCGATGTGTAATCTGAGCTTAACTTATCTTTCATTTTATCAGCAGAGATATTGTTCTTCGTATATGTATCATAATATGAGCTTACGCCCGATAATAAATCACTCATAGCTGCCTCCATTAACGCTTAAGCTGGTTAGCCTGGCTGAGCATGTCATCTGCCGCCTGAATTGCCTTTGAGTTCATCTCGTATGCTCTCTGTGCCGAGATAAGATTAACCATCTCATCGACAACCTGAACATTCGAGCCTTCTGTATAACCCTGCAGGAGCTTGCTTGATTTCATATTAGTATTCGTGCTTTCCTCAACGGCCGGACCTGATGCATCTGTAGCGCTGAAATATGTACCTGATTCATTTGCAAGACCTGCTGTGTTAGTAAACTGGTAAAGACCAAGCTTAAAATTGAGATCCACCGACTCATTGGTTTTAGGATCCTGATAAAAGAATCTTCCGTCATCGGCTATTGCGAACTTGCTTGTCTCATAATCCGATGAAAATACAATAGGCTTTCCTGTGCTGTCAAGTACCGGATAGCCTTCACTTGTACAGAGCATTGATGTGTTATCGGATGCTCTTGCCACATTAAAGTTACCATTTCTTGTATAGTATGTCTCGCCATCTATGCCTCTTACAGCAAAGAATGCACTTCCATCGATAGCAAAACCAAATTTGTTATCTGTAGCAATAAGATTTCCTTCTGAGAACTGCTTAGTAATTGCGCTTGTTCTCACACCAAGTCCTACCTGTGCTCCAACCGGCTTGTTATCTCCATTGGCTGATGTAGTCTTTGCCTGAATTGTCTGGTATAAAAGTGACTTAAACTCTGCTGTAGTTGTCTTATATCCCAATGTATTTACATTTGACAGGTTGTTGGCGATATTATCCACATTTGTCTGCTGTGCAATCATTCCGGATGCTGCCGTCCATAAAGCTCGTACCATAATCTGATTCCTCCATTAATAATCTAATATTCTGACGTTATTTTATAATCTCCTGCGTGCTCTAAAATTCACTTCATATTTATAATTTTATTAAAGCTTTCCAAGATTAACTGACTTTTCAAGTGATGAATCTATCGTCTGGACAGCCTTCTGGTTACTCTCATATGCTCTTGAAATGGTTATCATCTCAACCATCTCGGAAATTACATTTATATTGGACATCTCAAGATATCCCTGTCTTACCTTGCAGTCGGCATTCTTTTCTGTGGCACCGTCAACAGCCGTGTAGAGGTTCTCGCCCGATTTGCTCAGATATCCATAATCTTCAAAATCAGTAATCTTTATCGTATCAACAAGCTGTTCATCTGCATATACATTTCCAAGCTCGTCCACAACAACCTCCGCACCGGTAGGTATCTGGATGCGTCCATTCTGTCCTAAAAGATAATCACCGTCCTCAGTCACAACCATTCCTTCATTGTTGACCGAAAAAGAACCGTCTCTTGTATATCTTGTCGATGTTGTACCCGACTTAGATGCAAATTCTATATTAAAGAAGCCGGAACCCTCAAGTCCAAGGTCAAATGTGTTACCAGTAACTTTGAATGAACCCTGGGAATAGTCCGTATATGTCTCACCAATCATAACTCCAAGTGTCTCTTTGCCGATTCTGCGGTCAATATAGCCTTCAGAACCATCCTTAATCTTCTGTGTATATACGCTGTCAAATGCCTGTGAAGTAGAACCTTCCTTCTTATATCCCACTGTTGAAGCATTCGCAAGGTTGTTCGTAATAACATCCAGTCTCGCCTGCTGGTTAATCATTCCCGTGTACGCTGTGTATAAAGCTCTTACCATTGGGTTCCTCCTAATATATTAATCTCTTGCACCGCCTAAGAACTCTATGAACTTACCTGTTCCGATGGCAACCGCCGTCATAGGGTCCTCCGCTGTCATTGTGTTGATTCCTGTCTTAGACTCAATAAGCTCCTCAAGTCCCTGAAGAAGGCTTCCGCCTCCTGTGAGAACTATTCCTCTGTCTGCAATATCTGCTGCAAGCTCAGGCGGAGTCTTCTCAAGAACGCTGTGTACTGCCTCTACAATCTGTGATGTCGCATCCTTTAGTGCTTCCTCTGTCTCCTCGGATGTAACTGTAACTGTCTTTGGAAGACCTGTGAGAAGATTTCTTCCTCGCACATCAAGAGTTGCAACTTCCGGTCTCTGGTATGCGCTTCCTATCTTAATCTTGATATCCTCGGCAGTTCTCTCACCGATAAGGAGATTGTGCTTCTTACGCATATAGCGCACGATAGCATCGTCAAAGTCATCTCCGGCAATCTTGATAGATGTACTTACAACAGTGCCGCCAAGTGATATAACAGCTATATCCGTTGTACCGCCGCCTATATCGACAATCATGTTACCACATGGTCTTGAAATATCAATTCCTGCTCCTATTGCTGCTGCGATAGGCTCCTCTATAATAGCAACCTCTCTTGCACCTGCAGAATATGTTGCATCCTCGACAGCCTTCTTCTCAACCTCTGTTACACCGCTAGGTACACATACGCTGATTCTAGGCTTCTTTAACATCTTCTTGCCGAGTGCCTTCTGTATAAAATACTTGAGCATCTTCTCAGTAACAGTATAATCTGAAATAACTCCCTGCCTAAGCGGTCTTACAGCAACGATATTACCCGGCGTTCTTCCAAGCATAAGTCTTGCTTCCTCACCTATCGCCTTAATCTTATTGGTATCTCTATCGAAAGCAACAACAGAAGGCTCCTTAAGGACAACGCCCTTGCCTCTGATGTATACAAGAATACTTGCAGTTCCCAAATCAATTCCAATATCTGTGGTTATCATAAAATCCTCCATTCAAAAAATATCTAAACTCAAACCTAAGTTAATAATCAATCTTTAAAGTCCATATATCAACATTATAAACAAAAACTTTTAAATTTAAAAGAGGTATTTCAAAAAAAGCAAAAAAAATAATGATTTTTACACGGTATGATGCTATTATATGATTAGGGTGTCAAAACATGCTCTGTGAATTTAATTGCGTATAACGAGTTATATTTATACATATCTCGACTTTTTGGAGGAGCTTAGTGTTCTTCGTACAACGAAGTGATATGCATAAATATAACTCATTATACACTCATAGACTAAATTGTCATGTTTTAGCACCCTAATCTATATAGAAGTAATTTGCTAAAAAGTAAATTAACGGAGGCTCTTGTTTTTATGTCAAAAAATACCACATCCAAAAAAGGTCTGCGTATAATAATTGTCGGCTGTGGAAAAGTCGGCATAACTCTTACCGAGCAGCTTGCAAAAGAAGGTCATGATATAACCTTGATAGATAAAAACGCACAGAAGCTTCAAGCTACAGCCGGCATGTACGATGTCATGGGCGTAGTAGGTAACGGTGCAAGCTACAGCGTTCAGGAGGAGGCAGGAATCGCATCCGCCAATCTCATTATCGCAGTAACCGATTCGGACGAGCTCAACCTGTTGTGCTGTACCATCGCAAAGCGTGTAGGCAACTGTGCCGCCATAGCCAGAGTACGCACCCCCGATTACAGTCAGGAAGCCGGATATCTTCGCGAAAAGCTCGGACTTGCAATGATTATCAATCCGGAGCTTGAGACAGCAAAAGAAGCTGCCAGAATTCTCTACATGCCTACCGCTCTTGAAGTCAACTCCTTCGCACATGGTCAGGCAGAGCTTGTCAAGTTCAAGATACCAAAATGCAACCGTCTTGACGGTATGACAATCGCTGCACTCGGCAAAGAGATGAACGTCCCTTATGTAATCTGTGTTATAGAGCGCGGCGGCTACGTCCATATCCCTACAGGACGCTTTGTCATGCACGCTGATGACACTATCTCATTTGTCGCATCAAGAAAATCCACCAAGATTTTCCTTGAACATATAGGTTTTAAAACCAATCAGGTAAAGGACACTATGATTATCGGTGGTGGCAGCGCCGCATACTACCTTGCCGACCAGCTCATCCGCTCTGGCATATCTGTAAAAATAATCGAGAACAGCCGTGAACGCTGCGAAGAGCTCAGCATCCTTCTTCCAAAAGCCGTCATTATAAACGGTGACGGAACCGACGAGGAGCTTCTAAAGGAGGAAGGCATAACGGAGGCTGAATCCTTTGTACCGTTGACCGGCATTGACGAAGAGAACATAATGCTCACACTTCACGCAAAGCAGGTTTCAAATGCGAAGGTTATAACAAAAATCAACAGAATTACTTTTAAGAATGTCATAAACAGTCTCGACCTCGGAAGTGTAATCTATCCGAAATACATCACGTCCGAAGCAATTATCGCATATGTGCGCGCTAAGAACGATTCGATGGAATCAAACGATTCTAACTCAGCCGACAGTTCCGCTTCCGACAGTAACATCGAGACTCTTTACCACATGTTCGACCACCGCGTTGAAGCGATTGAGTTCCGAGTTACAAAAAGCTCTGCCGTGACCGGAAAGCCTCTCGCCGAGCTGAAGCTGAATGACGAAATACTCATATCCTTCATCAATCGAAACGGTACCATCATTATTCCAAGTGGTCAGGACTGCATTCTTGAAGGCGATACTGTGATGATTGTTACAACGCACACAGGTTTTACCGATATACAGGACATCCTGCGCTAAACCGGAGGCATACACACCATGAACAAATCAATTATAAGATATATTTTAGGGCATGTGCTTTTGCTGACCTCCTGCCTTATGCTGTTGCCGGCACTTGTCGGACTTATCTACCTTGAACACGAAGCCATTGCATATCTTGTTGTGGCAGCCGTCTGTCTGGTATTTGGCTTCCTCATGACGAGAAATAAGCCGGAAAACACAACCTTGTACCTGAAAGAAGGCTGTATAAGCACATCTCTTGCATGGATTTTACTCAGTATCGTCGGCTGTCTTCCATTCTATGTGACAGGCGAAATTCCATCCATCACAGATGCACTTTTTGAGACAATCTCAGGCTTTACAACAACAGGTGCAAGCATTCTCTCCGATGTTGAGAGCCTTTCACACTGTACATTATTGTGGCGTAGCTTCACTCACTGGATTGGCGGCATGGGCGTGCTTGTCTTTCTTCTGGCAATAGTACCGCTTAGCGGTGGCTCGAACATTAATCTTATGCGCGCAGAAAGCCCCGGTCCATCTGTCGGCAAGCTTGTCCCTAAAATGAAGTACACTGCAAGAATCCTCTACATTATCTACTTTAGTCTCACTCTTATACAGTTCATTCTGCTTCTTATCGGCAGAATGCCTGTATTTGATGCGGTATGTACAGCATTTGGCACCGCCGGAACAGGTGGCTTCGGCATTAAAAATGACAGCATTGCAGGCTACTCACCATATCTTCAATGGGTAACTACAATATTCATGCTTCTATTCGGAGTTAACTTTAACGCATACTACTTCATATTATTTGGCAATGCAAAAAAAGCATTTAAAATGGAAGAAGTCCGCTGGTATTTTATTATTGTCATTGTATCGTCAGCAATCATAACTATTGAGCTTTGCAAGACCGCTGTGCCATTTGCCAATGCTGTGCGTGACTCTGCATTTCAGGTCGCATCTATAATCACAACAACCGGATTTTCAACCGTCGACTTCAACCTGTGGTCCGGAACGAGCAAAACAATTCTTGTCATGCTCATGTTCATCGGAGCCTGCGCCGGAAGCACCGGCGGCGGAATGAAGGTATCCCGCTTTGTGATACTTTTTAAGACTGTTTTCAAGGAGCTTGACTCATACATCCACCCGAAGCGCATACAAAAGCTTGCTCTTGACGGAAAGCCTATAGACCATGATGTTGTGCGTTCAATCAATGTATATTTCATAACATTTGCTGTAATATTCGTCAGCTCTCTTTTCCTCATATCATTTGAAGGGAACGATCTGGTGACTAATTTCACAGCGGTTGCCGCAACCATCAATAACATCGGCCCCGGTCTTGAACTTGCCGGTCCAACCCAGAACTTCGGACATTTCAGCGCCTTTTCAAAATATGTCCTGATGTTCGACATGCTCGCCGGACGCCTTGAGCTGTTCCCACTGCTTATACTGTTCCACCCGGCTGTCTGGAAAGACCTTCGCACCACTCATAAAAAATGGAAAATACGACGGATGGAGAACGAATAATGCGACGGACAGAAAAATAAGTGCTTACTAAATATGAATTGTGATTCCCTACGATTAGGATTCACAACCACGGAATACATACCATCAAAGAGCCTTAATTACAAAAGGACTGCTGTCATAAAATGTGATGTGTGCCAAAGGTCTAACCTTTTTGTCATCTAATTAATCATTTTATGACTACAGTCCTTTTTAGTTCCATAAAAAATATTTTTTCAAATACATATATTCTTTATCGTATATTTAATTCTGATATCTGCATTTATTTTATTAACCGGACCACTTATAAGCATTATGTATAAGCATCAGATATGTGCATTATGTAAATGCAGATATTTTTCTTTCGTAGCAAGTCCACCGCGGATGTGCCTCTCGCTCTTGTTGAGCTCAAGTATCTCTCTCGCCTGCTTGGCAAGCTCAGAATTAATTGTCGGAAGACGTTCTGCTACATCCTTATGTACAGTGCTCTTGCTAATTCCATACTGCTTGGCAGCCTGGCGCACCGTACAGTTATTCTCAATAATGTATGAGGCAATCTCCATTGCCCTCTCCTCGATATAACCCTTCAAAAAATACCCCTTAAGAATCTTTTTTACAATGTATGTAAGATTCTTAGGGGGTATGACTTAAAAAACAGTTATTCTATGTCATTTTCTTTCAAACATGGTATTCTGCTGAACACTTTAAATTGCTGTCCTTGAAGCACCTAACTTAATTAACTCAAACTTCACACATTAAAATATGCCTATGCACCATTTTTACCTCTTACGGTCAGCCACTAATCTGTCATACATAAATCGACATGCAGCATCCTCCGAATCAAAAATTTTATTGAATGTTTTAGTACCTCTTTCTAGATAATAGACGCACCATTCACCATGCTCTTTTTCAATACATAATCTTTCATCATTTCTTCCATGGCCTGTCAAATTATAAGCATAAGCCGGAATACCGGATTTTTCCAATTCTTGTTTTAAGCTTCTTATATTCATTTATTTAATCTCCACCAAATATTTATCTATTAATTCAGCGACACAATATGGCAATTCGTATTGCAGCCCTCCGCCTTCCTGTTCAAATGCCGGCTAGCTGCAGATATTCTAATATTATCTGCCTAAGCCGAAATGAGAACATGCGACTTACCAACTACTAATGAATGATCAAGCTTAGCTAATTCCTGTGAGATTCTTCGCATGCTTTGAAGCTCACGACCGGAAGGAAGCTTCTCCTCTGTCCAGAAATCAAAAACAATTCCACCGGGAACTTTGTCCGATAAGCTGATATCTTCAATCTTCTTAGGATTATCCAGCTTACGATTATTAAAAATATGCATCAGCTCAGTAAAATGCGGCTCAAAACGCTTTACATCCACATCATTTTTTATAAATACAGCTGTGATTACATAGTGAAAATTCTTCTTCATGGTCTAATCCTCCTTCAATATATCTATAATCCTGATTATTTTATTAATAGATGCTTCATCAAATATGCACTTACTAACATAACAGTTGATAGCATTCTAACTGTAACTATTTAAATTTTTATACAACGAAAAACCCGTAAAACCGTTACTGGCTCTACAGGTTTTTTAAAGTGTTCCTTCAAAACCACACATTAAACTATCAGATTTTTAACCTGAACCATTTCTGGTCAAGCCCTCGACCTATTAGTATTGGTCAGCTGCAAGCGTTGCCGCTCTTCCACCTCCAACCTATCTACCTTATCGTCTATAAGGGGT
>UQYF01000013.1 GCA_900545175.1 uncultured Eubacteriales bacterium
CTTTATCGGCAAAATTGATTAAATGACATCAATATCTTTAACTATGTGATACCGGAAAGACACAGCCTGATATACAGACCTTGTCAATGCTTGCAAATGTGCTTGAAGTATCAGAGGAGGATATCATATATGGACCATCGGCTTCTGAGAAGAAGGTTATAACTAAGCTTAAGGAAAATACGACTGTCGAGAAGAGTGTCGATATTGGAGCTGCCGTAGGTACTTCTTTGGCAGTTGTGTTATCATATCTTAAGTGGAAATCCATTGGCTGGGCGATTGTGCATGGCTGCCTTGGGTGGGTTTACATTATATATTATGCAATCAGATATCATGCGTAATAATGCAGACAGAGTATATATAAAATATAATAGCCGCTTAATCTGTTCTGATATTTAACAGGTTAAGCGGCTGATTTGTCAAGCCTGCACAATAAGTATATATGGTTGAAATAAGCTTATATATTTAGTGGAACTTATTTAGTATAACTGCCTGTAAATTTTTTCAACATTTACATAGCAGGGTTTACATGTATCATGATATGTTTAACTTTAGGAAATGTCTTTTCAATATTATTGTGTACCGCCTCTGCTATCTCATGTGCATATTTTAGGGTGTATGATGCATCAACACGTATTTCCACGTCAACATATATCTTATTTCCGAATATACGAGTGTGTAATAGGTCAACACCGAGTACATTATCGTTTTGCATAACACAGTCATAAATCTGTTTTTCGGTTGTATCATCGCAGGAACGGTCTACCATTTTGTCGATGGCATCTTTGAAGATATCATATGCAGCCTTTATGATAAATAGGAATATGACAAGGCTGGCGATGGAGTCCATTATCGGAAGTCCGAGTCTTGCTCCGGCGATACCTATAAGAGCTCCTATTGAGGAGAAGGCATCGGAGCGGTGGTGCCATGCATCAGCCATCAGGGCACTTGAATCTATCTTCTTTGCGTAGTATCTGGTATACCAGTACATTCCTTCCTTACATAGAATCGATAGAATTGCGGCTGCAAGTGCGAGTATTCCGGGAACCTGCAGCTCCTTGTAATTGCCGCTTACTATGTTCTTAAATGCACTTGAACCGATTCCAAGACCGGTGACAAAAAGAACTATGGCAAGAACTATGGCAGCGACACATTCAAGGCGTTCATGTCCATATGGATGTTCCTTGTCAGGCTTTCTTGATGCAAGCTTTATGCCGATGATGACAATAAATGTGCTGAACACATCTGATGCGGAATGTATTGCATCACTTATCATAGCATTAGAGTGAGCTATAATCCCGGCGAGAAGCTTGATTAACGACAATAGTATATTGCCGATAATGGTAATTAGTGAAACTTTGTTTGCCACCTGTTCAAATTCCTTGCTGCAGGCGGTGCATTCATTGGTCAGAGTTTTGTTTTCATTCATAGCAGTCCTCATTTCTGAGCGTCCATACGCTCCGGGAAATGCCTTAAATGCCATTTTTCTGTGTTGGCAGAAAAACGCACCTATCGGCGGTCTGAAAAAACTTAGATACCTCTATGACACTTATATTTCGTGGGGATTATAATGAGATGTTCTGTAAAAAAGTATAAAAAACACCCACGAATCAGTATTAGCAACTACTGTCCCGTGGATGAAAGATTCCACTGTCACTTGTGTGACCCGACTCCATGACTTGCTGTCACGGTCTGCTCAGTTTGTACTGTAGATTTATATGCAGTGCAAAGAGTTACTATATACTATCATATGCATTGTTTCTTGTCAAGTTCAGCATTTAATATAAATCTGTAAATTTTGTACATCTTGATTAATGCTATTTTCTATGCTATGCTTATTAGGAATTTTTGAGATAAACAGGTATAATAAAATATATTTTACAGGAGAAATTGTGATGGGTGAGATTGTTGAACCAAGAACCTTGTCCGGATTCATGGAGCTGCTTCCTAAGGATCAGGTTATATTTGAAAAGATTAAATCAGAGATGGAAAAGGTTTATCAGAAATATGGTTTCTATCCGATTGACACACCGATATTAGAGGACAGCAGAATCCTCCTTGCCAAAGCAGGCGGTGAGACTGAAAAGCAGGTGTATAGATTCAATAAAGGCGATTCAGACCTTACTATGCGATTCGACCTTACTGTGCCGCTTGCAAAATACGTTGCCAAGAATTACGGAGAACTTACATTTCCGTTCAGAAGATATCAGATTGGCAAGGTTTACCGCGGTGAGAGAGCACAGAAGGGAAGATTCAGAGAGTTCTATCAGGCTGATATAGATATTATAGGGGACGGAAAGCTGAGCATAGTCAATGACGCCGAGATTCCAAGCATTATATACAATCTGTTCAAGAATTTAGGAATTGACAACTTTGTAATCAGAATTAATAACCGCAAAGTGCTGAACGGGCTTTTTGACAATTTCGGCGTTAAGGACAGCGCAGTTGAAATCTTAAGAACCATTGACAAGATTGATAAGATTGGCAGAGATAATGTAGCAAAGGAACTTGTGGAGCTTAACGTGCCGGAAGCGACAGTCAATGAGCTTCTTGATATCCTTACATTTGACGGAAGTAATGATGAGAAGGTTGAAAAGCTTAATAGCTTTGCGGGCTGTAATGAAATATTTGATGCCGGACTTTTAGAGCTTACGACTGTAATCAATTATATTGCCGGCTTTGGTGTTCCTTCGGATTACTATAAGATTGACTTGTCGATTGCGAGAGGTCTTGATTACTATACCGGAACAGTGTATGAGACATTTATAAAGGGACATCCTGAGTATGGCAGTGTATGCAGCGGCGGACGTTATGACAACCTTGCTGAGTATTATACGAAGAAATCACTTCCGGGTGTCGGAATTTCAATCGGTCTTACAAGACTTTTCTATGTTCTTTGTGAGAATGAATTCCTTAACAGGGAGATTGAATGTCCGATAGATGCACTTGTTGTTCCGATGACAGATGACATGACATATGCTGTAAAGACGGCTACAGCGTTAAGAGCGGCAGACATTAACACACAGATTTATCTTGAGGAAGGCAAGTTTAAGAAGAAGCTGACATATGGAAGCAGGCTTACAATTCCATTCTGCATAATCCTAGGCTCGGATGAGATTGACGCTAATCAGGTTACGATAAAGAATATGAATACAGGCGAGCAGAAGACAACTGATTTGCAGGATGCAATTTCCATTATCAATAGTCAGAAAGAGCTTCTTAAAAAAGTTCAGTATGTTAAAATGAACTAATGTTCATGTCAGACCTGTCAACAGAGTAATTCAAAAGAATTGATTTGTTGGCGGGTCTTTATATATTGTGGAGAACCGGTTAAAATGAAAAAATATATTGCATTCGTTTTTATATTATTGGCTGTATTGTCCGTTGCAGGCTGTAATCGTGAAAAAAATATTTCTGATTCGGTGAAGCAGGCACCAATTATTGTTATAGGAAGTGATAGTTTTGAGCCATATATATATCTTAATGATAATGGAGAGTTTGAAGGAATAGATGTGGAGCTTGCAACGCAGGCATTTCACCGCATGGGATATGAACCTGAATTCAAGCTTATAGTGTGGGAAAATAAGAAGGACTACCTTGAAGATGGGGAGATTGACTGTCTGTGGGGGTGCTTTAGCATGGATGGCAGGGAGGATGAGTATCAGTGGGCAGGTCCGTATCTGTATAGCAGGCAGAGCGTAGCTGTACGCATGGACAGCAATATATGGGAAATAGCCGATTTGAAGGACAGGGTGGTGGCAGTTCAGGAGACATCAAAGGCGGAGGAATATTTTCTGCATTCAACAGGAAATGTCCCTGATGTAAGGAAGGTATACTGCTTCTCCGGCATGGATGAAGTGTTTGCTGCGCTTAGAAAGAATTATGTTGATGCTATATGCGGTCATGAGAGTGCATTGCTGTCGTTTATCGATACGGCACCGGATGAGTACAGGCTTCTCGCTGACAGCCTGTTTTCGACAAAGCTTGGTGTGGCATTTGCAGATGAATATGACAGTGGCTTTGTGTCATTGCTTGAAGAGACGCTAAGTGGGATGTTATCAGACGGAACGACAGAAGAAATTGTGGAGAAATATGGACTGGATGCGAAGCGGTATCTTAGGAGGGGGGAATGACATGTGAGCGGGAAATGGAAAAAAAGAAGAGTAATACTGCTTACTGTGGCAATACTGCTTCTTGGCATGGCTGTTATACATGTCACGTCCGTATATAATGGACTTGCAAAGGCGGAGAGACTTAAAGAAAGAACAACGGAGTATGTAATAGAAAAGCTTGAGACATATGACAATTATAGAGCGAATGACAGAACAAAGAGTCTTGTGCGGCTGTTAGATAAAACATTGGGAATTATACATAATTTGGAATATGAAAAAGACTTTGATATTCGAAGCCTGGAGGCATATGTATATGAACAGCATCTGTCTGGAATTGTAGTTCTTGATGGCGATATGAATGTTGTCATACAGGCGGTGACTGACAATGCTTCAGATATTGGATGGGATAGTCTGGTACAAGCTAGAAGTGTTGCTGAGGTGATTGAATGCAATAAGAAAGTGTATATGACAAGGACGAATGTTTTAAACAGTCAATATGATATTGCCGTTGCGGCAAGAAATGACATGCCGGGAGCAGTGATTTCTTATAGTATTAAGGATACAGTGATGGAAGGAGTTAATGATATCACGTTAGACAGCATATTTGAGAATATGCAGGTTGAAAGCGAGGGACTCATTGTTATTGCAGAGGGAGATAAGATAGTTGCGTCTAACAGTCCGGATGCATATCTGCTCACACAGGAGCAGTGGGAAGCTGTATGCCGTGGTGGAAAGCATATAAAAGGAAGCTTTGACAGAGTAAAATATGATGGAAGAAGCTGGTATGCTGCCGAGACGAATTATAAGAGCTATACGATACACACATTTTACTCCGTTTTTGAGATATACAGAGTGTATTGTGTTATTGAAGCAGCCTTTATATTGATTTATATTATAGTATGTGCTCTTTTATGGGGACTTCACAACAATGCAGAGAAAAAGAATTATTATAACGAGAGAAAACGCCAGCTTGAATTGCAGAATGCCCTTGAGCAGGCTGAGCGCGCAACCGCCGCAAAGAGCACATTTCTCTCTAACATGAGCCATGATATCCGTACACCGATGAATGCGATAACAGGATTTACAAGGCTTCTAAGAGAACAGATAGACGACAAGGAAAAGGCTCTCGATTATCTTGATAAGATAGATGATTCAAGCCGGTATCTGTTAGAGATTCTTAACAACATACTTGATATTGCTAAAATCGAGAGCGGAAAAACAACGCTTGAGGAGTCAGTAGTATGTGTGGATGATAAATGCAGGGAGATATATAATGTCTTTGAAAACGAGATGAAAGAAAAGGCATTGGAATTTTTACTGAGCGTGGATGTACAGCATCACTATGTAAGCTGCGATATATTAAAGGTTAAGCAGATAATATTCAATCTGCTGAGCAATGCATACAAGTATACCGCACCCGGGGGAAGAGTTGCATTCAGTGTGAGAGAGCTTGAATGTGACAGGGATGGGTATGGTATCTATGAGACATGCATTGAAGATAATGGAATAGGAATGTCAAAGGAGTTCATCTCGCATATATTTGAAGAGTTTGCAAGAGAGAGGACATCCACAGAGAGTAAACAGCCGGGTACAGGACTTGGGATGGCTATAGCAGGTCAGCTTGCTAAAATTATGGGAGGAAGCATAAGGGTTGAGAGTGAGTCAGGAAGGGGCAGCAGATTTACACTTAATCTGACACATAAGCTTACCGATGCACCACAAAAAGCTGAAATCAGCGATGAACAGAATGTTGAGAGCAAAGTATTTTCCGGCAGGAGAATCCTTCTTGCTGAAGATAATGATATGAATGCTGAGATAACAGTGGAAATTCTTAATTATAACGGTATTCAGGTTGACAGGGCAAGAGATGGCAGTGAGTGCGTAAGTATGCTTGAACAGTCCGAGAATGGGTATTACAGCCTTATTCTCATGGACATCCAGATGCCTAAGATGAATGGCTACGAAGCTGCAAGATGTATCAGGAAAATTGATAATCGCACGAAGGCAGATATACCTATAATAGCAATGACAGCAAATGCATTTGATGATGACAAAAAGGAAGCACTACAGGCAGGAATGAACGATCATCTGTCAAAGCCTATTGAATTCGAGAATATGTTACAGCTTGTAAAGAAATTTATAAAATAAAAGATAAAACCTATTACCGTACAGAGATGCGAAGCATCGATTTATATGGAAAAGAAGAAAAAGCGGATTACGGATATCATTGACAAAACAAGGAGGCATATAAGTGACATGTTTTTTATAAAGTCGGGATATGAGAAGGAACTTGACAGAATTATTACAGATATTGACATGAATATGAACAATAACTACAAAGACAATGCACAGTCTGACCTGCAAAGATTTGAAAACAGACTTGATGAAATGCTTGCACAAGGATTTTTAAAAGAAAAGCAGGAAAGATATTATAAGCAGAAGTTAAATCAATACAAAGAAGAGCTTAAAGGATACACGCATAAAGACCAGCTTAAAAACTGGGGTTAAAAAGAAAGAGAGAAGAAGAATGAACAATTTGGAGAACGTAACAGACAATAAGAAGGATTTTTTACAAAAGACATGGGTTGTATGTGTGCTTGCACTTGTATGTACATTCCTTTGGGGCAGCGCTTCGCCATGCATCAAGCTTGGATATGCATATTTTCAGATACCGTCCGATGAGACATGGACGCAGGTATTGTTTGCCGGAATGAGATTCGTTTTAGCAGGTGTGCTTACAATACTTATAGGAAGTGCGATAAGCCGCAAGCCGCTGCTTCCGTCAAAAAGCTCGGCTTTTAATATTGTAAAGCTTGCGCTTTTTCAGACAATACTTCAGTACATATTTTTCTATATGGGAATTGCACATAATAGTGGAGTAAAAGCGTCCATTATTAACGGTTCAAACACATTCCTGTGCATACTTGTGGCAGGGCTTGTATTTCGTCAGGAAAAGCTGACATTTAAAAAGCTGGCAGGATGTATCATTGGCTTTGCGGGAGTAATCGTTGTGACAATGAACGGACAGAAGATAGATATGAATCTGAGCCTTAGCGGGGAGGGCAGCCTGTTTCTGGCGGCTTTATCATATGCTTTTTCTTCAAGCCTTATCAAGATATATTCTAAGAAAGACAATCCGGTTATGTTAAGCGGATATCAGTTCATTTTTGGCGGAATAGTCATGGTTATACTTGGATTTGCCATGGGCGGAAGGATAACTCATGTTTCTGTCAGTGCACTTCTTATGCTATTTTATCTTGCATGCATATCTGCTGTTGCTTACTCACTCTGGGGAATACTTCTTAAGCATAATCCGGTGTCTAAGGTTGCAATTTTTGGCTTCACTAATCCGGTATTCGGAGTCCTGCTCTCAGCATGGTGGCTTGGAGAGGGCGGAAAGGAGCTTGGAGTTAAGGCTGTCATCGCTCTTTTACTTGTATGTATAGGAATATGCATAGTAAATATTAATCCGGGAAGCAATAAGAAACAGGTAAATTAGTGTATATACAATTTTCATAAAGAATTGACTTTACCGGCTATTAATGTTAAAATTTGCAAAAAAGTATTTATAATTTACAAGGAGGTTCATATGGGATTTTTAGATAACATCGGAAAGACAATGTCAAAGGCAGGTCAGACTATTGCACAGAAGAGCAAGGACGTTGTAGACACAGCGAAGCTTAATTCAGCTATAAGTGATGAGCAGAAGAAGATAACTACTGCTTATGAGCAGATTGGTAAGCTTTATGTAGAGCGTCACAGTGATTCTCCGGAGCCGGATTTTGTTGAATATCTTGACGCAATCAAGGCATCGGAGGCTGCCATTGAAGAGTGCCAGCAGAAGCTTAAGGATCTTAAGGGAGTGACATTATGTCCTGCATGTGGAGCAGAAGTTAACGCAGATTCAATGTTCTGTCCTAGCTGTGGTAACAGAATGCATACAGAGCAGCCAAAGGCTCAGGAGCCTACATGCCCTAACTGCGGAGCAGTTCTCACACCGGGAAGCAAGTTCTGTACATCATGCGGAGTTGCTGTTGAAGAGCAGTCAGCTAAGCCTCAGGATGACAGCACACAGAATTAATTCATTTCACATGCTTTGTGAGACTTGTAGTATATACATAATAATGATTAATTGCAGGACCGCCATCTGGCGGTCTTGTTTGCATTAGTAGATGAGAATGCCATGTCTTGAAATGGAAATTTTTATGTGATAAAATCGATATACTTATAAAATTCGAATGATATGCTATGTGATTGAGGTAGAGTAATGAATGTTTTGGGTGTGAGAGAATACGAGCGTGAGAAGCTTGAAAAAGAGCTTGAGAATGTTGTTGAAAAGCCTCTTATTATGGTGATCGCACCATCAGGTTACGGAAAATCGACTCTGGTGAGATAATTTTTTTCAAAACATGACAGGCTGTTAAATTTATGGAGAGCGGAGGAGCTTGATCATCTTGTACAGAACTTCAAGCTGTACGCAGATACAAAATAATAATTGTAGGTATGCCGGTCTTTAAAGGTCAGATTCAGATAGTCTGACTTTTAAAGACCGTTTTTTTGTTATGTAAAGCTGCCATGCCGATATTGACAAAGCACGCTTTAAAGTGATATAGTGATAAAGATATATAACCTGTAGAGGGAGGAAGAATTATGAGCGAAGAAAAGAACATTCCTTATAAGATTTATCTTGAAGAGAGCGAGATGCCTAAGCAGTGGTATAATGTGCGTGCGGATATGAAGATTAAGCCGGCACCGCTTTTAAATCCTGCTACTTTAGAGCCGATGGGATATGAGGATTTAAGGCCTGTATTCTGTGATGAGCTTATAAAGCAGGAGTTGGACAATGACAATGCATATATTGATATTCCGCAGGAAATACTTGACTTTTATAAGATGTACAGACCGTCACCTCTTGTAAGAGCATATTGTCTTGAGAAGGCACTTGGCACCCCGGCGAAGATTTATTATAAATTTGAAGGAAATAATACCAGCGGAAGCCATAAGCTCAACTCTGCCATAGCGCAGGCATATTATGCTAAGAAGCAGGGGCTTAAGGGTGTCACAACGGAGACAGGTGCAGGACAGTGGGGAACTGCACTGTCGATGGCGAGTGCTTACCTCGGACTTGACTGCAAGGTTTTCATGGTCAAGGTTTCGTATGAGCAGAAGCCTTTCAGACGTGAGGTTATGAGAACCTATGGAGCGAGTGTCACTCCTTCTCCTTCTGAGACTACGGAAGTAGGAAGAAAGATTCTTGCCGCACATCCTGGTACCACAGGAAGCCTTGGCTGTGCGATATCGGAGGCTGTTGAAACTGCAACGCATACACCGGGGTACAGATATGTCCTAGGAAGCGTGTTGAATCAGGTACTTCTTCATCAGTCAGTTATAGGACTTGAGGCAAAGACTGCACTTGAAAAGTACGGTGTCAAGCCGGATATTATCATAGGCTGTGCCGGTGGCGGCTCCAATCTTGGAGGACTTATCTCACCATTTATGGGTGAAAAACTTAGAGGCGAAAAGGATTACCGCTTTATAGCAGTTGAGCCTGCAAGCTGTCCAAGCCTTACAAGAGGCAGATTTGCCTATGATTTCTGTGACACCGGCATGGTGTGTCCTCTTGCTAAGATGTACACGCTTGGAAGCAATTTCATTCCTTCGGCTAACCATGCGGGAGGTCTTCGCTACCATGGAATGAGTCCTGTTGTATCAGAACTCTATCATCAGGGACTTATGGAAGCTGTTTCGGTTGAGCAGACCAGCGTATTTGCCGCAGCTACACAGTTTGCAAGGGTGGAGGGAATACTCCCGGCACCTGAGAGCAGCCATGCGATAAGGGTTGCGATAGATGAGGCACTTAAGTGCAAGGAGACCGGAGAGGAGAAGACGATACTTTTCGGGCTTACCGGTACAGGCTATTTCGATATGGTGGCATATCAGAAGTACAATGATGGACTTATGACGGATTATATCCCGACAGATGAAGAATTACAGGTTGGATTTGCAGGACTTCCTAAGGTGGATAAGTAATCAGATTTCCGGGCTGTAGGTAATGAGCCTTGCAGGCCTGGTTTGCTGATAATATGATAATCAGATATGTTGTTATAAAGAGTATTATGTGACTGGCGGATCCTGGAGGCGGCTTCGGGATTCGCTTGTTTCGCCTATAAAAATAATATAAGGAGATTGGTGTTTTGGAGAGAGAACGTTTAGGCAGCCGCCTGGGATTTATATTTCTTAGCGCGGGATGTGCAATAGGGTGTGGAAATGTATGGAAGTTTCCGTGGATGGCGGGAAGCAATGGCGGCGGAGCATTCGTGCTTATCTATATAGTATGTCTGCTTATTCTGGGGCTTCCTGCCCTTACAATGGAATTTGCAATAGGCAGAGCCGCACAGGCGAGTCCGGTGAAGATGTACCGGAAGCTGGAAAAAAAGGGACAGAAATGGCATATCCACGGATATTTTGCTCTTGTGGGAAATGTATGCCTGATGGCATTTTACACCGTTGTTACAGGCTGGATGATATATTATTTCTGGAAATTCCTCACAGGTGATATCGAAAGACTTGGGTTCGTAAATATGATAACCAATCCGGCTGTCAATGTAGGGTTCCTTGCGATTACGGTTGCAATGGGCTTCTTTGTGCTCACATTTCAGCTTCAGGGCGGTCTTGAGCGCGTCACAAAGTACATGATGATGCTCCTGCTTGCACTCATGCTTGTGCTGGCGGTTGTCAGCGGAATGCAGCCCGGAGCTGTGGAGGGCTACCGCTTTTATCTTGTGCCGGATTTTACTAAAATAGGTGTGGATACCATTGTCGCGGCAATGAATCAGGCATTTTTTACGTTGTCTGTGGGAATGGGGTCCATGGCGATATTCGGCAGCTATATTGATAAAGAAAGAAGCCTGCTCGGTGAAAGTGTGAACGTGATACTGCTCGATTCCTTTGTCGCGATTATGGCGGGGCTTATTATTTTCCCGTCGTGCGCTGCTTACGGAGTTGAGGTAACGGCAGGTCCGGCATTGCTTTTTGACACTATGGCGGCAGTATTTAAACATATACAGGGTGGAAGAATATGGGGAACATTGTTCTTTATGTTTATGACCTTTGCGGCATTTTCGACTGTACTTGCGGTGTGCGAGAATATTCTGGCATGTGTGAGGGAGCTGACAGGCTGGACAAGAAGGAAGGGAAGCCTTGTGTGTGCCGTGGTTGTGTTCACTCTTGCACTTACAACTGCACTAGGCTACAGCATATTTAAGTTTCAGCCATTTGCCGAGGGAACGGCATGGCTTGACTTCTGGGATTTCCTGGTGAGCAACAACATACTCCCGCTGGGCTCACTGACCATTGCAATATTCTGTACCAATGGACGCATTGGCTGGGGATGGGATAATTTTATGGCAGAGGTCAATGAAGGAAAGGGGTTAAAAATAAAGAACTGGATGCGCCCCGTATTCGGGTATGTTGTACCGGTGTGTATTATAATAATATATATACTTGGAATGATTAATTTTAAATGGAAATAAAAGGAATGCTGTGCTGAAAGTGATGAAGTAAGGTGTTGAAAAAAGATGGATTCGGTTTTATAATATGATTATGAGGGGAGAGGTGCCTTTGCCCCTCATTATTATATTATTTATGTTATCGGGGTAAAGGGATTCACATGGAAAGTAAAGAGAAGGGCAGCACCTATAGTGAAAAATTGAATTATCTGCTGGGCATTGAAAGACACAGCAGGAATCTGGACTATGAGAAGATAGAAGGTGCATGCAGGGATATTCTGTATGAGGCGATGCCGGAGGACAGCACGGCATACGGACTGGCATATTTTTATTTAGGTGCAACATATTATGTAAAGAATGATTTTGATAATATGGTTGATATGATGGTCAATGCTCTCGTTTATCTGAAACGCTCAAAACAGTGGAGGCTGGAGGCAAGAGCATATAATCTTATGGCTATAATATCAGTAACGCAGGGTAATACGGTCGCGGCATTGGAATATTATATGTTGGGACTTGAGTGCTGTAATGAGCATAACGTAGGTGATGTACAACGAAGTATTGAAATTAATATTGGGTATCTGTATCTTGATACCGGAATGTATAAGGAGGCCAGACAGTACTTCCTGAGCGCATACGCAAGATACATGGCGGCTCCTGAGAATGAGCGCGATATCAGCAGACTGACAATGATCTATACAAATCTGGCGGAAAGCTATATGCTTGAAGGAGACATGGATAATACAGCACAGTATATTGACAGGATAAAAGAAGAATGTAAGCCGCATTTTGGAAAGATGGATAATATATATGTTGACAGCCTGTGTGCACGTTTTTATCATCTCATAGGTGATGCAGAAAAAAGGGATATGTACATAGATGACCTTGAGAAAAGACTTGGTGGCAGAGTGCTGATTATGGACATATTTGGTGATCTGTATGAATTCTGCCTTTTGATGCTTGAGCTTGACAGGGATGATATAGTCGTGGAGATCATAAATAAAATAGAGGAGCCGATAAAGAAGACCAGAATAGCCAATATTAAGAGGAAATACCTTGAGCTTAAGATCAGGCTGTACCGAAGGAATAACTGTGAACAAAAATGTATTGAGGCAATGAACAGCTTCTTTGACCTGAGCGTTCAGCTGGAGAAGGACAAGCAGAAGATGATAGCCACAATACTGCGTGTAAGGAATTCCCTCGATACGATAAAGGAAAGACAGAAGCAGCTTGAGCTGGAGACACAGAGACTGTCAGAAAAAGCAGAGACAGACCAGCTCACGGGAATTGCCAACAGGTACCGCATGTCGAGATTTACACAGGAGGCGTTTGAAAGGTGCAGGGCTGAGCACATACCTTTGTCGTATGAGATACTGGATATAGATTATTTTAAACAGTATAATGATGAATACGGACATCAGGCGGGCGATGAATGTGTGAAGGCGATAGCAGGTCTGCTCGCAGGTATAGAGAATGAGAATATTTTCTGTGCGAGGTATGGTGGTGACGAGTTCGTAATCGTATATGCGGGTGTGGAGGCGAAAGAGGTCAAAGAGACGGCAGAGAGGCTGAGACAGCAGGTTTATGACCTTAATATGCAGCACAATGGTTCAAGCGAATATTCCATCGTCACCATTTCACAGGGAATATGCCATGATATACCCTGCGAGGACTGCAAGGACAGGGATTTCCTTCGTGCTGCGGATGAATATCTGTATGTGGTTAAGAAAAAAGGCCGGAATGCCGTATGCATAGGTAATCTTAAAGGTGAAGAAATACACTATTGAATTAATTGGAGTTTGATAGTATAATTCAGATGATTGTTTAATAATTAACAATTAAATAAGCAGTGCTCACGTTCGGAAATCGGTAGGACGTTTGCAGAACAGGAGGATAATATGATTAACTGGAAGAATCTGGATACACTTAGCTCTTATGGGAATCTGTCTGATGTGGACAAGGTTAAGCTGTCCGAGGTGATGAGCGCGGACCGCGTGAAGTCATACAGTACACCGATGGCGGAGGGGCTTACATATAATTACGCTGCAAAGCAGGTAGACGATAAGGTGCTTGATGCCCTTGCAAAGCTTGCCAAGGAGGCACAGCTTACAGAGAAGTTCGAGGCTCTCTACAATGGAGAGGTTGTAAATACAGGCGAGAAGAGACTTGTTCTTCACCACATGACGCGTGGGCAGCTCGGTGACGCAGTAAATGCAGATGGCGTTGATAAGAGGAGCTTCTATGTTGAGCAGCAAAACAGAATTGCAGAGTTCGCCAACAAGGTGCATAACGGTGAGATAACCAATGCGGCAGGTGAGAAGTTCACAACAGTAGTCCAGATAGGTATCGGAGGAAGCGATTTAGGACCTCGTGCTATGTATCTTGCACTTGAGAACTGGGCTAAGAAAAATGGTACTTTTAAGATGGATGCTAAGTTCATAAGCAATGTTGACCCTGATGATGCTGCGGCAGTTCTAGCTTCAACAGATGTAGCTCATTCAATCTTTGTGCTTGTATCTAAGTCGGGAACAACGCTTGAGACTCTTACTAACGAGTCGTTTGTAAAGGATGCACTAAAGAAGGCAGGGCTTGACGCATCTAAGCATATGATAGCAGTTACAAGTGAGACTTCACCTCTTGCAAAGAGCGATGATTATCTTGCAGCTTTCTTTATGGATGATTATATAGGTGGACGTTTCTCGTCTACATCGGCAGTAGGCGGAGCCGTACTTTCACTTGCATTCGGACCTGATGTGTTCGCACAGTTCCTTGAAGGAGCGGCAGCAGAGGATATGCTTTCAATGAATTCGGATATATTGGAAAATCCTGAGATGCTTGACGCACTTATAGGAGTATATGAGAGAAATGTATTAGGATATCCGAGCACGGCAGTGCTTCCATATTCTCAGGCACTCAGCCGTTTCCCTGCACATTTACAGCAGCTTGATATGGAATCAAACGGTAAGTCGGTCAACAGATTCGGTGAGTCTGTAGACTATGTGACAGGTCCTGTTATCTTTGGTGAGCCGGGAACTAACGGACAGCATTCCTTCTATCAGCTTCTCCATCAGGGAACCGATATCGTTCCATTACAGTTCATCGGCTTTAAAAACAGCCAGATTGGAACGGATGTTGTGATTCAGGACAGCACAAGCCAGCAGAAGCTCTGTGCAAATGTTGCGGCACAGATTGTAGCCTTTGCCTGCGGCAAGAGTGATGACAACAGAAATAAGAATTTTGAAGGAAATCGTCCTTCAAGCATTATCATCGGTGAGCAGCTCAATCCAAGAGCTCTTGGTGCGCTCCTCGCACATTATGAGAATAAGATTATGTTCCAGGGCTTCTTATGGAATGTCAACAGCTTTGACCAGGAGGGTGTTCAGCTTGGCAAGGTTCTCGCAAAGCGTGTTCTTGCACATGAGACTGACGGAGCACTTAAGGTTTACAGTGATTTGTTAGGTATTTAATGGATAACATATCGGTTTTGCCTATTTTATATAAGCAGGAAGTGAAGGCGGATTGCAAATATAATTGACAGAATTATATATGATATCCATACGGATGGACAGTATATAAAAATGACCGGATATCGTGCAGATGCAGTGCAGGTATCCGGTCATTTTTGTCAATGTGTATTAATACTCATGTGCACTATCGTAAATCTTCTGTATTTCCTCCGGCAGTCCGTCAGGCAGCATATCCTTTATGTGTTCTTCGTTTCCATCGGTTATTGCCTGTTCATAGTACCAGCACTTGAATTTTAACATGTTAAGTGTATGTTCAAGACGCTTTATCTCATTTTCTACGGATTCACGCTGCTTTTTGAACATCGCAAGGCGTTCGGCGTATGTGTCAGAACCTTTAGAACATAATTCTATGTAACGTCTTATGTTTTTTATTTCCATGCCTGATTTTTTGAGGCATTCTATCAAGCGCAGAGTCTCTATCTCGGTTTCACTGAATTTCCTTATATTGGAAGTGCGTTGCATATTCGGGAAAAGTCCTTCCTTGTCGTAGTAGCGGAGAGTTGAAACAGGGATATTGAACATTTCCGATATCTGACCTATTGTATACATAAAAAACCTCATTTCTGATTAATAATAAAAAATTAAAGTGAATTTATTTTAATAATATTAGTTTGTGTTTGTTATAGGTATTATTTTTTGACAACATTTTTTCCAGGTGTTAATATGTTGTTTAGTGATATGTTATTTCAGCCTGAATATAGAGCATATCATATGAATTTTAGCATACTGGAAAATGTGTGTCAAATTGACAGCTTGAATTTCAAGACTGCGTGTTCGCACATAATGAAAGAGGAGGAATGGAAAATGAAGGTTTACGGTACGCCTATTTGTGTGGATTGTAGGAATTATAAGGCAGTTCAGAAGAAGAGAGGCTTTGAAGCAGAGTATGTTGATATCACGGAGAATACAGCAAACCTTAGGGAGTTTT
The DNA here is from genome assembly GCA_900545175.1 of uncultured Eubacteriales bacterium. Classification (GTDB taxonomy): domain Bacteria; phylum Bacillota; class Clostridia; order Lachnospirales; family Lachnospiraceae; genus CAG-882. The sequence goes on from UQYF01000013.1 coordinate 16,073, forward strand.
TGGCTTTGAGGGACAAGGAGCCGGTTTTTGATGAAGTCAAGGCGCACAATGGGATTGGCATTCCGCTTTTTGTCAATGATGACGGAGCTATGACATTTGACATGAATGAAGCTCTTTCATGGATTGGACAGGCACCGGTAAAAGATGACGAGATAGAGGAAAAGGTCATGGCTTGCAGTATAAACGGCTGTAAATAGCACATATAAGAGAAAATTACTGCGCAGCAGCAGCTGTGGGACAGTGGGGTCTGACACCTGTGTCCCACACTGAATGGAGGATATGATGAGTATGAAATACGATTTTGACAGTATAATTGACAGGAATGGCAAGGATGCGATAGCGGTGGATGTCATTCCATTTGAAGGCGCAGAGGTCAAGCCTGAATTTTCTAAGATTCCGATGTGGGTTGCCGATATGAATTTTGCGGTTGTTCCAACGATACAGGAGGAGATTATCGAGAGAACGAAGCATCCGGCTTTTGGATATTTTCTGCCAAGGGATGAATATTATTCTTCGATTATAGGCTGGCAGAATAAGAGGAATGGCGTTGCCGGGCTTACAAAGGATGATATCGGCTATGAAAATGGTGTGCTTGGCTGCGTTGCATCCGCATTGCAGGCTTTCACCGCTCCGGGTGAGGCTGTGCTTCTTCATTCGCCTACTTATATTGGATTTACACATGCGATTGAGGATAATGGACGCAAAATAGTGCTCTCACCGCTTGTTCAGGATGAGAATGGTGTGTGGAGAATGGATTATGATGATATGGACAGAAAGATTAAGGAGAATAATATACATTTCTGCGTGTTCTGTTCACCTCATAATCCTTGTGGACGAGTATGGGAGTTAGCAGAGATTGAGAAAGCGATGGAAGTATACAAAAATAATCAGTGCATCGTTGTCTCGGATGAAATCTGGTCTGATATAATTCTTGAGGGACATAAGCATATCCCGACACAGAGCGTGTCGGAGGACGCGAAAAACAGAACGATAGCTGTATATGCGCCATCTAAGACATTCAATCTTGCGGGACTCATAGGTTCGTATCATATAATATATAATAAATATCTGCGTGACAGAGTGAGAAAACAGTCGGAGCTGTCACATTACAACAGCATGAATGTGCTTTCGATGTATGCGCTTATCGGAGCTTACAGACACGAAGGTTATGAGTGGACGGACGAGTTAAGACATGTTATAACAAGGAATGTCGACTATGCATATGACTTCATCACTAAAAATTTCAAGGGCATAAGTCTTGCAAAGCCGCAGGGTACATATATGCTCTATCTTGACTGCAAAGAGTGGTGTGAAACTCACAATATGACAATGGACGAGCTTATAAAGGCAGGAATTGCGGTTGGAGTTATATGGCAGGACGGCAGACCGTTCCACAATCCTAATGCAATCAGAATGAATCTTGCTGTGCCATATTCGCTTGTGGTTGAAGCGTTTGACAGACTTGACAGATATGTTTTTAACAAATAAAAGATGTCGATACCACATATCGTTTTGACTGTTATAAAATATTTTTTGCATTAATGACATCTGAATAATAATTGGATAACGGTAAATAATAAAGATACGGATTGCCTTTAAACATGAAAAAATCATGTGTGAAGAATTTCTGTATCTTTATTATTTTTTGGAGGAAATTTCATCATGGTATTAAAGGAAAAAGATCGCATGGTAATTGAAGATTTACGGACACAGGAGAAGTGCTGCGTGGAAAAATATACAATGTATGCGGCACAGGCCAAGGATCCGGAGTTAAAAAAGCTTTTTGAGACACTAAAAGATAAGGAGCAGGAACATTACGATTCACTTACACAGGTATTGTCGGGAACAGTTCCTGAGTGTAATTGCAATGACTCTGATGGACGTGAGTATGAGCCGAAGGCAGCTTATACATCGATGAGCGAATCTGAGGATAAGAAGAATGACGCATTTCTTGCGACAGACTGCATCGGAACGGAGAAGCTTGTATCGGGAACTTATAACAATGAAGTGTTTGCTTTCGGAGACAGCAGCCTTAGAAAACTCTTAGCGGATATTCAGATTGAGGAGCAGAACCACGCAGAGATGCTCTACAAGTATAAGGTTGCAAATGCGATGGCATAAGTTCTATATTCAGAGTGATGATATCAGGTTACTATGAATAGCTATGAAGTGATAGCTTAAAAAAGTAAAAATACCGGACAGATATTCTGATATAAATTATCAAATATTTGTCCGGTTATGCTCTATAAAATATTGTTATTTCTTACATATTCGCCTAATTTTTTGTCACTTGCAAGGATGTGGTTAGAAAGCCATCCGATTAAGAAGTTGATTAGATCAAGCAGATAAGCCTGCTGGTCATTGTCAATCTCATCAAGCTTGTTTAGGTCTATATCGACAAGGCGTTCAATGAATGCAGCATGTGCATGCTTCTGAGCTTCAAGTCCAGGATAGCTGATGCGTTTCATCAGTTCTTCCTCATCGTTAAAATGGAACTCTGTGTAGTCCTTGAGGCTTGCTAAAATTTCCATAATCTTATCATATTTGTCATGCAGAAGCTCTGCATTTATTAAATCGTTGGCTTCTTTTATGATTTCAAATAATCTGCGGTGTTCGTCATCGACAAGCTCTATGCCGGTCTTAAATTTGTCTGTGAAGGCAAATGGGTCTTTAGTTTCCATTTTTCCAATCATCATATCACTGCTTAGAATATGTCTGTAGAGCCAGCGTACAAGATATTTTAAGAGCTCATTTAGGGATTCCTTTGCGGCCTCCGGCGATGAAGTGTCAAGAGCAAATGAGTTGATTTTCTTGGTAAATGCAGCATGCTCAAGCCTTTGAAGCCTAAGCTCAGGGTCATGTATGCTCTCCATATATGCTTCCTCATGGGCAAAGTGGTTAATGGCATAGTCCTTAAGCTTTGCGATAAGATTCTTATAGATAGTTGTCACATCAGAAACCTCAGAAACCATCGCAATGGATTCGTTAAGAAGTGCGAACAGCTGTCTATGTTCGTTATCTATCTGTTCAATATGTATTAAGCAGTCATCTGTAAATTCGTACATAGAAATTACCCCTTTCATGAAAAATGAATAATGATTATTGTTTTATTATAGAACCTTTTTGGCTTTTAATCAAGCGGTAATTGTCATATACGGCAGCAGGATAGAGCAGTGGCATAAGAACAGCTAAGCTTATCCAAAAATCCGTGATATGTATAAATATAACATTCTATACACAATTGAGTTTACAGCACATGTTTTGGTATCCAAATCATATGCAATGATATCGATGATGATGAAAAACGAGTAAAATGCTAGGAATTACTACTTGAAATTCGCAGCGTAAGGAATTATAGTAATCTATACAGAACAGGGAAGGGATGATTGTTTTGAACGGATTTGAAGAAAAGCTGGAGGAGAAGCTTCAGACCTCAGAGACTTTTTTGTTAAGTTCTATACTCGCATTCTCAGGAGGATTTCAGGATGCATACACCTATAATGTAAGAGATAAGGTCTTTTCCAATGCCCAGACGGGAAATGTAGTGCTGATGAGCCAGCATATCATGATGGGAGATTTTATGTCAGGTATAAAGTATCTGTTTCCTGTGCTTGCATTTGCTGTAGGAGTGCTTTTTGCGGAACAGATTGAGCACAGATATAAGCATTCAAAAAGAATACATTGGAGACAGATTATAGTATTATTTGAAGTAGTGCTTCTTTTGATTGTAGGTTTTATGCCGACATCATTTAATATGGCAGCGACAATAATGGTCTCGCTGGCATGTTCAATGCAGGTTCAGACTTTCAGAAAGGTAAATGGCTACAGCTATGCAAGTACAATGTGTATAGGAGATCTTAGAAGCGGTACGGAGAGCCTTTCCGTATACATAAGGGAGAGACAGCCGGGAGCACTGAAAAAGGCATTGCACTACTACGGAATTATATTGATATTTGCGATTGGAGCAGGCATAGGCGGACTGTGTTCAAGTGCAGCCGGTGTGCATTCGATATGGGTTTCCTGCGCACTTCTTCTCATAGTGTGTGTCATGATGATAAAAGAACATAAATAGATGTAACTGTTCGCTGGTAAGCGTTTTTTATTACGTTTAACTGTTAAAGTCAATCATTAAAATTTGGAGGTAATATGCTTACACAATTTTCAAGAACTGAGCTTCTGCTTGGCAAGGAAGCGATGGAGAAGCTTAAAAATTCCAGGGTTGCGGTATTCGGAATAGGCGGAGTGGGAGGTTATGTCTGTGAAGCGTTAGTCAGAAGCGGCGTTGGCGCTTTTGACCTGATAGATGACGACAAGGTATGCTTAACTAACCTGAACCGTCAGATTATTGCTACAAGAAAGACTGTCGGAAAGTATAAGACGGATGTCATGATGGAGAGGATTTTAGAGATTAACCCTGATGCGGATGTGAGAGTGCACAAGTGCTTTTTTCTGCCGGAGAATGCAGCGGATTTTCCTTTTGAGGAATATGATTACATTGTTGATGCTGTCGACACAGTGACAGCTAAGATAAGCCTTGTCATGAAAGCACAGGAGATGAATATTCCTATTATAAGCTGTATGGGAGCCGGAAATAAGCTTGACGGAAGCCGGTTCCGTGTGGCTGATATATATAAGACGAAGATGTGTCCGCTTGCAAAGGTTATGCGCAGGGAGTTAAAAAAGCGCGGGGTAAAGAAGCTTAAGGTTGTATATTCCGAGGAGCAGCCTACAAGACCAATCGAGGATATGGCGATAAGCTGCAGGACTAACTGCATATGCCCTCCGGGAGCAAAGCACAAATGCACAGAGCGCAGGGATATTCCGGGAAGTGTGGCTTTTGTGCCTTCGGTTGCGGGACTTATAATTGCGGGCGAGGTAGTGAAGGACCTTTGCAGGAAATAAAATTACTTGATAGCTATGCTTTTTACATACGAATTCCGGATTAAAAATGATGTTGGGGGCCTTATGTGAAAATACACAAAAGAGTGTTTTTCATTACTATTTTTGCCGTCAACACAAGGCGGCGGAATGGAGATTAATATGAACATAGAAGAAGCTTGGGCATTGCTTAAAGAGTACAATAAGGATGAATTTCATCTTGAACATGCACAGATTGTCGGAAAGACGATGAGATATTTTGCACAGAAGCTTGGTTATGGAGATGAAGCAGACTTTTGGGAGATTGTCGGCATACTTCACGACCTTGATTTTGAAATGTATCCGCAGGAGCATTGTATTAAGAGTCAGGAGATTATGCGTGAGAGAGGAATCGATGAGAAAATAATACATGCAACTGCCAGTCACGGATATGAAATAACGGTCGATATCAAGCCGGAGCATGAGATGGAGAAGGTTCTCTATGCGGTTGATGAGCTTACAGGACTTATCGGAGCTGTGGTTATCATGCGTCCATCTAAGAGCGTTCAGGATCTCGAACTTAAGTCGGTTAAGAAAAAATATAAGAGCAAAGGCTTTGCGGCAGGCTGCTCAAGGGAAGTTATAGAAAGAGGAGCAGATATGCTCGGCTGGAGCCTTGATGAGCTTATAGAGCGCACGATAGAGGCACTTAGAACCGTTCGCAATTAGAAAAAGCGTGAACCATAAGTTCTGTTTTAAGAGTGAAAAGTGCAACAGGAGTTTAAAATAAGATACAGAGGATTGGCAGGATGGAGAATAAAAGTATTCTGATAAAAGATACCACAAAAGAGGAGAGAATTTCCCTGATAAAACAATGGATACCTGATGAGGATGGTCTTATTGATTGTGATATGGACTTGTGGGATATATATGACGATTATATAAAAGGAATACGTGAGGTCGCAGAGATTAATGCCGGTATGAGCGGAATATTTATGACGGAAGAAGACCTGAATAGAAGATAAAAATTGGTTATTTTGTCATTTGACAAAAGTGGTAACATGAGTATAATTTTTGGTAGCATTGAAATTGGTGCTACCAATTTTTATTATTACGAAAGGACAAACACATATGAAATACTTACATCAATTTATGGTGATTATTGGAATTACCTTTGTCGGAGAGCTTTTAAAATACATGCTTCCACTGCCTATTCCGGCGAGCATATACGGAATGGTGATTATGTTTATCGGGCTTATGACAGGCTTTATCAAGCTTGATTCAGTGAAGGATGTCGGTAAGTTCCTTATTGATATTATGCCGGTCATGTTCATTCCGGCGGGTGTCGGACTTATGTCATCGTGGAGTGTGTTAAAGCCGCTATTGATTCCGGTTGGCATTATCACAGTTGTCACTATAATAACCGTAATGGGTGCCGCAGGAAAGACATCACAGTGGGTTATAAGAAGGGACAGGAAGTGTGCTGACAGGAAGATAAAAGAGAATGCACATAAACTATGATGAAAATAAAGCATAGTTAAACAGATAAGATACAAGGCTGCACTAAAGAAAATAAATTTTAAGGCGGCGCAGCCAATAAAACAGAGGAAGGTGCTTAAAATGACAGAGTTTCTTGAGGATTCTCTCTTTGCAGGAGTTACGATAAGCCTGCTCGCTTATGTATTGGGATATTATTTAAAGAAAAAATTTAAGTTCGGATTTTTAAATCCGCTTCTCATATCCATTGCAGCTACAATCATAGTGTTAGTTGTGGCGGATGTCGATTATGAAATCTACAATAAAGGTGCATCGTATATAAGCTGGTTTCTGACACCTGCGACAGTATGTCTTGCTATTCCTCTTTATGAGCAATGGCAGCTGTTAAAGGATAATTTTAAGGCAGTGCTGTTTGGAATCGTGGCAGGTGTCCTAACAAGTCTTGTGACAGTATTCGTACTTGCAAAGTTTATGGGACTCTCACATGAAGAGTATGTGACTCTGCTTCCTAAGTCAATCACAACAGCGATAGGAATGGGTGTGTCCGATGAACTTGGAGGTTATGTAACAATAACAGTTGCTGTCATAATCATAACAGGAGTTTTCGGAAATATTTTTGGTGAACTAATCTGCAAATTGTTCAGGATTACAGAACCTATTTCTAAAGGTCTTGCCCTGGGAAGTGCGGCCCATGCCATCGGAACAGCGAAGGCTATGGAGCTTGGCGAAGTGGAAGGAGCCATGAGCAGTCTTGCCATTGCTGTAGCGGGAGTGCTGACTGTTATTGGGGCGACTATTTTTTCGTACTTTATATAGAACTGGGACACAGGTGTCAGACACCACTGTCCCAGTGCACTTGGGACAGCGGGGTCTGACACCTGTGTCCCAATTTGCTATGGAGATATATGTTTATGTTAGAAGATGAGAACAGTTCACAGGAGTATGCCAAGGCTGTTGCATATATATATGAGCTTATAAATAACGGAACTCTTGAAGTTGGGAGCAGGCTTCCGACAGAGCGGAGCATATCAGTGCAGCTTGGGATAGGTCGCAATTCTACAAGGGAGGCATTGAGTATTCTGCACGGAATGGGCATAATAGAGCGAAAGCAGGGCTCAGGCAACTATATATCGGGCGATGCGGGAAAATCAATCAGCCAGATAATTCTAATGATGCTTGCGCTCAGAAGCATAAGCTACACAGATGTATGTGAATTCCGCCGCATTTTAGAAAAGACTGTGTGCAGTATGATAGTGAAAAATGGAATATCCAAGGAGCATAGTGAGCGCCTTAAGGGATATCTAGACGAGCTTTGGAGCATACAGAATGAATTAAAGGCACAAGACAGTGATGCAGAAGGTGAAGCCGGCACTAAAAAGCTTCTTAGAAGGCTTGCGGCAGCGGACGATAATTTTCATAATGAGCTTGTAAAGGCAGCGGATAACGGACTTATGACGGTGATTATGGATGCGGTTACTGCTGTTTATATGGAATTTATTGAGCATATAATATATAATACCGATAAGGAAAAAAGGGACAAGCTTATTGACTGTCACAAAAGCATTTATGAAGGGATAATGTCGTCTGATAACGGAATGATTGAGACTGCAATAGACATGCATTATGACATGGTGAGTGCAGGCGGGATATTTTAGGAATCAGACCGACCGGGGCAAAAAGTGAGAATAGCATATTGTGAGGACGAAGAGGCACAGGCGCAATACTATATGGAATAGTAAATATTTCACAGTAAAATTAGTTGATTAAATTATTAAAGTGATATACAATCATAATAAAAAATTAAAAACAAGAGAGGATATCACATGCTACAGGAAATCAACGCAATACTTACATGGCTTGATGACGTTGTCTGGGGAGTGCCGCTCATGGTGCTCATTTTAGCGGGAGGAATTTATCTGACTGTGAGAATGGGAGTTCTTCAGATAAGAAAGCTTCCGCTTGCACTTAAGTGGATGGTTAAGAATGAGGAAGATGGTCACGGAGAGGTGACATCTTTTGGAGCACTATGTACTGCACTATCAGCAACTATCGGAACAGGTAATATCGTGGGTGTCGCAACAGCGATATGTGCCGGCGGGCCGGGAGCACTTTTCTGGATGGAGGTGGCGGCATTCTTTGGAATGGCTACTAAGTATGCGGAGGGTCTTCTCGCTGTAAAGTACCGTGTTGTTGATGAGAAACATCATACGCTTGGCGGTCCGTTCTACTATATTGAAAGAGGAATGGGTAAAAAGTGGAAATGGCTGGCGTGTCTTTTTGCATTTTTTGGTGTGTGCGTAGGCCTTTTTGGCATAGGTACATTTTCACAGGTAAACGGAATCGCATCGGCAGTGAAGAATTTCTTTGACCCTGATACGGCTTATGCGGTGACAATACCCGGGATCGGTACATACTCATGGACAGTTGTGACAGCATCTCTTGTACTCAGTGTGTGTGTTGCGCTTGTACTTATTGGAGGAATTAAGAGAATTGCAAATGTGTCACAGGTTGTAGTGCCTTTTATGGCTGTGATATATGTGGTTTTCAGTGTTATGCTCCTTGTATGCAATGTAAAGCAGATTCCTGTTGCGTTTGTGACAATAGTTAAAGGAGCATTTAATCCGAGAGCTGTTACGGGCGGAGTTGTGGGAAGCATAATTGTCGCAATGCAGAGTGGTATTGCGAGAGGTATTTTCTCTAACGAATCAGGACTTGGTTCAGCTCCGATAGCAGCAGCCGCCGCTAAGACAAAGGAGCCTGTAAGACAGGGATTTGTATCGATGACAGGAACATTTATTGATACAATAATAATATGTACAATGACGGGACTTGCAATCGTTATCACAGGTGCATGGCAGGTTGAAGGCTTAGAGGGCGTAGCTGTCACAACTTATGCTTTTAACAATGGTATTCCTATTCCACAGGTAATTTCGTCATTCCTTCTTATGATGTGTCTTGTATTTTTTGCATTCACAACAATTCTTGGATGGGATTATTATTCGGAGAGATGTCTTGAATATCTGACAGGCGGAAAGATGAAGGTTGTCAAAGTGTACCGCTGGCTGTATATATTGGCAGTATTTATCGGCCCGTACATGACAGTAAAGGCTGTATGGACTATTGCTGATATTTTTAACGGTCTCATGGCTATTCCTAATATGATAGCGATATTCGCTCTGAGCGGAGTTGTTATAAAGGAGACGAAGGATTTTTTTAAGAGACATAATGCACAGAAGTGATATGAATTTGTAAAATATAAATGAGAGCTATCGATTTTATCTTAACAGGAAGCAAAAGCAGATTATGAATATCATTGATTATGACGGAGCTTAAAGCAGGTCGGAAAAGATGATATTTTAATGCAGCCAAATGGCGGACAAATTAATAAAAATACCCATAAATGCTTTGATTTTTGAGGGAACGTCATTTAGCATTTATGGGTTTTTTATTACTGCAGCCATTACATGGCGTATTTAATATATGATGCAGCACCCTTTCAGGCTCACATAAAGCTCTATCCCTGAAACGGCGGTGCAAATCCGCCGTAATATGAAACAGGCTCATCGTTTAAGCGAAGATGCGATGTGTCGCCAAGCATCTGACAGCGAAAATATGCAAGTCCGGGAATGCGCTCTTCGGCGGAGAGAACAGTGACTGAGCTTGGAGGAGTAAAAAATCCCTGCCATAGAGTTACAGGTGATGTGTTTAAAAGATAAGACATGATGCACAGCATGATACCAAGATGGCAGAAGAATACCAAAACAGGTTCATCATCAGTGTGGTTAGATATACATTCCTTGGTAGTACCGTTGTATACCATATATCCGCAGCTTGACTGTGTATGTGTCGTGCTATATGCAAGCCCTTCGCGGACATAACCGTATTTTTCAAGAAGTGCATCAAAGCTTTGGCATACATTGTCGTAAGCTTCTTTTACATTACCGCTTTTCATCACAGGTGTGTCAAGCCAGCGGTCTGCATCAAGCAGTTCTGGGTATCTGTTAAGATACTCAGGCATGAAATCCCATGGAATTGTTTTGCCATCAGGACGTCCCTCTGACGATACAGGAATGCGGAATTCCTGCAGCCAGTCATATATTGTTGCGGTTCGTCCATGGCAGGCAAGAGTAGGTTCGCTTGTCTTTATGGCTCTTCCGAGCGGAGAACAAAAGAAATCTGTCACATGCCATGCGGCGGTGCGCTTTGCAAGAAGTCCGGCTTCGTAAAAGCCTTTTTCTGTTAAGGAGTCGATACTGTAGTCAGGTTCGGCGTGTCTTATAAATATTAGCTTCATGATATTTTGCAGCATCCTTTCTTAGATTTTACTGTATTTGCTGATTGAAGAAATGAAATTACAGCTAAATTACATTAATTATAAATATTATATAGGCTGTAGTCGGAAATCTCAACTTGATTTTCGAACGCATAAAGGTTAGTATATAAATGCAGTCTTCATATTTAAGTATCATATATGGGCTGTGACTATGCGGAGGGTGTATATGGCAGGGACAGAAAAGAATAACGATTTGAAAAATAAAGATAACAGATATAGAGATATTTATGCAGATAAAGGCAGATATGGCAGTAATCTGCAGGATATGTTAAGAGAATCCGCAAACAGTGCCGGCAATGTCGGTAAAACTGCGAGTAAGAGTAAAAAAGGAAATAAAAAAAGCAATAAAAATAGGAGCAATAAAAAAAGAACCAAGAAAAAGAATGGAATGTTAGGACCTCTTATAGGGTTACTGTTTGGCTCGGGAACGGTGGCAATTCTGCTCTTAATTGTATTGCTTGTTGAATTTGTGGGAAAGTCCGGAAGTTCTAATGCAGGTTACGATGTTAATGGCAGTTCGGGAAAGCATTATGACGCGGATGAGGAATATATCAATATTGACGCTGATTCATTCATGGGATATGTCGGACAGTCTTATACATTGTCACTCTCGGCGAACCCTGTTGAGCTTGTCGAGTCGGTTGTATGGTCAAGCAGCAATGAGGATGCGGTTATCGTGGATGAAAAAGGCAATGTAGTGCTTGTAGGAGTAGGTGTGGCAGCAATTACAGCTACGTCCGGAGAGTATTCATCAGCTATAGCTATCGAAGTTGTGAAGGATGCCTCATCTAAGGGAGACATGGGATTTGACACGATCGGTCAGAATAAACCACGGAATGAAGATGATAATGTATATGAGGAGAGCGGACAGACAACGGACAGCGATATGACACAGAGTGGTGCCCAAGATAATGGACAGGTGAGCGTACCGGATGCAGGCAGTAATGCGGACGGAAGCAATACATGGAATACCGGTTCAGATGCAGATGCGGTACCGGACAACACTCAGGAAAGCACACAGCAGCCATCGGTAAATGAAGAGACGACACAGCAGGAGACAGAGACAGAATTTATACCTCCTACTACTCAGCCGGCAGAAGCGATAGATACTGAGCAGATGTTTTCAGTGCTTTCAGGCTCAGGTTTTTCACAATATCTGCCAAATGCTGCTATATATGAAGTTGATGGGGAATACTATGGAGAAGTGATAGTTCAGTCTGACAGCGTACATATATACATTAAACAGCGTTCATCCGACTTTGATATGGCAGTAAGAGGCGCACTAGCTTATCTGCTCCCGGATACATCTGAATCTGTGTGGAATGTATATACAACTCTTTCAAAGGATAAGACTATTAACAGCGATGGACGTAAGGTGCGATTTGTAATGCCAGCCACCAATGCTCATTCACAGATTATAGTTTACAATCCTTAGAAAAATATATATAATAAGCCTGTTAAGTTGATAAGTGCGTGGCTGCTTGCAGACAAAGACACTTATCAATTTAACGGGCAAACAGATATGAGCAAGATAATAGTTCGATTGTGTCGAACTATTGAGATTGCGAATAGCTGTTAGAATTTTCGAGAGTGCAAAGCACGGAGAAAATTCTATTATTATAGCGAGCGGCGAAATTATCGAATGCATGAAGTGCATGAGATGATAAGCCTGTTAAGCTGATAGTGGGATATTTAAGGAGATAACATGGTTAATAAGCGTAAAGTAAGGCTTATGGCACGAACTGCCATGTATGAAAAGCATGAAGGCAAAAAAGAATTAAAAAATGTTATGTATTACCGGAATGACTATATAGGCATGCATATGCTGTTTGCCGGCATAGGCATAACAGGTGGATATCTTTTGACACTTGTGCTTATATGCATGTACAAGTTTGAATACATTGTGAACAATTTGACGAAGATTGATTATAGAAAGCTTGGCAGCACTCTTATAGTGACTTATGTTTTAATGCTTATAGCAGCGCAGGTCATAGCATATTTTATATTTTCGATGCGTTATAATGAATATGAGGATGGCAGGAGAATGTATATCAACCGCCTCAAAAAGATAGATAAGCTGAGCCGTGAAGAGAAAAAAGAAAGGGTCGATGGAGAGAGAGAATGATGACGGAACTGTTAAAAATCAAGGATTTTTTGCAACGGTTGTATGAAAAATATGACATGTTGATAAGCCGTGTGATAAGATTTGCTGCAGCATTTGTGGCATTCATGCTTATAAGAGGAATGACAGGCTATAACCAGCTGGCTTCAAATGTTTTGATACTTATTTTAATTTCTGCTGTATGCGCCTTTCTTCCTACAGGAGTGACAGTGCTTTCAGGGTGTGCATTGATAATCTTGCAGTTATACGAAATTTCGGTGGAATTTGCACTGATAACACTCGCAGTATTATTGATACTCCTGATGGTGTACTATGTGTTTGCACCTAAGACCGGATGGGTTCTTTTGCTCACACCGGTTTTGTTCATGCTGCATATACCTTATGCAGTTCCTGTTATTGTCGGGCTTACAGTCGGAATTTCGGGAATTGTGCCGGCTTTTTTTGGAACTTATCTGTATTTCTGCCTGTATTTTTGCAAAGAGTTTACGGCATCCGCATCCATGTTCGGAGATGGGGATCTGGTGCAGAAGATTGTATTTATTATGGATAATACGATAATGAACAAGGAAATGCTTGTGATGGGGATTGTATTCGCGGCTGCGACAGTGCTTGTTTTCATTATAAAGAGCTTTTCCATAGACCATTCAAGGACAATCGCAGTCGTGACAGGAAGTGTTGTTGAGGCTGTGCTTGTTATTATGTCACATGTTATGATGAATCTGACATTTAATATGTTATGGCTTATCATAGGCTGTGCTGTATCTGTTGCAATAGGGCTGGCACTTAATTTCTTCATACTTTCAGTAGATTATTCGAGGACTGAAAGAGTCCAGTTCGAGGACGATGATTATTATTACTATGTTAAGGCTGTACCTAAGTTTAACATGGCTGTAACTGACATTAAGATTAAGAAGATTAACAGCAGAGCTGATGAGAAACCAAAGAATTATAATTTACATGATACTTATGGTGCTGATAATTATGGAACTAATGATGCAGCCGAGCCGGAGGATATAAAACGCCGTAAGGCATATGAACAGGATATGCTTAATCTTGAGGATGAGGAATAAGATAAGAAGGAAGTGAAAGCATGAGTGCAGTTACTAATTTTTTGGGAGATTTTCTGAATAATATATACAGGCCGAGTGTTGAATTTTCAGATATTGCTGAGATTATAATCATCGCATTCTTTCTGTATCATATCATATTGTGGATGAAAAACAGCAGGGCTTGGACTCTGTTAAAAGGTATTCTTGTAATTATAATTTTTGCACTTATCGCTTATGTTTGTAAATTTACAACGATTCTATGGATTGCCGGAAAGACAATAAATGTGGCATTGATAGCTGTTGTTGTCATTTTTCAGCCGGAGCTTAGAAAGGCACTTGAGCAGCTTGGAAACAAAAAATATCTCGCCGGTCTTTTGCAGTTTGACGATTTCAGGGATAAGAAGGATCAGTTTTGCGAGAAGACGATAAATGAGCTTGTAAAGGCTTCGTATGAGATGGCGAAGCAGAAGACAGGTGCTCTTATTGTAATTGAACAGAATATCAATCTTGGAGATTACATTAAGACGGGAATTGATATTGATGCTTATGTAAGTAATCAGCTCCTTATAAATATTTTCGAACACAACACACCACTGCATGATGGCGCAGTTATTATAAGAGGCAACAGAATTGTGTCGGCAACCTGTTATCTGCCATTGTCGGACAATATGGACATGAGCAAGGAGTTAGGAACGAGGCACCGCGCAGGAGCAGGAATAAGCGAAGCTACAGACGCATTTGTAATTATTGTCTCAGAGGAGACAGGAAAGGTTTCAATCGCACACAACGGACAGCTGGTGCGAAATGTTGATGGGGAATATCTTAAAAACAAGCTTGAGCTTCTGAAGATAGGAAATCTTGAAAGCGGAAAACGTATCAAGATATGGAAGAGGGGAGGCAAGTCTGATGAAGAAAATAATATTTAACAATATAGGACTTAAAATACTTGCCCTTTTGATTGCAATTCTTGTATGGTGGGTTGTTATGAATATTGATGACCCGCTTGTAAAAAAGACAATAACAGGAATCAATGTTGAACTTAGAAATGATGATGACCTTACAGATAAGGGATATATTTATGAAGTGGAATCAGGCAGCTTAATAGCAATCACTGTCTGGGCACCTGAGAGTGTTGCAAAGGATTTAAAATCCTCGGATTTTGTCGCGTATGCTGATTTAAGTCAGCTAAGCCCTCTTACAGACACTGCCAATATAACAATAGAATGCATCAAATCTGATGTAAAGAGCGATATAAAAGAGATTACATCCAAGGTTCAGGTCGTAAAGCTGAGCATTGATAATAAAGAGACAGCAGAGATTCCTGTCACTGTGAATGTGACCGGTACACCGGCAGAAAATTATGTTACAGGAGACATATCTATATCACAAAATAAGATTGATATAACCGGTGCCGCAAGTGTTGTGGAGAAGATTGTGCGCGCAGAAATCAAATACGATGTTTCAAATATGATGCAGTCTGTGAACGAGATGGTTACGCCGGTGTTCTATGACGAGGACGGAAATGTAATCGATACAAGCGCAATACAGCTTAGCAGGAACAGCCTGCGTCTTAGTGTTGCAATCAACCCTACCAAGTGGGTGAGTGTAACGATAAATCCTACAGTCACAACAGCTGAAGATTATAAGATGATGGGCTATACCCAGAACTTTGACCACGTTAAGATTGCAGGTTCAAGTGAGAGCCTTGCAAATATCACATCGATTGACCTTCCGAGTGATGCCATTGAGCTTGAAGATATAACAGAGAGTCAGGACTGTGTTGTAAATCTCAATAATTATCTGAAGGCGAGCTATACTATTGTATCAGGTACGGCTGAGCTTGTGGTGCATATAGATGTTGAGCCGTTAGTTACAAAGAGCTATATTATACGGAGAAATGGCATTGCAATAAATAATCTTGCAGATGGACTCGAAGCGAAGATAGAGGACAGCTATATCGAAGTAAAGATTAAAGCGACACAGGATGTTCACGACAGCTTCAATATGGATGTACTCAATACCAATATTGACTTAAAGGATTATGTGCCTGGTGAATATGAAGTCAAGGTTGTGATGTCTGAGGATGAGAATAATTACATTATTGCGGAGAATGTCAGTGTCAAGGTTGTGGTAACCGGCGATGATGAAACTCAGGAAGAGACTGAAACCCAGACAAAAGTCCATTAATCAGATTTACGCAGAATATTTATTCAATTCATGAAAGATTCAGAGTTTAGAAATGAAGAAGCCTATTATTGATGTTATTATTCCTGTGTGTCATCCGGATGAGAAGTATGCACGTCTTTTAAAAATGTTAGAAAAACAGTCTGTGCATGTCAATCATGTGTATGTCATAAATACAGGTAAAGAATATTATAATGAAAAACAGTTTGAATATAGTGGAGAAATAAGTGTACGTCATATTAAGGAAGACGAATTCGATCACGGACGCACAAGACATGAAGGGATTATGCAGTCACATGCCGACTACTGCCTGCTTATGACTCAGGATGCTGTACCGGCTGACGCATACCTTGTGGAGAAGCTGTTAGACAGCTTTGCCGTGGCAGATGTCGCTGTGGCATATGCAAGGCAGCTTCCGGATGATAATTGCAGAATCATAGAGAGACTTGGCAGAGGATTCAATTATCCTGAGGAAAGCCGTATAAAGTACAAGGATGACATTGAAAAAATAGGTGTAAAAGCAATTTTTTGTTCAGATGTATGTGCGATGTATGACAGGCGCAGATACATTGAACAGGGTGGTTTTATACAAAAAACCATTTTTAATGAAGATATGATAATGGCATACAGGTTTTTGATGACCGGATATGGGGTATATTATAAGGCAGACGCATGTGTAGTGCATTCACATAACTATTCTAATATGCAGCAGTTTCATAGAAATTTTGACCTTGGCGTATCTCAGGCAGACAATCAGGATGTGTTCGGGAATATCTCGTCTGAGAGTGAAGGGATGAAATATATAAGGCAAATGACTTCATTGCTGGTGAAAAAACATGCGGCATATTATATACCATATTTCTATATAAATAGTGCTTTTAGACTTGCTGGATATAAGCTTGGCAGGGCGTATCGCAGACTGCCGGAGAGAATCGTTATGGCATGCACAATGAATCGGAACTATTGGAGGCAGCTGTGATAAAAAGTAATCAGAAATATTTTAACAGATTGCATGTGGTTTTGGATGCAATTATAATAGCTGCATCGTATGGTTTATCGTGGGGCATAAAGTTTTATGATGACGGAAGAACCATGATGAATCATATGTATATTGTCGGACTTATATGCATAATACCAATGTATCTTATTTTATATTTGATATTTAATGTGTACAGTCCGAAACGTGTGCAGACAATAAAAGAAGAGATAAGCAATATAATAAAGTCTAACACAGTAGGACTTGTTATATTTATAATGGCACTGTATATGTTACATCAGCCTCATTTTTCAAGGCAGATGATGTTTATTTTCTATATAATAAACAATACTGCGGAGATAATTTTCAGAAATCTTATAAGATGGGTTCTAAGAAAGATAAGGAATAGAGGATTTAATCAGAAGCATATCCTGCTTGTCGGCTATAGCCGTGCAGCAGAAGGATATATAGACAGGATTAAGGCAAATCCGCAGTGGGGCTATCATATAATGGGCATACTTGACGATAATGTTAAGACAGGGATCAAGTATCGCGGTGAGCAGGTTATCGGCGAGATATCAAGGCTTGATGATATCCTGTTAGAGAACGAGCTTGATGAGATTGCGATAACACTCGGAATAGCTGAATATGCAAAACTTGAGAAAATTGTTGCAATATGCGAAAAATCGGGAGTACACACAAAGTTCATACCGGATTATAATAACTTTATTCCTACACGACCGTATACAGAGGATTTATTGGGACTGCCTGTCATAAATATAAGACATGTACCGCTTAACGGAGGATTCAATAAATTTATAAAGAGATTTACGGATATAGTCGGTTCGTTCCTGCTTATAATCCTATTTTCTCCTATCATGCTTGCAGTGGCACTTGCGGTGAAGGTTTCATCAAAAGGGCCTGTTATATATAAGCAGGAGAGAGTGGGACTTCATAACAGGAATTTTGTTATGTACAAGTTTCGTTCTATGAAAATAAATAGATGCGACGAGCTGCATTTTACAACGCAGAATGATGACAGGACTACAAGAATCGGAAAATTCATAAGAAAATGCAGTCTTGACGAGCTGCCGCAGCTGTTCAATGTATTAAAGGGTGATATGAGTCTGGTAGGGCCAAGACCTGAAAGACCGGAGTTTGTCGAACAGTTCAAGGAACAGATACCAAGATACATGATAAAGCATCAGGTACGTCCCGGAATGACAGGCTGGGCACAGATTAACGGCTACAGAGGAAATACTTCTATTCAAAAGAGAATAGAGTATGATTTGTACTATATTGAGAACTGGACATTGTGGTTTGATATTGCTATACTGTTTCAGACGATTTTTAAAGGCTTTGTAAATAAGAATGCTTTTTAATTATTAGATAGATATTATGAGCGGAAATCCACTGCCTTGATACCGGACGACAAACCTCCTGCATATGGTTTGCACCGCTTTATCGCAGAATTGCTCAGGAATGAGGATTATTATGGCAAATAAGAAAAAAAAGAGAAGAATGAAGGTATGGCAGAAAGCATTGCTCTTTTTTGCGGAGCTTGTTGTGCTATGTGTGGTTGTGGTGGCATGGTATATTGTTGATAAATTTAGCAAGCTTGAAATACAGGAGATTGACAGGGAGGCGATAGACCTTGTAATTGCGCCGGAAGTAAAGGCTAACGAGACATTGAAGGGATATACCAATTACCTGTTACTTGGAACGGATGCAAGAGATAACTCACTTGAAGCTCTCAATAAGACCGGTGAGGGAAATACTGATGCCATTATTATAGCAAGCCTTAACAATGACACTAAGGAAGTGAAGCTTGTATCAGTATACAGAGATACTTTGCTCATGGTTCCGGCATCCGGAAAATTTAACGACACATACAGGAAAGCAACAGAAGCTTTTTTCTATTCAGGTGTTGAAGCTACGATAAGCATGGTTAATTTAAATCTTGACCTCAATATTACAGACTATGTCATGGTCAACTTTGAAGCATTGATAAGAATTGTCGATGCAATGGGAGGCGTTGATCTTGAGATAACAGAGGATGAGCTGTATTGGCTGAATGAGTATCTTAGAGATACAGGTCTTAACACAGGAAGAACTTACACTACGGTTCCGAATTCGGGAATGGTGCATCTTGACGGAATACAGGCGACAGCTTACTGTCGTATAAGATACGCTGATGGAACACTCGATTACGGACGTGCTGAGAGACAGAGAAAAATTATAAGCCTTATATTTGAGAAAGCGAAGAAGATGAATATTACACAGCTTACAAATGCAATAAATGGTGTACTTGACAATGTAGTTACGAGTGTGCCTGCTTCAGAGATATTAAGCATGGTTCCAAGCGTATTTGATTTTTCATTGGTTGATCAGACGGGCTTCCCATTTGAAAAGTTCGGTTCCATGAAGAAGGTTCCGGAGCTTAATATTGCCGACCCTGTATTTGCGATGACGCTTGAATCGAACGTGAGCGAGCTTCACAAGTACCTGTTTGGTGTGGATAACTATGAACCTACATCGAGAATAAAGGATATAAGTGCATACCTTCAGGCTTTGTATGACAAGAATTATTATCCTGCAAATATTTATCAATAAAATTAGAGTGTCATAGTTTGTAAAACAAATTAATAAGTCAGCGGAATGAGGAATATTGTGAAAAAGAGTATGAAGGTTATCAGCCAAAAAGAAAATGGAATTATACAGATAAAAGGATATATAATCAGACTTGTTATTGTACTTGCAGCCGGTCTTTTTATGGCATCTGCTGTTGAGCTGTTCTGCAATATCAAGCTTATGCGGCTTCCGTCCGACATTAAAGGAGTACAGAATATAAGCTTTGAAAAGACAGTATTTGATGCTTCTGATTTGACGGAGGGAGATCCGGAAAATGGTCTTGAATACAGACCACATGAAGAGTACTTAACATATCAGGGAATGGAATGCTATTACCTTGAGCCTGATGGCTATGTGAATAAGCTTGTTCTCGATTATAAGAATGCATCGGCGGCTTATTTTGATATTATAGTTCTGTGTGAGAACAGATTCGGATATCTTGAAAGCTGGACAACCAAGGACAATAATCCAATCTATATATCGGAGTCGACAGTCAACATAGATAAGAATGCCAAGGCTGTGTGGATAATACCTAAGGACAATAATACTCCGCAATATGACAATGATGTAGAACTTCTAAATGTAAGAATAAGAAATGTTGCTATATTTAACCATTTCAGATTCTTATTTGTGCTCTTAATGGTTCTATGTGCAGGCGTTTTAATTGTGTTCAGAAATGCGATATCGGCGCATTTGGAGTACGGTTTTTTGACGGTTGGACTGTGTGCCGGAATTATCTTCTGTCTTGCTATGCCATTGTCCCGTGTAGGATGGGATGAAGAGACACATCTTAGAAGTGTATATTGGCTGGATATAACAGGAAGCTACGAATATAACTGTTTTCTTCACAACTATATTGACGGAGGAGCTGAAAACCTTCCGTTTGAGTACAGCACTTCGTATGAAGAATACCAGCATGTATTTGACAGGGTTAATGAATTGTCAACGCCAAGTGAGTCTGACCCGGCAGCTTCACATCACTGGGGTACGAGTGGATTTGCAACATTTTCATATTTCTTTATGGCTATAACGTGCAATATATGCAAGCTTGCAGGAGTTCCTTTTGCATACACATATATTTTATTGCGGCTTACCAATATGTTGATGTATGTGATTGTTGTATTTTTTGCAATCCGCAAGCTTCCTAAAGGGAAATTGATCATGAGTGCCATAGCACTTATGCCGACACCGATGTATCTGGCATGTACGATATCATATGACACTGTAGTTACAGGCTTTTTGTTCCTTGGTATGTCGTACATTTTTTACCTTATGTTCACAGAGAAAAAGATTACATGGTGGGAATATCTTGTGTTTGTCGGCGCAATGGCATATGGTTCATCGAGAAAGTCAATTTATATACCATTGATATTGCTTGGTGTTTTTCTTCCGCACCGTATTTTTAAGGACAAGAAGCAGGAAAAGATAATGAAGGCGGGAATAGTGCTCGTTTTACTTGTGATTTTGAGCACCTTTGTACTTCCTGCAATATTCAGTCCTTCGGCTGAAGGAGATTTAAGAGGCGGCACGACAAGCCATGCAGGGCAGATGAGCGCGGTATTTTCTAATCCTGTCGGCTATGCGGCATTGCTTTTATCTACAATGTGGCAGCATCTGTGGGATTTCGGAATAGGTACACCGGCACTTGATTTTATGGCATATCTTGGAGCAGGAAGCATGACTTATGTTATTGTCATATATCTGGTGGCAGTAACAATTACATCCGAGAATACAGTGTATGTACAGAATGATAAGAAAAAATGGATTGCACAGGGCATGCCTGTATGGTTAAAAGCGATGATATATTTTCTTGTATTCGGAGTGATGTGCCTGATATGGACTTCCATGTATATAAGCTATACTGAGGTCGGCAAGACAACGATGGCAGGCGTTCAGGGAAGATACTATATTCCATTGCTGTTTCCTGCTCTATTTACACTTAGCTTTAACAAAGTCAATACGAATTGGAACAAGATGCGCTATAATATGACATGTATGCTTGTGTCAGCATTTATAATTTTTTACAGCATATGGGAGATACTGATAAGACAGTGCAGTCTCTAGGCGGATATATAACAGGGAAACAGCCTTTTAGTTCCTGTTATTTTATGGTAACTTATAAAAACATATATTTTTAGAGGAGAAAAATCATGAAAAAGCTTATAATAACAGGCTGTAATGGACAGCTGGGAAGAGCGATGAACAAGGTCTTAGAAGTAAATAATGAGTATGAGCTTGTTAACACTGATGTTGCGGAGCTTGACATAACAGATATAGATGCTGTCATAAGTTTCGTTGAGAAGGTAAAGCCTTATGCGATAGTCAACTGTGCTGCGTACACTGCGGTGGATGCCTGCGAAGTAAATAAGGAGCTTGCATATAAGATTAATGCGATAGGCCCTAGAAACCTTGCCATTGCAGCGGAAAAATACAATGCAAAGCTTATTCATGTGTCTACGGATTATGTTTTTGCCGGTGATGGTTCAAGACCATATACTGAATTTGATGAGGCAGCTCCTAAGAGCATATACGGATTTACCAAGCTTGCCGGCGAGAAGTTTGTAAAGGATTTTTCAAGACACTATTTCATTGTCAGAACAGCATGGCTCTATGGAGACGGAAAAAATTTCCTAAAGACAATGCTGAGACTTTCAGAGACTCATGATGAGATTACGGTTGTTGATGATCAGATTGGTTCTCCTACAAGTGCGATGGAGCTTGCAAGAGCGATAAAATGGCTGGTTCCGACTGAAAATTACGGAGTATATCATGGAACATGTGAGAATTTCTGTTCATGGGCAGATTTTACGGAAGCTATATTTAAAAAGACCAAAAGAAATACCAAGGTTGTTCATGTGAGCACGAAGCAGTATCAGGATGCACATCCTGAATCGGCAGCAAGACCTGCATATTCAGTGCTTGACAATTATATGTTCCGTCTTGTCGGTGGATATACATTTGCAGACTGGGAAAGTGCACTTGATGAATATCTAAGGGAAAATGGACTCGCGCAGAATTGATATAAGTCTGTATAAAACAAACTAACAGGTTGATTTATATAATGAGTTATGGTAACATACAATAGCTTGAAAGCAGATGTCAGAACAGCATGTATTTAAGGACAATGCTGAATTTTAAGTGACAGACTGCCATAAAGGACTTTGAATGTATGCTGAAAATATATGTTGTTTTAACGCATATTTTTGATATGTATATAAATGTTTCAGAGTGAATTTTATGAGTTGGAAGGAGATTAAGTAAAATGAGAACCTATCTTGTAACCGGAGGAGCCGGATTTATCGGTTCAAATTACATACATTATATGTTTAAGAAGTATGGCGATACTATCCGCATTATAAATGTGGATGTGCTAACATATGCCGGAAATCTTGAGAATCTTAAGGACATTGCGGATAAGCCTAACTACACATTTGTCAAGGCTGATATCTGTGATAAGGAAGCAATAGAGAAGATTTTTGCTGGGAATGATATCGACAGGGTTGTCCATTTTGCGGCAGAGAGCCATGTTGACAGAAGTATTAAGAACCCTGAGGTTTTTGTAAAGACTAATGTACTCGGAACAGCAGTTATGTTAAATGCTGCTAAGAAGGCATGGGAGCTTCCTGATGGCTCATACAAGGAGGATAAGAAGTTCCTTCATGTGTCAACAGATGAAGTGTATGGTTCACTTCCGGATGATGAGACAGCATTCTTCTATGAGACAACACCTATTGACCCTCACAGCCCATATTCAGCAAGCAAAGCTTCATCGGATATGCTCGTAAAGGCTTATATTGACACATATCATTTTCCTGCCAATATAACAAACTGCAGCAATAACTATGGACCATACCAGTTCCCGGAGAAGCTTATTCCGCTTATTATCAACAATGCACTATCAGGAAAGAAGCTTCCTGTATATGGCGATGGAAAGAATGTAAGAGACTGGCTCTATGTTGAGGATCATGCGAAGGCGATTGACATGGTTCAGGAGCAGGGAGTGCTTGGTGAGCGCTATAATATAGGCGGACATAACGAGAAACAGAATATTGAGATCATAAAGATTATTCTTGAGACGTTAAATGAAATGCTTCCGGATACAGACCCTAGAAAGGCTCATATAAATGAAGAGCTTATAACATATGTTGCTGACCGCAAGGGGCATGACAGACGTTATGCAATCGCACCTGACAAGATTAAGGCAGCAGTCGGCTGGGTACCTGATACAATGTTCAAGGATGGAATCAAGCTTACAATCAAGTGGTATTTTGAGCATGAAGACTGGATGAAGAATGTGACAAGCGGCGATTATCAGAAGTATTATGCAGAGATGTACAAATAAGAAAGGAAATGATCATGAAAGGAATTATACTTGCCGGAGGTTCCGGTACAAGACTATATCCACTTACAAAGGCAATTTCCAAGCAGATTATGCCTGTATATGACAAGCCTATGATTTATTATCCGCTTTCAACGCTTATGCTTGCAGGCATAAGAGAAGTACTTATCATATCTACACCGAGAGATTTACCTGTATTTAAAGAGTTATTAGGGGATGGCAGCCAGCTCGGAATGACTTTTGAATATGCAGTTCAGGAAAGTCCGAGAGGTCTTGCAGATGCGTTCATAATCGGTGAGAGGTTTATCGGAAATGACAGAGTTGCGCTTGTGCTCGGAGACAATATTTTTTATGGACAGAGTTTTTCAAAGGTATTAGAAAGAGCAGCAGCAAGGGAGAGCGGAGCGACTATATTCGGTTATTATGTAAGGGATCCAAGAGAATATGGTGTTGTTGAATTTGATGAGAACGGAAAGGCTCTTTCAATAGAAGAAAAGCCTGAGCATCCTAAGTCGAACTATGCCGTTCCGGGACTTTATTTCTATGACAATGATGTTGTCGAGATAGCTAAGAATGTAAAGCCGTCAGCCAGAGGCGAGATTGAGATAACAAGCATTAACAATGAGTATTTACAGAGAGGAACACTTCAGGTTGAGACTCTCGGAAGAGGCTTTGCATGGCTTGATACAGGAAATCACGATGCGCTTTTAGATGCCGCTGATTTTGTCGCCGCTTTTCAGAAGAGACAGGGCTTATATATTTCATGTATCGAGGAGATTGCATATAAGAGAGGCTTTATAGGAAGAGAGCAGCTTGTAGCGCTCGCACAGCCGCTTCTTAAGACTGCATATGGTAAATATCTTATTGAGATTGCCAACGGTTTGTAAAATAATAATGTGAGGTTGCTATCATGGGACAGATTACAGTAAGCAAATGTTACACAGAGGATGGTATAGAGATAGAAGGACTTAAGGTTATTGAGCCGAAGGTTTTCGGTGATGCCAGAGGGTACTTCTATGAAGTATACAATTATAATGATTATGCTGCAGCAGGTATAGATATGCAGTTCGTTCAGGATAACCAGTCAGGTTCTAAGAAGGGTGTTATCAGAGGACTTCATTTTCAGAAGCAGTTTCCTCAGGATAAGCTTGTAAGAGCTGCAAGAGGAACTGTATTCGATGTGGCAGTTGATTTGAGAGAAGGCTCTAAGACTTTCGGCAAGTGGTTCGGTGTGGAGCTTTCCGAGGAGAACAAGAAGCAGTTTTTTATACCTAAGAATTTTGCTCATGGCTTTGTCGTTCTCTCCGACACAGCAGAATTTGCATATAAGTGCACAGATTTTTATCATCCGAATGATGAGGGCGGCATTATATGGAATGACCCTCAGGTCGGAGTTAAGTGGCCGATACCGGAGGGAATGGAGCTTATTTTCTCGGATAAGGATACTAAGTGGGGAACACTTAAGGAGTATGTAGAGGCAGGAAAGAACTGATTAGGTTCATATTTTGGTCAAAAGAAAGGATTTACAATGCACAATTCAGTCAGAGCAAATTTTATCAGATTTAAGCCGCTTTTATTTGAACTTATATCGCGTGATATCAAAAATAAATATCGTCGTTCTGTCTTAGGTGTGCTTTGGACTCTTTTAAACCCATTATTTATGATGATAATTCTCTCTGCGGTTTTTTCGCACCTTTTTGGATTCGCGGTGGAAAATTATCCTATCTATATATTGTGTGGTCAGGTTCTCTACAACTTTTTTTCTGAATCTACACAGTCAGCCATGAACTCGATAATCAACAGTGCCGCACTTATAAAAAAGGTTTATGTACCTAAGTATATATTTGTGTTATCAAGAGTGTTATCGTGCTCAATCAATATTTTTGCCGCCTATGCGGCTCTGCTCATTGTTATGGTAGTTCTAAGAACACCGTTACATTATACGATGTTTCTTTCGGTGATACCTATAGCAATCATGATTATATTTTCCATGGGAGCAGGCTTTATATTGGCGGCATTGTCTGTAAAATACAGAGATATCGTACACCTATACTCAGTGTTTTTGACAGGTTTTATCTATCTTGCACCGATTATGTATCCGATAGATATTCTTGGGAATGTGCTTTATAGAATTGTCAAGCTTAATCCTGTGACTAATATACTGGAAATGTTCAGAGGCTTTATGATGTATAACTCGATGCCGGATGTGTACACGGTTGTGATGGCGGTTGCGCCAAGTATTATTGTGTTTATATTCGGTCTGTGGGTATTTTATAAGAAACAGGATGAGTTCATACTCTACTTATAGTCTTGAAAACAGGCATGGCTGCGGTGGATATATTAACAGAATTGGAAAAAGAGAAGATGGAAGAGAATAAATCATTTGATGATGTGATTATAGAAGTGAATAATGTTTCGCGCTGCTTTAATCTGGCAAGAGAGAGAGTTGACAGCCTTAAGGAGTATATAGTTAGAAAACTCAAGGGAAATCTTCACTTTGATGAGTTTTGGGCGCTTGACGGAGTATCATTTAAGGTAAGAAAAGGTGAGTCGATAGGTCTTATAGGCTTGAACGGAAGCGGCAAGAGCACAATGCTTAAGGTTATTGCCGGTGTACTTAAGCCTACCGGAGGGAGTGTAAAGGTTGCAGGCAGTGTTGCACCTTTAATAGAGCTCGGAGCCGGTTTTGATATGGATCTTACAGCCCGTGAGAATATATTTCTTAATGGAGCTTTGCTTGGACATTCAAGGGAAGTTATGCGTGGATTTTATGATGAGATAGTGGATTTTGCTGAGCTGCATGATTTTATGGATGTACCTGTCAAGAATTTCTCTTCGGGAATGACATCAAGACTGGCATTTTCCATTGCTACTATTGGAAATCCGGATATTCTGATTGTAGATGAGGTCTTAGCAGTCGGAGATTCTAAGTTTCAGCAAAAATGCATAGACCGTATTCAGGATATGATGAATCATAAAACGACAGTACTCTTTGTATCGCATAGCATAGATCAGGTAAAGCTTGTATGCAATAAGGTTGTATGGCTTGAACATGGAAAGCTTAAGGCATACGGAGATACAATGGAGATATGCGAACAGTATGATGCACTGTATGGTGGCAGGTAAGAAAAGGATGGATGGGAATATGAAGTATGTAAAGAGAGTGGTTCTTGCGGTTGTATATGTTGTTTTTGCATATTTTTATGCACTTCTTCCCGAATTCCATTTAAAAGGCGGATTAAGGGTAAGCCTAAGCCCTTTTAATTTTGAGACATTTGTTATGATGTTATTCATTGGAATTTATCTGACAGCATTCTGGATTGTAATCAACAGGCTGTTCAGAAATTAGGAGGAAGAGCTTGGATAATTTTATTTTTGTGTATAAAAAAAGAATAGATTTGAAAAACAGCAACAGGCTTATCATTCAGACTGGTTCGAGTAAAGAATACATGAAGGATGTTAAGGCTGTTTCCTACGTTAATGGAGTGGAAACACCTGTGGATATTGTGGAAAATGTTAATACGCCACTTCTTTTTGTGTATAAAAATGCGGAACCGGAGTTTGATGGTGAATATAATTTCTGCGTTGAGCTTCCTAAGAAGGTAAAGGATGTAAAAATTACTATCACAAAAGATACATATCCTTCCGGTTCAGAACAGATTTATATACCGGGAAAACAGATAGAATATCTCAGAAAACTGATAGAGATAAATCTTATTGGTGTAAGTCCCGATGAAAAATCGAAAACGATAAAGGTTACAGGATGGGCAGAGTCGGCAGCTATGCCGACAATCAATGCGTATTCCGGAAATAAAAGGCTTGAAACGAGTATAAATTTCTTTACAAGAGCTGATATGGTCAACAGGTATCTTCTTGGTGAGCTTAACGATCTGTGCGGCTTTGAACTGCTTGTGGATGACAATGAGGTGCGTACACTAAATCTCACAACAGAGTGTGATGGAAGAAAGGGAAGCGTAAGTATTGTAGTCAACAGGGACAGCGATGAGAAAAAGCGGCAGAGAATAGTGAGCGCAGGAAGCTGCCGCAATGATTATATAACAAGAGCGAGAAATTATATTGCACTTTATGGCATGAAGCGTTTTGTGATAAAGGCATATGGCAAGATTACAGGCAAAGCCCAAAAACAGACCAATGATTATTTCTCAAAAAACAACCCATCGCAGGACAGGCTTGCTGAGCAGAGAAATTATAAGTTCGCATTCAGACCTAAGTTTTCTATCCTGATACCGGTGTACCGTCCTAATGAAAAATTTTTCAGGCTTATGCTCGATTCAGTCGTAAGTCAGACATATGATAATTGGCAGATTTGCCTTGCAGACGGCAGTGGGGAAGGCTTTACGGTTGAAAATATTGTACAGCCTTATATAGAAAGATTCGGAGAGGACAGAGTAAGATATGTAAAGCTGAAAGATAATCTCGGAATTGCAGAGAACACGAATGCTGCGATGCGTCTTGCCAACGGAGATTATATTGTTTTTGGTGATCATGATGATGAGCTGCATCCGACTGCTTTTTTTGAGTGCATGAGAGAGCTTGAACGCTATCCAAAAGCAGAGCTTATCTATTCGGATGAGGATAAGATTATTGAGGACACAGGCATGCACACGGAGGCGCATTTTAAATCAGATCTGAATATGGAGCTTCTGCGCCGCAACAATTATATCTGTCATCTGTGTGTTGTAAAGAAAAGCTTAGCAGATAAGGCAGGAGAGCTTAAAACAGAGTACAATGGAGCACAGGATCATGACTATGTACTTAGATGTGCCGAGATTGCTGAGTGTGTAAGGCACATACCGAAGATACTTTATCATTGGAGAATAAGTGATAATTCTACAGCTAAGAGTGCATCTGTAAAGACATATGCCAATACGGCGGGAGTAAATGCCGTGGCAGCACATATAAAAAGAATCGGCTTGGATGGAAAAGTCACAAATGGAGTGGCACCGGGTTTTTATGATATAGACTATAAGCTTGAAGGCGAGCCTTTTGTATCGGTTATTATACCTAATAAGGATCACCTTGAAGATTTGACAAGATGTATTGAGTCCATGGAGCAGGTAAACAACTATCACAATTTAGAGTATATTGTTGTTGAGAACAACAGTGTTCTGGATGAAACATTTGCAGGCTATGAAGCTATGGAAAAAAAATACGGTGACAAATTCAAACTTGTGAAATGGGATGGAATATTTAATTATTCCGCCATAAACAATTATGGAATTCAGTCTGCAAAGGGCGATTATATACTGCTTTTGAATAATGATACGGAGGTTATTGAACCGGACAGCTTAAGAAGGATGCTCGCATTATGCCAGCGTCCGAATGTAGGTATAGTCGGTGCGAAGCTTCTCTATGATGATAACACAGTCCAGCATGCCGGCGTGATTATCGGATATCAGGGTGTGGCAGGCCACGCATTTGCAGGGATAGGTGATGATGTATACGGATATTTTGCGAGAGCGGTTCTCACACAGGAGCTCTCGGCGGTCACTGCTGCGTGCCTTTTGACAAAGAGGAGCGTGTTTGAAGAGGTAGATAAGCTTGATGAGACATTTGAGGTTGCCTTCAATGATATTGATTATTGCATGAAGGTACGTAAAGCCGGTTATAAAGTCATGTATGAGCCGCATGCAAAGCTGCATCATTATGAGTCTAAATCGAGAGGAGTCGATAACACAGGAAGCAAGCAGGAGCGCTTTGGCGGAGAGATTATGCATTTCATTGACAAATGGAGACCTGAACTTATAAATGGAGACCCTTATTATAATCCTAATTTTGAATTGGTGGGTGAGCTTTATACCATAAAGAAGTGTTGAAACTTTACGATTATAGCTTGATTGGAGGAAGGAATATGCTGCTTATTAAGAACGGAAGAGTAGTCGACCCGGTTAGTGGTGTGGATGAAGTTAAGGATGTGCTTGTAAATGAAGGGAATATTGTCATGACCGGAACACAGGCATCTGAAATGTTTTATGATGCACAGAGGAAGTTGTCAGAATCGGAGAATGTGCAGGAAAATTCCGGGTTATTCCGTGTTATAGATGCATCCGGACTTGTGGTTGCACCGGGACTTGTCGACACGCATGTTCATTTTCGCGATCCGGGATTTACCTATAAGGAGGATATATTTACAGGAGCGAAGGCGGCTGCAAAGGGCGGTTTTACGACAGTAGTATGTATGGCAAATACCAAGCCTGTGGTGGACAACCTTGATACGCTTGAGTATGTTTTAAATAAAGGCTCACAGACAGGAATACATGTCCTTTCAGCGGCCGCCATAACAAAGGGGCTTGGGGGAGAAGAGCTTGTGGATATGCAGGCGCTTGCAGCCGCAGGCGCGGCAGGCTTTACGGATGACGGAATCCCTGTAATGGATGAAAAGATTCTTGTGGAAGCGATGCTGCAGGCTAAGGAGCTTAACCTTCCGATAAGTCTGCATGAGGAGGACCCTGCATTTATAGCTTCGCCTGGTGTTCATCAGGGTGAGGTTTCAAAAAAGCTTGGATATGGCGGAGCATCAAGGACTGCGGAGGATGTCATGGTCGCAAGAGACTGCGCTCTGGCACTTCACACAGGAGCCCGTGTGTGTATACAGCATATCAGTTCTAAAAATGCGGTTGAATATGTAAGGACAGCTAAAAAACTTGGTGCGGATGTGCATGCTGAAGCGACACCACATCATTTTACACTGACAGACAAGGCAGTGCTTGAATATGGTACGCTTGCGAGGATGAATCCGCCTGTAAGAACAGAGGAAGACAGAATTAAGATTATAGAAGGTCTTAAGGATGGCACGATAGACATGATAGTGACTGACCATGCACCTCATAGTGCACAGGAGAAGGCAAGACCGATGGAAAGTGCGCCAAGTGGGATAACAGGTCTTGAGACATCTTTAGGGCTTGGAATAAAGTCACTTGTTGAAGCAGGACATCTTACGCTCATGCAGCTTATGGCTTGTATGAGCCGCAATCCGATGGAATTTTACGGAAAAAAGCCTGTAAGCATAGAAAAAGGAAATCCGGCAGATATCGTCATATTCGGTGAAAATGAGAGGTGGGTTGTTGACCATTTCGCATCGAAGGCGGTGAATAGTCCGTTTATGGGCTGGGAGCTGCCGGGAAAAGTACATTTTACAATCTGCGCCGGTAATATCGTATATGAAGAGAATCAGCTGACAGATTTATAAGAATAACCAAGCTTCTCAAAAATTCGTGATATGCATAAATATAACACATTATACATTCATAGATTATATTGACACGTTTTGAAGCTTAGAACCTGATAGGTATAAAATAAGATAAGGAGCTGCACCGTATGTTCAGTCATGTTATAAAAGTATATAGAAGCTGTGGCTTAAAGCCTGCAATCAAGACTATTTTACACGATATGAAAGCAGGCACGCTAAAGCGTAAGCAGAGACTTTTTTATCAGTGCAGCTCATTTTCTGCTAAGCAAAGGGAGAATACGGTCGTTCTTGGTTATCGAATAGTAAAGACCGATAGTGTCAGGCTGCATATGGATATGATGTGCGAGCTTGAAAAGATTATAAAGGAAAAGAATCCTGCGGTTATATATACAGATGAGCTTCGCTGCGGAGAGCTTTTATACAAACCTGATTTTGCACCTGACAATCTGGATTCACACAACTATATCGGTAATTGTATTGTGGTGAAGGAGAGTCTGATTGATGAGCAGGCAGTAAAATTAGCTGATGCCTCTTCATTGTGGGAATTTAACAAATATATTTGCAGTAAATGCAAAGCTGATAAGATAGCGCATGTGAGCCGTGCGCTTTTTGAGGATGATAAAAAAGCTGATGATGGCGGGATAAAGGCTCGTGAGATGGATACTCATGACGGTCAATGTGCGGATATGCTGCATAAGCCTTTAGTCTCCGTGATTATTCCAAACTGTGAGCATGCCATGGATTTGCGCCAGTGTGTGGAATCGCTTATATATATAGACGACTATAAGAATATCGAAATCATAATTGTTGAGAATAATAGTAAGTCGGATGAGATTTTTGCCTATTATGATGAGCTTTTAAGAGAGCATCAGGACATTGTAAAAGTTGTGAAATGGGATGGGAAGTTTAACTATTCTGCAATCAATAACTACGGTGCCGGATTTGCGCAAGGAGAGCTTTTACTTTTACTTAACAATGATACCAAGCTCATTGCACCTGATTCAATCCGTTCCATGGTGCAGTACGCTGTCAGGGATAACACAGGTGCTGTCGGTGCATGCCTTCTGTATGGAGATAAGACAATCCAGCATTCAGGTGTTATAGTCGGAATAGGTCCTGACAGGACAGCTGTGCATCCGAATTCAGGTGTACCTTTTATAGAAGATGGGTATCGTGACAGCATACACCATGTGCAGAACTACTTAGCAGTCACAGGTGCATGCCTGATGATAAAAAAATCGCTTTTTGACAGAGTAAATGGACTTGATGAGAAATTTGCAGTAGCTTACAATGATGTAGATATGTGCCTGAGGCTCAGAACAATGGGGATGCTTAATGTGTATGTTCCTCAGGCTCTTTTTTTTCACTACGAGTCAAAATCAAGAGGATATGACAATAAAGGTGAACGGCATGAAAGATTTTTGCGCGAATCGGAAATGTTTCGTGAAAGATGGCAGCATATTATTGAAGATGGTGACCCTTACTATAACATCATGCTTTCAAAGGATGTGCCATGGAAGGTGGATATAGTTATGAAAGGCGGTATGAATAATGGGTTTTAATTTATATAAAGTAAAAAAAGCGACTGCTTATATTAAACATTATGGCCCTGATAAGCTTGCAAAGAAAGCACTTGGAAAGCTTATCGACAGGGATGATTATTCTGAACGCTTTTTGGAAGTTGAATCCGATGACGAGGAGCTTTTTTTTGAGAGAGGAAAAAGCTTTAAGTATAAGCCGTTGATAAGCATACTCGTACCGGTGTACAATCCGCATACCGAGCATTTTAAGCAGATGCTTCTTTCCGTCATAAACCAGACATATTTTAACTGGCAGCTTTGCCTTGTTGATGCCGGAACCAAAAAGCTTAGAAACATTGTCAACGACATATCTGCCGGTGATGGAAGGGTATGTTACGTTGAGATAGACAATGGCGGAATCGCACAGAATACCAATGCGGCACTTGAGCTTGCAAAAGGAGAGTATATTGCGCTTCTTGACAACGATGATACTCTGTCGCAGGATGCACTTTACCGCATGGTTGAAATGATTAATCTTGAAAAATCCGACTGTCTGTATTCAGATGAGGATAAGATGGACAGTGAAGGAAAGAAGCATTTCTGTCCGCATATCAAGCCGGACTTTAATCCGCAGCTGCTGCGAAGCAATAACTATATTTGTCATTTATTTATGGTAAAGACGGAGCTTGCTAGAAGTGTTGGCGGTTTTTCAAAGGAGTACGATGGCGCACAGGATTATGATTTTATTTTAAAATGTACAGAGAGAGCCAAAAAGATTTCACATGTTAATCATATTCTCTATCACTGGCGCACGCATGAGAGCTCTACGTCAGCTAATCCTCTGTCAAAGCTCTATGCATATGAGGCAGGAAAAAAAGCGATAGAAGCACATCTTATAAGAAGCGGCATAGCCGGAAGTGTAAGCATGCTTGACGATATGGGCTTTTACAGAGTTGAATACAGGAAAAAACAGAGTGAAACTGATAATAAATATCGCAGCAATAAGGACTATGATAATAGAAATTTTATAAGTGCGGCAGAAAACATATGTGAGGAAAGCAGCATTATAAAAAATGAAGAAAACAGCTCAGTCATGGTTGTTGTAACCGGAGTCAGGGATAGTGAGACGGCGCAGAAATATTTTAAATATTTAAGAAAGAACACAGATTATGGTAATATGCAGTTATGTGCTATGGGTGAGCTTGATGCAGAGAGACTTGCAGCATATAAAAATGATTATTTTTGTATTCTTATGTGCGGAGTGAAGCCACAAAAAACCGAATGGCTAGGCAGAATGGTTGAAGAAGCGGATGTACTTAGTGCGGATGCTGTGACAGCAAAGCTTCTTGTAAGGCAAGCATTTCCATTATGCGATAAGATAAACAGAAGCTTTATAGTGTATTCCGGTGATGATTATCAGGATGCATTTGGAAAGGTTCATGCAAATGCAGGAAAACCGGGATGGTATAAAGGCTGTTTTAACAGAAATATATTGCAGCAGAATATAAAAAATCTTCCTAAAACAGCTCTTCTTGTGCGCCATGACGAACTTATAAGACTTCTTGACAACGAATGGAAGGCAGAGGAAGGAAGAACATATCTTTATGAGCCGGGAGTGGAGCTGTATAAGTAATAAGACGGCAATTTGTTTATGAGCGGAAATAAATTGCATGTAAGCAGACGAAAATGATTTCTTTTAGGGAATTGTATTAATGTGAAAAGCCGCTTGGAAATGAGGATTAACATGGTCAGCGTAATTATTCCGAATTATAATGGTGAACATTTCTTAAAGGAGTGTCTTGAGGCACTAAAAAGGCAGACATTTGATGCCATGGAAGTCATACTTGTGGACAATGCATCGACTGATGACAGTATCAAGCTGGCAAAAGAGCTGTATCGGGAGATAAGGGTTATTGAACTTCATGACAATACAGGTTTTGCATATGCTGTGAACCGTGGAATTGAAGCGGCAAAGGGAGAGTACGTTCTTCTTCTCAATAACGATACTATTGTATTTCCTAATTTTGTAAAAAATCAATATAAGATGATAAAAGGAAAGCCGGATGTATTTTCATGTTCCGCACTTATGATACAAAATCAGAACCATGAGCTTGTCGATGATGCCGGAGATGAGCTTGCTGTGCTTGGCTGGGGCTTTGCACCTGACCGTGATAAGCCGGTTTCAGGCTGTGGAGTCCCTCATGAAGTGTTTTCATCCTGTGCGGGAGCTGCCATTTACAGAAAGGCTGTTTTTGATGAGATAGGCTTGTTTGACGAGAGCTTCTTTGCTTATCTTGAGGATATGGATGTCGGTTATCGTGCACGTCTTGCAGGCTATAGAAATCTATACAATCCTTATGCAAAAGTATATCATCTTGGAAGTGCATCGAGCGGTTCAAGGCATAATGCGTTTAAGGTTGAACTATCGGCGCGAAACAGCATGTATATGATGAAAAAGAATATGCCGGTTTGGCAGTATATACTTAATCTTCCGTTTATCGTGGCAGGAATAGCAATAAAGACAGTATACTTTGCAAAGAAAGGAATTGCAGGTGCATATATAAGAGGTATCTATATGGGGATTTTTGGAAAGCAGATACATTGCAGGATTAAAACCGCAACAGCTGTCAGGCTTCAGGTATGGCTGTTCAGAGGGCTTATAAAGCGAGTCAGATAAAATAAATATATTTTTCAAAAAATAGTATTTATATAAAATTTTCAAAAAATTAAAAAAATTCTTGACATTTGAGAGCGACAGTGTTATCTTATTATAGCAAGTTGAAATGCGGATGGATATAAAATATATAACCGAATGCGTATATTGATATGGCGAGATAGCTCAGTTGGCTAGAGCACATGGTTCATACCCATGGTGTCAGGGGTTCAAATCCCTTTCTCGCTACTAATTGACCGGAGATGATTGTCTCCGGTTTTTCTTTTCTATTGGTTTCTTTCCTATTGTTTGTGTTATGACTTGCGAAGCGTCAGAGGATATGATAAAATAATAACAATCCGTGGATTTTTTATATCTTGCGGAAATGTTTCGTATGCATCTATTGGGGGTGCAGGAAGGAGATAGCATGTCATACATGGATACCTATAAGCAGTGGTGTGAGAATCCTTACTTTGATGAATCAGTCAGAGAGGAACTCAAGTCTATTGCAGGTAATGAGAAGGAAATTGAGGACAGATTTTACAAGGATTTGGAGTTTGGAACAGGTGGACTCAGAGGAGTTATCGGATATGGTACTAACAGAATGAATGTGTACACTGTAAGAAGAGCTACACAGGGACTTGCCAATTTCATTATCAAGGAAGGAGCACAGGACAAGGGTGTTGCTATTGCTTTTGATTCAAGAAGAATGTCACCTGAGTTCTCAGACGAAGCTGCACTTTGTCTGGCAGCCAACGGAATCAAAGCTTATATTTTTCCTTCACTTCGTCCTACACCGGAGCTTTCATTTGCTGTGAGATATCTTGGCTGTACAGCAGGCATAGTTGTCACTGCCAGCCATAACCCGCCGGAATATAATGGATATAAGGTATACTGGGAGGACGGTGCCCAGATTACAGCACCTAAGGATAAGCAGATTATCACAGAGGTGCTTAATGTGACAGATTTTAATACAGTTAAGACTATGGATAAAGAAGCTGCCAAGGCAGCAGGTCTTTATAATGTTATCGGTCCGGACCTTGATGATGCTTACATAGCAGAACTTAAGAAGCAGATTGTAAACCCTGATGTTATCAAAGAGATGGGTAAGACAATGACTATTGTATATACACCGCTTCACGGAACAGGAAATATTCCTGCAAGAAGAGTATTAAAGGAAATCGGTTTTGAAAATGTGTATGTTGTTCCGGAGCAGGAGCTTCCGGATGGCAATTTCACTACAGTAAGCTATCCTAACCCTGAGGATCCGGCTGCATTTACGCTTGCGCTCAAGCTTGCAAAGGAAAAGAATGCTGACGTTGTTCTCGCAACAGATCCTGACGCAGACAGACTTGGTGTGTATGCTAAGGATTCTAAGACGGGTGAGTATGTATCATTCACAGGTAACATGTCAGGAATGCTTATTGCAGAGTATCTTCTTTCACAGAAGAAGGCTAAGGGACTTATTCCTGCTAATGGCGCACTTGTAAAGACAATAGTTTCCACTAATATGGCAGATGCGGTTGCCAAGGAATATAACCTTAAGCTTATAGAGGTTCTTACAGGCTTTAAGTATATCGGAGAGCAGATTAAGTTCTTCGAGCAGCAGCATACTTATGAATATATGTTCGGATTCGAGGAGAGCTATGGCTGCCTTGTCGGAACACATGCAAGAGATAAGGACGCCATTGTTGCCGTTATGGCTTTGTGTGAAGCTGCTGCATACTATAAGAAGCAGGGGCTTACACTCTGGGATCAGATGGTAAATATCTATGAGAAGTATGGATATTACAGAGAAGGACTTAAGTCTATAACTCTCAAGGGTGTTGAAGGTGTTGCTAAGATTAAGCAGATGCTTGATAATCTTCGTGAGCATACACCTGAGAAATTCGGTGATTTCACGGTTGTATCTGCAAGAGATTACGATAGGGATGTTATAGTGGATATTAAGACCGGTGAGAAGAAGCCTACAGGACTTCCTAAGTCTAATGTTCTTTACTATGATCTTAATGACGGAGCATGGTGCTGTGCAAGACCATCGGGAACAGAGCCTAAGGTTAAGTTCTACATGGGAGTTAAGGGTACAAGCTTTGATGATGCACAGGAGAAGCTCAATGCTTTGTCTGATGCTGTTATGAAGGTAGTAGCAGGAGAATAATTTTCTATTCTATTTAATATTTATTAATATTGCAGCGAGGCTGGCATGCTATCATTATATGTCAGCCTCGTATATTGTGTAAGGCAGTACTATAAGCAGAGCTTGTAGTATGCAATGAGTATAAGCTTGAAGGCTGAACTTTCAAACTATTATTGCTGGAGTTGAAAATGAAAGATTTAACACATGGAAAACCGGCGAAGATAATATTGTATTTTGCACTTCCGATTCTTATAGGTAACTTGTTTAATCTTGCTTATAATCTTGCAGATACAAGAATAGTCGGAACATATCTGGGAAATGATGCACTGGCGGCAGTAGGCTCGATAAGCACCTTGAATGATTTATTGGTTGGCTTTGTTGTGGGGCTTGCCAACGGCTTTGCAGTTATTATGGCACAGTATTTCGGAAGCGGAGACCGGAATAAATCCAGAAAGGTTTTCGCACTGTCAATTCTTATGGGGCTTATTGTCACGGCGGTTATTGTGGCTGGAAGCTTTATTTTTATGGGCGGACTTCTTGAATGGATGAATGTCATGGATGAACACAGGGAGGCTGCAACTGCGTATATTACGGTTATAATAGCCGGACTTTTCTTTTCGATTATATACAACGTGCTTGCAGGCAATCTAAGAGCGATAGGCGATGCATATACACCGCTTATTTTTCTGGTGTTATCGGCTGTATTAAATGTGGCGCTTGACATATTGTGTGTAAAATATCTCGGAATGGGAGTAAAAGGCGCTGCTGTCGCAACGGTGGCATCACAGGCTGTGTCGGTTATACTTTGCTTTATATATACATGGAAAAAATATCCGTTTTTACATTTTAGGATAAAGGATTTTGTGCCTGAAGGTGTGCTTGTAATGCACATGATTGAAAGCGGAATGTCGATGGGGCTTATGAGCTGCCTTGTCTCTTTCGGAACATTGTCGCTTCAGACAGCGATAAATACTCTGGGAACGAACACGATTGTGGCACATGCTGCCACAAGGAAGCTGACTAATCTTTACATGCTTCCGTTTAGCGTTCTCGGAACGACTATGGCTACATATAGTGGACAGAACTATGGTGCTGGACGATATGACAGAATACGTTCGGGACTTAAGGTATCATTGAGCTGCTCATATATATGGTGTCTTATAGTGCTTGTCGCAAGTTATACGATATGCCCTTATCTGATAGTGGCGATAACGGACACAAGCATACAGGAGGTTATTGATACTGCATGTCTGTATCAGCGTTTTGATACATGCTTTTATGTACTTGTGCCGACTATAACAATACTCAGAAATAGTCTTCAGGGAATAGGGGATCATGTTACACCGATTATTTCAAGCGGATTAGAGTTGGTCGGAAAAGTGCTTATCGCATTGTTGCTTACTCCCGTCATAGGATATTGGGGAATCATAATTTCGGAGCCGATTGTATGGACGATTATGGTTGTGCCGTTGATTATAAGCATGACAGGACGTTTGAAAAAAGCTTGTAAATGAGAAAATAAGGTTTGAAAAATAGTACATTATTCCGTATTGACATTTTTGCCTGTACACTGCATAATGTAGCTTGTATGTTATAGAGCCACAATATATTGTGGTTATGTATATGGGAGGGTTTCGATGAAGATCATAAAAAGAAATGGCTCGGAGGAGATATTTGATGTCAGCAAGGTGGAGGCAGCCGTTGCAAAAGCGAATGCCGCATCCGATAATGCACCTCTTAGCAGGGAGCAGATAGCTGATATTGCAGAATATGTTGAGTATAAGTGCAATAAGCTTAACAGAGCTGTATCGGTAGAAGAGATACAGGATATGGTGGAAAACCAGATAATGTCAACCGGAGCATTTGATGTTGCAAGGGGATATGTCCGTTACCGCTATAAGCGTTCTCTGGTAAGAAAGGCAAATACAACAGACACGAGAATTCTTTCATTGATTGAATACAATAACGAAGAGGTTAAGCAGGAGAACTCCAACAAGAACCCTGCTGTCAACAGTGTCCAGCGAGATTACATGGCAGGTGAAGTGAGCAAGGATATCACAAGAAGGCTTCTTCTTCCGGCAGAGATTGTTGAGGCCGATGAGCAGGGTATAATCCATTTTCACGATTCAGATTACTATGCACAGCATATGCACAACTGCGATCTGGTAAATCTTGAGGACATGCTTCAGAACGGAACTGTCATAAGCGAAACTCTTATTGAGAAGCCTCACAGCTTTTCAACAGCATGCAATATAGCGACACAGATTATAGCACAGGTGGCATCAAGCCAGTATGGCGGACAGAGCATATCTCTCGCACACCTTGCACCGTTCGTCAATATATCACGTGAGAAGATTCGCAGGGATGTCATTGAAGAGCTTGCACTTTTAGACTGTCATCCGTCAGATGAAAAGATTGCCAAGATAGTAGAGACAAGGCTTAAAAAAGAGATTACCAAGGGTGTCCAGACAATTCAGTATCAGGTAATCACATTGATGACAACCAATGGACAGGCGCCTTTCCTTACCGTATTTATGTATCTTAACGAGGCAAAGAATGAGCAGGAAAAGGCAGATCTTGCTATGATAATAGAAGAGACACTAAAACAGCGTCTTCAAGGTGTAAAAAATGAGGCAGGAGTGTGGGTTACACCAGCATTCCCTAAGCTTATATATGTATTAGAGGATGACAACATAACTGAAGATTCCAAGTATTTTTATCTGACAGAGCTCTCAGCAAGATGCTCAGCTAAGAGACTTGTACCGGATTATATTTCCGAGAAGAAGATGAAGGAGCTTAAGGAAGGAAACTGTTTCCCGGTTATGGGATGCAGAAGTGCTCTTAATCCTTGGAAGGACGAGAATGGAAATTATAAGTTCTACGGACGATTCAATCAGGGAGTTGTCACAATCAATCTTGTCGATGTGGCGCTTACATCAGGTGGAGATTACAATAAATTCTGGGAAATCTTTGATGACAGACTTGAGCTTTGTTTCCGCGCACTTATGTGCCGTCATAACAGACTTAAGGGAACACTTTCGGATGTAGCGCCTATTCTCTGGCAGAACGGAGCACTCGCACGTCTTAAAAAGGGTGAGAAGATAGATAAGCTCTTATACGGCGGATATTCGACAATATCGCTTGGCTATGCAGGCTTATATGAGTGTGTGAAGTATATGACAGGTCTTTCACATACTAATCCTGAAGCTACACCTTTTGCTCTTTCGGTTATGGAATATATGAATAAGAAATGTACCAAGTGGACAGAGGACACTGACATTGCATTCAGCATATACGGCTCGCCTATCGA
Organism: uncultured Eubacteriales bacterium; assembly: GCA_900545175.1. Classification (GTDB taxonomy): domain Bacteria; phylum Bacillota; class Clostridia; order Lachnospirales; family Lachnospiraceae; genus CAG-882. The sequence goes on from UQYF01000013.1 coordinate 56,891, forward strand.
GAGCACTACATATAAGTTTGCAAAGTGCCTTCAGAAAAGATTTGGAATTATTCCGGGAATAACAGATAAGGGCTATATAACAAACAGCTATCACGTACATGTCACAGAGCCTATAGATGCTTTTTCAAAGCTGGCATTTGAGTCGAAATTCCAGGCATTGTCGACAGGCGGTGCGGTAAGCTATGTCGAGGTTCCTAATATGCAGCACAATATACCGGCTGTTTTGGAGGTTATCAAGTTCATATATGATAACATTATGTATGCAGAGCTTAATACTAAGAGTGATTACTGTCAGAAATGCGGCTTTTCAGGTGAGATACAGACTGTAGTTGACGAGGACAAGAAGATTGTCTGGGAGTGTCCTCAGTGTGGCAACAGGGATGAGAATACATTGAATGTGGCAAGACGTACCTGCGGATATATCGGAACACAGTTCTGGAATCAGGGAAGAACACAGGAAATCAGAGAGAGAGTGCTGCATCTGTAAAATACAGGCGGACAGCCTGATAATATATAGCAGAATACCGGTTGTACAATTTTTGTATGCCGGATTTGATGTAAATAAGAGTGAATGAATTGTGATAACATTTCTCAATTCATTCACTTTTTTATCACAAAAAGAACACAATTCGTTGTTATAGTGTACTCATAAAAGAGAGAGGGAAAAGAAAATGAAATCCCTCATGGTGAATACGGAGGTAATAATTATGGATAACAATGAATATGGATTTAATAATGTGAATAATAGTGAAAACAGCAATGAGAATGTTAATGTGAATACCGAAAACAGCACTGTGCAGGCAGGTGACAGCGCTGATATGAATAACACAGGTGCAGCACAGGACACATACCAGTCATCATATGAGCAGGGAGCTTACAGTAATTCAACATCGGCAGGCAGCCAGAGCGGATATGATAACCAGTCAGCTTACGGCGATATGTATAACTTGAATAAGGAAAATAATGGCGACAGTGACAAGAACAATAAGAGAGCGAAGAAGTCCAGAGCAAAGAAGGAGAAAAAGCAGCATGGCTTTATGTTCAAGGCAGTCAGAGGAGCAGCTTGTGCCGCAGTGATAGGCAGTGTTGCAGGAGCTTCACTCTATGGCACAATGTATGCAGGATATATCAATTTCCCAACCAAGTCAGGGACAGAGCTTACCGATGAACAGTTAAGCCAGATTGCAAAGGAGCTTAATAAGAGCTATCTTGCAGGTATAACTGATTCTTCGGCGTCTGGTTCAACGCTTACAAGTGTATCGTCTAATTCTGTTTCAACAGGTGCGAAGGTGCTTGATGTGTCAGCCATTGTTGATAATGTAATAAGTTCGGTTGTTGCGATAAGCGGTACACAGACAGTAACGAGCAGTTCATATGGCTTTAGTTTTTGGGGAAATTATCCGCAGTCGTATGAGGCGAATGTCAGCGGTTCAGGTATTATCATTGGTGCAAATGACACAGAGCTTTTGGTTGTCACAAATGCACATGTAGTTGAGGATGTGAATAATCTTAAGGTTACTTTCGGAGACGGAGCTGAGGTTGACGCAGTTATCAAGGGAATAAAGGCTGACAGTGATCTTGCGGTTGTCGCAGTTAAGCTTGATGATATAAGCAATGAGACAATGTCAGCAATTTCAATAGCAAAGCTTGGCTCATCAACAGATGTCAAGGTTGGTGAGGCTGCCATTGCAATAGGAAATGCGGCAGGCTATGGTATATCTGTCACTACAGGTATTGTCAGCGCAGTAGATAAGAGCCTTACTGTTGAAGATGTAGTATATGAGCATCTCATCCAGACAGATGCGGCAATTAATCCGGGAAACAGTGGCGGTGCTCTCTTTAATGCAGATGGTGAGGTTATAGGTATCAACTCTGTAAAGATGACAGATACCAAGGTTGAAGGTATGGGATATGCAATCTCAATCGAGTCTGTAAAGGATATAATTGATGATTTGTCAACACAGACAACAAGAGTGGCACTTGACAATGATGAGAGAGGCTATCTTGGTGTATCAGGAAGCACTGTTACATCTGAGATTTCGCAGACATACGGCTGGCCTGAGGGCGTCCTTATCAGAAGTGTATCAGAAGGTTCGGCAGCAGAAGAGGCAGGACTTAAGGTTAATGATGTAATCACAAGCTTTGACGGCAAGGATGTTGATTCATGGGAGACTCTTGTAAATCTTATGCAGTATTATCAGGTAGGCGAAGAGATAGAAGTGACATATTCACATCTTGAAAACGGCGAGTTTGTCGAGAGCACAACTACAGTAACTCTTACTGAAAAGCCACAGGTAAATAACAACAAATAATGTAATTTTATATGAGCAGGAAGCGAAAGCGGATTGAGGATATCATTGACCGGCTTATGAAAATATATCAGATAACATACAGCTGAGCATATAAATTATATCAGGCGGAAACAGGCATTGTATGCACTAAAAGAGCATACAGCTGCTTCCGCTTTTTTCTTGCAATATCATGTTATATTGTGTATACTGTATAAATAGTTGAAGCATTTATGACTATTACTGTAAATGGAATATGCTTATGCATTTACCGTGAGGAGATTTTGGATGAAGGATTTAATTTCCGTGGTTGTGCCTTGTTACAATGAGAGTGAGGCATTGCCGAAGTTTATTGAAGTTTTAGATAGAATAATGGCTAAGATGGATTATGTGGATTTTCAGGTGGTCTTAGTCAATGACGGCTCGAAGGACAATACACTTGAAGTCATGAAGGATATTGCACAGACACATCCGGTTGTAAAATATGTTTCATTTTCAAGGAATTTTGGAAAGGAAGCAGGAATGTACGCCGGGCTTGCATATGCGGATGGAGATTATGTCGCAATCATGGATGCCGACCTTCAGGATCCGCCGGAATTTCTTATAGATATGTATGATGCCGTTACTAAGGAAGGCTATGATTGTGCAGCGGCAAGGAGAGTTACGCGTAAAGGGGAACCACCTATAAGGTCTTTTTTTGCTAGAATGTTCTATAAGCTTATGGGAAAGATGTCGACAACGGAGGTTGTTGACGGTGCGAGGGACTTCAGGCTGATGAACAGACGGTTCGTTGATGCACTTCTTAACTGCAAAGAATATAATCGTTTCTCAAAAGGAATGTTTGGCTGGGTTGGCTTTAAGACTAAGTGGATTGCATATGAGAATGTTGAACGTGTTGCCGGACAGACTAAGTGGAATTTCTGGTCCTTGTTTAAGTATAGTATAGAAGGAATAGTTGCATTTTCTACGACACCGCTGGTGTTTGCATCCTTTGTAGGAATTTTATTCTGTATAATAGCATTCATTGCCGTGATTTTTATTGTTGTGAGAAAGTTTGCATTCGGTGACCCGGTGGCGGGCTGGGCTTCAATGACATGTATAATTACATTCTTAGGAGGTCTTCAGCTTTTCTTCATGGGAATATTCGGACAGTATCTTGCAAAGACATACCTTGAAGTTAAAGACAGACCGATTTATATCGTTGCGGATACTAATATGGAAGGAAAAGAAGGAGTAAGATATGGCAGAAGATAGAAATAATAATATAGATAATATTGATGAATCAAAAGTAAGCAATGTGAATAGTGCAGATAATAAGAATAATGATGACGAGTATGAGAAGGTCTGCTCAATCTGCCGCCGTCCTGAGAGCAAGGCAGGCAAGATGATACAGATGGGCATGGGAATGTATGTGTGTCCTGACTGTATGCAGCGTTCAATGGATACAATAATGAAGGGCGATTTCAACTATGACGAGATGATGAAACTCTCAAAGGATATGCCGGGAATCCACTTCATGAATATGTCTGATTTAATGGGTGATATACCACAGAAGCAGAAGATTAAGAAAAAGAAGGAGGGTGAGAAGAAGGTTCCTCTCATCAACCTCAAGGATATTCCGGCGCCTCACAAGATTAAGGAGAAGCTTGATGAGTATGTTATCGGGCAGGAGTACGCTAAGAAGGTTATCTCTGTCGCTGTTTACAACCATTACAAGAGGGTTGCGACAGATACGATGGATTCCATTGAGATAGAGAAGTCGAATATGCTTATGATCGGACCTACGGGAAGCGGTAAGACTTACCTTGTAAAGACACTTGCAAGGCTTTTAAATGTGCCCCTTGCTATAGCGGACGCGACCTCACTCACTGAGGCAGGCTATATCGGCGATGATATAGAGAGCGTTGTGTCGAAGCTTCTTGCAGCCGCAGGCAATGACGTTGAGAAGGCGGAGCAGGGAATAATATTTATAGATGAGATAGATAAGATTGCCAAGAAGAAGGAGACACGCAGCCGTGATGTCAGTGGTGAATCCGTACAGCAGGGAATGTTAAAGCTCTTAGAGGGAGCAGATATAGAGGTGCCTGTCGGCTCTAACAGCAAGAATGCGATGGTTCCGCTTGTTACGGTGAACACGAGAAATATTCTCTTTATCTGCGGCGGAGCTTTCCCAGACCTTGAGGATATCATAAAGGAGCGTCTTAACAAGCAGGCTTCAATAGGATTTATGGCAGACTTAAAGGATAAGTATGACAATGTGGAGAATCTGGTTTCCCAGGTAACAATAGAGGATTTGAGAAAGTACGGCATGATACCGGAGTTTCTTGGACGTCTTCCGGTTGTATTCACACTGGATGCTCTTGACAAGGATATGCTTGTCAAGATTCTCAAGGAGCCTAAGAATGCCATACTCAAGCAGTATGAGAAGCTTCTTGAACTCGATGAGGTCAAGCTTGAGTTCGACGATGATGCGATAGAGGCTATAGCTGAGAAGGCTCTTGAGAAAAAGACCGGTGCCAGAGCGCTGCGCTCCATAATAGAGGAATTTATGCTTGATATAATGTATGAGATTCCTAAGGATGATAATATAGGAAAGGTAACTATAACCAGAGCCTATATTGAGAAAAAAGGCGGACCACTGATTGAGATGAGAACGGCGGGGTATCTGCCGGCGTAAAAGGAGAAAATAGAACATGGCTTTGATATAGCCATGATATGGCAGGACAGGGGGGATGCCCCTGTCCTGTTTAAATGAGGGCACTGAAAAACTTAATGTTTTTCAAGTG
>UQYF01000014.1 GCA_900545175.1 uncultured Eubacteriales bacterium
AGGTGTCTGCGTCTACACTCAGAGGTTATACGAGGGATATGACAAACTATATCATCAAACCTCTGGGAGAGATGTATATGGAAGAAGTGACTGCTGACGATATTCGGCTGGCTCTTGTTCCATTGTCAAAGAAATCAGAAGGCTTATACAATAAGGTCAATATGCTGCTCAAGTGCATTTTTTATGCGGCAGAGAGAAACCAAATTCTTGAACACAATCCCTGTGCGGGAATATCCGGTAAAGGCGGAAAACCGACAAAAAAGAAGGAGGCATTGACAGATCAGCAGGTAGCCGTGCTTCTGGATACAGTCAAGGGACTTCCTCCATATTTGTTTATTATGCTCGGTTTGTATTCCGGTCTGCGTCGGGAAGAAATTCTTGCACTGCAATGGGATTGTGTATTTCTGGACGAGGATACACCTTATTTATCGGTAAGGCGGGCTTGGCGTACAGAGCATAACAGACCCGTGATTTCTACGGTGCTAAAAACTCCGGCAGCAAAAAGGGATATTCCGATACCGAAGTGTTTGGTGGATTGTCTGAGAGAAGCGAAAGAAAATTCCATATCAGATTATGTGATCGCTGACAGCAAAGGAGAGCCGCTGGCTGCTTCGCAGTTTCAAAGAGTGTGGCAGTATGTAGTTGTCCGCTCCACCAAGCCCCGAAACTATTATAAGTATGTAAATGGGGAGAGTATCAAATATACGGTTACTCCAACGCTGGGTATGACCCAGAAGAATCAACCCAAAATCAAATATACGCTGGACTTCGATGTGACACCCCATCAGCTACGGCACACTTACATCACCAATCTTCTCTATGCGGGCGTTGATCCAAAGACAGTACAATACCTTGCCGGACATGAAAACAGCAAAACAACTATGGACATTTATGCAAAAGTGAAGTACAATAAACCAGAGGAGTTGTTTGGGGTAGTAAATGGTGCGTTTCATCAGCCTGTCGCTGAATGAAAAAAGGCCGTTTTTTATGGTCCGCACATCGGATAACTGAGAAACAGAAAGTCAGAAAAGCCCGGAATATCAAGGAAAAACAGCTCAAAAACTCGCGCAGTACGGCTTAAAGGCAGCTCGTCGTGCTCCACAGTTCTCAAAGAGATAATTTGGTTTTACAACGTATTACGCCTTCAGGCGATATGTGGTACGACTCATTACACCTCAGAATTTCGGTTCTGGGGTGTTTTTTTATTTATTAATATTGCCATAATGTGAATTTCCTTTAAAAAATTGGGAATAGGAAAAAACATCACCACATGAATTTGTCATGATATGTATACGTATGAAGGGATTCTTATTTATGATGTTGTAAGAATGCTTCTTGTTTTACAAACGCTCTCAAAGAAACAATATCAAAAGAAAATACAAATTTTCAACAATTTCTCAAAGTCATGTTTTATATCGGTATTTTTACGAATAATTTTAAATTGCAGTTTTTTAAATTATTGGAATTCATTTGGTTATTATAATGTTATAATATTATAATAACCCAGTACATTTGTGTAAAGATAAGTAAGTCCTTTTAGTTGTACACCTTGTATGTTAGAATCAGGTTTCAAATTCATAGGAGGTATACATATAATGACATTAGTTGAAAAAATATTTAGTTGTTTCAAGGATAGCGATAGCTTTTCTTTACAGGAGGTATATGAAAAGAATCCTGATAAACCACAGGAAACTGTTAGGGCACGTATTTATGAAAAACTTGGTGTGAAATTTGAAAGACTGGCAAAGGGCGTTTATCGTACAATTGATTGCGAAGAACATCAGTGCGTGGTGATTGAGGGAGATGGTAGAGATTTATCTATGATAAAAGATAACAGCATTGATTGTATATTAACAGACCACCCTTGGTTAGATACGAAATCGAATAAAGGTGGAACGAGAGCTTTTGCGCTATATGATTGCTTTAGATATACATTGGATGATTTTAAGGAAAAAGCCAGAGTATTAAAGGATGGTTGTTTTCTTGTTGAAATATTGCCGGCAGAGAATGAGAATAATTATGAATATTTATATCAGATTAAGGAATATGCAAAAAAAGCAGGATTTACATATTATTCAAAGGTACCATGGAAAAAGGGGACTTTTGTCAGTAATACAGGTAGAAAAGCAAAGAACACACAAGATATAATGATTTTTTCAAAAGGAAAAGCTAGGAATATGAGATTTGACAAGAAAAAGTCTGATAAGATGGGTGACAACAAATATTATATGAGCGGATGCAATGGTATGTTACCTACCATGTTTGATGTTCAGCCAGTCGCCAGAAAAAATAAAATACATCAGAGTGAACTGCCTGTTGAATTATGTGAAGAAATATTAGAATATGTTACATATGAAGGTGAAATAGTATTAGATTCGTTTGCAGGTAGCGGTGCTGTAGGTGTAGCTGCTTTGAATAAAAGAAGAAGTTGTATTCTTATAGAAATATTGAAAGAAAATATACAAAAAATAAAGGCACGTTTTAATAGTGTCTTATATCAAACAGTATTGGAGTGATTATTTTGAATTTACAGATGGATGAAAGAAAAGCGGATAATTATTTGAGTAACACCCAGAAAATAAGGGTTATAACAGAAGATTGGGTAGGTAATAATATGTTTTGCCCATATTGTGGAAATAAATATGTTTCACATTTTGAGAATAATAGACCCGTAGCTGATTTCTTTTGTCCTTCTTGTAAGGAAGAATATGAGCTAAAAAGTAAAGGTGCTTCTATTAGTAATAGGGTTAATGATGGAGCATATAATACAATGATTAAAAGAATTATGTCAATTAATAATCCTAATTTTTTCTTTATGCATTATAACAAAAGTAGCCTTCAAGTTGAAAACTTTGTTATGGTACCTAGATATTTCTTTTCACCAGATATAATAGAGAAAAGAAAGCCTTTAGCAGATACAGCAAAACGAGCAGGCTGGATAGGATGTAATATATTGTTGAATCGGATTCCAGATGAAGGGAGAATCTATATTGTTCAGGATGGACAGGAAGTATCTATTGAAGAGATAATAGGAAAGATACATAGAACGGAATTTTTACGTGGAAGTAATCTGGATGTCAGAGGGTGGACGTTGGATGTTTTAAATTGTGTCAACATGATTGAGAACAAAGATTTTACACTTGAACAGATGTATAGATTTGAAAAGCAGCTTGCAGTGAAACATCCAGATAATTATCATGTTAAGGAAAAAATAAGACAGCAGTTACAAATGTTAAGGAATAATGGAGTTATAGAGTTTACAGGAAGAGGACATTACAGAAAAATTATTTGATTAACACTTGATAATTAATGAATGAAAGCAAGAATGAAAATCCAGCAACAGATAAAAAATGCTTCCTCCATGCATAATTTAATACATGAAAGAAGCATTTTAATGTACTGATTTTATTATGTCCGGATGCTCTGGTACATAAATTTCATTCGATATTCAACATTCGACAGTTTTACAATATAGTATCATATAGTATAACAAAACACGTTGTCAGATATCAGAAATTCTCCCCATTCCATCCCCAGTTAGAAACAGCCTGATACTTTACATACACATGGTCGGGTGCTATACCGAGGACATCCTTGAAAATGTTACAGATTTCTCCGGTGAGCTTAGAGAAAGCGTCAGGGTTCTCGCTGCCGAATACACTGACATCGACCATCGCAACAGGTTCGGCGTTGCTTCCTCTGAAATAGAGCTTGTACTCAGGCTCGAAGCCTGCCATGAGCCAGCTTTCGGATTTGCCGGGGATTAGCTCGATTGCTTTTCCAAGGCGGGTTTTTAGCTCGATTTCCTGAGAGCCGGTGATGGGAATACTTATTTTTGAATTGATAAATGGCATATTAACCTCTTTTCTGTGCAGACTGCACTATGATACAAGCTGTCAGCACTAAGTTATATTACAGAAGGTGTGCTCTCATCTCTTCGCCTGAGAGTGGTGACAGGTCGGCAGGTGCGACATCGAATACAGTCTTGCAGCCGCTTATGCCGCGCTTATTTATGCGGTATGCCGCTCTTGCGTAAGCTACGAGAACACAGGATGTGAACTCAGGGTTGGAGTCGAGCTTTAAGCTGTACTCTATTACGTGGTTGTGTTCGCCATTTAAGCCTGTTTTTCCGGTGCGGAGAACGAAGCCGCCGTGAGGGATGCCTGCATGGTCACGCTTTAATTCTTCCTCAGAGATAAAATGAACTGTAGTGTCATAATCTGAAAAATAGTTAGGCATTGTCTTGATTGCGTTCTCGATGGCTGCCTTGTCAGCACCTTCCTCAGCTACGACAAAGCACTCTCTTGTATGCTTCTGTCTTGTTGTAAGCTCAGGATTCTTGCATGCGCGCACTGCTTCGAGAGCGGATTCTACAGGAATGGTGTACTGTTTGGCATCTTTTACGCCGGGTATTCTTCTGATGGCATCTGAATGTCCCTGGCTTACCCCCTTGCCCCAGAATGTGTAATCATTGCCATCACGGAGAATGGCATTTGCATAGAGACGGTTGAGAGAGAACATACCAGGGTCCCAGCCTACGGATATCATTGCGATGTGACCGTTTTCTGAGGCAGCAGCATCAACATTTGCAAAATGCTCAGGGATGCGGGCGTGAGTGTCGAAGCTGTCGACAACATTGAAGTATTTTGCGTACTCAGGTGTCTGCTTTGGAAGGTCTGTGGCAGAACCGCCGCAGAGCATGAGAACATCAATCTTGTCCTTCATTTCCGGGAGCATGTCTGCCGAATATACAGGCACATTTGTCGCAGGAGTAACTGTCTCAGGATTTCTTCTTGTGAAGATTCCCACAAGCTCCATGTCATCGTTCTGTCTTATGGCACATTCAATGCCGCGTCCAAGGTTACCATAACCTAAAATACCTATTCTGATTGTCATAAATAATCTCCTTATAAATAAAATGATATTATGTAACCGCAAAGCTGAGTATGCAGACCGCAAGTTATGTGATTTTGCTATATTGTTGCTGGGTATATTAGCCTGTAAAGCGGACTGTTATTCGCAATATGAAAGCTGAAAAAATCAGTTTTACAGGTCACATTAATCTTGTAAAGCCGGCAGTTACTAGCAATATGGATGCTGAAAAATCAGTTTTACAAGGCACATCAATCCGCCAAAGCTGAGCTGCTATTCGTATATGTCGAATCGTAGCAAAGCCGCTTAAAATATAGCCGTAGAAGCAGTAAAATCACATAATAAACGGCAGCGATAATGTAGTTTTGTAATTACATAAAATGGTATAGTGCATTGTATGAAAAGAAAAGCTTCCATAATAAACATGTATCAAAAATATGTTGTCGGACATAATTTTCTTATCATACTTCATTGCTGCTATTGTAGCAGTATATAAATTTAACTGAGCAGTAAACTTACTTTAATATTATAATGTATTGATGTGAAAATTGCAATTATAGTTAGCTTATACTAACAAAAAAGTACATTAAATTTGGTAAAAGCTATTTTTATTTAGACGTATATGATATATTAATGATAAAAAATTAACAAAAAAGAGCTTGTATACAATATTTTAATTGTATATTCGCTTATATCATAGTATAATATTGCATGTGTGTATTTTAATTTCAAAATATATTGTCAGATTAATTGTGCAGTCCGGAAGTGTACCGGTCGAATTGCACAACATCCGGCTTTTGAATATATAGTTTTCCAAATGCCTGAATAAAAATTATTGATTGGAGGTCGGCATGTCCTGGATTGAAAATATGACAATTAATATATTTCCGATGGTGCTTGTGATTGTTGTACTTATAAGCAACCGATTCAAGGTTGGCAAAGCCAGAAGTGCAAGACTGTTTGACCATATCATCATTTTTGATTTACTGTTGATGCTTGTAGATATTATCGGGATTGGCATGTCAGGAAGTATCGTTGAAGATGTAGTAAATAAGATGTGGATTATCAATGTTATGAGGATGCTTCTCACTATTTTCCTTACTACAACGTGGCTTGTGTACGTGTGCCTTAAGATATCACTTGATGGAGCAGATAGAAGGATTTTACCTATAATAAGCATTGTTACGGCGTTAGGAGCCATAGCAAGCTTTGTTGTTCTTCTTATACCACATGACTATCTTACTGCATACGGTCTGCAAAATGCAGTAAGAGGGCTTAGAATATGCTATCTTGCGGTGAGCTATTATGGTATTTCAATGTTTGTGGCAAGTGCAGTGGTTGCATTGTACGGTGCGATATTTGAGAAGGATACCGATATACGCAGGATGTGTTACTATCTGCTGATATTCAGCTTGCTGCCTATTGTCGGAGTGACTATGCAGAATATTAACCAGACTTTCAGGACTTCATCGCCATGTTTGTCACTTGCGGTGCTATATGTGTATATAACAATGCAGAACAAAATGGTGATGACGGACGGTCTTACAGGAGTTAATAACAGACGGGAGCTGGATGCGTACCTCGAAAGACGTGAAAGACAGCAGGAGCAGCCGGAATGGGGAATACTCATGATAGATGTTGATGACTTTAAGAAGATAAATGATACTATAGGACATAAGCTTGGTGATGATGCATTATGGCATGTTGCAGAGATTCTTCGGAGTGAATTTTCAGCAGAAGGCTGCTTTGTAGCAAGGTATGGCGGTGACGAGTTCGTCGTATGTAACGAGTGGAGCAATATGGAAGATATGATGCATATCAGAACTGTTATAGAGAACAGAGTGAATCAGTTCAATGCACAAAAGAACAGACCGTATGAGTTATCATTGAGTATAGGATGCGCATTGTGGCATGCAAGCGGTGCAAGTGTGGCATCGATTGTAAAGGCAGCAGATAAAGATATGTATGAACAGAAGCAGAAGCATAAGGATCAGAGGGGGAATGACTGTGAACAATGCAGTGTATATTGAGACAAATATATTTCCTATTGCGGCATTACTTGTGATTCTTAATAATCTAAGGTATGACATGTCTTTTTCATGGAGGAGACATTGCCTTGAAGTGATAATGAAACTGTCGATATTCATAATGCTTTTTAATACTGTAGGATGGTGTCTTAACGGTGCCGATGGCGATATAGTCAATATAGTGTTATGGATTGTCAGCACAGCTTATTATGTGTTTATGCTTTATATGTCTTTTCTGTGGTTCTTGTATGTATACGATAAGGTCACAAATGGAAATGGACAGATGGGTGCTTCTGTAATAAAAAAAGCGATTCCTATTTTTATATGCTTTGCAATGCTTGCAGCAGGCGTTGTAAGACCACTTATATTTTACATCGGAGATGATAATTGCTACCACAGAGGGCCGCTGTATCCTATTAGTTTGATAGTTGCATCAGGATATATATTTGCGGCATGTCTGATGTCATTTATCAAGATGCTTAAGGTATTAGGGCATGATGAACGTAAGCAGTATGGTTTTCTTGTACTATTCGGTGTATTTCCGCTTGTAGGTGGTGTTGTCCAGACGTTGTTCTATGGTATGGATGTGTTATGGCCGCTTACTACGGCGGCACTTGTCATGGTCTATATCAATGTACAGCAGCAGAACTTGAGCCGTGATGGGATGACAGGACTCAATAACAGAAGAAGACTTGACCAGTATGTTGATGCACTCTCAAGGGAGCATACCAGAAAAGAATCAATCTGCTATAGCATAATGGATATAGATTATTTTAAGGAGATAAATGACACTTTAGGGCACCAGACAGGCGATAAAGTGTTATGCCTTGTTGCAGATGCGCTAAAGAAGGTATATGGAAATAGCAGGAGCTTTATAGCAAAGTATGGCGGAGACGAATTTGTTATTATATCGAGAGGATTTGACAAGGCACAGTCAGAGCACTATTGTAAGAAACTTCAAAAGCTGCTAAGAGATATAGATTGTACAGAACTTGATGGCAGAGTGCTCACAATAAGTGTTGGAAGTGCTTTTTACGGCGAGAGCGGATGCAGTAAAATCAGAGACATGATGGAGCTTGCTGATGAGCGTATGTACAGGGTTAAACAGAAGCATCACGATAAAGATGCTTTTAATGATAATCAGATAGAAAATGAAAATTGAACGCAGAATAAGCAATCCCCCGCTTCAAGTGTGTAGAGCACTAAGCGGTGGGTAAGGGGATGCTTATGTCAGTGGGAGTTAAAAGCTCCCACTGACAGTTCGCAAAGCGACAGCGTTCATGAGCAAGCAGCGAAAGCGGATTGCGAATGTCCGCTTTACTTTAACATAAGACAGATGCAATGCATCAATTTTATATGAGCAGGTAGTGAAAGCGGATTGCAAATATCAATGACTTTTGGAGGAAGCATATATGGCAGAAGAATTACTTTTCAGAAAAGATGTGAAGAAGGAACTGACATGGGATTTATCACTTATCTACAAGGATGAGGAGGCATTGCTTGCCGATGCTGACAGAATGGAGAAGCTGACAGCACAGGCAGAAGAGGAATATAAAGGCAGCTTAGACAGTGCGGATAGAATCAATGCATGTCTTGATATGTACCGTGAGATAGAAGGGATAATTACTCTTATCGGCAATTATTGCGAGCTTGCTACGTCTGTTGACTATTATGATACGCATAATATGGAGCTTGCAGGAAAGATGTACAGAAGAATCTCAGAATGTACAAGCCGTCTTAGATTTATTGACAGCGAACTTGCAGTGCAGCCTGACAGCGTTATACAGATGGCAGCTAAAGCATCTAAGGAAAATGCAGGTTATCTAAAGAAGATGCTTAGAAGAAAGCCATATCTTTTAAGCCCTGAGACAGAGAAAGTGCTTGTGGCACTATCACAGACAACAGGTGCGCCTTATGAGATATATAACACGGCGAAGCTTGCTGATATGCGTTTTCCTGATTTTGAGGTAGCAGGAAAGAAATATCCGCTCGGATATTCCCTGTTTGAGGATGATTACGAGTATGACGAGAGAACGGATGTGAGAAGGGCTGCATTTGAAGCTTTTTCGGCGAAGCTTCATGATTATGAGAATGTGACTGCAGTCGCTTATAATACAGCGGTTCAGAATGAAAAGAAGATGGCGGATCTTAGGGGCTTTGACAATGTATTTGACAAACTTCTTTTTAACCAGCGTGTAGATATATCGCTTTATAACAGACAGATAGATATTATAATGGAGAAGCTTGCTCCACATATGAGAAAGTATGCCAAGCTTCTTGGAAGGGTTCATAAGCTTGACAGAGTGACATATGCAGATTTGAAGCTCCCTGTGGATGCGACATATTCACCTAAGCTCACGATAGAAGAGTCAAGGGACTATGTTACGAAGGGACTTTCAATTCTTGGTGAAGATTACGTCAAGATGATTGAGACTGCTTATGAACAGAGATGGTTCGATTTTGCCCAGAATCAGGGTAAATCAACAGGCGGCTTCTGTGCCAGCCCATATGGTAAGAATTCATTTATACTTCTTAGCTGGAACGGAAGAATGTCGGATGTGTTTACAATAGCCCATGAGCTCGGACATGCAGGACATTTTAAGGCATGCAATGCCGCACAGTCCATATTTGACACAGATGTTTCAAAATACTTTGTTGAGTGTCCGTCTACCATGAATGAACTTTTGCTCGGACATTATCTCTTAAAAACAAGTGATGACAAGCGTTTCCGCAGATGGGTGCTCGCTAACATGGTTGGCAACACATATTATCACAATTTTGTAACTCATCTTCTTGAGGCGGCATACCAGAGAGAAGTTTACCGCAAGGTTCAAAATGGCGGGAGCGTTCAGGCTGAGACACTGAGCACTATAATGAAGGATGTGCTTTCAAAATTCTGGGGTGATGCTGTGGAGCTTACCGATGGAGCAGAGCTTACATGGATGAGACAGCCTCATTATTATATGGGACTCTATTCATATACCTACAGTGCCGGACTCACGATTGCAACACAGGTGTGCAAGAGGATAGAAAATGAAGGTCAGGCAGCAGTTGATGACTGGAAGAACGTCTTAAAGGCAGGCGGAACAAAGACACCTGTTGAGCTTGCAGCTATGGCTGGAATAGACATAACAACAGATGCACCTTTACTTGACACTATTGAGACAATAGGCGCAATGATTGATGAAATCTGCGAGCTTACAGAAGAGCTTGAAAAATAATACGCTGTTGTAAGCATAGCAGTGCGTAACTTGATAGATTATGTGATTTTATTGCTTAATATGATATCAAGATATGTAATAAAATTTATACATGATTAAACCGGAGCAGGGACTGGCGGAATCAGTACCTATGGAGATGGTAGATTAAGATGTCTCTGAATCAGGAACTCCATTGGCTTTAGACAATGGGTAGTTCACAAGTTATAATTAGTTGCAAACTATAATTAGTTGCAAGCTATATGTAATTATAAATTATGAGTAATTATAAATTACATGTGATGGAATATATCATGGAAAGGTGAGCAGCATGACAAAAAAAGAGCTTGCTTTGCAGATAATAGACAGGTTGAAAAATGAATATCCCGATGCAGGCTGTTCGCTTGAATACAGTGAAGCGTGGAAACTGCTTGTGAGTGTGCGCCTTGCGGCACAGTGTACCGATGCGAGAGTGAATGTTGTTGTTAAGGATTTGTATGCACACTTTCCGGACGTAAATGCGCTGGCAGATGCTCCTGTTGACGAGCTTGAAAAGCTGGTTCGTCCATGTGGTCTTGGCAACAGCAAGGCGAGGGACATCAGTGCATGCATGAAGATGCTGCGTGACAAGTACAATGGTCAGGTTCCTGATGATTTTGACAAGCTTATGGAACTGCCCGGTGTTGGCAGGAAGAGTGCGAACCTTATCATGGGTGATGTGTTTGGAAAGCCGGCAATAGTCACAGATACGCATTGTATACGTCTTGTAAACAGGATGGGACTTGTTGACGGTATTAAGGAGCCTAAGAAGGTTGAGATGGAACTGTGGAAGATAATACCTCCTGAGGAGGGAAATGATTTCTGCCACAGACTTGTCGAGCATGGAAGAGCTGTATGCACTGCGAGGACGAAGCCATATTGCGAAAAGTGCTGCATACAGGATATCTGCAAGAAGCACATATAGAGTGTAAACATTAATTGTATAGAGGAGTACGATTATTTAAGACGGTGCAGGCATTTGCCTACACCGCCTTGCTTTTTATGAGTTTCCATTTTTTGGTGAAGAAAAAGGCGAGCATACAGAACATTCCGAAGGCAAAGCTTATAGGGAAGCATGCCATTATGTAGCCTCCGTCAATGAAATAGCTAATAAAATATCCCACCGGGATTCGTACAGCCCATAGCATTAATATATTGATGATTGTCGGGTAGCGCACCTCGCCAAGACCGTTGGCAAAGCTTATTATTCCGTTAAATACAGCATAAGTCCACGTAAATGGAAGAACGACACGGACGTATCTTGTAGCAATTTCAAGAACTGCCGGGTCTTTGTTAAATAGTGCAAGCAGCGGTTCGCAAACAAATGTGAGTGTCACACCTGCTATGCATGTTATAAGACCTGAATAGAACGGTATACGTTTTGCGCCAAGGACAAGCCTGTCATACTTAGCGGCTCCGAGATTCTGACCGGCAAAGGTTGTAGCAGCGGACGAGAATGAAGTTATTGCTACATTGGCGATTCCTGTAATTTTGCCTGCGACAGAGCATCCTGCGATGAAGATTGTACCCTGTGAGTTTACAAGAGACTGCATCATAATATGTCCGAAGGAGTAGAGCGAATTGTTAAGACCGAGAGGAAGTCCGACTCCTATAATATCGAGAAGTACTTTTTTGTCAGGCCGTCCGGGAATCAGCCGGTATTCAAGCTCTGGATATTTCTTTTTGATATATAAAATACTGCACAGCCATGAAGCGTACATTGCACATGCGGTGGCAATCGCAGCGCCTGAGACATCAAGGCGGACTATTGCGACCAACACAATATCAAGCACAATATTTACCACACAGGATATAATAAGAAAGAGTAAGGATGCACGGCTGTCGCCAAGCCCCCTTAGTATTCCTGCATTCATGTTGTAGCCCATATTGCCGAGTGTTCCGAGAAAAATTATACTGATGTAAGCTATGGCATAATCCCATGCATCGGAAGGCACCTGCATAAAGCGGAGAACAAACGGGCTTATAAGTATTCCGAGAAATGAGAGAGGAATACCGCATACATATAAAAAGAAGGATGCTGTTGAGATGACTTTTTTCAGCTGTGTTATATCACCACGTCCGGAGCATTGTGATACAAGTATCGATACACCTGTTCCGAGTCCGAGAAATACACATAGAAGCAGCTCGACAGGCTGTGAACTTGTGCCAACGGCAGCAAGTGATGCCGGGCTGCAATAGTTGCCTATTACAAGTGTGTCTACAGTGCTGTAAAGCTGTTGCAGCACATTTCCGAGGCAGATAGGAAGTGCAAAAAGAATAACCAGCCTCATAATGGGTCCTTGAGTCATATCGATTTTCTTTCGGGAATCCATAGAGAATTGTGTCACCTGACCTTTCATTATATGTGAATAGTTGTGGGCATGGTACATTGGATAATGCTGTGAAAATATATTTTACAACTTTATAATTATGATTATACAACATACAGCAAATTAAGATACTGAATACTTGTTTTTATAATGTGAAAAAAGTATAATAATCTGTAATTGTGTGTCTATAATTAGTTTAATAATATGAGAAGAGGTGGAGATATGTCGGAAAAGCAATCTGATATGGGAAATAGCAGCAAGGCTCATTCAGGCGGAAAGGATTTTTCAAAAGGAAAAGTGTGGAGTAATATTATGGTGCAGTCGCTTCCGCTAATACTTGCACAGCTTGTCCAGCTTCTATACAATGTTGTCGACCGGATATATATAGGGCATCTTCCGGGGACGGACAGTCTTGCACTTACAGGTATAGGCCTTGCATTTCCGCTTACAACGCTTGTTGCCGCATTTACCAATCTGTTCGGAATGGGCGGAGCACCGCTCTTTTCGATAGAGAGAGGAGCGGGAAATGATGAAAAAGCGGAACGGATATTGGGAAATACATTTACGATGCTTTTTACAAGCTCGTTTATTATATTTCTGGTCTGCTATATTTTCCGCAAGCCGGTTCTGTACCTGTTCGGTGCGAGCGATGCTTCATATGTATATGCGGATGAGTATTTGAGAATTTATCTTTTTGGAACGACCTTTACTATGCTGGCTACAGGGTTAAATGGTTTTATAAATGCACAGGGGTTCCCGCGGATGGGAATGATGACAACACTTATAGGTGCAATACTAAATCTTGTGCTGGACCCATTGTTTATATTTGTCTTTGATATGGGAGTGAGAGGTGCGGCGCTTGCAACGGTTATAAGTCAGGCTGTGTCAGCAGTGTGGGTTATGAATTTTCTTTTAAGCCGTAGAGGAAGAGCGGCATATCATATAAAGGCATCGTGTCTGAAGCCTGATTGGAGGCTTGTAGGTGACATCACACAGCTTGGTATGGCGGGCTTTATCATGCAGGGAACTAACTGCATGGTTCAGGTTGTATGCAATGCTACATTGAAGGTTTTTGGCGGAGATTTGTATGTAGGTATAATGACGGTAATCAATTCTGTGAGAGAGATAATGTCACTTCCGGTCAGCGGACTTACAAGCGGGTCGCAGCCTGTGTTGGGATATAATTATGGTGCAAAAAAGTATGACAGAGTAAAGAGCGGAATAAGATTCACTTCATTCATAGGAATAGCTTACACAGCGCTGGCATGGATTATTGTGCTGATGATTCCAAAACAGCTTATGGGGATATTTACCGAAGATGTACAGACGATTGCTTATGGAGCCGGAGCCTTAAAGACTTATTTCTTTGGTTTTGTGTTCATGGCTTTTATGTTCACAGGGCAGTCAACATTCACAGCTCTGGGTTATTCTAAGCATGCAATATTCTTTTCACTTTTAAGAAAAGCGATAATAGTTGTGCCTCTTGTCATAATTCTGCCAAGAATAGGGTTTGGCGTGATGGGAGTATTTTTATCGGAGCCGATATCGAATGTTATCGGAGGACTGGCAAGCTTTATCACAATGTATATCACAGTGTACAGAAAATTGAAATAAAAAGCCTCCGCTAGGAACGTACTGCGGCGGAACTAAAATTTTCTTATATTATAATTTGGCAGCCAGAGTTAAAGAAGAAAAACATATAGATAATAAAACAATTATTAAAAAAACCGGTAACCAAGCTCTGATTGGTTACCGGTTTTGTCTACAGATTGAATTTTTTGCGGAATTCATTCTTAGAGCATGGCTGGCTATAGTAATAGCCTTGAATGAAATCAGGTTCAAGAGCAGCGATTTCAGATTGTTCATCTTTTGTCTCGATACCTTCGACAACGAGATTAAGCCCTATACTGTGTATCATATATATTATATGAATCATAAGCTGATGGTCATATTCATTCTGTAGAGCTTTGATGGTAAAGCTTCTGTCAAGCTTTACTATGTCAGGCTTGAGATTGTTAATGTTACCAAGATTAGAGTAGCCTGTGCCGAAGTCATCAATAGCAAGACGTACACCGAGCTTTTTTAATTTATCCCATACATTTCTTATTGAGAGAGAATTATCAAGCTGTCCACTCTCGGTAAGCTCCACTATAAGGCTGTCTGGAGAGAGACCGGTGTTGTCGAGCGTTTCAAGTATTTCTACAAATACAGGACTTTTAAGAAGCTGTATATAGGAAAGATTGATTGATATATGAAAGCTTGGGAGCTTCTCCTGAAATTCCTTACAGGTTGCAATGGCACCCTTTATAATCCATTTTCCTACAGGTACTATAAGTCCTGTCTCTTCAAGTATAGGAATAAATTCTCCCGGTGAGACTTTTTCACCTGTTGTTAGTGTGTATCTGAGCAGTGTCTCAGCAGCGTAAAGTGTCTCATTATCCACAGATACGATTGGCTGATAGTAAAGTTCAAAGCCCTGAAAATTGTTATCAACGGATTCACGAAGTGCAATGCCGAGCATACGTCTTCTGAGAAAAGCGTTGTAATCATCGGCAGAAAAATAGTAAAGCTGATTTTTTCCGCGAAGCTTGGCAGTGCTGAGTGCAAACTCAGTAATCTTTAAAATATATTCAAAGTCTGCTGTTTCAAAGTATGAATTCTCAATAACTCCTCCGGATATTGTATATAGAGCCTGATAGTTGTTATCCTCGATGTGTTTGTCAACGCCTGAACGTATCTTATGAAATAATGCATGTGCATCTGCGAGAGTTCCGCCGTTGAGGTCGAATATAATAAATTCGTCTCCTTCTATTCGGTATACGCTCTGTCTGCCGATAAGATTTGTCTCAATGCATTCTGCAACATTTCTAAGAAGATGGTCGGAATATTCCTGCCCTAATCTTTCGTTTACAATTTTAAAATCATCTATACCGATTCTGAGAACATATCCATCCGGAAGATGGTTATAGTTACTTAAGCGTTCCTTAAGAGTGACTGCTGAGAGCAGACCGCTGACATTGTCTGCGTTCTGCCTTTTGCCAATCTCATTGATGCATCCGATGATTAGGGATGGTCTGCCATCACTGCCTAGTATAAGTCGGCCGCGGCAGTTAATCCATATCGGGGAACCGTCCTTAGAGAGCCATCTGTATAGTAAGTTATGTTCGTTTTTTTCACCTCTTATAAGCTGATTTAGATCATTTACAAGCATCGTAAAATCGTCAGGATAGACGAACTTTTTATGCTCTTCAAGAACATTATTAAAGAAAGAGCTCGGAACGGCAAAGCGCTCCGTAGCTCCTTCTGTAATATAATAAGTGTCATTTTTTATGTCATAGACATAGAGATTATCATTCATACAGGATGCGAACTGTTCAGCTACATATTTAAAAAGGTCAAAGGAAATTTCTTTGTTGTTAGTATAGATATCAGTCATTAGTCTTACTCCATGAATTTATATAATCTGTAAAGGCAATTATTAAAAATTTTTTATTCAACATCCACAACGCGGATCATGTTGGTAGCTCCTGCAATTCTGAGCGGGAAGCCTGCAACGATTACAACACGGCTGCCTGACTTTATAAGACCTGCTGCTTTACATTTGCTGATAACTTCGTTTATAAGAGCTTCTCCGTCCTCCTGTTCTGTGATAAGAACCGGAGTAACACCCCACATGAGTGATGTCTCGCGGCATACGCGCTCATTTGTCGAACAGCCAATGATATCAATGTTAGGACGGAAACCGGATACCTTGCGGATTGTAATTCCGCTGAGTGATACAGGGATGATTGCATCTGCATTAATTATGCTTGCGATTGAACATGCAGCACATGCTATTGAAGATGCAAGATTGCTTCCGTTGTATGTTATATCGAACTTGCCGGTTGTTGTTGCCTTTTCAATCTCACGGCATATTCTGCTCATAGTCTTGACAGCTTCAACCGGGTAGTCGCCGGCAGCACTTTCACCGGAGAGCATTACTGCTGAGGTCTGGTCAAAAATAGCATTGGCAACATCGTTAACTTCGGCACGAGTAGGGCGAGGATTGTGTGTCATGCTCTCAAGCATCTGTGTTGCAACGATTACAAACTTGCCTGATTTAAGACACTTATTAATCATATCTTTCTGGACAACAGGAACCTTTTCGAAAGGTATCTCAACGCCCATATCGCCTCTTGCAACCATGATTCCGTCAGCTGCATTTATTATCTCATCAAGATTTTCAACACCTTCCTGATTCTCAATCTTGGCAATGAGCTTGGAAGTATTATTATGCTCCTCCTGGAGACGGCGTACTTCAAGAACATCCTCTGCACAGCGAACGAAGCTGAGTGCGAAGAAATCAAAGCCTGTCTTCATTGCAAATTCTAAATCATTCTTGTCCACATCGCTTAAGAAAGGAATCGATAAGTGAATTCCAGGAACATTGATAGCTTTGCGGTCAGAGATTACACCGCCGTTGATAACGCGGCAGATGATATCAGTATCAGTAATTTCTTCAACCTTAAGCTCGATGAGACCATCGTTTACAAGTATGCTTGTTCCGACTTTGACATCATTTATAAGATTCTTATATGATATTGAACCGATAGTGTTGTTACCGAGAAGCTCTCTTGTAGTGAGCGTAAAAAGGTCACCGTCATTTACAGTTACCTTGCCGCCTTCAAAGAGACGGAAACGAATCTCAGGTCCTTTAGAATCAAAAAGTGTGGCTACCGGAAGTCCAAGTTCGCTTCGAATCTTGACAATGCGATTATATCTTCCTAAGTGCTCATCATAGCTTCCGTGTGAAAAATTGAAACGGGCGACATTCATGCCGTTTTCCATCATTTTTCTGAGAGTCTCCTCATTATCACATGCAGGACCCATGGTACACACTAATCTTGTTTTCTTTAACATTAACAAAAAATCCTCCTTAAAAATTATGACCAAATCTCTAATAATGCATATTTCATTGCATATGTATTGTGCATCTGCAATACATACTGTATATGGCATTTCGCACAATATACATTAGATTTTATTTGTATAGCGCTATAAAATAATAGCATATAACATTATAACATAACATCAGCCAAAAACAAAGTTGTTTCGGCAAAGCTTCAATAAAAGAATATAAGAAAATGGAG
The DNA here is from genome assembly GCA_900545175.1 of uncultured Eubacteriales bacterium. Classification (GTDB taxonomy): domain Bacteria; phylum Bacillota; class Clostridia; order Lachnospirales; family Lachnospiraceae; genus CAG-882. The sequence goes on from UQYF01000014.1 coordinate 17,595, forward strand.
TAAAATTATTTAACAAAAATCAGCGTACCTGTTCATTGTTCTTTTTCTTCATTTCGAATTTTTCATTGTACATAATTTTGTCAGCACGCCTTAATGTATCACCGATATCATAGTCCTCATCAGGGTCATAAAGCTCATAGCCGCAGGCAATGTTAAGAGGAAAGCTGTCAGGGTGAGCTGTGTTGTAGTCGGAGAGCATTTTTTTGAAGTCTGAAATGCATTGTTCACATTTGGATAAGGATATTCCGTATAACAATACACAGAATTCGTCCCCACCGATTCGATAGCAGTTACCATATGAACCAAATGCCCTTTTAATCATTCCGGCACTTTCAATGATATATGAATCACCTTGTTCATGTCCTAAGTTATCATTGCAGGTTTTAAGGTTGTTAAGGTCGAACATTGCTACGATATGACCTTCAGGCTTGAATTTGTCCTGCCCTGTATATTTTGCATAGGCGGTGCGGTTAAAAAGTCCTGTAAGCTGGTCGTGGTAAGCCATCTGTTCAAGTTCTTTTGCCTGACTGCCTATTGCCATAAGTGTGCGCGCATCCTTGTGAGAGGAAGCACCGAGAACAATAATATAGAACAGAAGACAGTTTATTCCGAGAAATGAAGGGAATGAACCGTTGAATATATAATAGGTAATCATATCGGACAGCAGTCCGGCAAGGCACACAAATGCACCTATAAAAGCGAGCTTGAGTTTATGATTCCATCCATGCTCTTTAAATTCTTTGTAAAACATAATTATCACGACAGGTATATTAGAGAGCATAACTGCGTGTATGAGCCACAGATTGTCGCGTACATCTTTTATGGATGTAAGCTGGAGCGCAATTATTATGACGAATACAGCAATATTAGCTATACATGGTATATTCCAAAGAAAGTTGTCACTGTCTTTGAAAGATTTTCTGAGAAAGCTTATAAATGGTATCGTCATCATCAGCAGACAGAAATATGATGTGTATGACAGCACTATACTATTCCTTATAATCAGTGCAGTGTAATCTAAGTCCATAAACTTCCATATACCTATCAGCAGTGAAAAGGTACCAACCATCAACAGGCTCTTATCAACATGCGGATTGGTCAGATTAATCACTGTGAACAGGATAAAGAATAGACCGCATAATACGGCAAGCAGGCATGTGAGATATATTATTATGTTGGGTATTAACAGATGCTCATATATTTTATACTGTGACCCCAGATAAATTGTGGGCTGCGTACCGTTCATGCTGTTATACAGTGGAGAGAGCTTGATTCTTACAATGCTACCGGTGTCATCAGGATAAATCGGGATAATACACCAGTTAGCGCCTGTTGTATGGATAAAGGATGAGTTGTCCGGGGCGATGGAATATACGAGATTCTCGTCTATATATACCTCGACACTCTCATGCTTTACAAAAAAAACGAGGTTTGAACCGTTTTTAGGTATGGCAGGCAATGTGAAAGCAAGTTCATTATAAATGCCCAGAGGTGTTGTATTATCGTTGATTGTATCAAATGTGTCAGCTTTAATAATACTGTATGTTTCTGTATGTCTGGTAGAAAAAATAGCAGCATTAAAATGCACACATATATAGACAGTCAGGCATATAAGCACAAGTAAGGCTGTAGCAAAGGCTTTATATATGGAAAATCTAAGTTTTTCATTTTTCGTTTCTGCCATTGCACCTATTTTCCTCCGAATTGATATAATTTATGCATTATTATAGTTATGGTACAGCCATGTAAGCAAGTTAGCTTACCTGCGCTCGTTAAATCATAAGCTGAAATCATTAATAACCTTCGCCGTGAGCCAAACTTGCAAGTATGATGGCTTACTTTTGCTCATTATTTCGTGATTTCATCACGCAATCACTTCGCCGTTCGCCAAAAGTGAGCAAGCTCCTTATGGCTTACTTTCGCTCATTATATCATTAAAATAGGTGAAAAGGAACTGCAATTTTATGGTCTGCTCAGCGTGTAAAAATATGTTTTTTTGAACTTAACTGTGTATAACAAGTTATATTTATGCATAACTCGACTTTTTGGGGAAGCTTAGTTTGTTCTTAGAATATCTTGCTTCGGATAACGAAGTGATATGAAGAAATGCAACTTATTATACACTAATATACTAAATGTGCATGTTTGGACACCGGAAATTCCTTTGTAAAAAAGTGCAAATGACTAAGTGATGGAATTTAAAAATATTTTTAAATACTTCTTGCTTTTTTATGCGGCAAGTGCTATAAAGTATTTAAAGATAATTTTAAATAGCTTATGGGTAATCTGAATTAAGCAGATTGTCGGATTGTTATTGATGAAGAACTTATTATGGGTTGAGATAGTGATTGGAGGGAGATGTATGGCAATAGCAGATAGCTTTAAAGTATTGTCGGAGCCGCTTCGCAGGCAGATTCTTGAACTGCTGAAGGGAGAAAGAATGTCGGCGGGAGAGCTGGCAAGAGCATTGAACGTATCACCGGCAGCACTTTCGTATCACTTGCGGCTTCTAAGGGAGGCAGAGCTGGTGATTGAGTATAAGGAGAAGAATTATGTATATTATTCTCTTAATATGACTGTGTTTGATGAATTACTTATGTGGTTTAAGGGCTTCATGGATGATAAGCAGACAGAGACCGGGAAGACGAAGGCAAAAGCCTAAGTGTGGCGTGTAAAGGGGGCTATTTAAATGAGAGAATGCAGAAAATATTACTCATGGATTTTAATTGTGACAGCGGTATTGTTTATCATAACAGCGATATGCGTGCAGTTCATGGCAGACAATGTGCCGATGCATTACAATTTTCAGGGTGAGATTGACCGTTATGGTTCAAAAAATGAGAATTATATTTTTCCATGTGTGGTAGCAGGATTTAATGTATGCTGGGTTATTCTTATGAATGTATTTGGAAAGAAGGCAGACAGGGCAGAGGACGAGAAGGTTCGTGCTGAGTCGAAAAATAATCTTAATGTGCTGGGGGTTACAGCGATAGGAACATCTATAATGTTCACAGTGATGCAGTGTGTTTTCCTTTTTATGGATATAAGTGCATCTGACGGACAGGAGCACATGCCGGTGGATGTCAATGTAATATCTAACTGCTGTCTGGGGCTTATATTGATTGTAATAGGTAACATAATTCCCAAGTGTAAGCGCAACGGAGTGGTGGGAGTCAGAACTACATGGAGCATGGACAATGACACGACATGGGAGCTGTCTAACAGGCTTGGCGGAAGGCTGATGATGGTATGCGGTGTTCTTACTATTATAGAGACAATTATTGTCAAAGGTTTTGCTTCGACTGTAATTATGCTGGTTCTTCTTATTGCAGTGTCAGTGTTGATGACATATTACTCATATGTTTTTTATAAAAAATATGGCAATAGCGCTAAAAAACATCAATAATATTGATTAAAATTGCACATTGCCAATGTATAATGTGCGTGTTAAGATATCTACATAAGTTGAAAATATTATTTATGAAGTCATATCTGATATGGAAGATATATTGCGAAGCAGGCTGTGATATCAGGGTTCTGGCTGTCTATGTGCCGCTACATGTTCAAATGAACACAATAGTTTGACTGCATCAAATTACTGCGTGTCTTGAAGTGAACCGGTAAAATTGTATAATCATATATATTTTGGCAAATGGCAGATTAATATATTGCAAAGTAAAGAATACAGATATGAATTACATAATAATCAGGAATTTTGGAGGTATCTGACATGAACACAGAAAAGTACCAGAGAGCGTATTTTTTACCACCGCAGATGAGTTACGACTGGGTGAAGAAGGATTATATAGATAAGGCACCTATTTGGTGCAGTGTAGACTTAAGGGATGGAAATCAGGCACTTATTGAACCTATGAGCCTTGAGGAGAAGTTAGATTTCTTTAAAATGCTTGTCGATATAGGTTTTAAGGAGATTGAGGTGGGATTTCCAGCAGCGTCAGATACAGAGTACAATTTCATGCGTGCACTTATTGAGCGCAATATGATTCCTGATGATGTGACAGTTCAGGTGCTTACACAGGCGAGAGAACATATTATAAAGAAGACATTTGATGCTGTGAAGGGTGCGCCTCATGCGATTATCCATCTTTATAATTCTACATCTGTAGCACAGCGTGAGCAGGTATTTAAAAAGAGCAAGGAAGAGGTAAAGAAGCTTGCTGTTGACGGTGCGCAGCTTTTAAAGAAGCTTGCGGCAGAGACAGACGGCAATTTTACATTTGAATATTCACCGGAGAGCTTTCCGGGAACAGAGGTTGACTATGCACTTGAGGTCTGCAATGCGGTTCTTGATGTATGGGAGCCTTCAGCAGACAATAAAGCAATCATCAATATACCTACAACTGTTCAGATTGCGATGCCTCATGTATTCGCATCCCAGATTGAATACCTGAGCCACAATATGAAGTACCGTGAGAATGTTGTACTTAGTGTACACCCGCACAATGACCGTGGCTGCGGCATATCGGATGCTGAGCTTGGTGTTCTTGCGGGAGCGGACAGAGTTGAGGGAACACTCTTTGGAAATGGTGAGCGTACAGGTAATGTTGACATCGTGACTCTTGCGATGAATATGGTTTCAATGGGTGTTGAGCCGGGACTTGATTTTTCACATATCATGGATATAAGAAAGAAATATGAACAGTATACAGGCATGCGTGTATACGAGCGTTCACCTTATGCCGGAGACCTTGTGTTTACCGCATTCTCAGGTTCACATCAGGATGCCATATCAAAAGGAATGGACTGGTGGGAGAAGGGTAAGTCAGGCGGCAAGTGGACAGTGCCATACCTTCCTATTGACCCGATGGATGTCGGCAGAGAGTATGAATCGGATGTTATCCGTATCAACAGCCAGTCCGGTAAGGGCGGTGTATCCTATATTCTTAAGCAGAACTTCGGGATCTCTATTCCTGACAAGATGAAGGAGGAGGTAGGCTACCTTGTAAAGGGCGTTTCGGACCGCAAGCACAAGGAACTCACACCTTCGGTTGTGTACCAGATATTTGAAGATAATTATATAGGGCAGACAGATGTGTTCTCAGTGCCGGAATGCCACTTTAAGCAGGAGGATGGTATCTGGGCAACTGTCACAATACAGCAGGGTAAGGAAAAGCGTATTGTGGAGACAGGAGGCAACGGACGACTTGATGCGGTAAGCAATGCGCTCAAAATGTATTTTGGCATAAGCTACGAGCTCGCAGTATATGAGGAGCATGCCATATCAAAAGGCTCATCCTCAAAAGCGGCATCCTATGTTGGCGTGCTCTGCAAGGATAAGATGTATTGGGGCGTAGGTCTTGACGAGGATATTATCAAGGCATCAATATCCGCACTTGTGGCAGCAGTGAACAAGCTTGCGAAAGATATGAATGTGAAAGAGGGCAGAGAGGAACGAATTGTTGATATTCTCAACTTCATTCAGAATCACTATACAGATGTGACACTTGATGAGCTTGCAGAGAACTTCAATCTTTCAAAACCATATCTTTCTAAGTACATCAAGGAGAAGTCCGGAATGACATTTCAGGATGCAGTCAAGAAGGCACGCATGAAGAAGGCGAAGGTTCTTCTGCGTGAATCCAATCAGAATGTTGAGACTATCGCTGCAAGCGTTGGGTATGAGAATGTAGAACATTTTAACAGACTTTTCAAGAAGGAATACCTTATGACGCCTCTTCAGTATCGCAATGCTAAGAATCAGGAGGAGTAAGAGAGACATATATTCAGGCTGAATGGATGGACTGGTTTTAAATTTCAATCGTTACTGTACACAGTTATTGGTGTACAGTAATGATTGATTAGCAATGAAATGGTATAATGCATTTTTAAGTAAATTGGTATGATTTAAGGTAATTTCTGACATTCGGTGCATTTCAGAGCATCGATAAGGTTCAAATTTTTTTATTTCGATGTAAAATCTAATATTTCCCACAAGCAAAAAGGTAAGAACACATCAAAAAGTCCAGTTGGTTAAAAAGTCGATGTTTCATATAGCATCGGAAGTTATGATTTTTATATTTTCGTTGTCCAATGGATGTTATGGCGGGCTTGAAAATCAATATAATATGAGGAGGGCATTTCATACGCTGAGTAATACAAGATTATATACGGAGGCAAATAAAAGATATGATGAAATATGCCAAGCAATATCAAAAATTGAGAAAGAAATAAAGAAATATCCGGAGGGAAAAATACATGTTGTCAATAATAAAAACAGGGTACAATTTTATTTGAGAACATCCTCAAAGGATAAGAGCGGCATATATTTATCAAAACAGCAAAAGGATACAATAGGGTTATTTCTGCAAAAAAAATATGATGAAGATGCCTTGAAGCTGTTGTGTAAAGAAAAGGACAATCTGGAAAGCTTCCTGAAAAAGTATGTACAGATAAACTATAAGATACAAGAATTATATTCAAAAAGTACTAAGGAAGTACAGGATTATATAAAGCCGATTGACATGTCTGATAGTGATTATGCTATGGAATGGCAGAAGGAATTTTATAGAAAAAAGAAAATTCTTCCAGATGTACCGGTTTTTATTACAAACCAAGGTGAACATGTGCGTTCTAAGTCGGAGCTGATTATTGCTAATCGTTTAGCATGTCTTCGAATCCCATACAAATATGAATGTCCATTGACTTTGTCGGGAGGAAAAATTATATATCCGGATTTTACAATATGGGATATAAATAATCGCCGGGAAGTATATTGGGAGCATCGAGGGATGATGGATAGCCCTGATTATGCTGTTCATTCTGTGCGGAGATTGAAAGAATACTGTCAAAATGGGATTTTTTTAGGTAAAAATCTAATTATTACAGAAGAAACTTCGAGTGTGCCGCTTGATACAAGATATATTGACGATATTATTAAATGCTATTTTCTGAATAGAGAGACATGATATTCATAAATATAATATGCTATGTATTCATAACCTAAGTTGGCATGTTATGGTATTAAAATGAAATGATATGAGGGTCAAAAGGTATTTTGTCCTTCATTTGATATCCTCGAATTGCTCCGCTGTAAAACAGCTACCGCAATTCAAAAACATTCGTAACCCGCTGATTTACTGTGTAAATCGCTGCTTCCTCATGTTTTGCGGGTCCCAAGTTCAAAAGCCTAATCGTGCAAGCAAGAACGGCTTTTTGACCTTTTGACCCTGATATCTTAAAATGTAAATATTAAGAAAGTATAAAATGTAACATTCGTTACTGGATAAAATCCGCATATCTTGTTACAATATATTTTGAAAGAAAAATGAAGCGAAATCAGTTCACCACGCAGAATATAGAGTGTAAGCGCAAGTTGAGATTTATTTTCATTTCGCAAAACAATGAAGTAAAATCAACTTCTTACGCAGAGCATAGCGTGTATGCACAGGTAGTGATTGATTTTCGTCTCGAAAAAATGATGAGATGAAAATGCTCTCCTGACAGAGGATATAGCGTGCAGGCACGCATTAGATTTTCGCTTCGCAAAAACAAGGAGGAAAATCCTCTCCTCGCAAGAGAACTCGGATTTTCGCTTCGCAAAAACAAGGAGGAAAATCCTCTCCTCGCAGGAGAGCTCGGATTTTCGCTTCGCAAAAACAAGGAGGATTAGAAAATGGCAGCATTACACATTACAAGTGACAATTATGAGAGCGAAGTGCTTAACTCTGATAAGCCGGTGCTTCTTGACTTCTGGGCTTCATGGTGTGGACCGTGTCAGATGCTCCTGCCGGTTATAGAAGAACTCTCTAATGAGGTTACGGATGCTAAGATTTGTAAGATTAATGTTGATGAGGAGTCTTCACTGGCTGAGAAGTATGGTGTTATGTCAATTCCTACACTCGTAGTTGTTAAGGATGGCAAGACAGTCAATACGAGCATTGGTGTACAGCCTAAGGACAAGATTCTTGAGATGCTCAAGTAAGCAGCAGTGTCTGATATATTATGGAATCAGAAATTTAACTGTTTAAATACGCTAAAATAATAAACAATGATATTCAAACAAATAAGGTTCTATAATAAGTGGGTTCTATAATGAATGTTGGGGTGTATGAGTGAAAAATCATGCACCCCAATATTTTTAATATAATTGGAAATTTCGTTGAAATTCCCTATTATATTAAAAGCACTTTGGGCAGGAATGCACTGCGGCGAAGCAAAATTATGTCGCTTAGGCGACCCGCCGCAGGCGGAGAATTCTGCTTTGCAGAAATTTTTCTTGTTGACAAGAACCAAAAATAAAAGGCGTAAATCCAAATTCCGGATTTACGCCTTTTTCTGCCAGACAGCAGAAGTATAGCATATGAAGAAGCGTTTCAAAATGAAAAGCTAAATTAAATATACATTTACTTCCGGCTTCAGACTACAAAATCAAGTCATACATTATTAAGTCATGCAGAATCAAGTCATACAATGACTGAAAATGTAGTGCTAAGTTTACTTCTATACCTCGAAGAGCAGGTCGCCATAAGTAGGTATTGGCCAGAAGTCCTTGTCAACGAGCATCTCAAGCTTATCAGCAGGAGCACGAAGAGCAGCCATATCGGACATGATTGTGTCATGGTAGTAAACTGCTGTGCACTTGGCACATTCCTTCTCACCATTTGCCTGGTCAGCCTTGAGCTTCTCAAGAGCAGCATTCATAGCCTTTAATTCAACTGTAACCTTCTCAAGTCTTTCCTTCTGAACACTTGCATCACAGCCTACAGCCTCAACGGAAGCAATCGAATTGGCAAGCTCAGTTGTGTAGCTGATGACAGCAGGAAGAATCTGCTTAGATGCCATGCTTATCATAGTGAGTGCTTCGATGTTGATGTACTTGGTATATGTTTCGTATGTAATCTCCTCACGTGATTCAAGCTCAGCCTTAGTGAAGATACCGAATTTTTCAAATAAAGATACAGCCTTGTCTGTTGTGAGAGCGCTTGCTGCATCAACCATTGACTTGATGTTAGGAAGTCCTCTCTTCTCAGCCTCAGCAACCCATTCGTCTGAATAGCCGTTGCCGTTGAAGACAATTCGCTTGTGCTCAGTCATGTACTTCTTGATTAATTCATGAACATCCTTGTCAAAGTCATCTGATTTTTCAAGAATATCAGCAGCCTCACAGAATGCTTCTGCAACGATTGCGTTGAGAACAGTGTTAGGACTTGCGATTGAATCGGCTGAACCAACCATACGGAACTCGAACTTGTTTCCTGTGAAAGCAAAAGGCGAAGTTCTGTTTCTGTCGGTGGCATCCTTTGCAAAATCAGGAAGTGTGGAAACACCTGTGAGAAGCTTGCCGCCTTCAATGCTGTGTGTAGCTGTACCTGTCTCTATAATCTGGTTAACAACATCCTCAAGCTGATCGCCAAGGAACATTGAAATAATTGCAGGAGGTGCCTCGTTAGCTCCGAGTCTGTGGTCGTTTCCGACATCGGAAGCGGACTGACGAAGAAGGTCAGCGTGTATATCGACTGCCTTCATTATGCAGGCAAGAACAAGTAAGAACTGAAGGTTCTCATTAGGTGTGTCGCCCGGATCAATGAGGTTGACACCGTTGTCTGTAACGATTGACCAGTTATCATGCTTACCTGAACCGTTAACGCCGGCGAATGGCTTCTCATGGAGAAGACATGTAAGCCCATGACGTGTAGCGACTTTCTTCATGACATCCATAACGAGCTGGTTGTGGTCAACTGCAACATTGGCTGTCTCATAGATAGGAGCAAGCTCATGCTGTGCTGGAGCAACCTCGTTATGCTGTGTCTTTGCTGTTACGCCGAGCTTCCAGAGTTCGATGTTAATGTCTCTCATGTAAGCACCGATTCTCTCCTTGATGGAACCGAAGTAGTGGTCTTCAAGCTCCTGACCCTTAGGAGCAGGTGCACCAAAGAGTGTACGGCCTGTATAGATTAAATCTTTTCTTTCGAGATATTTTTCTCTGTCAACAATAAAATATTCCTGCTCAGGACCTACAGATGCTGTAACCTTAGTAGCTTCTGTGTTGCCAAAAAGCCTTACTATACGAAGTGCCTGTTCACTGATTGCTTCCATAGAACGAAGAAGAGGTGTCTTTTTATCGAGTGCTTCTCCCTTATATGAGCAGAAGGCTGTAGGTATGCAGAGGATTGCACCTGTAGCATCTTCCTTGACAAAAGCAGGTGAAGTACAGTCCCAAGCCGTGTAGCCTCTGGCTTCGAATGTAGCTCTTAAGCCGCCTGAAGGAAAAGAAGAAGCATCAGGCTCGCCCTTTATAAGCTCTTTGCCGGAAAACTCCATAATCATCTTACCATCTGCATCAGGATGTGTAACAAATGCATCGTGCTTTTCGGCTGTGATACCTGTGAGTGGCTGGAACCAGTGAGTATAGTGTGTTGCACCTTTTTCAACAGCCCAGTCCTTCATTGCCTTTGCGATTACATCAGCATCGGAGATTGACAGCTCGCCGCCCTTGTTCATAACATTCATGAGATTTGCAAATACCTTCTTAGGAAGGCGCTCTCTCATCTTACCAACTGTGAATACATTCTCGCCAAAAATTTCTTCTACATTGATATTGCTCATTCTTTTCCATTCCTTTCATGCTATAGATTTTTCGTGTTTTCCATGTCAGGATACAAAATATGACAGGCCTGTATCCGAGCAGTGCATATATGTTTTATATTTCTAAAATTAGACATATATGCATAAAAAAAGGGCATTCCAACTAAACGGAACGCCCTTGTTCACTCACACGAAATATATGACCTTGTTCCCTAAATATTGGCTTTAGTATTACAAGACATCATTTATGTTAATAAAATAAACTATAACTCACAAAAATGCAAGCCCTTTTTTGAAAAAAACTTATTTTTTTTACTCAGCTATCGAATCTCTGTAATGTTTGAACACATAAATCATAATAAATATAACTCAGAATGGATAACCATCCTGAGTTATATATGAGAGTAAAGCGGACATTCGCAATCCGCTTTCGCTACTTGCTCATGAACGCAGTCGCTTTGCGAACTGTCAGTGGGAGCTTTTAACTCCCACTGACATAAGCATCCCCTTACCCACCGCTTAGTGCTCTACACACTTGAAGCGGGGGATTGCTTATTCTGCGTTCAAGTCAATCAAGCCTTGCCGACTGAGCCGAATAATTCCATCTTTTCTTTAACAGTTTCCTTGATTGCAGCTGTACCAGGAGCTAAAAGCTTACGTGGGTCAAAGCCCTTGCCCTCTAAGTCCTTGCCTGCTTCGATGTACTTACGTGTAGCATCTGCGAAGGATAACTGGCATTCTGTGTTAACATTAATCTTGGCTACGCCGAGAGAAATTGCTTTCTTAATCATATCAGCAGGGATGCCTGTACCACCGTGAAGAACGAGAGGCATATCGCCTGTGAGTTCCTTAACTGCTGCAAGTGTCTCAAAACTTAGACCTTTCCAGTTAGCAGGGTACTTACCGTGAATGTTACCGATACCTGCTGCAAGCATTGTTACACCGAGGTCTGCAATAGACTTACACTCGTTAGGGTCTGCACATTCACCCATACCGATAACGCCGTCCTCTTCGCCGCCGATTGAACCTACCTCAGCCTCAAGAGACATATTGTGCTCTGCACAAATCTTAACTAATTCCTTAGTCTTAGCAATATTCTCCTCGATAGGGTAGTGTGAACCATCAAACATTATTGAAGAGAAACCTGCCTCAACACACTTAAGGCATCCTTCGTATGAACCATGGTCTAAGTGAAGAGCGACAGGAACTGTTATGTTAAGCTCCTCCATCATACCCTTAACCATACCAACTACTGTCTTATAGCCTGTCATATACTTACCGGCACCCTCAGAAACACCAAGGATAACAGGGGAATTAAGCTCCTGCGCTGTTGTGAGAATAGCCTTTGTCCACTCAAGATTGTTAATATTAAACTGGCCAACTGCATAGTGACCTGCAACTGCCTTTTCAAGCATCTCTTTAGCTGTTACTAACATAGGAATACCTCCGATATTGTTATTATTTTGACAATATTATAACACATAAAGAAAAAAAGGGAATAGGGAAAATTATAAAAACTGTGTGAATTTAAATTATCTGGCATTATATTTCAGTATGGTCTTAATTTTGTTTGTAAGCGAGCTGTTCACATCATAGATGACATTGCGTTTCTGGCATGAGCTGCCTTTATAACCGAAAGCTATTGTATCGCTGTAGGTAGAGTTGGCAGGGTAGAGCGGCATAAAAAAGCTGTGTAAATATATATATTCCCTTTTTTCGGGATTTATTACGGTGTTTTTTAAGTCAGGGTCGCCATCATATATAGGATTTATAAATTTTTTTATTGAACCAAAATCAGCAGATACACTGTCGACATAGCCGAAGACATATATCCGAAGCCTGCCTTCGTGTCCGCCTGTAAACGATGTGCCAAAAGCTTTGTAGGATGTGTTTTCGATAAAGGCTTCCATGCGGAAATTATCTCGGATATACGCATAGTAAGGTGGGGAAAGTTCATTGAAATCATAAATCGTCTCGTCAATATCGTGGAAGCCTATCTCTTCAGCCTTCACCGGAGCCCCTGTCTGCTTTGTTCCAAAGTCATACTGTGTTATGGGAAGAGAGGCTGTGTTGCCAAGCTTATCCCTTGCAATTACCTGCATGGTAACTTTTTCAACATTTTCGGAGTCATCAAGGCAGTCATACAGTGTGTAACGGCAGGTGTATGTGCCTCCGTCCGGTGTAAATGGGAAGTCGGCGCTGTTAGAGCTGTCGGATGCATCGCTTATGTGCAGCGTGAAGCTTTCAACGCCGGAGATTTCATCATATGGGTCGTAGATTGTCATGACTGCATAAGGTGTATCTGTTATGTTCTCGTCATACAGACCCAGCATCTCATTATTCTCAACATACTTTACGGTTCCCACAGGCGCAGTGTTGTCAAAGACGTAGATGCCGTATATATGGCAGGCTTTTGCTGTGTCAATGGCTGTCGGGCTTACTGAGCTGTTGCCGGAAGCATCCTTTATCTGCCTTACAAAGAGATAGTAATAACCGTCAAGCGATGCGCCAAGCTCAGGAAGTGTGACGGTAAAGCCTTCCGGAAGAGGGGCATCACAGTAGCTGTTCCATTGTGAAGGGAGCGTATCCGGGGAAAGCGAAAAGCCGTATTCGTATATGTTGTCGGCAGAAAGCCCTGAGCCGTGTTCGGTGACTGTTATGGTGATGTCGATGCTCTTTACGGAATTGTTGTCCGCATCCGGGTTTTCCGTGTGCGTAGGTGTCACGTTAATCTCCGGCTCCGATGTATCCTTCCATGACGGATAAAGGTGAACAATGCCGCCGTTTACGGCTGTAAGGTTCCATTTTCTGTTGCCGCCGCTTCCGGCATACACGGTAAGAAGTTCATTTGCATACCAGCCCGATATCTCATATTCATCAAGTGAGTATGTGTCCTGTGGAGCCGGAATGAAGCTTTCACTGTCATATGTGAACATGGCACTGTAGTATTCATTTTCATTCCATGTCCAGTCTGCGGCATTACCACCACTGAGCTTTTTGTTTAACTGGCCTAATGCATGTTCAGGGACGGCACTGTGAAGCCTTACCTCATATGTCACAGGCATCCACTTTGCGGTGGCTGTCATGTCAGATGTGTAATGCCATATGTCGCTGCCGCTTACCGGCATGTCATCTATGTACCAGCCTTCAAATATCCAGCCTTCAAGCTTTGGCTGCGGGAGGCTTCCGATGCTCTTGTCAAATGAAACCGTGCGTGACTTCTCGTCAGCTCCGGTAATCTCATGGGATGCATTTTCCGGCTTGCTGTAGTCAAATGCCAGCGTGTATTCAGATGCCTTCCACTGTGCGTAAAGGGTTGCGGTTCCTCCCGGAATGAGTGTAAGGTTTATAACCCGGGCCTCATCTTCATAACAGCTGCCATTGTCTGCCGTTCCGTCAGGGCTTTTGTTCCAGCCGGCAAAGGTATATCCTTCACGCACAAAGTTATTGGCAGGAAGCTTTTCCCTCACTTCGTAGTACATTGTGACATCCTGCATTTCTCCGGATGCGCGTGTGCTTCCGCTGTAATTATCATTCTTTTCGAAATGTACTGTATAGGCGTTTGGTATCCAGTGTGCAAAGAGCCTTACATCACTTAATCCCTTCCAGACTGCGTTATCTGGAATTACATCTCCGTTTTTGTCAATCTTGACAAGGAAAGGCTTCTTAGACGTATTACCGAGCCTGTCGGATACTGTAAGGCAGTAAAGCGATACGCTCTCAGTTCCGAAGTAGAACTGTCTGCTGTCCGTTATGTCACCGCCGTCAACGGCAATGCCGTTAAAGTTGGTAAGCTGTGCGGACGCAATGCCCGAATGAGGGTCTGAAATGTCAAAGGCTACTGTTGTTCCTTCGGCAAACCAGCCGTATGAGCTGTCCACACGGCTCAGATCAGGTGCCGTATTGTCAAAGTAGTATGGTCCAAAACGGTGGCAGGAATCTGCTGTAAGCATATTCGCATCTGTTTCTGACTTGTTTCCGGATTTGTCTTCAATGCGTTTTACCCATAAGTAATAGGTTCCCGTAAGACCGCTTCCTATGGTAAAGGCGGAGCCGCTGGCATAATCCGTCCATTCTCCGTCAGAGGAGGCGGCATTCCTGTCGGGTTTGGAATCATTCATTGTGATGCAGTACCGGTATGAGTTTGCCTGATAGAGTTCATCATTGTCAGATGCCGTTATTGTTATATCTAAGGATGTGGTGTAGCTGTCTGTAGCAGAAGGCGATACGGTAACTGTCGGCGGCGTGATGTCCTTCCATCCGGCATATGCTGTTACATTTCCGGCATGTTTCCATACCGCATTGCTTCCGCCGGCAGACCAGTATGAGCCTTTGACTGCATTTCCTGATGCATCCCATATGGATTCGCTGTCATCAGAACTTCCTGCTTTCCAGCCGGTGAATTCATAGCCGGGTCTTGCGGCTGTGATATTCGGGATGCTGTTTCCGGCAGCTGCATCGAAGGTTACTGTAAGACCTTTTTTTGCATTGCTGCTTATCGTTCCGCCGTTGCCGTCAAAGGCTACGGTATACTTATTCGGTGTGGCATTTGCAGTAAGCGTGACATCCTGTGCAGGGATGGAAAATTTGTGCTGCTTGGCTGATTCGGAAAAGGTTCCTGTCCAGCCGCTCCATGTGTAGCCGGTCTTTGTCACGGCATCAACTGTTGCGTTTGTTCCGTAATCGTATGCTCCGGCTCCTGAGACGGATGAGATGCCTGTGCCTTTTTTCAGCGTGAGGGTGTATCTGTTTATTTTCCACTGTGCATAGAGATTAATGTCGGCGGTCATGACAGGAGTGCTGCCGACAGCATGGGAGGTTCCCTTGCCGTCAGCCCTGGTATTCCATCCGGCAAAGGAGTAGCCTGTCCTTGTAAAGCCGTTCTTTGCAACGGTGGCTTTGGTGTTGTAGTTTACGGTCTGTGACGGTGTGGAGCCGCCTGTGTTCTTGTTGCCGTGGTATGCAAGAGTATATGTGTCCCATACATGGTACACATTGGTGGAATCTGCCTTTAATACGGTCCACGAAGCCTTGTCCGCATGGTCATAGTGGCAGTGGTCAAACGTGACATCATCTGCATGTGATGCCGCACTGAATGTGCTGCCATAGTCTGCCGCATAGGTTTTGCTTTTCTGGAAGACTCCGTTCCTGTAAAAGTTCAGTGTCTGCGTGAATTTTTTCTTTGTGTAATAGACATTGGCTGAGCCTGCACCGGATACGGTCCATGTTGATGCGCTGATGCCTGAGTACTCGTATCCTTCACCGAAGCTTGAATCCCCTCTGTGTGAGTATGCATCAAATTCGGTGCCGTAGGCGGCATCACACGTTACGGTTTTGCTGTTATCCTTCGTGCCGTCCTTATAAAAATACAGTGTCTGTGTATATTTCTTTCCTGTGTAGTAGACATCGGCTGAGCTGTCAGCGGTCACTATCCAGCTTGTTCCGCTTATGCCTGAATACTCGTACTGATCGCCAAAGGATGAGTCCGCCCTGTGGTCATATGCGTTGAATGTTGTGTTTTTGTCAACGGAATAGGTCTTTGTCTTTGTGTCGTCCTTTGTGCCGTTTTTGTAAAAATACAGTGTTACCGTAAAGGAATCCTGTATCCAGTACGCATAAAGTGAGGTGTCCGAGGTTCCCCTCCACACTGCAGTGCCGTCATCCGCAGACCAGTATGTTCCCTTAACTGCCTTGCCGGATGTATTGTAGGCTTTTGTGCCTCTGCCGTCTTTCTGGGTGTACCAGCCGCCGAAGGAGTAACCTGCCTTTGCCGGAACGGATGCAGTGTTGTTATCACCGGTATTTACCGTGACAGTCTTTGCAGATGAGCTTTCGCCGTTCCCGGGATAAAAGGTGAGCGTATAGCTGTTGGGAACCCATGCCGTGAAGGTTATCTTCTTTCCTTCATACAGGTTCTCGCCATCGTGCCCCGACCAGCCACAGTCTGTATGGCCGAATGCACATGCACCACAATGGCAGCATTCACTCGTACCGAGCACGTATATTGTCCCATCATCGGATATGCATCCCCAGTATGAGGTATATGCCTTTATATCTGCACCGCAGTTGGAGCATGTGACATCCTTTGCTGTTCTTGTGAGCCTGTAGATTTCCTGTGCAGAGGTTACTTTTGTGTACCCGGCTTCACCTGCGTGGGGCAGGCTGCTGTCGTCAGGTGTACCATGTGCCAGGTCAACATAGTCCGTGAGCGGCTGGCTGCCGAATACATAATCTCCTTCCATGCCGCTTCCGTCAAACCATGCATATACATCCTGTACAATCCCCGGCATTATGCCTGCGGCCAGGAATGCAGTGATGAATGCCAGAAGCAGTGACATGATTCTTATACATACGGCTGTTTTCGGATATGTGGTAATTCTTCTGTATGTGCCGGCTTTATTATGCTGTTTATAGTGTGTGTGGCTTTTATAAGCCCCATCCGTGTTATTTTTCACTGTTGCCATTTTTCCTCCTGTAATATTTTTATATTTAATTTACCGTCCGGTTCTGTTTTAATTATTCAGGCTTTATGATGTTGTTAAATGTGGTTTTCATATTCAGCACGGCTTTAATGTTCAGCTTTGTTTTTCATGCTGGTTTTTACGAATGGCACCCCGCATCAGATTATCTATTTCCTGTAATCCTCTGACCAGTACCCGCCGTCAGCCGTATTGTATCCGTCTGCATCATATACGCTGTAGCCTGTTCCGTCAGGGTTTGTTGTCCAGCCGCCAAACGTATAGCCGGGTCTGTAGATGTCGGTGCGTCCGTAAGCTTTGTTGTTCTTTGTGCTGTCGTATGTCACACCGAGTGTCCTGTCATCCTGTGAATCATCGGATGACCAGCAACCGCCGTTGGTGTCGAATGTGACATTGAAGTTCTTAGGTGTGAAGCGAGCGTACAGGATGAGGCTTGGTCCTATGAAGCGGCTGCTGTCATCCCAGTAAAGCCCCGGCAGCTTGTTATAGCTGCCGTCATATGCGGCGCTGCCGCCTGTGAGTGCGTCATAGTATCCTTCGAATTTATAGCCTGTCTTTGACACCGAAGGGACATCCGTTCCCCAGTATGTGCCGTATTCGCTGCGCTTATTAAAGTCTGTGCTTCCGAATTTAATAAACCTCATGGTCCATTCGCCGTTACCCTGCATGCTGTCTCCATTCATCATTCCGCCGTTTCCGAAGAACACTATCTGCCTGTCGTCACGCTCCCATGCGGCTGTAAGCTTCACGGTTCCCGGGCTGTATCTTAGATTGCCATACAGGAGGTTCGTTCCTGATGCCTTTCCTGCGCCTTCGCTAAAGCTGCTCTCGGACGTTGTGTTTCCGTTTGGAAGGTAATGGAGTGCGTCATCCATTCCTGTGACTGTCCAGCCGGCAAACGTCCAGCCGCTTCTTTCAGGGTTTGTTATGTTAAATGATGTGTAAGTCTCGGCTGATTCAGGGTAGCTTCCTCCTGCGTAAGCACTGCCGCCGTTAAAATCATACTGTATGGAGTACACACCATGGCTCCATACTGCCTTAAACCTTACTTTTATTCCGCCGCGGCTTCGCAGGTTCATGAATGATGTTGCTGTAATCACTGATGCCGTGGTTCCTGTGACAGATGTGGTTCCTATGATATGCGTACAGTCATCGCTCATGTCTGTTATCTCCCAGCCTTCAAACGTGCATCCGTTAAGGACCGGAGCGCTCACGGTAAACGTCCTGTTATATTTTGCCGAGGACGGATGGCTGGCATTTTCTTCCCATGTGCCGCCGCACAGGTCGTATGCTATCTCATATTCCTCAGGCTTATAGTATGCCGTGTAGGTTCTGTCACCGGTATTTCCGTTCTGCACTGTGACGGTTGGGATTCTTCCCGTTATTCCGGTGCCTTCCCAGCCTGAAAGGGAATATCCCTTCACGGTAGGATTCTTTAGTGTAAATGTCAGGGTGCTTACCGTGTATGATGTGGGATTTCCAACGTCACTGTCGGGTGTGAGCCTGTCGCCGTTTTCTGCATCCCTGTAGTCGTATGTTATCGGATACTGTGTATCCTTCCATACTGCAGTGAGTGTTACTGTTCCACTGTCGGCACGCAGTCCCATAATTTTTATCGAGGTCTTTCCTTTTCCTGCGCCGCTTCCTGATGTGACTCCTGTGCCTGTGAGCGTGCCGTCAATCAGGTGCCTGTTACCGTCCATGCCGGTTATCTCCCAGCCGAGGAAGGTGCTTCCTGCCCTTGCAGGGCTGTAGACCGTAATCTCTTCATAATAGCCTGCCTCAATCGGGTTATTACGGCTTACGCTTCCGCCGTCATAGTCATACCTGATGAAGTAGCTTACCGGCTCCCACTGTGCATAGAGCGTGTCATATGAGCCGTCATAGGCTGTTGCCGCGGTTACGGGTGAACTGACCTGTGTTCCGTCACTTAGGTTCGGCATGGTGGACCATCCGTCAGATAAATTGTTCACGCTCAGCCTGTAGCCTGTAAGCGTGGGTGACGGAAGTGTGCCAAGCGGGGCAAAGTACTGTACCCGCTTTGATGACGTGCCGTTTCCGGAAAGTGCATATCCGATGATGCTTTTCTTTGCCGTATCTGGCACGTTGTAGTCAAATGCTATGTCCGTAAAGCCTTTTTCCCATTTTGCATAAAATATGACCTCGATGCTTGTGGCGGATACCGGTATTGATGTCCTGTCCCCTGCGTTTCCTGCAAAATCGGTGCATTCCTTGTCCCTGTACCAGCCCTTGAATATATAGCCCCTGCGTGATGTGGAAGGAAGAGTTATGGATGCATCCGTGTAGACGGCTGTGGCGGTGATTACTTCCTTGTTTCCGGCACCGGGTTTTTCATAGTAGAGGTTCTTTCCGTTATCGCCGTATGCGCTGCCTTCAATGTCCCAGTGCAGGAAAGGGAAGTTTCCGAGCACCGCATTGGGGATGGATGCAAAGCTTGTGGTATCCGGCTCGACATTCGTGTCAAATGATGCGATGTAGCCGCTTCCGCCGTAGATTCTTCCGTCAGCGAGCGTTGTCCCGCTTCCTTCCATGACGGCTGCATCGGCAGGCATTGATACGCTGTTGTCGGATTCGCCCTTGTCATAGTGGATTATGTAGTAGTCCTCGCTGTAGTGTGCATAGACTATGATGTCCTCACGGTAATTCCATACCGGGTTTCCGGATGGATCGGCTGTCCAGTATTTTGATGATGCTGTGGCTGCGTTTCCGTTTCCGTCATACACCTGCACGCCGTCCGCATCATACCAGCCGGCAAAACCGTGGAGGCTGTCTATGGATGCTCCCTTTATTCCGGATGATACCTTTGCGTTGTACTTTCCGGCTGTGGCATTGATGGTTTTCTGTGACGTGCTGCCATATTTTCCGCATTCATCGCATAAAAACGGGTCGAAGTATATCCGGCTTCCGGATTTTACCCAGTTGGCATAGAATGCCTTGTATACGGAATTGCCGGAGGTTTTGACCGTGTAGCTGTCGCCGGGGTCTCCGACACGGTCCTCTGCCTTGAATGTCCCGGTCTTGGCATTGTACGCACTGTACCAGCCTTCAAGCTCATAGCCGGCACAGTATGCCTGCGGAAGGGTTCCTGTAAAGTCATCGTATTTTGCCGCAGCCGTGAACATGCTGTCCTCAGCAGCATCCGCTCTGTAAAATTCGGTCTTTATGTCATCAGATGTGCTTACGCCGTTATATTTTCCTCCTTCAATATCCCAGTATGAAAAGGAGAAGCGTCTTCTTATTGAAGGGATGCTGTCCGGGGATGTGGTGCCGCAGTTTGTCCATGTGATGAAGTCAACCGTGTAATCGCTGCCTTCGATATATGAGCCGTCCGCAACAGGAACCGCACTGCCCAGCGTTGCCGATGTGCTGTCTGGCATGACTGAATTGCCGTTTGACGCTCCCTTGCTGTAGCGGATGCTGTATGCTCCGATGTACTTCCACTTGGCTGCGGCTGTCACATTGCCCTTGTAAATCCAGCTGCCGTTACTGTCAAAGTAAGGTGATGCCTTGGTATTTCCGTTACTGTCCGTATATGTGAGTACTGCCTTTCCGTCAAGGTCATAGACCGGGATGTCTGTGAGCTGTATGTTACCATCGCTGTCCCTGACAATGCTGCCGTCAGAGCCGGTCTTGGCAGCGTACCAGCCGAGAAATTCGTATCCGGGGCGGGTCGGTGCCTTGACAGAAACATTGCCATACTGTGTAGATACCTGAGGATTAGAAACGTCGATGTCAGAATACCAAGTACTCTTATCTAAATTGCTATACCATGGTATAATGCGACACTGCTTACTTTCACTATATGTCTGCATTGTATAAACCGAACCCTCATCAAATGTTCCACCATTTGCATCAAAATCCACAGTATTGTAAAAAACTATACCAATGACAGCATTGACATGTTCACCATAGCCTAGAGGTCTGCCATCGTGACTCTGGTCTCTATGATTAAATCCTGGGTCAGCAGATGCGTTCGGTTCACCACTTGAAGTATAAGTCTTATTATATCTTCTTTCTGCCTTATCAACTGTCGACGCATCAGCACTCTTTAGATAATCATAGATACCACCGGTTATATCCAAGAAGCTTCCATCATTCGCATTCACAGTCTTGGTTCCCTCAAGAAGATAGATGAACTCCATGCCGTTCTCACCCATCTTCTTGGTAAATACAAATGACTTGTTATTCTGGAAAGCCTCATGGTCACCTACAGTTTCCCAGGTCTGCTGCGATAGTGAAGAATCTATTGATGGGAATGACTCATTCTTAAAATCATACCAGTCAATATCTGTATCATTTTCATCATATCCATTCCCGGTCCACTTACCTGTAACCTCTGTCATGGATTTGTTATAGCTTCCAATCCAGTACATTCTCACATGCTCTTCCCTAAGGTCAGCCGGTCTCTTGCTGTCACTGTCACTGTAGTGTGTAATCTCCGGCTGGGTAATAAGAACATAGTCAACCAGCTCCGACTCCGCATAGGTTAACGAATACTCATAGAAATACTTATTGGTATCAACGGACTCAAGACCTGCCTTGTAATCATTTAAAACTCGTGGGGTAACAATGACTGTGTTAACAGACATTGTCTTATTAGGATTATTTTTTGTATCAGCTAACCATGCATCTTTATCTTCGTTAATTATGCTTTCACTATAAACATGTCGTCCATTATTGTCATAGTGTGTATCCTTGTGATAACAATGCATTAACTGAACTTGTATGTTAGCACCTTGTCTATCATTATTATTTTTATCCTTGTTCCAAAATGCTGATACATTCTCTATTCCAATACCTGTAATAAATAAAACACAAGTAAGTAGAATAGCAATAACTTTGACAAAACAGTTCCTTTTCTTATTCATACATTTCCTCCTTATAAAAAGTTTTATTTAAAATATGAAAGATGCAAATTTTCTGCATAATAAAAAAGACGTGTGTAACTTAAATCACATACGTCTCTAATAGAATTATATTTAATTTTTTCTAACTATTTATACAAGTAACCACGATGAACCCAGCCTTCTGCATACTGACCAATAGTCTCATCACCCATACTATAACCGAATGATGTACAACCAGCTGCTGCATCCATGAAATATCCTCCTACTGTCCAATACATCTCCAGCGTCCCCTCAATCTGATTTCCCGTAGCCACATTCAGCGGTATATCCGGATGCTCATCATACCAGCTAGGCAGTGCCTTCTTGGTTCCTTCGGCGGTCACTGTCTCGCTTGTGCCGCATACGGAGCAGTATCTTGTCTTGGTTCCGTCAGCATCCTTTGTTGCATCGTTGTTGTATACGTAGTCACCGAAGCTGTGTCCTGTTGTCGGGATGCTCTCGGTGTAGCTGTCGCCGCATGAGCAGGTGTAGGTTGTCACACCTTCCTCTGAGCAGGTGGCTTCCTTCGTCACTGCTGCTGTGTAATTATGTACGTGCTCTTCCTTGCTTAACAGGACGCCTGTTGTCTCATCAAAGTGATATGATACGCCGTCAATTACCTTATCACCCTTTGCCATAGTTCCGTAGGTGTAGTCGAAAAAGTACGTGCCGGCTTCGGTTGTGTCCCAGCCCTTTACTATGTGACCGTCTGCATCGTAGCGGACCCACTTGCCGATGTTCCCCTCGTCATCTGCCTTGGATTCCTGATACACATCCTTGGAAACTGCCTTTGCACCGTTCTGTACGCAGTCAAGCCAGTACCATGCATTAGAACCCGGATCATAGATTTCCTTTCCACGGTAGGACGTGTCAAGGCTTCCGTCCGCAGTATACTTGACACCCTGACGTATGCCGCCCTCATACCAGTACTCTGTGCCTCCCACCGTGTGCCAGCCGTCTATGGCAAATGAGCTGCCGTTATCATCCGCAGGTGCGCCGCCGTCAAGGATGCCTGTTGTCTCATCAAAGTGATATGATACGCCGTCAATTACCTTATCACCCTTGTACATAGTCCCGTAGGTGTAGTCGAAGAAGTACGTGCCGGCTTCGGCTGTCTGCCAGCCCTTTACCATGTGTCCGTCTGCATCGTAGCGGACCCACTTGCCGATGTTTCCCTCGTCATCTGCCTTGGATTCCTGGTACACGTCCTTTGAGACTGCCATCCTGCCACCATCAACAGCATCGAGCCAGTACCATGCATTAGAACCCGGGTCATAGATTTCCTTTCCACGCCCCTCTGTACCCTGCTTCACGCCGTTCTCATACCAGTACGGAACACCGTCCTCGATACGCCATCCACCAGCGTCAGCTGTCGTAGTAAGACTAACAATATACTGTTCCATACTTAGTTCATCGTTTCCTGGTTCCTCTTCCCGGGAATAAGTATCCGCAGATATTACTGCCGGATTATCTGCTGCGTAGGCAGTAACCTCAAACTCACCGGAGCTTAAATTGAGGCTCATGCCTAATGCCGCCAACACTGTCAGCATTGTTCCCTTTACTAATTCTTTCTTTACCATAACTTAATCCTCCTTGTTGCTTTCTATCCATTTTCAAAAAACTCCCTCTGCCGTGCAGGCTGGCTGCTTGGTAACTGTGGCTGTGAAGCATCCTGAGCCTTGGCAGTGCCCTCAGTCGCTGCAGGTTGCTGCGATTGCTGTTGTGATAATTAATCCGGCTGTCATAAGACGGACTGAGTGTGGTTTTCTCATGGTAGAAGTCCTTTCTTTTGTTGTGTGTTAGCTAGTTCATAAATTATCACCGGTATTTATTTTGATAATTGAATTATAGCACATTCATGCATATAAATCTACATAAATAGTGTCGATATTCTGTACATTTTTTAAGGATGAATTTCTGGATGATTCCTGATATGTTCAAATATATTTGTGGCAATGATTTAATTGGTATTATCATCAGCATTATTATAGATAGCTGCGAAATGTTGATTTACAGCTGGACGGTTGTGCAATTTTACTATATTGCAGAATGTCACAATATATGAATTGCAAACATTGAATTTTGCAATTTCCTATCATTATCATTAGTGTATTAAATGAGTACATATTTTTGACGTATATTATAATATTCTGTTTTCAAAGAGCACAGTGCAGATAAATTGCCATAATATATCAGTCTAATAGTATTGAACGCAGAATAAGCAAGTAGCTAAAGCGGATTGCGAATGTCCGCTTTACAAAGCATTGAAGCCGGCATGAGAGTGGATTTTTGCGGGGTTATATGTTATAATAATTGAGTGACTGTCAATATTAATTTCGCCGAATGCGGCAGAATGAGAGGAAATCAAAGTGAGAGCATACGAACGTTTACTTAAATATGTAAGTTATGAAACTACATCCGATGAGAGCAGCGAGAGCTGTCCAAGCTCGCCTAAGGAGCTGGTGCTTGCCAATGTTCTTGTTGAGGAGTTGAAGGAGATTGGTGTTGAGGATGCACATGTTGATAAGGATGGATATGTGTATGGATATATTCCTGCTACAAAGGGGGCGGAAAATGAGAAAGCTATAGGTCTTATTGCACATATGGATACAGCTCCGGCAATGTCGGGAGCGGACATTAGGCCGCGTATCATAAAGGATTATGACGGAGCTGACATTGTGCTTAATGAGAAGCTTGGTGTTGTTATGGATACAGTGACATTTCCTCACCTTAGAAACTATGTTGGACAGGACATAATTGTGACGGATGGAACCACGCTTTTAGGCGCTGACGATAAGGCAGGTGTAGCTGAGATTATGACAGCGGCGGCACAGATTATTGAAGCTGACAAGAGCGCAGGGAAAGGCGCAGGTGAGCAGACTGCTCATGGTAAGATATGCATAGCGTTCACACCTGATGAGGAGATCGGAAGAGGTGCAGACCGTTTTGATGTGGAGCATTTCGGAGCAGATTATGCCTATACGGTTGATGGCGGAATGCTTGGTGAGATAGAGTTCGAGAACTTCAATGCGGCATCTGCGAAGGTTCATATTAAGGGCGAGAATATTCATCCGGGTGAAGCTAAGAATAAGATGAAGAACGCATCTCTTATTGCAATGGAATTCAATTCAATGCTTCCTCCTGCTGAGATTCCCACACATACGGAAGGCTATGAAGGATTTTTCCATCTTTGCGGCATGAGCGGTGATGAGGAGAACGCTTATCTCGATTATATTGTAAGGGATCACAATATGGATAAATTCATTGCGAGAAAGGCTGTGCTTGAACGCATCAGTTCTTACCTGAATGAGAAATACGGTGATGGTACGGTTGTACTTGACATGAAGGATTCCTATTATAACATGAGGGAAAAAATTGAGTCGGATATGTATATTGTAGATCGTGCTGTGGAGGCTATGAGAGAAAACGGAGTTGAGCCGATTATACAGCCTATCCGCGGAGGTACTGATGGCGCACGTCTCTCATTTATGGGACTTCCTTGTCCTAATCTTAGCACAGGCGGACACAACTTCCATGGAAAATATGAGTATGTCTGCATCCAGTCAATGGATAAGATGGTAGATATTATAAAGTCAATCGTTGGTAAAATCAATTAGTTATATTTTAAGATAATATAAGCTTACGGAGAATATTTATGGCAAAAATAAGAATTGTAACTGACAGTGCATCGGATATGCCTTATGATTACAGAAAAGATGTGACAGTAGTTCCTCTTCATGTAAGATTCGGAACGAAAGAATATCTTGACGGAGTTAATCTAAGTCACAGAGAGTTTTATGAGAAGCTTATTGAGAATGATGAGCTTCCTACAACGAGCCAGGTGGCTCCGTATGCCTTTGAGGAAGCCTTTGATAAGGCAAAGCAGGCAGGAGAGCAGGTTATAGTTATAACGATATCAGGAAAGCTGTCAGGAACATATCAGAGTGCATGTATTGCGGCGGCAGATTATGAGGATATGGTTCAGGTGATAGACAGTGAAAATGTCACAGTCGGAGAGAGAGCTCTTGTCGAATATGCGATAAGGCTTATGGATAACGGTGCTGATGTGCAGACCATTGTTGATACGATTAACAGTGAGAAGAAGAATATCCATGTTGTTGGTCTTTTAGATACACTCGAATATCTTAAGAAGGGTGGACGTATCTCAAGGACGGTTGCGTTTGTCGGTGGAATGCTGTCGATAAAGCCTGTTATAGCTATCGAAAATGGCGAAGTTGTGATGCTTGGAAAAGCCAGAGGTTCAAAACAGGGAAACAATCTTCTTGTACAGCAGATTGAGAAGGCAGGCGGAATTGATTTTTCAAAGCCTTACTATCTAGGCTATGCGGGTCTTGATGATACACTTCTGCAAAAATATATTGCAGACAGTGCACATCTGTGGAGCGACCATACTGACAGACTTGATATAATGTCTGTCGGTGGTGCCATAGGAACACATGTAGGACCCGGAGCCATTGCAGTGGCATTTTTTGCAGTATAGATTTAGTAGAAACGTGTTATTTTAGTAAAGTCAAGCTCCTCTTCAGCTTCCTGAGCCACACGCTTGTTGGTTA
This sequence comes from uncultured Eubacteriales bacterium, assembly GCA_900545175.1. GTDB lineage: Bacteria > Bacillota > Clostridia > Lachnospirales > Lachnospiraceae > CAG-882. The sequence goes on from UQYF01000014.1 coordinate 44,100, forward strand.
TGGCGATATGGTCAAGGTATGTGATAAAGAGGTCAGACACATCAAGGGAATATTCATCAGCAATACGGTTGAGTTCGGGCATCATGATTGTGGTGTCCGGCACACCCGGCTGGTCAGGGCGCTCATTTTCAACAAAATCATCGATTCTTTTCATAAGTGCAAGCTTTGTATTTGTATCAAGTTCTTTCATGGGTATTCCTTTCCGAAAAAATAAATAATATGTTTATGAGGGATATATCTAACCCCTAAAATAATAGTATAACACAAGGCTGTTTAAAGTCAACGAGTGTAATATAAGATACTTAAAGCGGCTTTAAACAGTCAATAAATTAATTTATGGAATAATGGTTATGAATAAAAGTAAGTTTATCTGGAATATGCTTGGCAGCGGTATATATTCGCTGGCGACAGTGATATTTGTCATGCTTGCTAAGCGTATTGTGGGCGAAGAGGCGGGAGCAAGGTTCTATATGGCTTTTACAACAGGACAGATGCTCCTCACGATAGGATATTTTGAGATACGTCCGTTTCAGGTGACGGATGTAAGAGGGCAGTATAAGCCGGAGGAATACTTCGGTTTCAGAGTGTTAAGCAGCCTTGCAATGTTATTGTGCGGTGCCGGTGTAGGTGCCGTGTATGCGGCAAATGGCAAGGCGGACGGTGCAGGCTTCGGGCTGATTATGACATTATGCATTTTAAAGATGTTTGATGGCATTGCAGATGTATTTGAAGGTGAATTCCAGCGGAATGACAGAATAGATATATCGGGAATGTCCATGGCGTTCAGGACAATGGCAGTAATGGCGGTGTTTTCGTTAGCGGCATGGATTACCAAGAACATATATATCGCATCAATGGCAGCAGCGGTTACAGGCTTTATCGGGGTGTTATGTGTCGGGCTTGTATGGAGCAGAAAGTTTGAGAGATTGTCTGTGTCATTTGCAGCTGACAAGATGAAGTCGCTGTTTGGAAGTACGATTCTTCTTTTTATAGGCTCTGCAATGTGTATGTGGCTGTGGAATGGCACGAAATATGTCGTAGAATGGACACTTACGGACAAGGAGACGCTGGTGTACGGAATAGTATTTATGCCGACCATGGTTATAAATCTTGGCAGCAGCTTTGTGTTCAAGCCGATGCTGACGACTCTTGCAAGGCATTATGAAAATGGCGAGGATAAAAAATTTGCCGGTCTTGTAGGAATACTTGTTGCAATAGCATGCGGGCTTACACTTGTGACATTTGCGGCGGGGGCATGGCTTGGAATACCGATTCTTTCATGGCTCTACGATATAGACCTTTCAGGCTACAAGACGGTTATGCTTGTGCTCATTGTGGCAGGCGGATTCAATGCGGTGAGTATGCTTTTTTACTATGCACTGACGGTTATGAGACTTCAAAAAGAGATTTTTGCGGGCTATACGATAACATTTGTTGTCTCGATAGTGCTTCCTGTAGTTATGGTAAAACAGATGGGAATTGTCGGAGCCGGATGGGCGTACCTGATTGTGATGTCTGTTTTGACGGCGTTATTTGCCGGGATGCTCTATATATGCCTGTTAAGGAAAAGATACAGTGATAGAGCGGTATGAAATAGTGAATAGTATTGCGGATTATAAAATGCCGTAAAAAAGGAGGAGCCCTGATATATTATATCAGGGCTTATTATGAAAAAAATTCTTAAGTACTTGTGTCCTTAATCATTTATCTTTATGTCACTTATTATATTTGTGATAAGTGAAGAAAACGTGTTAATCCTGTGAAGGTTTATTTAAATATAAATGAACGAATTGTGAACACGGAATTTGTTAATTTACGTGTTGTATACTTTTCATCCTCCTGTAAAATGCCTGAAATTATATCTGAATAAAAGATATCAGACTGTCTCAGGCTCCGGATATTCGACTCCGAATGTGTCAACTGTTACCGATTCAATGCGCTGTTCCTCCATTGGGCGGTCACTCCAGTCGGTTGGTGTCTCGGCGATGGCATTGACAACATCCTGTCCTTCGATGACTTTGCCGAATGCGGCATATGCACCGTCAAGATGAGGAGCTGCGGCATGCATGATGAAGAATTGTGAACCTGCTGAATCAGGATCCATTGCTCTTGCCATAGAAAGAACACCCGGTGTGTGCTTTAAGCTGTTCTCAAAACCATTCTGTGAGAATTCACCCTTTATAGAATAGCCGGGACCGCCCATTCCGGTTCCTTCTGGGCAGCCTCCCTGAATCATGAATCCGCTTATGATGCGGTGGAAGATAAGTCCGTCATAAAAACCCTTGTTGACAAGGCTTATGAAGTTGTTGACAGTGTTAGGTGCTGTCTCAGGGTAGAGCTCAGCCTTGATTGTGCCGCGTCCTGCGACTGTAAATGTAACTATTGGATTCTGTGCCATTGTAATATTCCTTTCTGCGATTTATCATAATGGTGTCAGTGTAAAAGCTTCCGACACTTATGTGTCTTATTATAACTTTTCAGAGGTGTTTTAGTCAATGGACAAGTCAAAGGATAGCATTCATTTGTTTGATACGGTTATTTTAATTCTTAACAGAACGAATGAGGATGTAAAAAAATATATTGAAGCTTCACTTGATGAGGGACTTAAGGTGGAGCTGTTTGTGAGAGAAGACAGTGAAAAAAAGGAAAACAGAGATGCGGATATAGACGCTTTGGTAAAACACAAGCTGAGTGAATGTGTGAGCTGTGCGGAGGGGCTTCTTGTGATAACTGATGATGATTTAGCGGCATGTGTGCTGGATAAAAAGGGTGTGGCAGTTGTCGGTTATCGTGCGCCGGGCTGTGAATACAAGGGCTTTTTTACGAAGTATGTTGTGGAGGAGCTTCCTATGGTGGAAGACGATTATTTTAACCTTGTATATATGAGAGCAAGGCATATTCCGGTGGTCATAGCACAGACAGAGAGGACAGTTATAAGGGAAATGACGGAGAATGACCTTATGGCAATGTATGAGCTGTATGCCGACCCGGCTGTGGCAGAGTGGACGGAGCCGTTGTATGAGTATGACGAGGAGCTTGAATTTACTAGAGCATATATAGAGAATATGTATGTTTTTTACGGATATGGCATGTGGCTTGTCTTTGACAGGAAAAGCGGCGAGCTGATAGGGAGAGCAGGTCTTAGCAACCGTGAGATAGACGGAAATCCATGCTGTGAGCTGGGATACATTATAAAAGGAGACAGACAGAGACAGGGCTTAGGCTATGAAGTGGGCAGTGCTGTTACAGAATATGCCTTTCATGAGCTTGGCATGAGCAGTCTTTGGCTGTGTACCGAGAAGGATAATGTGGCATCAATCGCACTTGCAAAGAAGCTTGGCTTCAGCTTGTGGGGAAGCAGCGTATGTAATACTGGACGAGGAGAAGAAAAAGAGTGTTATATATACAAAAAAAGTCCGATTTAACTTAAAAACCGGACTTTTAAGGGCTGTGGCTATTCTTCGTAGTCAATTATATGCTCAAGAAATGTTATGCAGTTCTGAGGATTTGGAGCGTTTGCGACAACAGAGAATATCGGATTCTCATTTCCGAATATGAGAACATCCGTGATGTATGGAAGTCCTCCAAGGTCAATGCCGAGAGCTTTTTTCTCCCCGGTCTCGCCGTCAACGTAGTATACAAGGCGGTCTTTGACTTTGTCTAACAGCTCATCCGGAAGAAACTGTGTAAAATCCACAAGATATCCGGAGTTAGCCCATGTCTTTGTGAAAATATCATCTCCGATATAGCAGTCGCTGTTCTTTGCTACAATCATGACGCTTAGCTTCTGCATGGAAGCGTAGGATTCCTCAGTCACAAGGTCAGGATTAATCTGGTAATAGCCGTCAACGCTGACACGGTTTTCCTCGCCGTCAATGCCAAGCCACTGTGTGAGATTGCGGTCAAGAATTTTTGTTCCGTCTCTTAAGTCGATGGATACGCAGTTGACATATGTCACATACAGACTGGTGTTGTAGTTGTTGGCAAGCATCGAGCGCGTGATGGATATAACTGCGGCAACGATAGCTATGATTGATATTATGGGAACCTTGTAGTAGTCCCAGATGTAGGAGGCTTTTGCTTTAAAGCCTTTCTGGTTTTTGATTTTTTCTCTTTCTTTCTTTACGCGGACAGAAAACTTGTCTGTGAAGCCTGAAGCCATATGATTATCTCCATTCCTGCTTTGCAGCTTAGCATTAGATATTTTGTATATAAAGCATAAATATTTAAAGATTATAACATAAGAAAAAATGTTTGTAAGTGCTTTTATGAAAATTTAATAATGATTAATTTGCTTTTTACATAGCCATACAGTATAATGTTTTTTAGGCTTTTTTGCCGGATTTTATTACAAAGTGAGGTAGAACATGAGCAGGATTTTTGATGCGGATAATGCCTTTTTCCGCTTTATGAGCAGGGTGGCAGATGCACTTATACTGAATTTATTCTTTTTAATTACGTCTATTCCGATAGTTACTATAGGAGCTTCCTACACTGCGATGTATTATTATTGCACTAAGGCGGTAGGCAATGAGGAAGGATATCTTTGGAAGAGCTACTGGAAGTCATTTAAGACTAATTTTGTACAGGGCTTTTTGATGGAACTGTTTTTTGTGGTGGTAGGTGTTATATTGTATGTTGACCTCAAATACCTTTATGGAAATGCATTTAACGGCGGCGGCTTTGGCTGGAGACTGTTATTCTTTATAGTAGTAGGTATGGCTATTCTTGCTGCAGTTACATTCCTGTATGCGTTTCCGCTCCTTTCAAGATTCGACAATACGACATTCCATATTATAAGAAATGCAGCATTCATGTCTTTGCGTCATCTTCCTCAGACAGTTCCGCTTATTCTTATATTCGGACTTGCAGCCTTTATCGGATGGGCAATGTTCCCTGTATCGATATTCTTTATAGTTGGTGCATGGGTATATGTAAGCTCCATATTCTTCTACAAGATACTTGACCGTTACATGCCAAAGGATGAGCGTTATGACGAGGATTATTATCTTGGAGCCGAAGATAACAGTGCGGACGGTGTTTTAAATGCGGATACATTAGCAGGTAGTGTGGCAGCAGGAGATGAGACAGCCTCAGATACGGATACAGAGAAGGATGCTGTTTTAAGTGATAATGGTTCTGATGAGCAGGCAGGTGGTTATGCCGACAGTAAGGCAGTAGTGCTTGAGAAAGCCTCGGAGGAAGACGATAAGCATTCAGATGACAATTAAGCTTTACAGAGCAGTGATTAAAAAAATATAAAAAACATAAATTTTCGTGTTGACAATAAAATGCTTAGGTGATATACTCCATCACATCAAGCAAAGGCGCTTTGGGTTGAACCCAAGGTGCCTTTTTTCGTTGCAGATTCACACCGGTTACTGCATGCGGAAAATTCATTTGCAGAATGGAGGAAGAGTGTATGGAAGAAGTATTAAGTGAATTATATGGCGTGTGGTTCCTAATCGGTGCTGCACTGGTGTTCTGGATGCAGGCAGGTTTCGCAATGGTCGAGACAGGTTTTACCAGGGCAAAGAATGCCGGAAACATTCTTATGAAAAATCTTATGGATTTCTGTATAGGTACAGTTGTATTCATTCTCATCGGCTTCAGTCTTCTCTTGGGCGAGGATTTGGTCGGACTTATCGGAAAGCCGGGATTTGATATCTTTACATCATATGAGAATTTTGACTGGTCCAATTTTGTATTTAACCTTGTATTCTGTGCGACAACAGCGACAATCGTATCGGGAGCAATGGCAGAGAGAACGAAGTTCCTTTCGTACTGTGTATATTCGGCAGTAATATCCGCACTCATATATCCTATTGAAGCGCATTGGGTATGGGGCGGCGGCTGGCTTGCCAAGATGGGCTTCCATGATTTCGCAGGTTCGACATGTATTCACATGGTAGGTGGTACAGCGGCAATAATCGGTGCGAAGATTCTTGGACCTCGTATTGGCAAGTTTACTAAGAATGAAAAGGGTGAGATTGTCAAGGTTAATGCTTTTCCGGGACACAATCTTCCTATCGGCGCACTTGGCGTATTCATCCTATGGCTTGGCTGGTATGGATTTAACGGTGTGGCTGCTACATCGGTTGCAGAGCTTGGCTCAATATTCGTCACAACAACGATTGCTCCGGCTATTGCGACAGTTGTATGTATGATTTTTACATGGGTTAAATATGGCAAGCCGGATGTATCGATGTGTCTTAATGCTTCACTTGCCGGTCTTGTAGCAGTCACGGCGGGGTGTGATGTTACGGATGCACTTGGAGCAATAATAATCGGTGCTGTATCAGGTGTCTTGGTTGTATTCGGTGTATGGCTTCTCGACTACAAGTTACATATTGATGACCCGGTAGGAGCTGTAGCGGTTCACTTCTTAAATGGTATCTGGGGTACAATCGCAGTAGGACTTTTTGCGACAGACACGGCTCCGGCTTTTGCAAGAGGCTTTGGAGACGGTGTGAACTTTGGTGCTAACCAGATTGCAGGAAAAGGACTTTTCTATGGCGGCGGCTTTAGCCAGCTTGGACTTCAGCTTCTTGGAATGATAGCAATTCTTGCATTTGCAGGAGTGACAATTACGATTACTTTCCTTATTATAAAGGCAACTATAGGACTTCGTGTTTCTGAGGAGGAGGAAATCCTCGGACTTGATGCTACAGAGCATGGTCTTCCATCAGCTTACGCAGGCTTCAGCCTTATGGATATATCCAACACAATGACTATGGAAGCTAACGAGAATACAGACCTTGGTGTCAGCGACTATGACAAAGCTTCCGATACACAGAAGGCAGCAGCAGTCAAGGTTGTGGCTCCGGCAGCAGCGGCGGATACGGGAATTTACAAAGTATCCATTATTACCAAGCTTGCAAGCTTCGAGAAGCTTAAGAAAGCGCTCAACGACCTTGGTGTTACAGGTATGACAATGACACAGGTTATGGGCTGTGGTATCCAAAAGGGTGCTGGGGAGATGTATCGTGGAGCTGAGATTGACGCTACACTTCTTCCAAAGGTTAAGATAGAGGTCGTTGTAAGCAAGATTCCTGTTGCATCGGTTATTGAGACAACCAAGAAGGCACTTTACACAGGACACATTGGTGACGGTAAGATTTTCGTATACAATGTAGACCAGGTTGTCAAGGTTCGTACAGGCGAGGAAGGCTTTGCAGCACTTCAGGATGTCGAATAAAAACGCTTCATAAACCGGATATCCGGTTTGACAATACTCCTTTAAAGATATGTGATAAAAAAATAAGACCGTTCACATTAATGTGTGAACGGTCTTATTTTTTATAGGATTCAGGTATCGAAACATGCATTGTAAACATGATTGTTTATAGCATGTTTTGACACCTGAAACATAATTATACAAAAAGGAAGGCACATTAAAGGTGCTATTTGCCTGCTTTCTTCGGCATGTATATCTTCTGGTATGCGTGGTAGAGTGTAATGCAGTAATAGCAGCACAGGATAAATGCTATAGCAGTAGCTATTCCCGGAATTGGCTGCTTAAGCTTCACGGCACACAGAAAACGGACAACCATTATAATTCCAAGTAAAATCCATGGAGTGTTAAGTCCAAGCTTTACAAAATTAATCTTGGCTTTTTTGGCATCAAGCATGACACCTTCAGTAAAATAATGCGTAGTGTATATATAATATATTGTAGTGATACCCATTGAGACAAAACGTACGGCTGTCTTTGTCGGAATTATGAATATGCCAAGCTCAGGAACAAATGACGCAAGAACCATTAATACATAAAACACGGTGAGCTTTTTTACAGATTTATATGCAGTCTTGAAATGGTTATTTTCATCGTGGATAAAAACTTTTACTCCGAGAAGCATGAGGATTACGGATACAAGTCCTGTAAATGGGATAAGATAATCAATGATATAGAGTGCAAAGGCTGCTATAACATATTTGATAGCAAGGTCTTTGTCAGGGTGTAGATATTTGTCTGCCATGTGGCGGCCTCTCTTTCTGTGGTTTTGTGAAAGCTGTGGTGGTTATGATATTTCTGATATAGTCATAGGTAACAGCCTTTTAGCAGTATATCACATATTCATATAAATGTATAATTAAAAAAACATTAAAAGCTATTGCATAAATTCGGTATATTGTATACAATAAAAAAACGGAAAACCTAATATTATTTCAGAAGGAGAATATCACATGAAGAAGAATTTTTTAAAGAGACTTAGTCTCGCATGTGTGGTAGTAATGGTACTTTCTGCTGCACTGACAGGATGCTCAGGTGGCAAGAAGGGAGATAATCCTTCGGATAGTGTTTCCGAGACTACCGGAGCAGCAGTTGCCGGTGGTGAGATTGTTGTAGGAATACAGCAGGATATCGATAGTCTTGACCCACATTTAGCAGTAGCGGCAGGAACAGATGAGATATTGTTTAACATTTTCGAAGGACTCGTCATCCCTGATGAGAATGGAAATGTTATACCTGCGGTAGCAAAAGGGTATACCATATCCGATGATGGACTTACCTATACCTTCAAGCTGAGGGACGGAATTAAGTTCTCTGATGGTACACTAGTGACTGCCGAGGATGTAAAATATTCTATAGAAAGATGTGCAGGTCTTCTTGATGGAACACCTCTTGTAAAGGCACTTTCTATTGTTTCAAGCGTTGAAATTGTGGACCAGGCAACTATCAATATCGTACTCTCGGAGGCTAATTCGGAGATTATTTACTACCTTACGGCAGACATTATTCCGGCATCCTCAAGCGAAACAGGCGAGATTATAGGAACCGGTCCTTTTAAGTTGGATTCATATGTTCCACAGGAAGGCATAATACTTTCAAGAAATGAGTATTATTGGCAGGAGGGACTTCCATATCTTGACAAGGTTACATTCAAGATTGTTGCAAGCGCTGAATCAGCAATGATGGAGCTTCAGGCAGGAAGCATCGATATATATCCGTATCTTACGGATGACCAGGCTAATGAGCTTTCATCAACATTCGATATAAAGAGCAATGGCTCTAATGTTGTACAGGGACTTTACCTTAACAATGCAGCTGCACCGTTTGATGATGTTCGTGTAAGACAGGCATTGTCTTATGCGATTGACAGGGATGCAATCAATGAACTTATTTTTGGCGGACGCGGTACTGTTATAGGCACAAGCATGGTGCCGGGCTATGACTGCTACGTGGATACAGGTTATGAGCACGATGTTAAAAAGGCCAAGGAGCTTCTTACAGAGGCAGGATATCCTGATGGCTTTACTATGGAGATAACGGTTCCGTCTAACTATCAGATGCATGTTGACACTGCACAGGTAATCGTTGAGCAGTTAAAGGAAGCAGGAATCACAGCCACGATAAAGAAGGTAGATTGGTCTACATGGCTTGAGGATGTATATAAGGGAAGAAATTTTGAGACTACAGTATGTGGAATAGCAGGTTCTCTTACACCGAGCTATCTTCTTGTAAGATATCAGTCTACAGCTAAGAATAATTTTGTAGGCTATACCAATGAAAATTTTGACACTTTATATAAGAAGATATCAACATCACTTGACAGTGAGGAGATTACAGAAGGCTACAGACAGTTACAGACTATGTTACATGAAGATGCGGCATCGGTTTACACGGTTGTGCCGCCTGTGCTCATAGCAATGAATAAAAAAATAGCAGGCTACAGATTCTATCCTATTTATGTACAGGATATGAAATATGTGTACTGGACGGAGTAAATAAATAACATGAAATATATTGGTAAGAAGCTTTTAACGTTAATACTGACACTGTTTTTTATATCTGTTTTAGTGTTCTTCATCTTTCAGGTCATACCGGGTGACCCGGCGCTGTCGATTCTCGGAACCGAGGCGACGGATGAGAAAGTTGAAGCGCTGCGTGAGCAGCTGGGGTTAAATGCTCCTCTGCCGCAAAGATATTTTAACTGGTTTACAGGTGTTCTTCGCGGAGACTTAGGCAAAAGCTACCGCTATCAGGAGAGCCTTAATGAACAGATGGCTGTCAGCAGGCTTATTGCCGGTAAGCTGCCGGTTACACTTACTCTGGCAGGCTTATCGCTGCTTCTTATTATTATATTTTCCATTCCTATAGGAATATTGTGGGGCGGAACTAAATGCCGTGCTGTTGATGGCGTGCTTAATGTATTAGCTCAGTTTACAATGAGTGTTCCATCCTTCTTCCTTGGAATTATAATAATATATCTGTTCGGACTTGTTATGAAGTGGTTTACTCCGGGCGGCTATATAAGCTATAGGGAAGATTTTTTTGGATACATAAGATATATGCTTTTTCCGGCGGTAACGGTTGCGTTGCCGAAGACTGCGATGACTGCGAAGTTTCTGCGCAACTCAATAATAACGCAGCTTAAGTCGGATTATGTGAGAACGGCATACAGCAAGGGCGCACAAAGAAAGAGGGTTCTCTTCGTGCATGTCCTTAAGAATGCCATGATTCCTGTTGTGACTTTTATAGGCATCATTGCAGCAGAGATTGCAGCGGGAAGCATTGTCGTCGAGCAGGTTTTCGGACTGCCTGGTATAGGAAGGCTTTTAGTGTCCTCCATATCGACAAGGGATTATCCTGTTGTGCAGGCACTTATGCTGTATATTGTTTTTGCAGTTGTAATTGTATACTTTGTGGTGGACATTCTGTACAGGTACATTGACCCAAGAGTGGAAGAGCAGTGAAATTTATGAAGAAATATATATCAAAAAGCATATCGGAAGGGCAGCAAAGAAACAGAGTGAAAAAAGGGTTCAGCAAAAAATCAAAAAAAACAAATGCATATTTCATAGCCGGCTCCGCCATAACAGCGGTATTTGTTATTTTGATGCTCATAGGTCTGATACATACGCCATATGATCCGAATGCGATGAACGGAGCAGAGAAATTCTCGGCACCATCGTTTTTACATATTATGGGTACCGATAATTTCGGAAGAGATATTTTCAGCCGTGTTCTTAAGGGCATAAGCATGACGGGACTTGTTGCTGTCACAACAGTTGCAATCGGAGGAAGCATAGGAACAGTAATCGGGGCGGTAACAGGATATTATGGCGGCGTGGTGGATGAGATAGTAATGAGAATTAATGATGCGTTAAATGGTTTTCCAAGTATTCTCATTGCACTCATTATCGTTAGCATAATAGGTCCGGGAAAATATAATGTCATACTCGCACTCGGAATTTTATTTATCCCTAGCTTTGCACGTATTGTCAGGAGTGAGTATATAAGCCTTAAGGAACGTGATTTTGTAAAGAGTGCAAGACTTATGGGTGCAGGGAATATGAGGGTTATCTTCATGCACATATTCCCTAATGTGCGCTCCACATTGTTTGTTACGGTCACGATAGGATTTAACAATGCGGTGCTTGCCGAGGCAGGACTTAGCTACCTTGGAATAGGAATACAGCCGCCGGACGCAAGTCTTGGCAGCATGCTCTCGGATGCACAGAGCTATCTGTTCACGGCACCATGGTATGCAATCATGCCGGGAATGACGATAGTGATCTTTGTTCTTGGCTTTTCTCTGCTGGCAGAGGGTATAAGAATGAAGACCGAGGAAGAAAATGACTGAGTGCAAAGGAGAGACGGTAATGCTCGAGGTAGAGAAACTTACAGTATATTTTGGCAGCAGATGTGTGCTCGAGGATGTGTCATTGTCTGTGAAACGAGGAAATGTCTTGGGAATAGTCGGAGAGTCCGGCTCAGGTAAGACTATGACGGCACTGTCGGTTATGGGACTTTTAAGTCCGGCAGCGAGCATAACCGGAGGAAGCATAAGGCTTGACGGAAGGGAGCTTATCGGCTTAGACGAGCACTCCATGTCACAGATAAGGGGAAAAGATATCGCTATGATATTTCAGGAGCCGATGACAAGCCTTAATCCGACTATGAGAATCGGAAAGCAGTTGGCCGAAGCAGTAAGGCTTCATTGTGAAAAAACGGATATAAAACCATCAAGAGCGCAGTTAAAGAGCAGAGTGTTAGATGCACTTTCGGACGTGAACCTTACGGAACCGGAGCGCATATATAACAGCTATCCGCATGAGCTTTCGGGAGGAATGCGCCAGAGAGTCATGATAGCTATGGGTACTATATGCAGACCAGGGTATCTTCTTTGCGATGAGCCGACCACAGCTTTGGATGTGACAACGCAGAAGGGAATACTTGAGCTTATAAAGAGCATGAAGAGCGGGCACAATATGGGAATTGTGTTTATAACACATGACTTGAAGCTGCTTAAGAATTTTGCTGATGAGGTTGCCGTAATGTGTCGTGGGAAGGTTGTTGAGCGTGGAAGAGTGGAAGATATTTTTATGTCACCGAAGGAGGATTACACGAAAAAGCTCATAGCAGCCATACCGGACAGGAGTAAGAAAATGTCAGCAGGAGCTGTCTGAATATCAATGGGCTGCTGCGTTTGAGCATGAATGAAAGCGGAGAAAAACATGGAACATATTCTGGATGTAAAAAATCTTAACGTATATTATAAGTCAGGGTCAAAATCCGTTTTTGCACGTACTGTAAAAAAGCAGGTGCTTTTTAATGTGAGTTTTGAGGTGTATGAGGGAGAGATTTTCGGTATAGTCGGAGAGTCCGGATGTGGCAAATCCACACTTTCAAAGACTATTCTGGGGATGAATCCTATGTATGAGGGAAGTATTGTGCATAACTCTGCAAAACCTCAGATGATTTTTCAGGACCCATATTCTTCTCTCAATCCTGCATGGACGATAAAAAGGATATTGAGTGAGCCGCTCCTATTGTCAGGGATTAGGAACAGGGAGGACGTTGACGGGCGTGTTATTGAAATGCTTGGCAGGGTAGGTCTTGATGAGTCGTATGCAGGAAGACATCCATCACAGCTTAGCGGAGGACAGCGCCAGAGAGTGAGTATTGCGGCGGCACTTATAGCGAGACCGAAGCTTGTCATTGCTGATGAACCTCTGTCGGCACTCGATGTGACTATCCAGGCGCAGATTATGGAGCTGTTATTAGAGCTTAAGAGAGAACTTAATCTGACTTATATATTTATTTCGCATGATATAGATGTCGTGTACCAGCTGTGCGACAGGATAATGGTTATGAAGGAAGGTCATGTTGTTGAAATAGGGGAGACAAAGGAACTGTTCGAACACCCGAAGGAGGCTTATACAAGGCAGCTTATAGATGCCTGACAGGGGAACAATTTTATTGATTGAAATTATCAAAAAATATATAAAAAATATATTTTAAAAAAAATTAAAAAAGTTTTAAAAAAGTACTTGCATTTTT
>UQYF01000015.1 GCA_900545175.1 uncultured Eubacteriales bacterium
TTTGTATATATTCTGTGACTGCACCAGATAATTTCGATGGAATGGAGACTTTTGGAAAATTATTCTTCTCAGATATACATACATTTGAAAAAGAGCTTCACAGTGAAATTGAAAAAATAGCAATTATGAAGAATTGAAGGAGTGGTGGAGTGATGAAGAGTAAACCAATTGTTATGGAGCATTTTTCAACAGTTCATACATCATATATATTGAATTTCGATTTTACAAACAATATTACAATTCTTACCGGTTTGTCAGCAACCGGAAAAACTGCTTCATTTTCGTTTATGAGAGAGTGCATGGCAGTAAATTCCAATATTGTGTGTATAAATTATCAGGATTATAAGAAAGATATAAAGAAAATTATTGCTGCTGAGACAGGTAAGTTGATTGTGATTGGTAATGCGGACATTCTGTTAGATGATGATACAAGAAAGTATATTTCGATGGATGACAAAAATCAATATTTAATAATGGGAAGAAATCCCAAGAATTTGTTTGCAACGAGTGATAACTTGTTTGAGCTTGTGAGTGAGAAAAAAGGCGAGCAGACAGAATTTAGATTGAAAAAATATTTGTAAGCAGAAACAGAACAAATAAAATTAAATTTCAATGTATAGGTAATTTGAATAACACGATAGAATGCCAGAAAATGTATTTATACAGTTCCTGGCATTTTGTTTTATCAAAACTAGTTTTAAGAACAGGTTTTAGAATTTTAAATTATAGGAAAAGTGTATATATTGAAACTATAGTTAAGATATATCCAATGTCAAAAATAAAAAGATTGAAACTTTCAATAATTTATGATAAAGTAAATAAACAAACAAAGAATAGAGGAAAGGACATAATAATGAGTAAAAGTACTATAGTGAAAGCGGAGATATTAGAAATATTACAGGATGAAAAAATGCATTATGCATCAGAAATAAAAGATATTATACGAAAAAAGCATACGGACTTTGATGTTACGGAAGGAATATTTTCGAATTCATTTAGGACGCTTACATTGGCTGGAAAATGTAAAAATCCAGAAAGAGGAGTTTACTGCGTAAATGGCGAGAAAAATGAATCAACAACTCAGGATAAAGAACAACAAAATAAAGAATTTAATGAAAATAGCAAATCTAAGGACAGTGGGAAGGAAGACAAGAAAATATCTGCTATTTGCTTAGAAGTTGAAAATTTTATACTCCAAAGAATACATGAATTGCGAGGAGAATTTACAGAGATGGTGAAAAATGTAAATGTTGTTGAAACTGATGATGAAACAGTTATGTATATATTGAAGGTTCGACAAATTTTGGAGGGAATAGAACAAAGTATAAAACTATGATTATATACTTCCTTTTGAGGATAGATAATTGCAGGTCTTTCCTAAGGAGGTAGTGTCGGATGAAAAGAAACAAAAGTGAAATTATATATTATACGATATTTTTTCCTGCATTGTTTGCAATCAGTGTGTATGTGTTGCTGGACACATTCGTGATACCGCATGAAATATCACGAATAGAGACTGTGACAGAGAATTCAGAGTTCGACAGTGGGCAGCAGAATCAGGCTTTAGTTGATAAATCAAACATTGATGACATATCGGAAACAGGAGATATTGCAGAAAATAACATATCAGAAACGGGAGATGCTGCGCAAGATAACATATCAGAAATAGATAATGTATCGGAAACAGAGAATATATCGGACACATCATCATCCGATGGCATATATACGGAGAACTCTTATCAAGATGATAATATATCTATTAACATCACAACGCAGGTATATGACGATACGACAGTATATATAGCTGACGTAGTGTTAAACAATGCCGGATATTTAAAAACAGCGCTGGCAGATGATACATTTGGCACCAATATAACTGAAAAGACTTCAACGCAGGCTGAATCAAAAAATGCAATCCTGGCTGTCAATGGTGACTTTTACGGAGCAGATAAGAAAGGCTATGTGATAAAAAATGGAGTTGTTTACAGGGATAGTGTGCGGGATGACTCAGAATATGATGATTTGGCTGCCTATGCGGATGGAAGCTTTGAGATAATCAATGAGGAAAATATTTCAGCGCAGTAGCTTGTAGACAATGGTGTCGTTCAGTTGTTTGTTTTTGGTCAGGCACTTGTTGAAAACGGACAGATAGTTGTGGATGAGAATACAGAGGTCGGCAAGGCGATGGCGAGCAATCCAAGAACGGCTATTGGAATTATAGATGAGCTTCATTATATTTTTGTCGTTGCGGACGGAAGAAGCAGTATGTATGATAAGTGGTATTGGATGGCAGGATGCGTCTTCGCGGTGAGTGCGGTGATGGCTGGCTGTATTGCCGATAGAAAAGCATGCAGTTCGAAGGAGGATAAAAATGAATGAAATGATATTAGAAAATGGTCGTCCTAAGGATTTGACAGGGAGATTGGAAAAAGAGATAAGAGTATATGATTTGCTCGACAGATTAGGTATTCAATATCAGCGCGTTGACCATGAGGCTGCTGATACTATGGAAGCTTGTGTTAAAATAGATGAGATTTTAGCGCCGGCAGTGATATGTAAGAACCTATTTCTTACTAATTCCGCCAAAACGGATTATTATCTTCTCATGCTGTGTGCGGATAAAAAGTTCAAGACAGCGGAAGTATCCAAGCAGATTGGCGCATCGAGATTGTCATTTGCCGATTCGGATAAGATGCTTGAATTTTTGGACATAACGCCGGGCTCGGTCAGTGTGATGGGGCTTATGAATGACCATGAACATAAAGTACATTTAATAGTCGATGAGGATGTATTTAAATCGGAATATTTTGGATGCCATCCATGTATCAACACATCAAGCCTAAGAATTAAAACGAGTGATGTTTTCGAGAAGGTATTGCCGGAGCTTGGAGTTACATATAAATGTGTGACTATAAATACAGTGATATAGGCAGCAATTTATAAAATACAGATGTGAAGTATCGGTTCTATATGAGCAGGAAGCAAAAGCAGCTTGCTAATATCAGTTATGATGAATTTTATGTAGTATGAGGAGAAGAGATGAAGTTATTATTCGGAACAGGAAATACAGCAAAGCTTTCAGCTATGAAGAGCAGGCTTGAAAAAATAGATATTGAATTGATTGGTTTAAACGATTTGAAAATGTCAGGAATGAGTATTCCTGATGTTGCCGAGACGGGAAAAACACCTCTTGAAAATGCAAGGATAAAGGCAATGGCTTATTATGAGGCATTTAAAGTGCCTGTTTTTTCGTGTGATCAGGGATTGTTTTTTGATAATGTTCCTGATGAGGTTCAGCCGGGAGTACATGTGCGCAATGTGAATGGAAAATGCCTTTCGGATGACGAGATGTTAGAATACTACATAGGACTTGTAAAAAAATATGGCAATGGAAGGCTGATTGCGAGATATAAAAATGCAATATGCTTTGTAAAAGATGAGAAACATATCTACGAAGCTATGTATTCATCCATGAAGAGCGAGCCTTTTATAATGGTTGACATGCCGCATAGTCCGATAAGAGAGAAAGGTTTTCCGCTTGACAGTCTGTCGATAGAGATGAAGACAGGCAAATATTATTATGATTTGTCTGATGAAGAATTAAAGCAGTTTGCTGTCGAGGATGGTGTCCTTGAATTTTTCAAGAGTATATTATAAAAGAGTGTATTATAAAAATATATGATGATATCAGGGTCAAAAGGTCAAAAAGCCGTTCGTGCTTGCACGATTAGGCTTTTGAACTTGGGACCCGCAAAACATGAGGAAGCAGCGATTTATGCGGTAAATCAGCGGATTCCGAATGTTTTAGAATTGCGGGAGCTGTTCTACAGCGGAGCAATTCGAAGATATCAAATGAGGGGCAAAATACCTTTTGACCCTCATATCATATGATAAAAATATAATGTAAAAAGCAGCTATGCTCCCTTCCGGGAAGACAAGTAAAATAACAAAAACTTGTCACTTAGGAGGGAGCATATTACTTAATATAAGTGTTGTATCATAGTTTTTCAGGTGGGAGCGCACTGAGGCGGAACAAAGTTATGTCGCTTAGGCGACCCGCGCAGGCAGAGAATTCTGCAAAGCGGAATTCTTTCTCAAATGAAAAAGACATGTCTTATTGACAGAAAAAGATTTATAAGTCAAGCTTTAAGTCGTTCTCCTTTATCCAGCCGATTTTTCTGAACAGAAGTCCGAATGCCCATGAGAGCACTCCGGGAAGAATGAAGCTTATCAGTATAAGACCGAGCCAGTCAAATCCTGTGATAGAAGCCTTTGTTCCGGCTGCAATGTCATTAAGCCATCCTGTGTAAACTCCAATCTGACCTACAAGTCCGCAGGTTCCCATTCCGGACGCTACGGCGGCACCGTTCATCTGAAGCTTGAATATGCATGTTGCGATAGGGCCTGTTATGGCAGATGTGAGTATTGCAGGGAGCCATATGCGCGGATTGCGGACGATGTTTCCCATCTGAAGCATGCTTGTTCCGATGCCCTGTGCAAAAAGTCCGCCCCACTTATTTTCCCTGAAGCTGAGCACAGCAAAGCCTATCATGTTAGCACAGCAGCCTGCCAAAGCTGCACCGCCGGCAAGCCCGGTAAGGCTTAGTGCGGCACAGATTGCGGCACTGCTTATAGGAAGTGTGAGCGCAATTCCGACTATTACGGATATTATAATACCCATAAAGAATGGCTGTAACTCAGTCGCCCACATGATTGCGGAACCGACACTGCTTGCAGCCTTGCCTATAGCAGGAGCAAGAAGCATTGCAAGAAGGCTTCCTATAACAATGGTGACAAAAGGTGTGACGATTATATCGATTTTGGTCTCCTTTGATACTGCTTTACCACATTCGGCTGTAAGGATTATTATGATAAGGACAGCTAACGGCCCACCGGCACCTCCGAGTGTGTTAGCGGCAGAACCTACAGCTACGAGTGAGAATAGAACAAGCGGTGGACAGTGAAGAGCATATCCTATCGCTACAGCCATCGCAGGGCCTGTTGCGGCTTTTGCGTAGCCGCCTATTGTTACAAGCAGTGCTATGCCAAGCTGCTCTCCGAGTGTTGCTATGATAGTTCCGATTAGGAGAGATGCGAAAAGACCTTGTGCCATCGCACCGAGTGCATCAATCCCATATCTTTTTCCTGAAATTTCAATATCTTTGCGTTTTAAAAATTGTTTAAATTTGTTCATGATGTGTTTTCCTTTTGCTTTTGTTGTATTTGGTTGTCAAAATGAGCTGTTTTAAAGCGGAGCAGTTCGAGGATATCAAATGAGAGACAAAATACCTTTTGACCCGCACAGCGTTTCTATTATATATTTATAAAATTAATATGTCAATTAATTATAAAAGCAAACTTAGTATAGTCTGATTTCCGGATAAAATTTTTGATATATTGTCAGTAATTTGTCTTGCGTGCAAAAATTGTAAGGATTATAATTGTGTGTGTAAAAAAACATATATATGATGTGGGCATCAGAAGAATATCTATGTATCAATAATGCAGCGCATTAAGATTAAATATAATGAAAGGGAGATACGCCAATGAAGAAGGTTTTCAAAAAATTAGCAGCATTGCTTATTTCATGTATGATGCTGACCGGTTGTTCATCAGCTGTACAGATTGATGATTATGCTACCAATCTTACAGGGAGCGGTAGTACACAGCGGGTTCAGGTAGATCAGGAATTGCAGTCACAGACGGATTCCGGTGGAATTTCGAAGGATAAGATTAAGGTTGGAGTAATTCATCTGTCAGATCCTGCTGATGGCAGTGGTTACACATACACACATGACCTCGGTATACAGGGAATGCAGCAGAATCTTGGTTTGTCGGATGATCAGATTGTAAGAAAGATAAATATTCCGGATTCGGATGCTGATGCGACACGCAAGGCAATTAAGGAATGTATTGATGAAGGCTGCAATATAATTTTCACTACAAGCTGGGGATATATGGAGACGACAGCGCAGATGGCTGAAGAGTATCCGGATGTGTATTTTTCACATGGCACAGGATATATGAGTAACGGTAAGAATTTTAATAATTATTTCGGAAGGATTTATCAGGCGAGGTATCTGAGCGGAATTGTTGCAGGGATGAACACAAAGACTAATATGATAGGCTATGTTGCGGCGATGGGCTCGGATAATTCCGAGGTTACAGGTGGTATAGATGCATTTGCACTTGGAATATATTCGGTTAATCCTGACGCAAAGGTGTATGTTAAGGTTACGAACAGCTGGTATGACCCGGAAGCTGAGAAGCAGGCGGCAGAGACACTTCTTGATATGGGATGTGATGTCATAACACAGCACTGTGATACATCATATCCGCAGACGCTTGCACAGGATAGAGGAGTATATGGCATCGGATACAACTCTGATATGAGTAAGGAAGCACCGGATGCATGCCTTTGCAGCGTTATATGGAACTGGAGCGCATATTATACATCGGCAGTTCAGAGCATTATAGACGGAACATGGGATGGAAGCAATTACTATGGCGGCATGAATGAGAATCTTGTTGGAATAACAGAGCTTGCCGATTTCTGTGCGGAAGGAACGGCAGACAGGGTTAAGGAGGCTAAAAAGCGGATAATGTCAGGTGAACTCGGTGTGTTTGACGGCGTTATTGAAACTAATACCGGAGATATGATAGGCGAAGCCGGAAAAACACTTGATGACGCTACGATAACAGGAGCTGTTAACTGGTATTTTAAGACCGTAAATGTGGTAGAGTAGGAGTATACTTATGAACATTAAGAAGAAGATTTTGGCTATAACAATCTGCCCAGTGCTTGTTTTAGGCATAGTCTCAATGCTGTTTATCAATACTTTAGTGAGAAATTCAGTCATGGATGAGATTGAAGATGCTTTAAAAGGAACAGCTGCAGCGACTCTTGCAGCTTATGACCAGAATACCGGCGATTATATGAAAAGCAGTAACGGAGATATCTGGAAAGGAAGCTACAATATATCCAAATCAGAGAGTCTCGTAGACAGAATCAAGAGCAACACCGGCATGGATGTTACATTCTTTTATGGTGATGAGAGAATTATGACATCGGCTGTTGATGCTGATGGGAACCGTATATTAGGTTCTAAGGCAGGAGATAAGATTGTTGAGAAGGTCTTAAATGGCGGAGAAGAATATTTCAGCCATGCTGTATCAATAGAAGGTACAATTAACTATGGATATTTTATGCCTGTCTACCAGAATGATTCGGATAGCCAGATAGTCGGAATGGTCTTTGTGGGAACGAATAAGCATGAGAAGGATGCTGTGTTGAAGCAGATATTAGGCTCAATAGGTGCATCTGTCGGAATAATCATGCTCATATGTATAGCGGTAGGAATTAAGCTTGCAACCGGAATGAGCAAAAATATTAAGAATAGTGTTGAGCTTGTCGGAAGGATGGCAGGCGGTGACTTGAATGTATGGGTTGATGATAAGCTCCTTAAGAAAAAAGATGAGATTGGCGATTTGTCAAGAGTTACGGTAACACTTCGTGATGCCATGCAGTCTACAATAAAAGAAATAACAAGTAATGCAAAGGCATTGCTTGACGCGTCACAGCTTCTTGGAGCGGCTGCCGATAATACCAACGGCACAATGAATGATGTACGCATGGCAGTAAGCCAGGTTGTTGACAATTCACAGGCTCAGGCAGAGAAATCTAAAAGCACTTCCGAGCATATGAAAATTATGGGTGACAATATTACGGAGGCATCAAGGGAAGCAGAGCTGTTAAATGACAATGCGGCTTCAATGCAGCTTTCAAGTGAGAAGGCTTCAAAGACACTGATAGAATTAAGAAGCATAAATGAAGATGTAAAGAGGATAATTAATGATGTCAAAGAGCAGACAAACCGTACGAATGAATCAGTAAAGAAGATTCAGACGGCAACGACATTCATCAACTCGATTGCCGAGGATACGAGCCTGTTAAGCCTTAATGCATCAATAGAGGCAGCAAGAGCAGGTGAGAGCGGCAGAGGCTTTGCGGTTGTAGCAGAGCAGATAAAAAATCTGTCGGAGCAGTCTAACAAATCAAGCAAAGAAATCGAGGCGACAGCGGATGCATTGAAGCTTGATTCTGAGAAGGCGGTTCTTGCAATGCAGCAGATGCAGGATATTATTGCAAGCCAGAGCGAGAGCATGCATGAGACGCAGACAGTTGTCGAGGAGGTCATTGATGAGATTGCAATCTCAATGAAGAGCATAGCTCAGATAAAGGAAAATTCAGGAAAGCTTGAAAATGCCAGAAACGAAGTGCTTCAGGCGGTTGACCATCTTTCCGAGATTGCAGGTGAGAATCTTGACAGCACGAAGAGTACATACGAACAGACAGAAATTGTTGCAGATACATTTAAGCAGGTGTATAATAGTGCGGATGAGCTTAAAGCTATTGCAGATAAGCTTGTCAAGAGCATAGAATATTTTAAGATGTAGAATACCATGTTTTACTGCAATCTGCCCTGATTGCAGCATATATCTTAAAAATTTGTGGGCAAAGCTGGCTATTCTTTTTATGAGTGTATAATACGTTATACACAATTAAGTTTATAAGACATGTTTTGCTCCGAAAAATAAATAAAAACGGAAGAATAATGTTATGAAATTGAAAGAATTACAGATTGGGAAAAGCGGTGTTATTAAGACCGTTGGGGGAAGTGGTGCACTCAGACAGCACTTTCTTGACATGGGAATGATTCCGGGTGCAGAAGTAACAGTAGTAAAGCTTGCACCTATGGGAGACCCGATGGAGCTTCAGATACACGGATATGAGCTCACACTTCGTCTTGCAGAGGCGGCTCAGATAGAGATAGAGAGCATAGACAGACGAACCAGAAATCATGAAAGAATAGAGAATGAAAAGAAGTCAGAGCATCCGGGACTTGGTGAGGATGGAAGATATCATTCTAAGAAGGATGAAAATCCACTTCCGGAAGGAACGAAGCTTACATATGCTCTCGTAGGAAATCAGAACTGTGGTAAGACAACACTTTTTAATCAGCTTACAGGTTCTAATCAGCATGTAGGAAATTTTCCTGGTGTGACAGTAGACAGAAAGGATGGAGCCATAAAAGGCTATCCTAACACGAATATTACGGATTTGCCGGGAATATATTCCATGTCACCTTACAGCAGCGAGGAGATAGTATCGCGTAATTTTGTATTGAATGAGCATCCTAAGGCTATAATAAATATAGTTGATGCGACTAATATAGAGAGAAATCTTTACCTGACAATGCAGCTTCTTGAGATGGATATTCCTATGGTAGTAGCACTCAATATGATGGATGAAGTGACAGGAAATCATGGCTCCATTGATGTCAATGCTATAGAGGGAATGCTTGGAGTACCTGTTATACCGATATCTGCTGCAAAGAACGAGGGTGTTGATGAGCTTGTCAAGCATGCAATTCATATTGCAAAATATCAGGAGCGCCCATTAAGGCAGGATTTTTGCGATAAGCAGGAGCATGGAGGAGCGGTTCACAGATGCATACATGCAGTCGAACATTTGATTGAGGATCATGCTGAGGATGCAGATATTCCTGTACGCTTTGCTGCAACCAAGGCAATAGAGGGTGACCATCTTATAATTGAAAAGCTTAAGCTTGATGAGAATGAGACAGAGACTCTGTCTCATATTGTAAAGCAGATGGAGACTGAAAGAGGACTTGACAGGAGTGCAGCGATAGCAGATATGCGCTTTGATTTTATTGAGAAGCTGTGTGAGCAGACTGTGGTCAAGCCTAAGGAGAGCAGGGAACGGATAAGAAGTGAGAAAATTGACAGGATTCTTACCGGAAAATATACAGGAATCCCATGCTTTATAGCTATAATGGCATTAGTTTTTTATCTTACTTTCAATGTTATAGGAGCTGCACTCCAGAGCCTTCTTGAGCTTGGGATTGATAAGCTGGCGGGTCTTACCGATGCGGCTATGACTGCTGCAAATGTCAACAGTGCACTGAGAAGTCTTGTGATTGATGGTATATTTACAGGCGTGGGAAGCGTACTTAGCTTTCTGCCTGTTATAGTTACACTTTTCTTCTTTCTATCACTCATGGAGGACAGCGGATACATAGCAAGAGTTGCCTTTATGATGGATAAGCTGCTTCGCAAGATTGGTCTTTCGGGAAGGAGCATAGTGCCGATGCTTATCGGCTTTGGCTGTACGGTTCCGGCTGTCATGGCTACAAGAACTCTCACTAGTGAGCGGGACCGCAAGATGACTATACTCCTTACACCATTTATGAGCTGTACGGCGAAACTTCCTATATATGCTTTCTTTGTGAGCGTATTTTTCCCTAAACAGGGTGGATTTATCATGACAGGATTGTATCTTTTAGGAATACTTGTGGGAATACTTGTCGCATTTCTTTATAAAGGAACGCTCTTTAAGGGTGAGCCTGTGCCTTTTGTGATGGAACTTCCTAACTACAGACTTCCAAGTCCGAAGAATGTAGGACAGCTTCTGTGGGAGAAAGCAAAAGATTTCCTGCAAAAAGCATTCTCGGTAATTCTTATAGCAACTATAGTTGTATGGCTTTTACAGAGCTTTGACCTGCACTTTAACATGGTTGAAGATTCGAGTGACAGTATACTTGCGATTATATCAGGCTTTTTAGTGCCTATATTCAGACCGTTAGGACTTGGCGACTGGCGTATCTGTACATCGCTTATCAGCGGTTTCATGGCAAAAGAGAGTGTTGTATCAACACTTGAAGTGTTATTCGGTGCAGGTATCGGTTCTGTCCTGTCGCCTGTTGCGGCAGCAGCACTTCTTGCATTCAGCCTTTTATACACACCTTGCGTGGCGGCTATAGCAGCCATTAAGAGAGAGCTTGGAATTAAGTGGGCTGTCGGAGTAGTGATTTGGCAATGTGCTGTTGCATGGGTTATGGCGCTTATTGTGAAGCTGATAGTTGGGATTTTCGTATAGGATTTTGTTTGGAAATAATGCATGTGAATATGGAAGGTGGCACCGGCAGGGAGATTGCTGGTGCCGCTTTTTTGTGTTGAAGAGTGTATAAAATTAATCTGTTTAAAATGTTAAATTATAATATACAGTAGAGCTATATTTTTATTTACTTTTTCTTTTTAAATTGGTATAATAAAAAAAGGAGTATATTTAATGCACAACATTATAAATAATAGAGAGGGTGATGGGTATGAACTTAGCTAAAGTTTCTGCGGCAGGTCAAATTACGGTTCCTATTGAGATTCGTCGATTACTTGGGTTAAAAGCAGGAGATAAGATTAATTTTGTTAAAAAAAATAGCGGCGAGATTGTGATTAATAATGCTTCAGCTGATGCTATACACAAAGCACAAAAGGCTTTTGAGGGTGTGGCGGAGCAAATAGGCGTGTATAATGAGGATGATGTACAGAAGTTAGTTGATGAGACTCGTTATGGAGGAAATAAAGAGTGAAAATACTAGTAGATACTAATATATTGATTTCTGCATTGCTTTTTCCGAATTCAAAGCCAGCCAAAGCATTGATATATGTTTCAGAAAAACATGATATGGTGTTATGTGACAGAAATTTATATGAGCTTAGAGATGTTCTTAAAAGAAAGGCACCGAAAGTATTGCCTGATGCGGAAGTACTTTTAGCGGAGTTATCTTATGAGCTTATTCCGGCTACGTATTGTGTAGGCAGCTTTATACGAGATGCAAAAGATAAGCCTATTTTAGATGCAGCAATCTTAGCTGATGTAGATATAATACTTACAGGAGATAAGGATTTCTTAAGTTTAGATATGGAACATCCAAAATGTATGACGGTTGTTCAATTTTTTGAAATGGAAAATTTGTGATTGTGTAAGTTAATAGATAAGATTGCTTTAGGCATATAGTATAGATACTGATAATGTATGATAACGAAGGAAATATATTTTGAAATAAAATAATGTCTACTATAGTAGATTGAAATTGTCAGGTATAAATAACGTAAAGAGGTTACGTTATTTTTTTGGAAGATTTTTATTTTTAACATTACACAATTTCATAAAAAGGAGAAAAATTATGAACAATGAACATTATTACGAAGAGGGTTTTACAAATTCAACATCAGTTACTAAGACGCTTGCAAATGAACTTCGACCGACATATTGGACATGCAAGCATATTAGAGATAATGGGATTTTATTGATGGATGAGCTAAGGAATAAGGAAACTGATGAGTTAAAGAGCATAATGGATGACTATTACAGAAAGTATATTGATGATAAGCTTTCATGTGTGCATTCATTGAATTGGAAAGAGCTTTTTGCTGCATTGGACAAAATGTTTAAAGAAGAAAAAAGTGGTGATGCCATAAGGGAATATATTGAAAAAGAAAGAACTTTGATGAGGGATAAGCTATATAAGCTATTGTCAGACGATGAGAAGTTTAAATTGATGTTTACTGGAAAGTTTGTTACTAAGATTTTACCTGAATTCGTAAGAAATAATGACGCATATGATGAAGAACAAAAAGAGAAAAAGATTAATACATTGGAGTTATTTGGAGAATTTACTACAGCGGTAGGCGATTTTTTTAATAATAGAAAAAATGTTTTTTCTAAGGATGCAAAACATACAGCAATATGTTACAGGGTTGTTGATGAGAATTTTACAATTTTTTATCGCAATATAGTTTCGTATAAAAAAATTGTAGATAATGCGCCGGGGGAGATTGAAAAGATAGAATTAGAAAACAAAAATCGACTTGGCGAATGGCAGCTTTCGCATATATACACACATGAATTTTATAATGAAGTATTAATACAGAAGGGTATCGAATACTACAATGATATATGCGGCATGATTAATAGTCATATGAATCTGTATTGTCAACAGACAAAGGAAAAATCGGGACAGTATAGGATGAGAAAATTGCATAAGCAGATACTTAGCACAACATCTACCAGCTATGAAGTGCCGTATATGTATAAGGATGATACAGAGGTATATAATTCAATCAATTTGATGGTAGATAAAATTTTAACAGGTAATTTTAGTGACAAGATTAAAGGAATGCTTGAAAAATCTTCTGAATATGATTTTAATAAAATATATGTTTCTTCAAAGACGTATGGAAATATTTCTAACTTTATGTGTGGAACATGGAGCTTGGTAGAATCATGCATCAGAAACTATTATGAAGATAATACAGTTGCAAAGGCAGATAAAAAGCAACAGAAGGTTGAAGATAGAATAAAAAAAGAAAAATATAGAAGTCTGCATAGCATCGATAAAGTGGTTGAAATGTATGACAAAGAGAAAGTAAACAGAGATGCCAAGGATTATATATACTATATAGAAGAAATATACGATGAAAAGAAGCTTAAGAAAATAGAGGCAGATAATCAGATAAAGCTTGTTGAGGATGACAAGAAAATTGAGAACATTAAGGAGATGCTTGATATGCTGTTGAATACAAAACATTTCCTAGGTATGTTTGATATTGATGATAGTGAAGATTTGGATAGTGGCTTTTATAGTGAAATTGATGGACTTATAGAAGTAATTGATGGTGTTGAAAAGCTTTATAACAGAGTGAGAAATTATGTTACAAAAAAGCCGTATAATAAAGGAAAAATTCGACTTAATTTTAATTCACCAACGCTGGCAAGTGGTTGGTCTAAGAGTAAGGAATATGCTAGTAATGCTATTATTCTTAGGAGGGAAGGCAAATATTATCTTGCAATTTTCAATGTTGGAAATAAACCGGATAAAAAAATAATGGAAGGATATAGAGGAGAGGTAGGAGATGGATACGAAAAAATGGTGTACAGTCTTTTACCTGGAGCAAATAAGATGCTTCCTAAGGTTTTTTTGTCGAAGAAAGGAATAGACAAATACAAACCTTCTCAATATATATTGGATAGTTATAGTAAAGAAAGGCATCTTAAGTCAAGTAAGAATTTTGATATCAATTTTTGTCATGACTTAATTGATTATTTTAAGAAGTCAATAAATGCTAATGAAGATTGGAAGGTATTTGATTTTAAATTTTCAGATACCAATAGTTATGAAGATATAGGTGGCTTTTACAGAGAAGTTGAAGAACAGGGATATAAAATCAGCTGGGTTAATATAGCTAGGAAAGATATAGAAAAACTTGATGAAGATGGTCAAATATATCTTTTTCAGATATATAATAAGGACTTTTCGGATAACAGTACAGGAACTCCTAATCTTCATACATTGTATTTTAAAAATCTGTTCAGCGAAGAAAATATGAAGCAGACAGTACTTAAGCTTAATGGTGAGGCAGAACTGTTTTTCAGAAAAGCTGGCATTGAAAAGCCGATTGTGCATAAAAAGGGTTCAATTCTTGTCAATAAAACATATAAGACAATGGTTGGAAATGAGGAGGTGAGAGTGCCGATTCCTGATAAAGAGTATATGGAGCTATATACATATTTCCAAAACGGAGAGACGACATCTCTTTCGGAAAATGCAATAAAGCTGCTTGATAGTAATGCAATAGAGCATTTTGCGGCAACAATGGATATAACTAAGGATAGGAGGTTTACTGCTGATAAATTTTTTATTTATACATCAATTGTTATTAATTATAAAGCAAAGCAGATAACAGACAGACAGTTAAATGAACAGGTGCTTGACTATATTTCAAAGCAGGATGATATGCATATAATTGGTATAGACCGTGGTGAGAGAAATCTTGTGTATGTATCGGTTATAGATATGAAAGGCAAAATCGTAGAGCAGAAATCTTATAATATTGTTAATAATTATAATTTTCAAAAGAAGCTTGTTGAGAGAGAAAAAGAAAGGGATAAAGCAAGAAAAAGCTGGAAAGAAGTCGGAAAGATAACTGACCTTAAGGAAGGATATCTTTCGCTTGTTGTACATGAGATTGCCGATATGGTAGTTAAATATAATGCCATTATTGCAATGGAGGACTTGAATTACGGCTTTAAGCGTGGAAGATTTAAGATTGAAAGACAAGTATATCAGAAGTTTGAGAGTATGCTGATAAAAAAAATGAATTATCTTGTTGATAAAAAGAAAAAAGTTAATGAGCCGGGAGGACTTTTAAAGGGATATCAGCTTACATATATTCCGAAGGAAATAAAAAAGGTTGGCAGGCAGTGTGGTATTATCTTCTATGTTCCGCCGGCGTATACATCAAAGATTGACCCTGCAACCGGTTTTGTAAATGTATTTAAATTTAAATCAGATAACCAAGGAGGTGGAGTAAAAGCAAGAAACAGTAAGAAAGAGTTCCTATCAAAACTTGATGATATCAGATATATTGACAGTGATAAATATGGAGAACCTTTGTTTTCATTTACGTTTGATTATGATAACTTCATCACACATGATACGGTTCTTGCTAAAAGAAAATGGACTGCATATACTTTCGGAAGCAGAATAAAAAAAGTATTTGAAAATGAAAAATATACTCGAAAATCACAGGAGATAAAGCTTACAAGCGAGATGAGGAAAATACTTGAAGAAAATAAAATAGAGTATCGAGATGGGCATAATCTTATTGAAGATATTCAAAAGGCAGATGATGATGTAGTTGATGGTATATTTAATATTTTTAGGTTGACGGTTCAGATGAGAAATAGCATGAGTGAAGCAGAAAATTGTGAATACGATAGACTTATTTCACCGATAATGAATAGTGATGGAGTATTTTTTGATTCATTTGTGTATAAAAATATTAATGAAAAATCTGCGACATCGAATAATACTGCCAGTATGCCGATTGATGCGGATGCTAACGGTGCGTATTGTATAGCTATGAAATGTTTATTGGAAGCAAAAAGGATAAAGCTTGATTGGGGAAAATCAAGTAAGAACAATAATACATTACTTATCGTAACGAACGCTGATTGGTTTGATTTTATGCAAAATAAAAGGTATCTGTGATGGATGATGTAATAATTATTTCATATTTGAATGATTTTATATTTTGCCCTGCTTCCATATATTTTCATAAATTATATGGAAGTGAGGACATCCTCATGTATCAGACAGCTTATCAGATTGATGGCACAAAGGCACATGAAGCTGTGGATAATAATACATATTCAACAAAGAAAAGTATAATTACATCATTGGATGTCTATTCCGAAAAATATGGTCTTTTTGGTAAAATAGATATCTTTGATAGTGATAGAAAATTACTTATAGAAAGAAAAAAACATGTAGCAAAAATTTATGATGGATATGTTTTTCAACTGTATGCACAATACTATGCAATGACTGAAATGGGATATGAGATAAAAAGATTGGAGGTCAGAAGTATTGACGACAATAAAAAATATGGAATTACTTTGCCGAATGAAAATGAAATATTTTATTAAGAATACATCAATATGAATATAGTGAAAATGACATAGGGAGAAAGATTGAACAGAATAAAATTAAAAATCAAGCACAAGCATTAAGGAATACACGAAGAAGGACTGACTATATAAAAGAAGGAATTACATTGCTCGATGATATGACACGTTTACTTGATAATGAACTGGATTATCTTGAGATTATGGGGATAGAAGGTAATGCAGCAAGAGTGTATTTCCCAAGAATATTTGATAATGTGAATTGGAATGGGAGAAAACCAAGAGTTAAGAATGATTATGTAAATGTGACATTGGATATAGGATATACCATGCTATTTAATCTGGTAGATGCGATTCTTCAGATATATGGATTTGATACATACTATGGAGTATTTCATAGGTGTTTTTATATGAGAAAATCTCTTGTATGTGACATTATGGAACCTATGCGTCCAATTATTGACTATGAAATAAGAAAGGCTATTAATCTTGGACAATGTAAAAGGGAAGATTTTGAGGTGTATGATAACAGATGGTGTTTGTCATACAAAAATAATGTTTCTTATATTCAATTTTTGATGAAGGCGATTTTAGATTATAAGGACGATATTTTCATATACATACAGAGTTATTATAGATACTTTATGAAAAGAAAAAGTGTTGGAGAACTCCCTGTGTTTAAATTGCATTAAATGTTTTGATTAATGGAGAAAATTATGATTATAGTAAGCTATGATATATCAGATGATAAACTAAGAACAAAATTCTCAAAATATTTGTCAAGATTTGGACATAGACTACAATACTCAGTATTTGAGATTGACAATAGTCCTAGAATAGTAGATAATATAGTTAATGACTTGAAGAATAGATATGAGAAGCTTTTTTCTCAGCAGGATAGTGTAATTATATTTAAACTGTCATCAAGTTGTGAGGTGCTAAGATTTGGATATGCTAAGAATGATGAGAAGGATTTTATTATTATTTCATAGGACTTTTTACAAACCTTAATATCAGAATTTACTTGTGTTACTTGACAATATTGTAAAATATATACAAGAAAAATATAAAAACTGTGTTATTCAATGAAAAATATGTGCAAAATGACGAATTAGGAGTTGAGTAACACAAGAAAATTTCTGCTTTTGCAGATTTTTTGAGGTATCGCAGTGCTTTCATGTTGAGTAACACAAGAAAATTTCTGCTTTTGCAGATAAATAGAGAATATCTTCTTTAAGGAAAGTTGAGTAACACAAGAAAATTTCTGCTTTTGCAGATCTAGAGCCTTGGTTGTTGGCGTTAAAGACATTGTTGAGTAACACAAGAAAATTTCTGCTTTTGCAGATTTCCGCTTGAAGTATCACATGAAGAATGTTGAGTAACACAAGAAAATTTCTGCTTTTGCAGATTGCCACCGTATTGCTCGAATATATGCTGGTTGAGTAACACAAGAAAATTTCTGCTTTTGCAGATGCGTTGGAAAGGTAGATATAGGGTATGTTGAGTAACACAAGAAAATTTCTGCTTTTGCAGATTGGTGGTAGATTATAGTAACGACATTGATGTTGAGTAACACAAGAAAATTTCTGCTTTTGCACATTAATTATAGGAAAGATGACTAAATAAGACGATAAATCATAAAATAATCATAAAGAATATTAATAATGCTGCAATATACTATGCACTGACCATATCATGTAATATAATTACAAATAACATAATCAAGCGTAATTATATAGATTGATGTAATATTATCTATTATTGAATAATATTAAAAGATTTTAATATTTTGTGTCGACTGTCTGTTTTTCAAGTGTTATACTTCATTTAGGAAGTGAGGTGATAAACATGACGGCAGCAGAAGTACTTAGGGTTCTTCAAATAACAAGACCTACATTAACCAAGTATGTCAAGGAAGGAAAAATAAAAGTGACTGTCAAGGGCAATGGCAGATATGATTATGATTCCGATAGTGTTTACAAAATGCTCAACAAAGACATTGAAAGGAAGACATATCTTTATGCCATGGTTTCAACATCTAAGCAAAAGAAAGACCTTGAAAATCAAGTACAGTTACTTAAAAACTTTTGTTTTCAAAACGGATATATAATAAATGGCATATACCAAGATATTGCCAGTGGCATTAGTTTTGATAAGAGAAAACAGTTTTTTCAAATGCTTGATGACATATTGGCTGGGAAAGTTAATAAAGTAATTATCACATATAAGGATAGACTTTCAAGAGTTGGCTTTGAACTATTTGTATATCTATTTAAAAAGTATGGGTGTGAGATTATTGTTATTAGCGAAGTGGGTTCCGAAAAACTTGATAGTCAGGAAATATTTGAGGAAATCATAGGCTTATTGCACTGCTATTCGATAAAGCTTTATAGCAGCAGAAAAGCAAAAAAGATTAAGGAGATTTTAGAGGAAAATGATAGTTCAGAGGGTTGAAAAACATCTTATAAAACAGAATAACTCATACTATCCTATGTTCTGTGATTTTGCACATAAATCAAAGAATCTCTATAATCATGCAAATTTTCTTGTAAGAAATGAATTTGTCAAGAATGATAAATGGCTTCGTTATAAAGAGATGGATAAGATATTGAAAGCAGATTTGAAATTTGATGATTATAAACAAATGCCAACCGCTCAGTCTGCACAACAGATACTCCGCCTTTTGGAAAAAGACTGGAAATCATTCTTTGCCGCGATTAAGGATTGGGCAAAAAATAAAGATAAATATTTTGGCAGACCAAAGCTTCCTAAGTACAAAGTAAAAGATGGCAAGCATGTCCTTATTCTTACAAATCAAAATGTAAAATTGAAAGGCAGCATGCTTGTATTTCCAAAAACATTTTGCGGTTTTGTAATGCAACCACAGTTTATCAAACTTGATAATTTTATTTCTTTTCAGCAGGTAAGATTCATTCCTAATTACAGAGCATTCACTGTAGAACTTGTATACAATATTGAAGTTCCAGACGAGACCCTGCCTGATAACGGAAGATATTTAAGTGTGGATATTGGTTTAGATAACTTAGCAACCATCGTGAACAATGCAGGGCTAAAACCTGTAGTAATTAATGGTAAAGGTCTGAAATCAATTAATAAATACTACAACAAGCGAATATCTCATTATCGGGAAGTGGCTAAGAGAACGAATGGTAGGGATTATACAAACAGAATGAATAATCTTACTATGAAGAGAAATCATAAGATAGACGATTATATGCATAAAGCAAGTAAATATCTTATAGACTATGCTTTTGCTAATAATTTTAACACTATTGTGATTGGAAATAATAAAGAGTGGAAACAAAAATCTTCTATGAGTAAGAAGGTAAATCAATCATTTGTAGGAATCCCGCACATGAGATTCATTGAAATGGTGCAGTATAAAGCTCAGAATATCGGGCTCAATGTTGTTTTAACTGAAGAAAGCTATACAAGTGGAACAAGCTTTTTGGATAATGAACAGCCAGTTAAAACTAATTATAACAAGGCTCGCAGAATACACAGAGGTTTGTTTGTAAGTAACAATGGGATAAAGATAAATGCCGATGTTAATGGTGCTTATCAGATTATGAAAAAAGCATTTCCGAACGCTTATGCTGACGGAATACAGGGTGTGGCGTTGCACCCGGTTAGAGTAAGTGTTGCGTAGGCAATACTGACTAACAAACATTTTATACTATCAAATTAAAATAATTTTTAATGTTGATGAATAAAATGATAATGTTACGTTATATGGTCATAATAAGTATACTGTTGCATTATTTTTAATATACAGATGCAGCAATCATTATTATAGCCCCAGAGAATACAAAGAAAGAAGGACAGTCTATGTGTACAGCAGCAACCTATAAGACAAAGGATTTTTATTTTGGAAGAACATTGGATTATGAATTTTCATATGGAGATGATGTAACGGTAACTCCGAGAAATTATGTGTTTGATTTCAGGCATGAGGGCAGGCTTGAGAGTCATTATGCCATAGTTGGCATGGCACATGTTGCGGATGGATATCCGCTTTATTATGATGCGGTAAATGAGAAGGGGCTTGGAATGGCAGGTCTTAATTTTGTCGGGAATGCGAAGTATCAGGAGATCGAGGATGGCAGGGAGAATGTAGCCCAGTTCGAGTTCATACCTTGGATTCTTACACAGTGTGACAGTGTAACGCAGGCTAAGGAACGTCTCGCTAAAATGAACCTTGTCGGGACAACTTTTAATGAGCATTTTCCGGCGGCTCAGCTTCATTGGCTTATAGCGGATGAAAATGAAGCAATCACGGTTGAGTGTACGGCATCAGGACTTAATGTATATGACAATCCTGTTGGAGTGCTTACGAACAATCCGCCGTTTGAGATGCAGATGTTCATGCTCAATAATTATATGGGCTTGTCACCCAAGCAGCCGGTCAACAATTTTTCGGACAAGGTGGAGCTTAAGACATACAGCAGAGGAATGGGAGCACTTGGACTTCCGGGGGATTTATCATCGGCATCAAGATTTGCGAGAGTGGCATATACTAAGCTCAATTCTATCTCAGGCGATGGCGAGGAGGAGAGCGTCAGCCAGTTCTTCCACATACTAGGAAGCGTTGACCAGCAAAGGGGCTGCTGCAAGGTGGCGGATGATAAGTATGAGATAACGATATATACGTCATGCTGTAATGTATCTAAGGGAATATATTATTATACAACCTACGATAATCACAGCATAAATGCAGTTGATATGCACAAAGAAAAGCTTGATGGAAATGAACTTTCAAGGTTTCCGCTTGATGAAAAGATGAAAATAAATTATCTGAATTAGCTTTGAAACAGACTTTTAACAGTATTATAAATATAATTGCAGCCAAGCCTCAAATAAACTCAAAATAAATTAAAAAATATAAAATTTACACTACACATCTGAGTGAAAAAGTAATATAATCAGATATATAGTTTTAATATACTGAACAAAGAAAAATACAAAAGGAGAGTGTTAGTGTAATGAAGAATTTGAGTGTGCGTGTAAAGATGATAATTCTCGCAGTCATTACTCTTGTAGGTGCACTTGCCATTGTGCTTGTGGCAGAGACACATATTTCAGATATGGAGAGAGGCGCTGAGAATGTACTTCGTTCAAGTATTGAAGCGGACTATGATGAGAATATCAAAAATCAGGTTGAAAATGCTATATCACTTTTAAATGCAGTCTATGCAGGATATGAAAGGGGCGAATATTCTCTCGACAAGGCAAAGGAGATGGGCGCCGATTTGCTGCGTGAGTTAAGATATGGCGATGGAGGCTATTTTTGGGCAGATACCTATGAAGGTGTGAATGTTGTACTTCTCGGAAATGATACAGAAGGCACGAATCGTATGAATGCTAAGGATACAGAAGGCAATTCATATATGCAGGATATCATAAGTGCAGGCAAGAATCCGGATGGTGGATATGCTGACTATGTGTTCCCTAAGGCAGGGGAGACGGAGCCGTCACCTAAGAGAGCTTACAGTAAGGCATTTGAGCCATTTGAGTGGGTAATCGGAACAGGTAATTATATTGACTATATTGATACAACAGTTGCCAAGGAGACAGTTGTCATGGAAGCTAATGCTAAGTCTGCTATGACAAAGATTATAGTCTTCGGGGGGATTCTTGTGATAGTTGTCTTAGCAGTGTGCATTTATATGGCAGTTGAACTTAGCAGATCATTCAGGCACACGCTCGATTACATCGGAAATATAGCAAATGGTGATTTTACAAAGAAGCTTCCTAAGAAGCTTCAGAACAGACATGATGATTTTGGTATTCTTGGCGATAGTCTTGAGAATATGAAGAATCAGGTAAGTGTTCTTATCAAGGAAGTCAAGGCTCAGAGTAACATTATCGGTGAAGTTGTGGATTCTGTTAAGACGAATGTCATAGCGCTTACCGGGAATATTGAGGATGTATCTGCTACAACTCAGGAGCTTGCAGCGAGCATGGAGGAGACAGCAGCGTCATCAGATACAGTTAAGAACATGGCAAATGAGATTGAGGAGGCTTCAAAGAATATTGCAACCCGTTCGCAGGATGGAGCGCAGCAGGCAGCAGATATTCATGAGCGTGCATCAAAGGCACAGGCAGATATAAGACAGCAGCGCACACAGGCATCTGAGATACATAATAATATCAGAGAGAGTCTTACAAAGGCGCTTGAGGATGCTAAGGTTGTCAAGCAGATTGAAGTACTCTCATCTGCAATCATGGAGATAACGAGCCAGACTAACCTTCTTGCACTCAATGCTTCGATTGAGGCAGCCAGAGCAGGAGATGCAGGCAGAGGCTTTGCGGTTGTTGCAACAGAGATAGGAGGTCTTGCTGAGCAGTCTAAGGAGGCTGTAGTAAAGATTCAGCAGGTTACAGAGGCAGTCACATCATCAGTTGAGAGACTTTCCGGGGATACACAACAGCTTCTTGAATTCGTCGGCGGGGATGTTGTTGCCGCTTATGATATGTTCGATAAGGTGGCAGATGCATATAATCAGGATGCGAAGTATATAGACATGCTTATCGGAGATTTCAGTGCTACATCGGAGGAACTTTTAGCCTCAATCGACGGTGTGCTCTCATCAATGGATGGAATTGCAACAGCAACCAATGAAGGAGCTAAGGGAACAACAGATATTGCACAGAGGACTATTGATGTCAAAGCGGAAGCAGACCAGGTTACAGGTGAGGTCAGCAGATGTGATGAGACAGCGAGAAAGTTAAGCGAAGAGATAGCAAAATTTAAGGTTGACGAATATATAGTGCCTTAATTGTTGGCAATAGGTATATAGATATATAATATTTTATTATATTTACATGAGAGACATGAAAGCGTCTTGGATGACAATGTGCATCCGGGACGCTTTTTTACAATGAAGATTTTTATCATGTGTTCTCTTATCATGTGTTTTGTACAAGCCAAGTACCGGATAGGGATATGAAGCATTTTTTATGAGCAAGAAGCAAAATCGGATTGCGGATATTATTGATGATGTGGTCTTTTATATAGTGAAATATGCGGATTTATAAATAGTTTTTAAGATAATTGTGAAATTCGTATTTTCATTCAATGTCCGGTTGAAAAATATATAGTTTAGCAAACGCCTAAGTATTTTTATGTGAAGATATTGTAAAAACAAGCTCTGTAAAAAAAATATTGACAAAATAAATGATTGAACTATAATCATACCGTTAAATTTGTTTTAGATGTTTATTATGATAATATCAAAAATATAACAAATATCATGGACGGTTTTGGGTTAGTAAAATATAATAATGTTGTTTGTCAATTTAATGCTGTGTAGGATTAGGTTGTCAATTTATATTCATTCGGAAATGAGGATTTTTATGGGGAAAAGCAGTAAAAGATATGAGATAGATATGTGCAATGGCACATTGCTTGATAAATTGATATCATTCTCACTGCCGCTTATGCTGTCAGGAATATTGCAGCTTATGTTCAATGCGGTGGATATAATTGTTGTCGGAAATTTTACCGGAAGTCAGGCACTTGCGGCAGTCGGTTCGACAACATCGTTAATCAATCTTTTTATCAATCTATTTATAGGAATATCGCTTGGAGCAAATGTACTTGCAGCGCGGTATTATGCAGCAGGAAGAGATAAAGAGATGTCGGAGACTGTACATAGTGCGATGGCAATGGCGCTCATAAGTGGTGTGGTTATGGTGTTTGTCGGGCTTATATTTGCCAGAGGAGCGCTTGAGCTTATGGATACTCCGGATGATGTAATAGACCAGTCGACATTATATATGAGAATATATTTTGTCGGGATGCCTTTTTTTATGATGTATAACTACGGAGCTTCTATATTGAGAGCTGTAGGAGATACGAAAAGACCGTTATTTTTCCTTGTAATAGCAGGCATTGTAAATGCAGGGCTTAATATGTTTCTTGTAATTGTATTTCACCTTGGTGTTGCGGGAGTTGCCATTGCGACTGTTGTGTCGCAGATAATTTCATGTATGCTTGTAATCATATGTCTTTACAGGACGGACAGCAGCTATCAGTTCAGATTTTCCAAGCTTAAGCTGCGATGGTCATACATCAAGCAGATATGTCAGGTGGGAATACCTGCCGGAATACAGAGCATGGTAATCAATTTTTCCAATGTACTTTTGCAGTCATCAGTCAATTCCTTCGGTTCAATAGCGATGGCAGGCTATACGGCTGCAAATAACATATTCGGATTTTTGTTCGCATCGATTAATTCCGTTACACAGGCATGCATGAGCTTCACAAGCCAGAATTTTGGTGTTGGAAACTATAAAAGAATGACCAAGGTTCTGTTAGAGTGCATAGGTCTGTCAATGGCTGTTGCACTTACATTAGGATGCAGCGCTTACTTTTTCGGAAATAAGATTTTATGGATATATACGGATGATGTCAATGTTGTGAAGGCAGGCATGGAAGTGCTTCACTTTACCACAATTACATATTTTCTGTGTGGAATAATGGATTTACTGCCTGGAGCACTTCGCGGCATGGGATATTCGACAGTTCCTATGATTCTTTCGGTAGTCGGAACTGTGGGAACGAGACTAGTGTGGATATATGACGTTTTTCCATATCACCGCTCGATAGATATATTGTTCATATCGTATCCGGCTTCATGGTTTGTCACTATTGTTTTTCAGGTTATATGTTATTTTATCGTGAGAAAAAGACTCAGCTTAAGAAGGGACAAAGCATAAATTTTATAAAATAAAAGAGAAAAAATCTGTACCAGATAGAGCTGCGAAGCATCCATTTTATGTGAGCAATAAACGAAAGCGGATTGAGAGTATCATCGACATTATGTATAAGCGAAATGTGAGTAAAAAACGGATAGTCATATAAAAATAGTGGAAAAAAATTCTTAATTGCATTATAATTGGCAATGGAGCTAAAGTATCACAAAAATATAATATGGGAGGGCATAAAATGGAGAATATGAAGTACAGATATAATGACATGACTGAAAGATATAGGAGAATGAACAGGTTCTATATTGTTGCCACTGCAATTCTTGGCGTTTCTTTTATTGTCTATTTGTGGCTTAAGATGAACATGAATAATATTTCGAGCATGACTGTATATGGAAATACAGTATTGATGATTGGTTTTACTATAGCGAACACTATTGTATATGTCCGTGACAGAGGAACGAGGAAACTTAAGATATTAGCTACATATGAAGTAGGAATAGAGTATCTTTTGGTTGGTATTCAGACAGATGCACGTTTTATCACCTTTGCGATTATAGCAATATTTTTGCTGCAGATTCCTTATTTTGATAAAAAAGGTTTGACAAAGACAGCGGTCGGAATGCTGATTTTGTATATTATTGTCACAGCGGTTCAGATTAAAAAAGGCGTGTTTGCGGCAAATGTCAGCGGATTCTGCGAGATTATATTGACTGTATTTATTGGTATAGCTATTTTAAATGTAGGAAAGATAATCATTGCTTTTAATGATGATGCTATGGGTGCAACAAAAGAAGAGCATGATAATCTTCAGGAATTCTTAGATAAGGTTATGGATATATCAAGAAGTGTCAATGAAGATACTGCGAAGAGTACGCAGCTTATGGATGGGCTTTTGACAAGCACACAGAATGTTGCCGGAAGCATGAAAGAAATCACTGCTGCAACGAACAATACTGCATCTAGTATTCAGGAACAGAACAGAATGACTTCGCTTATCAACGATGCGATTACACAGACGAGTGAAGCGTCAGGACAGATGGTTGATATTGCCAGAGATTCCAACGAGAGTGTTCAGGCCAATATGGTGCTTATGGATGAGCTTAAGGCGCAGTCTGCGAATATTGCCATGACAAATGAGACAGTCAGTGAAGCAATGCAGAAGCTTCAGGAGAGAACACAGGAGGTTGGCAAGATTGCAGGAATGATTCTCAATATCTCCAGCCAGACTAATCTTCTTGCGCTCAATGCATCTATTGAAAGTGCTCGTGCCGGTGATGCAGGAAGAGGATTTGCAGTTGTTGCTGAGCAGATTAGACAGCTTGCAGAGCAGACAAAGAAATCTACTGAAGATATCACAAAAATTGCCGATGAGCTTAATGCAGATGCCAATGAAGTTGCAGAATCGGTAAGAGAAACAATAGCTGCTGTGGGCATACAGAGCGAGAAGATTGAGACAGCAGGAGAGTCATTTAAGCTTCTAAATAAGAATATGGAAAATCTCATAGGACATGTTGATGATGTCAACAAGCATGTAAATGGATTGTCAGAGTCAAATAACAAGATTGTTGAGAATATATCCCAGCTGTCAGCTGTTACGGAGAAAGTTACAGTCAATGCAGAGCAGGTATATGAGCTGAGTGAGAAGAATCTTGAATTTGTGCAGCAGGTAAAGTCTGCTGTCAATCATATAAAGAGTACGTCAGATGAAGCAAAAGATTTTATGTAAAGCTATGGCTGAAAGCAATTATATAATCTTTAGGAATATGAAAAATAATACCATGTAATTTGTACCGGGCGAAGGTAGATTGCATTAAGAATTAAATTTACTACCAATCGCCCGGAAATGAGGATTATTATGACGAAGGATATGACACAGGGAAATCCAATGAAGCTGATTGTGGGTTTTGCTCTGCCACTTCTTTTTGGATTTTTATTTCAGCAGTTTTATAATCTGGTTGATACAGTTATAGTCGGACGTTTCTTAGGAGTAAATGAGCTTGCCGGAGTCGGAGCTACAGGCTCGGTAAATTTTCTTGTTATAGGCTTCTGTATGGGGGTATGTAATGGATTTTCGATTCCTGTGGCACACAAATTCGGTGCGGGCGACTATAAAGGAATGAGAAAGTATGTAGCTAACAGTGCGTGGCTTGGAATTGCATTTTCGGTGGTTCTTACTACTGTCACGGTAGTTTTTTGCAGACCGATTCTTGAGCTTATGAAGACTCCGGAGGATATTATAGATTTCTCGTATGACTATATTGTGATTATATTTGCTGCGATACCATTTACATTTCTATACAACATTATTGCAGGAGTGATACGTGCATTGGGTGACAGCAGGACACCGGTCGTCTTCCTTGTCATATCATCTGTAGTCAATATAGGACTCGATCTGGTTTTTATCATCGTTTTCAAGATGGGAGTAGCAGGTGCTGCATGGGCTACAGCGATTGCACAGGCAGTAGCCGGCATAGGCTGTGCATGGTATATGGTCAAAAAGTTTGAGATACTGCATATTCAGAAGGATGAATGGGCATTTAATGCGCATATGATGGGTTCTCTATGTGCAATGGGTGTACCTATGGGACTTCAGTATTCAATAACTGCAATAGGAAGTGTAATTTTACAGACAGCAACTAACACACTTGGCTCATCAGCGGTTGCCGCTGTGACGGC
Organism: uncultured Eubacteriales bacterium; assembly: GCA_900545175.1. Taxonomy (GTDB): domain Bacteria; phylum Bacillota; class Clostridia; order Lachnospirales; family Lachnospiraceae; genus CAG-882. The sequence continues at coordinate 27,743 of UQYF01000015.1, forward strand.
TGCCGGAAAGGTATGTAATTTTCTTGCCTGTCCATATGATGCTATGGGTTCTACAATGGCTACCTACGGAGGACAGAATGTCGGTGCAGGAAAGCTTGAGCGTCTTGATAAGGGACTCGGCTCCTGCGTGATACTCGGAGCAGCGTATGCGGTTATTGCGGTGCTTATAGCGGTATTCGGCGGCGGTATTTTGGCAAGGCTGTTTGTCGATGGAGGCGAACAGGAGATTATAAATCAGGTAAGGCAGTTCCTTATATGGAACACGGCATTCTACTTCCCGCTTGCGCTTGTCAATATAGTAAGATTCCTTATTCAGGGTATGGGATTTGCTTCATTTGCCATACTTGCAGGTGTGTTCGAGATGATAGCAAGGTCGCTTGCGGCATTGGTTCTTGTTCCGGCGATAGGCTTTACAGGTGTATGCCTTGGAAGTCCGATAGCATGGATATTTGCGGATGCGTTTTTGATTCCAGCTTATTTTCATGTTAAGAAGGTACTAAAAAAGAGAAAAATGAATTACTACAGCACATAAAATAATGCTTAATAAGATTAGAGTTTACGGAATAAAATAACTGATTTGTAAAGTTATAAAATTTTTATTTGTAATTTTGCTCATTTGTTCATATAATTAATTCATGCGGAATATAAAAAAGACGGAGGTATTGCCAATGCATGAATTAAGCAGAGCAGCGATTGAAGATTTTTTTGTACAGACATTTGACGTGGATAAGGTATTCAGTTCGGTTAAGCGCGCTGACTACCTTTTCTTGTATTATATTGAGCATTGCAGTAAGAGCTCGCAGCATGAGAGCGGTGCGTATCTGTGGGAGCTTGCACAGATGATGAATATGTCAATTCAGGACATCTCGAAGGCGGTTCAGAAGCTTCAGGATAAGGGATATATTGATTGGAAAACTAATGCGGAGAAGAGTAAGACTTATGTAGAGCTTACCAAGACGGCGCACAGGCTTATGGAGGAGGAACGCGATTACATGAAGCGCTGCTTTGACGAGATAGAGGAACAGGTTGATGCCGACGAACTTTCAGCAATGATAAATACAATGCATAAGGTTGTCGGCATCATCAAGAAGAACAGGAATTAGAGCTGTTTATCTGTTATCAGTCAGCTTTATAAGCTCCTGCATTTTAGAATCAATACGCTTAAGAATCTCAGTGTTTTCGTTCTCCTGATTGAGTGTCTGGCTTGAGTGTGCAGATACCTCTTCGGAGACGGCTGAGATTGTCTGTATGGAATCGGATATCGCGCTGTTGGCAGCCTTGAGCTCCATTACATTGTCAGTGAGCTCATCAAGCTGTTCGCGGACGGATACACTGTTGGATTTGATGAGATCAAATATTCCGGCTGTATTGCTTGTGGATTGCTTCTCTGTATTTATTCCGTCAATCATGCGGGTGATTACTCTGACCACTTCGGTTATGGTTGCTGCAAAGTTATTTATTATGTCTGTGATATGCTCAGTTGCTTCATTGGTCTGTCCCGCCATGTGGGAGATTTCGGATGCGACAACTGAAAAACCGCGACCGGCATCACCGGCACGGGCAGCTTCAATGCTTGCATTCAGGGCGAGGAGGCTCGTCTGTGAGGTGATGTCACTGATGAGGTCGATGATGGAGTTCATTTCCTTTATGTGGTGGTCAAGCTCTTTGAGCTTTTCACTGACATCAACACCGTTATGCACCGAATCATCTACCTGTGACACAAGTGTATTCACATCGTTTAGTCCGTCATCAATCACGGAGATAGTATGTTCCATGCTGGAATGTATGTTTTCTGAGATACTGCTTACTGTGCTGATCTGTTTCTGGATAGCTTCTGTCTGAAGGAGTTGTTTCTGAACGGCATTCGCGGTATCCATAGCTCCGGCAGATACATCCTGCATGGCAGACACGGTGACAGAGGAACCATTGTTGAGAAGTGAGAGCTCATTGTGGATATATTCTATTCCCTCCTGCATTTTTGTGGAGAGATTGGAAATATCCGAAAGAAGCTTCTCTGTATCATTCTTTGAGGCGGTTATCTCGTCGAGCTTCTGTTTCTCATTCGTGTTCAAGGTGGCAGAGGTGATATAGGAATAGACTGCTACAAGTATGACGAAGATAGCATGTATTATTGCGGTGTCTGAATCGGGATATGCATATTTTCCTGATTGGATGCCAATGACAGCCAGGATTATTGTTTCAATCACAACGCCGGTATTTACAAGAAGGGAGAATTTTTTGTTGTTGTACAGCGATATCACAACTATCATAGGTATTACGAATACGGAAGCCATGAAGGTTGTGGAGGTGTATATGTAGAATGTGAAAAACACCGCAAAGCCGTTTCCGACGAGATGGCGGATGGCGGTTGTCTCATGGTTTTTCTTCCAGTAAAGCAGCTCCGCAGCTACGGGAGCTATTCCGAGAATGCATGAGATGGTTAACACGGCAGGATTAATCCCGCGAGTGGCAGCCTGTAAAAACAGGAGAAGAAGCATAACGCCGGCTGTGGCAGTATGTGCAATCATACATGTTCTGTTGTTGCGCGCCAATGCAGTTAAATTAGAATCAGGATTCATTTAGAGCACCACCTTTATATTATTATTTTTATAATGATATCAGGGTCAAAAGGTCAAAAAGCCGTTCATGCCTGCAAGATTAGGCTTTTGAACCTCATATCTTATCAGTTGTATACAGTATAACATTGTATGAAAGTATTTTCCATATCAAAGTTTAGTTTTAAACTGGTAAATTATCAAAATACTTTGTGAAAATATTAACTTCTTAACAAGCTCTTGAAAGTGCTTACATTTTTATGCTATAATACAGATAACGTATGCCGCAGGGCGGCATAATAACTTACAAAAACAATTATTCTTGACCTTTCAGGTCAGAAAATGGAGGCAAAGAGATGAATTTAAATTTAAGACCAGCAAGCGAATGCAAGTATGATGCTGTATCATTAGGTGAGGTTATGTTACGTCTTGATCCGGGTGAGGGAAGAATCCGTACAGCAAGACAGTTCCGTGCTTGGGAAGGCGGCGGAGAGTACAATGTAGTTCGTGGACTTCATAAGTGCTTTGGATTAAGATCAGGTGTTATCACAGCTTTCGCTGACAATGAAGTTGGTGCTTTAATGATAGATTTCATTGAGCAGGGCGGCGTTGCTACAGATCTTATTTACATGAAGAAGACAGATGGTATCGGAAGATTATGCCGTAACGGTATCAACTTCACAGAGAGAGGATTCGGTATCCGTGGTGCTAAGGGATGCTCTGACAGAGCTAACACAGCTATTGCACAGGCTACTCCTGAGGATTTCGATTTTGAGTACATCTTCGGAACACTTGGTGTAAGATGGTTACACACAGGCGGTATTTATGCAGCATTATCTGAGCAGTCATGCCAGACAGTCCTTGCAGCTATCAAGACAGCTAAGAAGTACGGAACAATCGTTTCTTACGACCTTAACTACAGACCATCTATGTGGGATGCAATCGGCGGACAGGCTAAGGCTCAGGAAGTTAACAAGGAAATCGCTAAGTATGTTGATGTCATGATCGGTAACGAGGAAGACTTCACAGCATGCCTTGGTTTCGAGATCGAGGGAAATGATGCAGACCTTAAGGAGCTTAATCTTGACGGATACAAGAAGATGATTAACGAGGCAGCTAAGACATATCCTAACTTCAAGGCTGTTGCTACAACTCTTCGTACAGTTAAGACTGCTACAGTTAATGACTGGAGCGCAATCTGCTGGGCTGACGGTGAGATCTACAAGGCTAAGGATTACAAGGGTCTTGAGATTATGGACCGTGTTGGTGGCGGAGATTCATTCGCATCAGGTCTTGTATATGGTCTTATGACAACAGGCGATGCTGAGTTAGCTGTTAACTATGGTGCAGCTCATGGCGCACTTGCTATGACAACTCCTGGTGATACAACAATGGCTACTAAGAAGGAAGTTGAAGCTATTATGGGCGGCGCAGGCGCTAGAGTACAGAGATAATCTGACTGTCTGATTCGCAGCATATTAAGTCAATACAAAGAAGCGGATACCGGTATATATCGGTTATCCGCTCTTTTTGTGTTCTGATATTCAGGCATGTTATGCTCTTCTGTATCTGTTAAGGCAGGCAGCAATCTCCTGTGTGCGCGGCATAGTATATCCGCCTGAGAGCGGTCTTCCGTCCATGAATGCCGACATGCCATCGCGCTTATAAATCCTGTTCAGTTCATCTACTATCATTGCTGCAGTCTTCTTTCCGTCTATGAGATGTTCAACGGCATATTTTAAAAGAATGGCAAGAGAAGCTGTCTGTTCCGAATCTGTTAGCTGTTCAACATATCTTAAATCTACAGTCTGTTTTCCTATCATAAAGCTATCGCGTGTTAGAACTTTAACCTTCAAAGAGTCATTGTCATTATTTTTTACGGCACCTGTGCGGTAATCACGGCGTTTTGGTGTGCCTTGCGGGTCTTTTGTCATAATCCGTTTGCTTGCCGGGAGAGCAAATGGCTTAGCACTATCAGCAGGGACAGGGTATTCACATAACAAATCTTTTACAGGGGAAGTTATATCAACGGCATGGTAGTTGTCCATCTGTATTATAGTATCGGCAATGTGGAAAAAAGCACCGGAACTTCCTGCGACAAGGATTGTGGATATGCCAGCATTTTCATAGAGTTCTCTTGCACGCGCAGTAAAAGGCGTTATAGGTTCTTTGTCTGAGCTTATTACTCTCTGCATAAATGCGTCGCGTACCATGAAATTGGTTGCTGAGGTATCCTCGTCTATAAGGAATAGCCGGCTCCCGGCTTCCATTCCTTCGATAACTCCTGCCGCCTGTGAAGTGCTGCCGCTTGCATCCTCGGTTGAAAACGAATGTGTATCCTTTTTGTTTGGAAGGTCATTTATAAATAGTGAGATATCGACATCCTTAATAAATCTTCCGTCCTCGGCGCGGAGCTTTATGGCTGTGTTGTCCGTTATGACATATTCGCGTCCATCGCCCGGAATATGATTATATATGCCAAGCTCAAGTGCGTTCAGAAGTGTGGATTTGCCATGATAACCGCCGCCGACAATCAGTGTTATCCCTTTTGATACTCCCATTCCGCTTATTTTTCCGGCGTGTGGAAGGTCTAAGCTTACTCTTAGCGAAGCCGGTGACGTAAATGCAACCGCAGATTTCATGGGTTTTTGTGATATGCCGCTTTCGCGTGGGAGGATTGAACCGTCTGCAATGAACGCACATAGTGACAGAGCTGCAAGCTGTGTGCGGATGGCAGCCTGGTCTTCTGCGAGATATATCCATTTCTTGAGGTTATCGGCGCAAAGATTTCTATAGAGCAGGCTTTTTTCAACGCATGCAGGGAGAAATTCGAAAAATATTTTTTCGAGTTCGCGCGAATTTATTGTTCGTCCGTTGGCAGGAAAACCTACGAAAAAGCGTATGATAAGCTTTTCTTTAACGATTTCACAGTCACTTCGCTCGAATATTTCCTGTCCGGGCTGTGCCACCTGTATAAGCCCGCTTTTTCCGGAGCCTTTTGCCTGAAATGAATAACGCGTAACTTCCGTATTAAAGCTTCGCAAAAGAAAATCGCAAAGAGCGGTAAGAGCGGATGCATTTGCCATACTGAAATCCGGATATCCTGCCGTTGTGACAGGGAGGCTGATGCTAAGCTGTGATGGTGCGGCAAAAGGGTCTCCCTGAACATGCTCGATGTTCAGAATGTATCTGTCAAAGTCGTAGCTGCCACGCAGAGCTTTGTATGCGGGATAGCTTTTGCGGTCTATATCATTTAGTAGTTTTCTTAATTCTTGTGAAGTCATATAAGTGTTCGAATCTGTACTCAGATTGCTCTCCTATTATTTAGTGTGGTTAGATATCTGCAAAATTATATATAATGAGTATCTAAGACTTGGTGAAGTGTGGATTTATCGTCTAAAATTGCGTGTTCTTATTATAACACATATCGTGCAGTGCATAGTGGTGAAATTAGAAAAAGTGTAAATTTATATATGTTTATAGATGCAAAAAGTGCAAAAGGATTCTTCCTGTGTCCTACCGTGGCAGATATTGTACTGTCTGCGAGCTTACAAGGTGATATATATGAGAGGGTTATATGAGGGAGTAAGGATTTAACTTTTCTCATATGTTTTACCGATGCATAGGATAGGTTTTAAATCGTCACGAATAATTTGGGAGTTATGTGGAATGATAGTAGCTGATAACAGGAGGGCTTTTGATGTGCATGTTTTAAAGTAAGACCTTTTAATTGCTTAGCGGCAGCAGTGCTGCAAGCTATGGATACAGGATGCAAGTGTGTAAAATATGACACAGTAAAAGAGCCGGAAAGGAATATTTCATGGAAGATGATACTATCAAGCTTTTAAGAGAGTGTAATGCAGGAATAAAAATGGGAGTTACATCACTCGATGAAGTTTTAGAGCATGTAAAAGACGAGAAGCTAAAGGAGATTCTTAAGGAAAGCAAGAGCACGCATGAAAAATTAGGAGATGAGACACATTCATATCTTCTTAAGTATAATGACGAAGGCAAGGAGCCTAATCCTATGGCAAAGATGATGTCGTGGGTCAAGACGAATTTCAAGCTCGGCGATGAAGAGTCGGACCGTGTAGTGGCAGATTTGATTACCGATGGCTGCAACATGGGTGTAAAATCTCTTTACAGATATCTGCACCAGTATAAGGCGGCAGATGAAAATATTAAGCAGCTTGTAAAAAAAGTAATAGACGTTGAAGAGAAGCTGTTGAAAAAAATGAGGGAGTACCTGTAAAGGTACTTCCTCATTTTTTTAGGTAATGCTTAGTTGTCCGCAGCCTCCATATTTTTTGGAAGTATGAGGTTTAATATCACAGCTACCACGAATACGACTGCGACACAGTTCTGGGCGAATACATTCTGTATTATTGCCGGGAACAGTAAGAACAGCTCAGGTACTTCTGTAAAGCCTATTCCGATGCTGAGTGAGAGAGCTGCTATCGTGACATTTCTCTGTGAATATCCGCAGCGCCCCATCATCTGTATTCCGCTGATTACTATTGTACCGAACATCATTATTGTACATCCGCCAAGAACGGCATCAGGCAATGTGGCGAGCAGAGCGCCGAATATAGGAAATATTCCCGCAAGTATCATTATGATTGCTCCAGTTGCTATCGTGAAGCGGTTGACAACCTTGGTCATCGCGACAAGACCTACATTCTGACTGAAAGATGTTATCGGAAGACATCCGAAAAGTGATGAGATTGAACTGATAAAGCCATCACATGCAAGGGAACCGGATATTTCTTTGTCGCTTGCGTCACGACCAAGACCGCTTACAGCAAGCGCCGTTGTGTCACCGATTGTCTCAGTCGCAGATACAAGGAAAATAAGAGCAACCGAGAAAATGGCATCAGCGTGAAACTCCAGCTTAAATGGCATAAAATGCGGAAATGCAATGATGCTTGTGCCGGCAAGTGATGAAAAATCAACCATGCCCATAAAGATAGCTGCAATATAACCTACGACGAGACCAAACAGGACGGACAGCTGTTTGAAGTAGGATTTTGCAAAAATATTAAAGCCTATGCAGCATACAAGTGTGATGCTTCCGAGTATCCAGTTTTTGGCTGAGCCGAAATCCGCACTGCCGCTTCCGCCTCCGAAGGAGGTTGAGCCGACAGAAAGCAGTGAAAAGCCGATAGCGGTTACAACGGTGGCGGCAATCACAGGAGTGATAAGCTTCATCCAGTAACATGCAAAAAGACCTAAAAGACCTTCTATTATACCGCCTATGATTACGGCACCCATGACAGCACCATAGCCGTATACACTGCCTATGTAGCAGCATATCGAAACGAAGGTGAAGCTTATTCCCATGACAATCGGAAGTCCCGAACCTATGCGCCACAGAGGAAAGAGCTGTATGAGCGTACCTATTCCGGCAATCATCATGGCACTCTGTATAAGAGAGGCAAGCTGTGCAGTGTCAAGACCGCTTGCGGCGCCGACTATGAGTATCGGTGCGATATTGGCAACAAACATTGCAAGAATATGCTGAAGTCCGAATGGAACAGCCTTTATTAACGGAACGCGCCCGGTAAGGGAATAGATATTGTTGATGGACGCAGGCTTTGCAGTGGAATTTTTGTCTTTCATTTTGTGAAATCTCCTGATTGATATTTTATAAAATAGAAGCGAAAGCTGATTGGTAATACCATAGCCTATGCAGACAGCTGTTCACTTATATTGACAGGGTGTCAAGGTACAATTAGTTCCGGCTGCGGAATGTGATTGTGCCTGTTGAAGCGTCCATGGCATCCACAATGGCGAGTGATTCAAGCTGATAGCCGAGATTTCTTATAACCTGTCCGCCGGTCTGAAAACCCTTCTCAATGGCGATACCGATACCTTCAACAGTGGCACCAGCATCTTTGCAGATGGATATAAGCCCCTGAAGTGCACAGCCGTTTGCAAGGAAATCATCTATAATCAGAACATGGTCATCGGCAGTTAAAAATTTCTTGGACACAATTACCTGATTTTTGTTTTTATGTGTGAAGGACTCAACCTCTGTCACATACATATCACCGTCAATATTAACACTCTTTGACTTCTTGGCGAATACGACAGGAACTCCAAAGCTCATGGCTACAACGCATGCTATGCCTATTCCGGATGCCTCGATTGTAAGGATTTTGTTGATTGGCTTGCCCTCAAAGCGTTTTTTAAACTCTTCGCCCATAAGCTTGAAAAGTCCTGTATCCATCTGGTGGTTTAAGAAGCTGTCCACCTTTAAGATATTACCTTCCTTTACAACTCCGTCCTTTACAATACGTTCTTCTAAAAAATTCATTGCGATATCTCCTTAATGTTTTATTATTAAATAGGTAATTGCGAAACTCTGTATATTGGTATCAGACGTTGTGCACTTTTGCTATATTACCGCCAGACACGCTCGCGCTTCATTGCAAACACAGCGGTGCGTAAGCGGCTAAAACACAGCCGCTAAACACCGGTGTTTGCAAATAGTCTGGCTTGCAATATAGTAAAATTGCACAACTGTTCATTGATAAATTTGAGTTTCGCAATTACTTATTATTATTAAAGCATTGTAACATGAAATGATAATATAAAAAAGAGAATATTTTACAAAAAGTTTATGATTTATGTGTGAAACAGTAAAGCATTGGTTGTTTCTTAATTTGCACAAAACCTGAAATTGTGTTATTCTTAATAGGCTGGCGTTTTGTTTGGATATACTTTGACATAAGTGCTTTGGAAGAGGGAAAAGGAGAGAGTTGTATTGTTAAACTTGAGATTTAAATGGGTAGTACTTTCAAGCTTTTTTTACGTTATGTATGCGGTTCCGAAGGCTGAATACATGCTAAGACACCCCGAAAAATATACAGATAAAGATAAGTACGATTTTGCTATGCAGATTGTAAAACACATGAAGAGAAGAGCAAGGACAACGACAGACGTGTATGGTATTGAGAACATTCCGGATGAGCATGGTTATATTATATATGGAAATCATCAGGGAAAGTATGATGCACTCGGAATTTTGCTGTCACTTGAGGAGCCTTGCGGAGTGTTGTGGGAGAAAAGGCAGGCAGACAGATTTCTAAGCCGTCAGGTATGCGGGCTTATAAATGGTGTTGCGATTGATTTGACAGATATCAGAGCGAAGGTACGCTCTATAAAGGAAGTGTCTGAGAGAGTCAGGTCAGGACAGAATTTCCTTATCTTCCCGGAGGGTGGATATGGCGATAATCACAACGAGCTTCAGGATTTTTTCAGCGGATGCTTCGCATGCAGTCAGGCAAGCAAAGGTCCAATAGTGCCTGTTGTGGTCTATGATTCATATAAATCAATGAATAGCAATACCTTTGAAAAAGTAAAGACCCAGGTTCACTATTTGACACCGATATATTATGACGAGTATAAAGGAATGAAGAAGCCTGAAATCTGTGAGCTTGTAAAATCAAGAATTGCAGCTAAGTTAGAGGAGATTAAAGATGGTGAGCGAGGAAAAAAAGCTATTTAAGAGCCTTCAGGAAAGACTTGACGAACAGAGGATAAAAAGGCAGCAGGAGCAGTTGGCAGACCGTGATGAAATAATAAGATATGAAGCTGATGCGGACACCGGACTCACAGCACAGCAGGTGAAGGAGCACTTTGATGCAGGCTGGTATAATGAGACGATGGATTCATGCACCAAGTCGGTAAGAGATATTATTATTACCAATACATTTACATATTTTAACCTTATTTTTGTCGTGCTGGGAGTGCTCCTTATTATAGTCGGTTCTTTTAGGAACCTTACGTTTCTTCCTGTTATTTTTGCAAATTCGGCTATAGGTATATTTCAGGAGTTAAGAGCCAAGAGAGTTTTAGATAAGATGAATATGCTAAGTGCACCTACGGCAAAGGTGGTAAGAGATGGAAATATAAGCGTGATAAAGACACAGGAGCTCGTTGCAGATGATATGGTGGTATTTGCCGCCGGAAGCCAGATATGTGCTGACGCAGTGGTCGCCTCGGGGAGTGTCCTTGTAAATGAAGCGCTGCTTACAGGTGAGTCGGACGATATTGTAAAGAAAAGCGGTGACAAGCTGATGAGTGGAAGCTTTGTTGTATCGGGAGAGTGTCGTGCAAGGCTTGAGAATGTAGGACGTGATTCATATATATCCAAGCTGACAATGGAAGCTAAAGCAATGGGCTCTAGCGAGCAGTCGGAGATGATACGCTCACTTGACAAGCTTTTAAAATGGGTCGGAATATGTATTATCCCTATGGGTGTGCTTCTGTTGTGGCAGGGCATGAATGTCAACATGGAGAGCTTTCCGAGTGCCGTGACTGCAATGGTTGCGGCTGTGATCGGAATGATCCCTGAGGGACTTTATCTGCTTACAAGCGTTGCACTTGCGGTGAGCACGATACGTCTTGCAACGCAGAAGGTTCTGCTGCATGACATGAAAAGTATAGAGACTCTTGCACGCGTAAATGTACTATGTGTCGATAAGACGGGAACTATTACAGAGAACAGGATGTCTGTGCAGGAAGTGTATGAGCTTCCGGGAGAAAGATATGGGACATCTGCTAAGATGCTTTCTGATTTTGTGTCCGTCATGGGCAATGACAATATCACAATGAATGCGCTTAAGGAATACTTTAAGGAACCTACAGGAAAAAAGGCTGTATCGCATACAGGATTTACATCAGCGTTAAAGTACAGCTCAGTGACATATTCTGATGGAGCGTATGTGCTTGGAGCTCCGGAGATGGTGCTAAGGGAGAGCTATGAACAGTACAAGGACACTATAGAAAGGTTCTCAAGAACCGGTGCAAGAGTGTTGGTATATGCCAGATATTTTGGCGATATCGAAGGAAAACCGCTCACACAGAAGGCAGAACCGCTTGCCTTTGTAATCCTCTCTAATCCTATAAGAGAGAATGCAAAGGAAACTTTCAGATATTTTGCCAAGCAGGATGTACAGGTCAAAGTAATATCGGGCGATAATCCGGTGACAGTATCTGAGGTTGCCATCAGAGCCGGAATTGATGGAGCAGAGCGTTTTGTGGATGCTTCAACATTACATACAAGGAAGGATATATACGAAGCTGCACAAAAATATGTTGTATTTGGGCGTGTATCTCCTGAACAGAAGAGACAGCTTGTCGGTGCACTAAAGGAACAGGGAAATACAGTTGCAATGACAGGTGACGGTGTAAATGATGTGCTGGCACTTAAGGATGCTGATTGCAGTATCGCAATGGCATCCGGAAGTGAAGCGGCGGCACAGGCGGCACAGGTAGTGCTGCTTGAATCGGATTTTTCCAAGATGCCTTCGGTTGTTCTTGAAGGAAGGCGTGTTGTCAATAATATTGAACGTTCAGCCAGTCTTTTTCTTGTAAAGAACATATTCTCGTTTATAATGGCGCTGTGCTCAATAATCGCAGCGGTTACATATCCGCTTGAACCGGCACAGATATCACTTATTGCGATGTTTACAATAGGTATACCTTCATTTTTCCTTGCTTTGCAGCCTAATAAAAAGAGAATTGAAGGACACTTTATGAAAAACGTGCTGTTAAAGGCGCTTCCGGGTGGACTTACGGATGTAATATGCGTTGGAGCGCTTGTAGTGTTCGGAAATATATTCAGTCTTGATCCTGACGGAGTGGCTACGGCCGCAACACTGCTTCTTGCTATAGTAGGCTTTATGATTATGATAAAGATAAGCAGACCGTTCAACAAGCTTACATTTACTGTGTTTGTTTTTTGTGTAATCGGACTTATATTCTCAAGTACTGTGTTAAAGAGCCTCTTCTATATGAGCCACATGTCAACCGAATGTATTATGCTTGCTGTGGTATTTGCATTTGCAACAGAGTCGCTCTTTAGATATCTCTCACTTTTGATTGAGAAGTTAGAGCAGTGGTTAGACTCTGACAAAGTTAAGAAAAAAGAACCGGAAAAAATGGAAGCCAAAAAAGAAAGCAGAAAAGAAAAGCACAAGTAAAAACGAAAAAAATGACACAACCTTGTTAAAGGCTGTGTCATTTTTGATTACTGCATTATATTGTTCCGGTGACAGTGAGTGTGCTGCCCCCCGGATTGATTATAAGGGCACCTGTAGCAGTGTCGCGGGTGTAGGTTGCAGCCGGGACGGTTATCTGACCGCCTATTGTGGTGAAAAGACCGGTTACTTCACTATAATTGTAGTTGGTTCCTTCCGTCCATGTGACACCGTTGAAGGTAACGGTTATATTCTTGAGTATAGGAATAAAAGTATCAGTAAGGACAACATTGTCGGCTGCCAAAGCCTCAGTGTTTCCGGAATTCTGAATGATGAAGGTGTAAGTTATCTGGCCGTTTTCAGTGACTGTTGAAGGTGTAAGTGACTTGCTGATTGTAAGAAATGCGCTGTTTTCGGTGTTGACAGTTTCAACTGCCGTGATCGGAGTGGCAAGCTCCTGACCTGTTATTGTGGCTGTGTTGGTGATAGCAGCTTCGCTTTCAAGAGGCGCAAATTCGTTGGCTGTTGTTTCGTATACCAGTGTCGTGTTGCCGCCTGCCGGGACGGATATACCGGTGATTGTCAGAGGCGATGTGGAAGTGATGACAGGAGCTGCCTGTAATACACCGTTTATAAAATACTTGACGGAGCCTTCAACATAGTCTAAAGGAGTCAATGTCTGGGTGTTGTAGGCATATGCTCCGAGATTGTCGGTAACCGTAAGAGTAGAAAAATTATCCGTACCTGAGTTTACAATACTGATTATATAAGTTATGCGGCCTCCCGACTGATATGTGTCAGTCACAGCAGTCTTAGCCGCAGTTAATATCTCTACAAGTTCACCTGCAGTAATGTTGGAAGTTGTTGTGTTTCAGTTATAGGAAAGAGTAGCTTGATTATAAAAGGTTGCCATAAGTTCCTCCGTATTTTTTAGTGTGTAAGGTGTTAACCTTAATATATATTATGCAGGGCTTGACAATATGACAGTAAAAATATTGTTCGATTACCGCTAAAAGTATAAAAATTAATATAACTTGACACTGGTTTATACTGTTTTTTAATAATATATTTTAGAGTATTATATATAGCTGTAATTTCATTAATTTATGAGGAGGTGGGACTGCTCAAGCCTGTTTAAGAGAAGCACACTGAGCTGGCTTGATTCTGACGTGGAAGCTCTTATTGGCGGCGGGACGCAGCAAGTAAGTCCCGCCGCTTTTTGCGTTTTTAAGGCATGATGCACAATTTAATGAAAAGCTTATCTGGCATCAATATCATATAAAAATATAAGGATTGCTATATTGACATAAAGTATTATTTGTATTAATATATATAATACAAAAGTGGGTCGTCAAAACATGCACATAAATACAACATCTTATACACTCACAGCCTGAAGTGCATGTTTTGACCCACCGGTTTTATTTGAATATTTTTTCGCAGAGGAGGATTAACATGATAATTGAACTCAACACAGCGTCGGACATCCCGATTTATGTACAGCTTCGCAACCAGATTGTGCTGGGTATAGGGAGAGGAGAGTTAAAGGCGGGAGAGAGCCTTCCGACAGTAAGACAGATGGCACAGGATACAGGTATTAATGTTATGACAGTGAATAAGGCGTATGGTGTTTTAAAGGCGGAGGGATTTATTGAGATTGACAGGCGGCATGGTGCCAAGATATGCGCTAGAGTGGACAATGGAGTGCAGTACCGCGAGAAGGTCGAGGAGGAGCTTGAGCTTCTCATAACGGAGACAATGTTAAAGGGCATGAAAAAGGGAGAATTTATTAAAAAATGTGAGGAAATCTATAACAGGCAGCAGCTTGTTCTTGAATAGGGGAGGAGAAATTTATGATTATTATGGTGATTGAGATTATTACAATGCTCTTCATGCTTGCATCCTTAGTCTATACTATGGGAAGCGGGAGTATTCTTGAAAACGGAGCATACTATATGGGAATAACAATTCCCAAGGAGCACAGGGACGAGGAGCCTGTAAAAAATATAAAGGCAGAGTATATGAGAAGTTGGAAAAGGATAAGCATTATCGGACTTGTAACCTGTTTTATGATTTTGATTTTTTATGATTATGTGTCAATACAGATGGTATATATTTTAACGTGGTTTTTTGTGCTGATGTATGCGTATCAGAACAGCCTTAAAAGGTGTGGCTGGAAGCTGTACAACTGGAAGATAACACAGGATTGGTATAAGGGAAGCGAAAATGGCGGCAGGTTTTGCAGAATAGACACTGCGCTGACAAGCAGCAGGAAAAAGATGTCTGTAAGCCCTTACTGGGGAGTATTGCCGATGGCGATGGTTATAGTATGCGTGTTCAGGTATTGTGCGGTGCATTTCTCTGTCGTATCGTGCAGCTTTGCGGCCTGTGCCATGATGTTTTTTGTGGTGTATTTTGTGATTACAAGGTCACGCACCAAGGTTTACTGCGATGACAGCGAGATTAATATTGCGATTAACAGAAGTGTAAAGTACGAGTGGAGCAGATGCATGATGCTTCACAGCTTTATGGCGGCGTTTATTGCACTTGTTCTTTCTTTAAGGTATACATCGGGAACGCAGCTATATGGCGGAAAGGTGTTTGTATTTCTAGGTTATGCCATGATAATGCTTTGCTCGCTCGGAAGCCTTGCGGCACTTGTTGCCGCCTATGCCAATGTGCAGAAGGTGAAAAATCAGGCTGGCAAAGTGCAGTATTATGATGACGACGATATATATTATCTGACAGGTAAGAAAAATCCCAATGCGCCGAGAATGCAAGAAAAAAGAGTCGGAATAGGTTTCTCGTTGAATGCCGGGAGCAGAGTGGATTTGATTGTAGTCGGAATCACCATGTTGTTTGTTATCGGGCTTGCATTCTTTTTGGCAAAATATGATTTAGCTGACGTATCACTTGATATTACAAGTGATGACAGTGGAAGAAAAATTGCTTATGTTGAGGCGGCAGGCGAGAGAAGCGGGTTCTATCTTGATGAGATAACGGATGTTGAGCTTTTGGACACACTGCCGGACATGTCCAAGAATGTAGGCTATGACGGAACAGTATATAATATAGGGAGCTTTGATGTGTCGGGCTACGGAAAATGTGATACATATATCTGCCTGAAAACACATATGGCGGTTGTAGTTAAGACCGCTGACAGGGTGTATGTGTTCAATGACGAGACTGCCGATGGAACAAGGCATATGTACGAGAGTTTACGTTGAAACGGTGTGTGACAGGTGCTATAATAAAAAGGTATTACAAATTACAAAGCTAATACAAGCAGGAGAAAGTATAATAGAGGAGCACACAAAATGACAGTTTCACATATCACAATAGACAGACAGAGAGTTATTGACACCTTTGCGGCATATGTCAGCAATTATGACAGCGGGAACACAAAAGTAAGGCTTAAGATAGAGCATACATACCGTGTTGCAGGGCTTTGTCAGGCGATTGGAAAATCCATAGGACTTACAGGTTCAGACCTTGATATAGCATGGCTTACGGGAATGCTTCATGACGTTGGAAGATTCGAGCAGCTAAGAAGATATAATACATTTTATGATGACAAGTCAGTTAACCATGCACATCTTGGCTGTGAGATATTGTTTGATGATGGAAGAATCAGGGATTATATTGATGATGATTGTGAAGATGAACTTATAAAGAGAGCTATTTATCATCATAGTGATTACCGCATACCACAGGATTTTGACGAGCGCACAACAATGTACTGTAATATTCTGCGAGATGCTGATAAGGTGGATATATTGAAGGTTAACTGTGATTTTCCGCTTGAGGAAATCTATAATGCGACAACGCAGGAGATTAGAAATGGCGAGATAACTGATGCAGTTCTTGAAGAGTTTGCCAAGAGACATACTATACTCAGAGCTTTAAAAAAGACAGCGGTTGACAACGTACCGGGGCATATCTCGCTCGCTTTTGAGCTTGTGTACGATGAGAGTGTAAGACAGGCTGTAAAGCAGGGATATCTTGATAAGATGCTTGCGTTTAAGTCGGACAATCCCGACACTCAGCGCAAGATGCAGGAGGTCAACAGGATAATGAGAGAGTACATATCAGAAAGGACGATGTCAGGGAATACCACGGATTGAAAAGTGTGTGGTATGAATAGCAGCAAAAAAGAGGGATAAAATAGAAGTCATAAAGATATTTGGAGGACTTCTATGGATAGAATTGAAAAGACGATGGACGGCAATGCCGCTGCGGCACATGTGGCATATGCGTTCACACAGGTGGCACCTATATATCCGATAACACCGTCATCGCCTATGGCGGAAATCATTGACGAGTGGGCGGTTGGCGGAAGAGAAAATCTTTTTGGCGAAAAGGTTCGTGTAGTGGAATTACAGTCGGAGGCAGGTGCAGCAGCTACACTTCATGGAACATTAAGTGCAGGAGTCCTTGCAACGACTTTTACAGCCTCGCAGGGACTTCTTTTAATGCTTCCGAACATCTATAAGCTGGCAGGAGAACTTCTTCCGGGAGTGTTTCATGTGGCGGCGAGGACAGTTGCAGCTCATGCTCTTTCAATATTTGGCGACCATTCCGATGTATATGCATGCAGACAGACCGGTGCTGCAATGCTTGCAAGCGGGAGTGTGCAGGAGGTTATGGATTTGGCAGCTGTGGCACATTTGTCGGCAATAAAGGGACGGATACCGTTCATACATTTTTTTGACGGCTTCAGGACATCACACGAAATAAAAAAGATTAAAATGTGGAATTATGAAGAGCTGCTGGAAATGCTCGATAAGGATGCACTCAAATCGTTCAGAGACAGAGGGCTTGACCCGGAGCATGCGTTTATGGCAGGCTCAGCGCAGAATCCGGACATCTTTTTTCAAGTGAGGGAGGCGGCTAATGTATATTATCAACAGCTTGTAAGTATAGTGTGTGGATATTTCAATGAAGTAAATAAAAGGCTGGGGACAAATTACGGCCCATTCGATTATTATGGAAGCGGGAGTGCGACACATGTTATTGTGGCGATGGGGTCGGTTACGCAGACTATAGAGGAGGTTGTTGATTTTATAAATTCCCATGTTGGAATTACAAAAGCAGAAGAGGAGGTTGGTGTGATAAAGGTTCACCTTTATCGTCCGTTCAGTGTGGAGCATTTTATAGGATGTATACCTGAGACAGTGGAGCAGATTTCGGTGCTTGACAGAACGAAGGAAGCAGGAAGTGTCGGAGAACCGCTGCTTCTTGATGTGATAGCTGCTCTAAAAGGAAGTAAATTTGAAAATGTCCCTGTGTATGGAGGACGTTACGGTCTTAGCTCTAAGGATACGACTCCTGAACAGATTATGGCTGTATATGCCAATCATGACAAAAAAAGATTCACAATAGGAATAGAGGATGATGTGACAGCACTTTCATTGAATGTCAAGAAGAGTGTAATTGGTTACACGGGACATGACGAGCTGTCCAATATCAACAAAGATACGTTAAAATGTGTGTTCTGGGGACTTGGCGGAGATGGGACAATCGGAGCTAACAAAAATTCCATCAAGATTATAGGAAACAACACAAAGCTTCAGGTTCAGGGATATTTTTCATATGATTCAAAAAAATCCGGTGGAGTTACAGTGTCATATCTTCGTTTTGGAAAGAATGATATCCGCTCGGAATATCTTATTCAAAGACCTGACTTTGCGGCCTGCCATAATGAGAGCTATGTATTAAAGTATGATATGCTGTCTGATATCCGCCACGGAGGAATTTTTTTATTAAACTGTGACTGGAGTGAGGATGAGCTTGAAGAAAAGCTTCCTGATGCTATGAAACATGCTATCGCCGAAAAAGCACTTGATTTTTACATCATTGATGCTGTGGGGGTTGGAAAAGAGATTGGAATAAACGGAAAGATAAATACAATTTTACAGTCTGCATTTTTTAAAATTATATGTGATAAATATTCGGATAAATATGGGCTTATGAGCTACCAAAAGGCAGTTGAATATATGAAGGCTGCCGCAAGAGCATCATATGAGTTTAAAGGTCAGAAAATAGTACAGATGAATTATCGTGCGATAGAGCTTGGCGGAGAAGGGCTTGTACATGTCAAGGTTCCCAGGGAATGGCAGAGCTGTTCCGACAAGTTAGAAAGCAGACCTTCAACGGCGTTTAAGGACAGGCAGTGTGTAATGGATTATGTAAAAAATATACAATATCCGGTCAATGCAATGAAGGGCGGTGAACTGCCGGTGTCTGCGTTTATTCCTTATGTTGACGGTCATATGCCGTCCGGCAGCTCAGCACATGAAAAGAGGGATTTTGCCGTGGAGCTTGTGCAGTGGCTTCCGCAAAACTGCATACAGTGCAACCGCTGCTCATATGTGTGTCCGCACGCTGTAATACGTCCTGCAGTTTTAGATGATGATGAATTAAAAAAAGCACCGGAAGGAATGGAAAGCATCCCGATGAACGGCATGCCTGGAAAACATTTTTCAATAGTTGTCTCTGCAAGAGACTGTACAGGCTGTGGTTCATGCGTTGGTGTATGCCCAGGCATGAAGGAGAATAAAGCGCTTATAATGAAGCCGCTTTTGGAATATGATAAGGAGAAGCATCAGAAAGAGTTCGATTATGCGATGACAATTTCAGAAAAACCGGAAGTCATTGAAAAATTCAAGATAGGTACAGTGAAGGGAAGCCAGTTTAAAAAGCCTCTTTTAGAATATTCGGGTGCATGTGCCGGCTGTGGCGAGACACCGTATGCGAAGCTTGTAACACAGCTCTTTGGCGAGAGAATGTATATTGCAAATGCGACAGGGTGTACTTCAATATGGGCAAACTCAACGCCTTCAACAGCGTACAGTGCATATCCGGATGGACGTGGACCTGCATGGAGCAATTCACTTTTTGAGGATGCGGCGGAGTTCGGATATGGAATATACCTTGCTGAGAATATAAAGGAACAAGAGCGGTGCAGGAACGCAAAAGAAGTCAGTGCAGGTAAAAGATTCAATGATAATGAAGCTGACAATAAAAAGCTGGGTTATAATAATATAGAAAAAGAGAACGTGGTATCAAAAAAGAAATCCGTGTGGATATTCGGTGGAGACGGATGGGCATATGATATAGGGTACGGCGGATTAGATCATATACTGGCAAGTGGTGAGAATGTCAATATTCTTGTGTTTGATACGCAAGTGTATTCTAACACAGGAGGCCAGGCATCAAAAGCAACGCCAAAGGGTGCATATGCCCGCTTTGCTTCCGGCGGAAAAAAGACCCCGAAGAAGAAGCTTGCAGCTATTGCGATGACTTATGAGAATGTATATGTCGCACAGGTAGCTATGGGAGCAGATTATGAGCAGACAGTAAAGGCATTTACCGAGGCAGAAAGCTATGACGGTCCATCATTGGTAATTGCATATTGTACCTGTATAGCCCACGGTATAAAAGCGGGAATGGGAAGCTCACAGGCTGAGGAGAAAAAAGCTGTTGCGGCAGGTTATTGGGAGCTTTTCCGATATAATCCTGCATTAAAAGAGCAGGGGAAAGAGCCATTGATAATCGACAGCAATCCTCCGACCATTCCATGTGAAGAGTTCTTAGCAGGAGAAATCAGATACAGACAAAGATAAAAAAGAAACATCCCATTATCTATAAGCGTTCCGTCTTATGGTAATGGGATGTTTTATTTGGTTCCTGTTTTAGTAATTAATATGTCAATTACTTTCCAAGCTGCATATCATTGTTACCTGAATCAGATGTGAAGATCTCAAGCATGTTGACAGGATCGTTATAATCTGCTAACCAACCCTCACGGCACATACCGGAGTAGTTACCTGACTTACGATCTGCAAGGAATACGTTCCAGTCCTCCTGCTTGATTGTAACTTCAATGCCAAGGATTGAAAGATCTGCCTGAATGGACTCAGCTATTGCAACATGTGCTGTTGTTGTGTTTGTAAGATACTCAAATCCAAGAGCAGGGCTGATTGCATATGAACCATCGCCGTTATCTGTGAATGTGTAACCTGCGCCCTCAAGAAGAGCCTTAGCTTCTTCAACCTGATCAGCACCTGTTGCTGCCGCATCGTAGTAGGACTTGTTGTGGAACTCACCGCCGTTACCATCTGCCATTCCGATAGGTACGAATGTATCAGCAAGCTGCTGGTCATAATGTCAATATAAAAATTGTTTTTTTTAAAGTTACGGAAAAAAATACAAAACGCACCCTTTAAGGATGCGCCCTGCTAAATAAAAAGTATGAAGGATGAAAGTGGGCTATAAAAAAACAAAACGCTGACAATCAATAAATACATGACTGTGAGCCGATAAATACTGTACTTTCTAACTACAAGTATATTATACAGGTTGGTGTTACACCAATGTCAAGTACTTTTTTATGGGAAAATATAATTTGTAATAGTCAACAATCTTGTCCTTATCAGGGACTGAATACGAATAAAATGCATAATAATAGCCATAATGTTCGTAATTGTGCTGTGAACAATAGTCTGTAAAAGTTTTTATATCAATGTCAATGATGCCGTTTTCGTGGCCTGTAGTTGATGTACAGACACACTCGCAGCTTTCGAGTACCGGGTATTCGGAAATTGGTTTTTTTAGAGGTGCAGCCTCAATAAGCTTATCCCATATTATGTATGACATATATCTTAGAGATGTACCGGCTTCATCAAAATAATTCTTATAAGCAATATTTCCATATGAGAATATCGGGTCGCTAAGAAGAGGAGCAATTTTTTTGTATTCAGTATCAGCATTGAAATCTTCTATCATTTTATATCCGTGTGGCATCGTGTCAACAGAGAATTTATCTGTATTGGCAGATAGATATGATATGGAAAGTCTGTGTGATTCGAGACGTTCTATTTTGTTGCTAAGCTGTTCTATCAGCTTGCGGTTATGTTCTATAAGCTCCTCAAATGTATTATTGATATCCTCAAATGTGTATGAAGTGAGCAATAATTTTATTTCAGGAATGCTCACATCAAGCTTTCTGTAAAAAGCAATAAATATTAAAAGCCGTATGTGCTCCCATTCGTAATACCTGTAGTTGCTATGTGGCTCTCTTTTTGGTTTTATAAGCCCCTCCTTCTCATAGAATCTTATTGCATCGGTTGTTATGCCGAGCAGCTTTGCGGTCTGTGTGATTGATAGCTTTAATTCCATAATACTTCATATACCTCATAAAAAATGTATAATAAATTATTATATATTATAGATTTTAAAAAGTCTACATTAGAAAATTGATTAATCAAAATAATAGAACATGCGTGCGCACAAAAAGTTGCTTAATGCTCCTTAAAAAAACTTGTATAGCCATGGCATATAGTGGTATTATATCAGATATGCAGTAGTGGATGATTTACGTTAATGACAATGTATGGAAGTGGAGAATATTATGAATCTTATAGATATTGTCGGGCCTGTTATGGTAGGACCATCAAGCTCACATACGGCAGGAGCAGTGAGAATAGGAAAAATTTCAAGAAGGCTTCTCGGAGAGCCTGTTGCACAGGCAAAAATATTTATGCATGGTTCCTTTGCGGCTACAGGTAAAGGACATGGAACAGACCGCGCACTGGTGGCAGGGCTTCTTGGAATGCAGGTTGATGATGAGAGAATACCTATGAGCTTTAGACATGCCGCTGATGCACATATGGATTTTTCGTTTCATAATATTGAGCTTGTTGACGCACATCCTAATTCCGTAAGGCTTGAGCTTACAGGAATAACAGGAAAGCAGCTTGAGATTGTTGCGGCATCGGTTGGAGGAGGACAGATACAGATATGCGAGATTGACGGACTTACAGCCAATTTTGCGGGAAATTATCCTACCTTGGTAGTGCATAATCAGGATCAGCCGGGACATGTGATGAGTGTGACGACACTTTTAGCACATAGGTCAATCAATATTGCGACAATGCAGCTTTTCAGGGATGCAAGAGGCGGCTACGCTGTAATGGTAGTAGAGTGTGATCAGGAAATTCCTGACGAAGCGATTGACTGGCTTCGCCGTCAGGAAGGTATCATAAAGGTCACTTATTTAAGCAGAATAGGTATGGAGAATTGTGATGTATAAATCATTGGCAGAGATAGTTGAAGCTGAGAAGATGTCAGGAAAGAGCTTCTGGCAGGTTGTTCTTGAGGATGATATAAAGGAGCAGGGAATTACTTTTGATGAAGGTTTTTCACAGATGAAAGGCATGTACCTTGCCATGAAGCATGCAGATGAGATGTATGATGATAAGCTTCGCTCGGCAAGCGGAATGGTCGGAACTGACGGTGGAAGGCTTGAGAGAGCAAGAAGTGAAGGCAACAGCATATGCGGTAATTTTATAATGAAGGTTCTTGAAAAGGCAGTCAAGATGGGAGAGTCTAACGCATGCATGAAGCGTATTGTGGCGGCACCGACTGCCGGTTCATGTGGTGTAATTCCGGCTGTGTTAATATCGATGGAAGAGGAATTTGGTTATTCGGAGGATGAGATAACCAAAGGTCTTATAACTGCCGCAGGAATAGGCGGAGTTATTGCACAGAGAGCGTTTCTTGCAGGGGCAGCAGGAGGCTGTCAGGCGGAGATTGGTTCTGCATCGGCAATGGCTGCGGGAGCTGCCGTATGCCTTAAGGGTGGAGATGGAAGCCAGATTATACAGGCGGCTGCCATAGCGCTTAAGAATCTTTTGGGGCTTGCATGTGACCCGGTCGGAGGTCTTGTCGAAGTGCCATGTGTAAAGAGGAATACTATAGGTGCGGTTGGTGCACTCACAGCGGCTGATATGGCACTAGCAGGTGTCAACAGTAAAATTGTGCCGGATGAAGTTATAGATGCGATGAGAAGCATAGGAATTGCAATGCCTTCATGCATAAAGGAGACAGGAAGCGGCGGACTTGCGGCAACTCCATGTGCAAGGAACATGATGTCAAAGCTTGAAAAAGAGCAGGCTGATATGGAAAATTGTTAATTGTTCCGCACAGTGAATGGTTGTAGTTTGGCGAATGTGATTTTGGATATTATATAAGTATTTAAAAGGGCTTCGTGATACCTGTGATTATATCAATAAGGTATTGCGAAGTCTTTTATGTGATAAGAAATTTCGTTTAAAATTAAGCTGTATAGTTTTCTTATTTTATAAATTTGCGGCAATTCGGGTTGTTAATATATTATGTAACATCCTTAACAAAAAAGTAACAATACTTAACTTTAATGTAACAAAGTTTAAAATAAATGTAACATATTATATGTCAGATTGTGATACCATATGGTAAGAATTATGAATGACATGGCAGTGATAAAGGGGCAGCGTAAGGGTATGGTTTTTTCTAGTCTTGAATTTATTTTTAGGTTTTTACCGATTTTTTTTCTGGCATATTTTGTAACACCCTCAAAATACAGAAATATAGTCATTGTTGCAGGCAGTCTGGTTTTTTATGCAGTCGGTGAGCCGGTGTATGTGTTTCTTATGATGGTATCAATATTGATAAACTATGCGCTGGCGGTGAAAATATCTGACTGTAATGGTAAAAAATCTTCCACAGTACTGCTTGTGCTGGGCATTTTTATAGATATTGGTATTTTATTCTTCTTTAAATATATGAATTTTTTTGTCGGGAACATATGCGCCGTGGCAGGCATTAAAGCTCCGGAAATGAAGCTTACGCTTCCTCTCGGAATAAGCTTTTATACATTTCAGATTATGTCTTATATAATAGATGTGTATAAAGGAAAATATAGTGCCAGCAGGAATTTTATGGATGTTGCTACATACATAAGTATGTTTCCGCAGCTGATAGCCGGACCTATAGTCAGCTTTGATGAGATCAGCCCACAGTTAAAAAACAGAAAAGTCAGGTTCATTGACATAGAGTGGGGAATGATGTTATTCGTTGTCGGACTTGTGTATAAAGTTATGCTCGCTAACAGAATCGGAAGCTTATGGAATGATGTTATGGTAGCAGGCGTAATGGGTATAGATGCGCCTACGGCATGGCTCGGAGCGTGGGGATATTCAATGCAGATATATTTTGATTTCTTTGGATATTCGCTTATGGCGATAGGCATGGGGCGCATGCTTGGCTTTAAGTTTCCGGAAAATTTTGCAAATCCATACTGTGCTGTGTCAGCGGCGGATTTCTGGCGCAGATGGCACATGACACTTGGCAGATGGTTCCGTCAATATGTGTATATTCCGCTCGGCGGCAATAAAAAGGGAAAGGCAAGAATGGTTCTTAACACCTTTTTTGTCTGGCTTTTGACAGGGTTGTGGCATGGAGCGGCATGGAATTTTATTATATGGGGATTGTTTTTCTTCGTATTGATAGTGCTTGAAAAGCTTTTTTATCAGAATTTTCTAAAGAGACATCCGGTAATAGGGCATATATATATGCTCATTATAATTCCGGTATCATGGGTTATATTTAATATAACAAACCTTCATGAGCTTTGGCTTTATCTGCTTAGAATGTTTGGAAGCACTACGATTGCTAAGACATCGCTTGGCGCATGGGATAAATTTTTGAGCCTGCTTTTAAGATATCGGTGGCTGCTTATCATATGTATTTTGTGTGCTACACCGCTGCCTATGCGGTTTATCAGGAAGCATCACGGGAATATATTTTTAAAGCTGGCTCTTGTTGTGCTGTTCTGGCTGTGCGTATACCAGCTTTCAGTGCAAAAAAACAATCCGTTTTTATATTTTAGATTTTAGGCTGTTATTATAGTGTCTGCTAAGTGGATTTTGGGTATTTAATATTACTGGATAATTATTGAAGGGATTGGTCAGAAGGTAGTGAAATTTTTCAAACAATGCACTTTTATATGGATGCTGCTTCTGTCAGCTGTTGCGGTATATGCAGTCAGCATTGCAGGAGTTAAAAGCGGAAAATTAAAAAGGGATGTATCATGGGAACATCCGATTTTTGTAGCGCTGTTTACGCATGAGTTGAATGATATGGGTATGGATGTGCAAGGTCCGGGCAGTGCATATAACGATGATAAAAAAAATGATGTAAATAAACATAATAATATGAATAATGATGCCGATGGAAATCAACCTTATGTGACGGAGCAGGATAGCAGCCATTCACAGACAAAGGATGTCAGCCAGATTGAAACTTATCCGAAGGATACGGTACCGGAAAGCAGTGGATATGATATTGCCGGTGATGTTAAGACAAGTGAGGATGCCCAAAAAGAGAGTCAGCCGGATACGGATGAGCCTTCGGAAAGTGAGACTGTGGCAGACACAGAGAATGTAAGTGAAGAGACATCAGAAGCTTACGGTCAGTATTCAGGTCAGGTTGAGTATGTTAAGACGGATACAAGATATGCAAGGTCAGGATATTACAGTGATTTTGATACGATTGCACACTCATCGAACCTTGAATATGTGCATGTGGAAAATGATTATTTTTCAGATGCCTGTTTCATAGGTGATTCACGCATGGAAGGCATGTATTTTTATGGTGATCTGCGGGAGGCGGATTTTATCTACAAACCGGGGGCTACCGTATATGATATTATGGATAGAAAAATGTCCTTAAATGGAGACGGTGCTGAGGGGATTGCTGATTATCTTTCACGCAGGCAGTATTCACAAATATATATAATGATAGGTGTCAACGAGCTTGGTGATAAGAATCCTGAGGAATATGCAAAGGCATATGCTGATGATATAGGGAGAATAAGAAGCATGCAGCCTGATGCCATAATATTTATAATAGGAATGATGCATGTCACGACGTGGTATTCAGATTCAAGTGATGTTTTTAACAATGACAATATAGATGCAAGAAATACTGCAGCGGCAGCTATTGCAAATGGAAAAGATATTTTTTATCTTGATATGAATGAGAGTGTTGACGATGGCAGAGGAGGTGTTGCTGCGGATTACAGCTTTGATGGAGTTCACTTGAAGGCTGAATATTATAAGCTCTGGACAGAATGGATGAAAGCACATGGCGTAAAAAACTTAATAAAATAAAGCAGTTAACAAAAAGGTGTATTTTATTTAATAATCAAAATTTTTTTATTGCGTATGGTTTACTTTTATTGTATAATGCATTAACAGAGCAAAGTGCAGATAGCTTTGTCGTAAATTAGCATAAGCTAACACAACTTTCAGGAGGTATAATTTTATGTCATACGTTGATGAAGTACTTGCAAAAGTTAAAGAGAAGAATGCATCAGAGCCGGAATTTCTTCAGGCAGTGACAGAGGTTCTTGAATCATTAAGACCTGTTATTGATGCAAACGAGGAGCTTTATAAGAAGAATGCAATCCTTGAGAGAATTACTGAGCCGGATCGTCAGATTATGTTCCGTGTACCTTGGGTAGATGACAATGGACAGGTTCAGGTTAACAGAGGCTTCCGTGTACAGTTTAATAATGCTATTGGACCATACAAGGGTGGTTTAAGACTTCATCCGTCTGTTAACTTAGGTATTATCAAATTCCTTGGTTTCGAGCAGGTATTTAAGAATTCACTTACAACACTTCC
>UQYF01000016.1 GCA_900545175.1 uncultured Eubacteriales bacterium
TCAGCTGGATAGAGCAACGGCCTTCTAAGCCGTGGGTCGGGGGTTCGAATCCCTTTGGGCACATTTTTTAATACCTTATTTACAATCAGGTATTAATCAGGTCTTGGTTATAGACCAGATACTATGGTGGGTATAGCGCAGTTGGTAGAGCGTCAGATTGTGGCTCTGAAGGTCCAGGGTTCGAGCCCCTGTACTCACCCTTTATTTTTGGGCTATCGCCAAGCGGTAAGGCACAGCACTTTGACTGCTGCATTACGGTGGTTCGAATCCACCTAGCCCAGTTATGTGTTTCATAATATGGGCCATTAGCTCAGGCGGTAGAGCACTTGACTTTTAATCAAGTTGTCCCGGGTTCGAGTCCCGGATGGCTCACTTGTTCTCGGATTCATTTTATGAATCGGAGATATTTTTTTTCAAAAGGACAAGCAGTACAGCTTTGCCCGATATATGATTTGCGGATATGGCGGAATTGGCAGACGCGCTAGACTTAGGATCTAGTGGGAGACCGTGCAGGTTCAACTCCTGTTATCCGCACTAAGAGGCCTGTAAATGCAAGGAATTGCGTTTGCAGGCAATTTTTTTGTCAGAATTTATTGAATTTTCATTCAAAACGGAAGTAAATCAATATTATGATTTTTAAGGAGGGGTTGATATGAGAGAAGAATATGATTTCGGTAATGCAGGGAAGGATTCATATGCACAGAAAGAAAAAAAGCAGGTTATAATTAATTTGAATTCAGATGTTGTTGAGTATTTTAAACAGCAGGCAGAATGTTATGGTATACCATATCAGACACTAATCAGTTTATATCTGGTTGATTGTGTGAGAAATAAAAGAGAATTGAAGATGACATGGGATTAAACGAATATAAAGACTGGTAGGGATGGACTTATTAGTTAGTTTTGTGTAGTCTATTATATATAAAATAAGATTGATATGTGTTTTGTTATAGACGTTGAAAAAACATGAATTGTAATGTAGGATGCGTAAGAGAAATGCCGGTGGATTAATCCATCGGCATTTCTCTTTATGTCTGTTATATAAATAATGTGCTGTCGCAGGTTTTGACCTTACGCCTTAAAAGAGTCCTTAAGGTGATAATTATCCTTGCCGTTTCGCTTAACCTCGTACAGAGTCTTATCAGCACATGCTAAGAAGTCCCAGATACGGTTGGTAGGAGTTGGAATCTTATTGAAGCATCCTTGCGAGATGGTTATGAAATTCTTGCCATCAGGGTTCGAATCGGGAAGAGATATTGAGCTGAGGTCTTCCATGAGCTTCTGCATAATATCGGAAATTTCTTCATTGCTCTTATCAAAGTATATGATGACAAATTCATCGCCGCCGTAACGAGCAACAAATACGTTCTCAAATTCCTCGGGAATACGCCGGAGAGCATCGGAGACGGAGCTTAGATAGCGGTCGCCTTCAATATGCCCATACTTGTCATTGATGCTTTTGAAATAATCTATATCGAGAATCTCAACACCTATTGTACATTTATTTTTGAGAGCCTTAGTGAGCGTTGTCTCAGCATAATCGTTGAGGTAGGCGCGGTTAGGCAGTCCGGTGAGAGCATCGTGCTGCGATTGCGACAGCAGTGTCTTATTGCGATGTACAAGCTCGTAGTGCTGCTTGTGTATGAGCTGGTTCTCGTGGTGAATCTGCTCGGCGCGCAGAGTCTCCTTGTGTTCCTGAATCCGATGCCTGGAATAGAGATTGAAAAGCTGCATTGAATACCGGCAGAAGGCCGTATTATCCTGTGCAGACAAGGCAACTTCAATTCTGTTTTCAAGGAGCCTGCAAAAGAGAAAGTGCGGTGCATGCATTGTCGCTGATTTGGCTATGAAATCATCAAGCAGTGAAGTATAATCTTCAACAGTACACAGCTTCTCTTTAATCTGTATATATGTGAGTATGTCATCGGCAAAGGTTGTAAAATTGTTAAGTTCATTTAAAGCTTTGTCGGCAAGCTCCATATATACGCATGCTGTATCGATATCATTCTTAAAGTAGTATACATTTGCCAGATAATTATTCACAACAAAAGTCTCATGCGGAATATTGTGCTTTTCCATATCGGCAAGATATGCATTTATCTGTGCTAAGTTGGTATCTAATTCGGACTCATTTCCTGAAGCAATAAGACAGTAGCCTTGGTTGCACAATGTAAACAAAAGAACACGCATAGCATCAAACGGAGTGTCTGCCATGCTCTTTTTCGTGTACTTGATAGATTCAGTGTAATGGTAGAGAGCACGGTCAAAATTGTCAGTGCGATGGAAAATGTCTGCAAGATTAGATTCTGCCATTCCACGCACATAGTCAAGCTGATACTGTATGCATGTGTCAATACTGTATAAGAGATAGTCGACAGCCTTTGCAGAGTTACCTATCGCCTGGGTAAATAATCCGAGTATATTGTAGGAACGGGCGATAAATTCGTATTCATGTGCCTTCTGCTGGTACTTGATTCCTTCAAGCGCACAGCGTATAGCTTCCTCAGGATTATTGTCTGTTGAATAGTAATGCATAAGACAAAAGTAAGCGAAGCCAAACAAAAAATCAGACTGTTCTTCCGATGCACATGCTAAAAGGCGCTCGCAATATGGCTTATAGCTATGGAAGTTATCAGTCTTTAAAAGGTAATAATTGTCCTGTGCTTCCTTTATGCATGTCTGAATTTCAGGTGTAAAAGAGTCTATACTTGTATTATATTGTGAAATTGGATTAAGCATAATAAATTTTCCACCACCATTAAATAAAAAATACGCACAAACCTAATGTGTATGATTATACACAAAAAATCTTTTTTGTTCAATATATTTTATTTGACTAAAGAGCAAAAACATATAAAATTATTTTTATGATACCAGGGTCAAAAGGTCGGAAATCCGATGCAAGCTTGCTTGCAAGAGGATTTTTGACCTTGGGACCCGCCAAAACATGAATAAGCAGCCATTTTTCGTAGAAAAATGAGCGAATTATGAATGTTTTGAGGATTGTGGGAGCACGCAGTGCGAAACAATCCGGTATCATAGGGGTCAAAAGACCTTTTGACCCCAACATCATTATAAAGCGGATATCTACAATACGCTTTGATTATTTAGAAAATATTGTAATCAGATTACATCGGTTTTAAGCAGATGAGTAATGAATGGAGAGCAGATATGCAAAAGAAATATGTGATGGCGCTTGACCAGGGAACGACCAGCTCAAGATGCATTATTTTTGACAGGCAGGGCAATGTGGTAAGTATTGCCCAGAAGGAATTTACACAGATATACCCTAAGGCGGGATGGGTTGAGCATGATGCGATGGAGATATGGTCATCGCAGTATGGTGTCGCAGCGGAGGCGATGGCAAAGGTGGGAGCTGATGCGGCTGATATAGATGCCATTGGGATAACCAATCAGAGAGAGACAACGATTGTATGGGATAAAAATACAGGAATACCTGTGTACAATGCGATATGCTGGCAGTGCCACAGAACAGCCGACAGGCTAGAGGAGCTTAAAAAGAGTGGGTATGAAGGGCTGATAAAGAGTAAGACAGGACTTGTGCCGGATGCATATTTTAGTGCGACCAAGATAGAGTGGATACTTGACAATGTGGATGGCGCGAGAGATAAGGCGGAAAAAGGCGAGCTGCTTTTTGGAACGGTTGACACATGGCTTATATGGAAGCTTTCAAAAGGAAAAATATTCGTGACGGATTATACCAATGCCTCACGGACAATGCTTTTTAATATACATAAGCGATGCTGGGATGATGAGCTGTTGAAGCTTTTTAACATACCAAAAAGCATGCTCGCAGATGTGCGTCCGTCAAGCTGTGTATATGGCACAACGGATGAAGGGCTGTTAGGAGGCGAGATAAGGATAGCAGGGGCAGCAGGCGACCAGCAGGCTGCATTGTTCGGACAGTGCTGTTTTGAAAGCGGCGATGTAAAAAATACATATGGCACAGGCTGCTTTCTACTCATGAATACAGGTAAAAAGGCATTTGAATCGGAGCATGGACTTATAACAACCATAGCTGCGGATTCGTGTGATGAGCCAAGCTATGCGCTTGAAGGAAGCGTATTTGTCGCCGGTGCCGCAATACAGTGGCTAAGAGACGAGATGCATATGATAGATAACTCAGCGCAGTCGGAGGAGCTTGCAAAGCAGGTAAAAGATACCAACGGAGTGTATGTGGTGCCTGCATTTACAGGACTTGGAGCACCGTACTGGAACCAGTACTGCCGCGGAATGGTAGTAGGAATAACCAGAGGGTGCAGCAGGGAGCATTTTGTGAGGGCGACTCTTGAATCATTAGCGTATCAGACATACAGCGTGCTAAGAGCGATGGAACAGGACACAGGGCTTGCGATAGAACGCCTGCGTGTTGACGGTGGTGCGAGTGCCAATGATTTTCTGATGCAGTTTCAGGCGGATATTCTTGGGGCGGATGTGCTAAGACCGGGCTGCATTGAGACTACGGCACTTGGAGCGGCATATCTTGCTGGGCTTGCCACAGGCTACTGGGAGAGCAAGGATGAGATTGAGAAGAACTGGAGACTGTCGCACAGATTTATTCCACAGATGACGGATGATACAAGGACGGAGAGATTAAAAGGCTGGGATAAGGCTGTAAAATGTGCGCTTATGTGGCAGGAGTGATTTTATATTGAGAAAAAATGATTTGTATGGTAGAATACTTTTAAAATTTAGTGCGGTGCCAGGATAAATAATGTTAAAGTGTGCAGCTTTTTACCCGGTAAGGGAGCTTTTGCGAAGGCGTAGTATTTATCCGCATGACTGTATCGGCATGGCAGGTAATAAATAATCGGGAGGCTGTTATGGATATTGTATGTTTGGATTTAGAAGGAGTTCTTGTACCTGAGATATGGATAGCTTTTGCGAAGGAGAGCGGGATAGACGAGCTTAAAAAGACTACAAGGGATGAGCCGGATTACGACAAGCTTATGAGATGGCGCATAGGCGTGCTTAAGGAGCATGGTCTTGGACTTAAGCAGATTCAGGAGACTATAGCTAAGATTGACCCTCTTGCGGGAGCTAAAGAGTTTCTTGATGAACTGCGCTCATTAACACAGGTAATTATCGTATCTGATACTTTCTCACAGTTTGCAACACCTCTCATGGAGAAGCTTGGATGGCCGACAATCTTCTGCAATTCACTTGAGGTTGCCGACAGCGGAGAGATTACAGGCTTTAAGATGCGTTGTGAGCAGTCTAAGCTGACAACGGTAAAGGCACTTCAGTCGATAGGCTTTGATACGATAGCAAGCGGTGACAGCTACAATGACCTTGGGATGATTAAGGCAGGAAAGGCGGGATTTCTGTTTAGAAGCACAGATAAGATTATTGCCGATAATCCTGATATACCTGCATACGAGACATATGATGAACTGTTAGAGGCTATAAAGAGTGCGCTGAAAAACTGATTATACAGGAGGATTTGATGTGGCTGGAATAGAATTAAAAAAAGCGGAGCCTGAGACTGTCGGGTTGTCGAAAGAGAGAATTACAGAATTTGTTGGAATGCTTCATGAAGCTGAGATACCGCTTCACAGTCTGATTGTAATAAAAGACGACAGACTTGTATTTGAGGCATATCAGAAGCCTTACGGACCGGATGAGCTTCATAGAATGTTCTCTGTGACAAAAAGCATGGTCTCGCTTGCGATAGGGCTTCTTGCCGATGAGGGAAAGCTCTCTCTTGATGACCATATAGTGGACTATTTTCCTGAGAAGCTTCCTGAGCATGTACACCATTATATTAAGGCATTGACTATAAGAAATATGCTTACCATGAGGGCGGTGCATAATAATACGACATACAAGCTTGCAGGGTGTACGGACTGGGTTGGGTCTTTTTTTACGACGCAGCCTTCGCATTATCCGGGGACATTTTACATATATGATACATCCTCCACACATGTTTTAGCTGCGCTTGCAGAGAAGCTTTCGGGGAAGGAGCTTCTTGCATATCTGCGTGAAAAGGTACTTGATGACATTGGTTTTTCTAAGAGTGCTTACTGCCTTAAAGACCCTATGGGAGTGTCGATGGGCGGCTCAGGACTGATGGCGGCACCGATGGATTTGGCAAAGGTTATGTATCTTATCATGAATGGCGGTGTGCATAATGGCAAAAGCTATATACCGAAGGAATACCTTGAGCAGGCACTTGACAGATGGTCTGACAATTACGCTGTAGGACAGACTATGGAGGAGATGCAGGGATACGGATACCAGTTCTGGAGAACCACACATGATGGCTATGCCTGCTTTGGAATGGGCGGACAGCTCGGAATATGCATACCTGAGAAAAATATGCTTATAGTCACTACAGCGGATACGCAGGGCAGACAGGGCGGTGTGCAGCTTATATATGATGTGCTGTGGAGCACAATATTAAGCGATGACGCAGTAACACAAAATGCTGATGCAGTAATGCAGAAGCATGATACGATAATTCATAACGATGAATCGGAAGATTGTGTTAAGGAACGTGAATGTAAGGACAATAATAATAACAGTAAAAATACTGCTAAAAACGTATGTAGCGTGAATAATAGCCGTATCTGCCTGAACCGGGATAAGCAGAATGGCTGGTATGAGCTGCCGCAGGTATACCTAAAGAGTGAAAATAAGAACCATGATATCATTCAGAATGAAGTTGATGGGCATATTATCACGGTTGATGATAATGAGAACGGCTTCAAATCATTTAAGCTGGAGTTTGGCAGCGGCAGCGGAAGGCTTATATATGAGAATGCATCCGGAGAACACGGCCTTGAATTTGGAATAGGGAAAAATGTTCTGACAACATTTCCAGAGTACGGACATAGAGCGTTGGTGAGCGGTGCATGGAGAAATGACAATACATTTCTGATCTATGTACAGATTATTGATGAGTATGTCGGAAAAGTGTTTATGAACTTTTCGTTTAATGATGGACATGCCGGTATCTTATTCAGAAAAATAGAGGAAACATACTATAAGGAGTTTAATTTATTTACAAGTGGAAAATTGCAGTAGAATCATAAAAGATACAAAGGCAAAAACGGATAAGTATAAGGTTACAAAAGCAGATAAAGAGCACAGCTTAGAGCCGGAAGCGGCACAAAAAGCAGATAATATAGTTAATGAGGATAACGCAGGCTGTGACGACTCCGGCATGCATAAGAAAAAGAAGACGCTAAGCCGCGTGCAGGAAATTGAGAGAACCATTGTAAAGACATACAGAAAAGATATATGGGGAAGGTTCATAAAGGCTGTTGAGCGTTATGAGCTTATAAATGACGGCGACAGCATTGCAGTGTGTGTGTCGGGCGGAAAAGATTCTGCCCTGCTTGCAAAGCTTATGCAGCTTTATCAAAGATACAGTGATAAGAAATTCGATGTAAAATTTCTTTCGATGGATCCGGGATATAGTGAAGCTAACAGAAGGCGAGTGGAGAGCAATGCACAGCTTCTTGGCATTCCGTTGACAATCTTCTCGACAAATGTGTTTGAGGCGGTTGATGATACTAAGACATCGCCGTGCTTTATCTGTGCGAGAATGAGAAGAGGGCATCTTTACAGAAGAGCAAAGGAGCTTGGCTGTAATAAGATTGCGCTCGGACATCACTACGATGATGTTATAGAGACAATACTTATGAGTATGCTATACGGGGCGCAGGTTCAGACTATGATGCCTAAGCTGCCAAGCGACAATGTGGAAGGCATGGAGCTTATCCGCCCGCTCTATCTTGTGAGAGAGCAGGATGTTATTGCATGGGCTAATTATAACGGACTTGAATTTTTAAGATGTGCATGTATGGCAACGCAGAATATAGACAACAAGGCATTTACGACTAAACGTGCTGAGATAAAGAACCTGATTGCCACGCTAAAGGAGACAAATCCGCTTGTGGAAAGCAATATATTCGGCAGTGTGGAGAATGTTAATTTGAGAAAAATAATCGGATATCAGAAGGATGGAGAGAAGAGAACATTTCTTGATGATTACAGATTATAATTTATGGAGGTGTTGAGGTTGGAAGCTGATAAGAAGGAGAAGGTTGTACAGCTTGCACAGATAGGTACGGTTATAGCGTATGTTTTTCTTGTAATGCACTCAACTGTTGGTGAGTACCTGAAAATTACAAGAAAGAATATGAAAAATGATGCAAAACGCAAGGAAAAGTTAAAAAAGGAGAAGTATAAGCAGAAAAAGAGAAAGCTTAAAAGAAAAACGCATCGGAGATATTTTAGATAAGATTTCTATAAAAGAGGGCGGACAGGATTTGAATCCTGCCCGCCTTCTTTAGGAGTAAGTGTATATAGATTAGATAAGTGACTCGTAGAGCTTTGTGATATCTTCAACGCTTGTGTCTCTTGGGTTACCAGGACGGCATGCATCATCGTAAGCTGACTGTGCAAGGAATGGGATATCCTCTCTCTTAACGATATCCTTAAGGTTAGCAGGGATACCTACATCATGTGAGAGCTGCTTAACTGCATCAATGGCAGCCTTGCGGTACTCTTCAACAGTCATGTTCTCTGTTCCTTCAACGCCCATAGCCTTTGCAATGTATTTGTACTTGTCGCCTGTGGCTTCTGCGTTGTATTCCATTACTGTAGGAAGGATGATTGCGTTGGCAACACCGTGAGGTGTATCATATACAGCACCAAGAGGATGAGCCATCGAGTGAACGATACCAAGACCTACGTTGGAGAAGCCCATACCTGCTATGTACTGGCCGAGAGCCATGCCTTCACGTCCTTCAGGAGTGTTGGCTACGGCACCGCGCAGATGCTTGGAGATAAGCTCGATTGCTTTGAGGTGGAACATATCGGTCATCTCCCATGCAGCCTTGGTTGTGTAACCTTCAATGGCATGTGTGAGAGCGTCCATACCTGTTGCGGCTGTAAGCCCCTTAGGCATTGTTGACATCATCTCAGGATCGATAAATGCAACTACCGGGATATCATGTGTATCAACGCATACCATCTTACGGCTCTTCTCAACATCTGTGATAACATAGTTGATTGTAACCTCGGCAGCAGTGCCGGCAGTTGTAGGAACTGCGAGGATAGGAACACACTTATTCTTGGTAGGAGCTACTCCTTCAAGACTTCTCACATCGGCAAACTCAGGGTTCTTTATGATGATACCGATAGCTTTGGCTGTATCCATTGATGAACCGCCGCCGATGGCGATTATATAGTCGGCACCAGACTTCTTGAATGCTTCAACACCTGTCTGTACATTCTCGATTGTCGGATTAGGCTTGATATTCGAGTAAATCTCATATGCAAGACCTGCATCATCTAAAACTTTAGTAACCTTCGCTGTCACGCCAAACTTTATAAGATCAGGATCGGAGCATATAAACGCCTTCTTAAAAGCACGTCCCTTTACTTCTGTTGCAATCTCGGCAATACAGCCTGCACCATGATAAGATGTTTCATTAAGTACTATTCTTCCCATTACTATATTACTCCTTTCAAATATGAATTATCAGTTGATTTTCAAGCCAAACGGATTGAGTTATAATAATAACGCTCCTTGGCTCTTATATGGTGAATTATACCATAAGTTTTACAATTTGTGTATACATATTTGGTAAAAAAGTATTAAAATTGTGTGAATTATTTCTTTGCCATATTTGAATTATGATAAGATGCATCGTTTGTGACATCTTTTCCGAACCAGGCAGGAGGAGTATAGGCAAGAGCTTCTGCCTCGGACGAAAATTCGACCTCGGCGAGCAAGAGTCCTGAAAATTTTCCTTCAAATATGTCAAGCTCTATTGTAAGATTGTTTTTTTCGGGAATTTCATAGCGTGTTTTGGTGATAATATTTCCGTCGGCTTTTTTGATGAGTGTGTTGTATGCAGCTTCGTTAAGCGGAAGATTGTATTCTTCGCGCGCCATAAGGCCTTTTGACTTGTAAGTAAGATAGTAATCGTCATTGTCGCGCCTTACACGGACAACAGGCTCGGTGCAAAGATAGCCTTGTTCAATTCGGCGGCACTTAAGCGATGACAGGTCTATGCTGTCGGGTATTTTGTCAATAAGAAATTTTCTTTCGATTTCCATTTTGAAGCTCCTTTACGTTTTAAGTTATTTTTGAGTTGTTTTAGATTATTTCAGGATAAAATTTCCAAGCATGCTTTATGCAGCAGGTTTAGCCGGTATGTTATAAATTATGGCATTTATTAAAAAATCATGTGTTTGCAAAAGACATTTTGACCACAGTACTATTTTAGTATATAATAGGTTGTGTTGCAAAAGGATTTTGTGATTATTTGATAATTACATGGTTATGCTATTTGTGCAGCAGGCGACACAGATTAGTTTTATTACGGATGAAAATTATTAAAAAACAACGTCTGAAGAATGGAGATAATTATGGCAAAGGTATATGCATTTTTAACGGAGGGTTTTGAGCTTGTTGAGGCTCTTGCAGTGGTCGATGTGTTAAGAAGAGCGAGTATTGAGGTTGTGACAGTATCCATAATGGATAAAAAGAATGTCTTAAGCGCGCAGAAGGTTGAAGTTGTCGCAGATACGATGTTTGCAGACAATGATTATAAGGATGCAGATGTTCTTTTTCTTCCGGGTGGACCGGGAACAAAAGGGCTTGAAGCTCATGCAGGGCTTGCACACACGTTAAAAATGCATTATGCGGCAGGAAAGAAGCTTGCAGCAATATGTGCTGCTCCGAGCGTGTTCGGACATCTGGGATTTTTAGAGGGAAAGAAGGCAACATGTTTTCCGGGATTTGAAAATGAGTTAAAGGGAGCGCAGTTCGTGCAGGAAAGAGTTGTCTGGGACGGAAATATCGTTACAAGCAGAGGCATGGGAACAGCGATAGATCTTGGACTCAGCCTTGTCGGAACACTTGTATCCGATAAGATAGCAGGAATGCTTGCTCATTCCATACAGTACAAGTAATAGATTGTAAGCGCCACAGCCGCAGCAAATGAACGTGCCGCAGCTGTCTGCCATTTGTAAATATTCCACGAATTGGCATAATAATAAAACGCTTCATGAACATAATAATACCAAGACAAAGGACATTCCAATCCGGCAGCAGGTCAGTAAAAGACATGTGGCAGATGGAGAGGAAAAGAATTTGTCGGATTGGAAAAGACCGGTGCCACGGAATTTTCAAAAACTATATCAATGTTCATGGAGGTGAATCAAAATGGCAAGTACTAATACAGGAACAAACAAGGCGGCAGTACCTGAAGCAAAGGGTGCAATGGACAGATTCAAGATGGAGGTAGCTTCTGAGCTTGGCGTACCTTTAAAGGAAGGCTACAATGGAGACTTAACTTCCAGACAGGCCGGTTCTATCGGTGGTGAGATGGTTAAGAAGATGATCATGAAACAGGAGCAGGAGATGGCAGGTAAGCAGTAATGCCATTTATGCCGGGGAGCCGCATATGCGGCTCCCTTTTTTGCATAATAGGGGGTTAGGTGTCAAAACATGTTAATTTAGTCTATGAGCGTATAACAAGTTATGTTTATACATATCTCTTCGTTGTCCGAAGCAAGATGCATAAATATAGATTGCCGATATCATTGGCTTACAAAAAATATCTTGGAAGGAAGAGCCTGCTTATAAAGCGGAAAGCAGGAAAAATACCTTCTATATTGATAAATACCGGACAGAATATAAGGCTTCCTATGAGAAATACAGGTATGAGCGGAATTACACGGCTGCTCTTTTTTAACAGACAGCATACACAGGAAAAAGCAGTTACCATACATATATATCTTATAGAATACATAACTTCAAGCGCCGGCGGGTATGTGCTTTGTGAAAGGTAAAGTGCCAGTTCGCTGCACAATGTAAACAAAACAGCAGGAAGCAGTGGATATAATATACAGCTTAGTATGCAGAATGAAAGAGGGCGTGGCGCGAAAAGTCCCTTTTCACGGTCAATAAGCCATGCGATGCTTCCGGTTAATGCAGAGAGCATGATAAGAATAGACAGAAGTCCTCGCAACGGAAATGTGACTGTTGCATCCGTATCCGTATTTTGGTTTAGAGAGATATTGTTAGCGGTGCGGATATCAAGATGGAAGGTTTCGCCCCCGGCGCAATATGCCTCATATGACCGGTACATGAAGCTGCCAAGGTCAGAAACTGTTTTGTCGTCTATACCGTCAATGTGTATATATTTATCAAGCACTTCATAGCCCGACATTCGCACAACAGCGGCAAACACAATTTCATTTATGGCGCTCAATAACATTGCGGACGGCACAGTGACTACCTCGATAGTGTTTTTGTAATGACCGTTGTTAAGAGCATTTGAAAAGTCAGAGTCGAATATGTAGGCACATTCAAGCATACCGGAGATGACATCTTTTTCCATAATGCTTTTATCATCGTATTCGACAAATGAAAAGCCGCCCTCCCCTGATGAGAGCAGAAGATTTTTCATGCGAAGTGTAAGTGTATCATCCTTTTCAAAGAACAGACCGACTGTAATATCGGATGAGGCTGCATTTTCCGGCAGCAGCCTGACAGTGACAGTCAGAATGGGAATGAAGATGAGAAGTACAGCTATTATAGGCATTTTTAAAATTCGCTTGCTTAGAATGGCGCTCCATGTGAGCAGTATTTTAGGCTTCATGGCAATTCCTTTCTCTTATAAAAGCAGATATTAATAAGAACACTACAGCGTATGCAAGTCCGGCAGCTATTGTGATGCCGGAGAGTGTGTCCGTGTAGAGCGTGTCTAAAAGCGTCTTTATGTATGCAGCCGGAAGAAATTTTCCGGCTGCAGCGGCAAGCTTAGGAAGGTAGGAAGCCGGAATTATTATTCCGGAGCAGTAAAGCATTACCACATTGAGACAGAAGAGCAGAAGCATTCCGTATAAGCCGCTCCCGGCAGCCGTATACACCGTAAAAAAGTAGGATACAGCTATGAAGATGCCAAAAAACAGGCATAACAGATTACGAAGTGAAAGGCTGTATATAATGTCGTCAGGGACTGTTAAACTGCGTAAAATAGGCTTTATGATGAAAAGCATTGCCGCAATGATACATGTGCATGCAAGGCTCATGGCTAAGCATTTGCATATGCATGCATAAAAATGGCTGATGCCTGAACGCTTTAACATGATTGAAGTTTCGCGGTTCTCCGATGTGATGAAACTGCCGAGAAGAAAACCGAGAAACAGTATGATGGCGGTAATGCCTGAACATATATAAAACTGAACGCCGGAGAGAGTTCCCGTAGGACTTACCTTTCTAATATTAAAAATATTTGAGTGGTTAAAAACAAAACGAAGATAATAATCGTTCAGCTCATCGGAGCTTTCGGAGAGCCTGTCGGAGAGTCCGAACTGCATGTATGCATCGCTCATGGCGTATATTCCCGATTGAACATAGGCGAGAGTGTCAGAGCCTGCATTTAATACCGAGCGGAATACAACAGTCTCGATTCCGGGATTGTCGGGAAGAATGACAACCGCCGGTGTATTGCGTCCGTTTAAGACATCCTCGACAAAGCCTTCGGGAATGTAGACAATGCCATATACTTCGCCGTCTCTTAGCATCTTTTTGGCAGATTCATCATCTGTCTGTATGAATTCACAGTAATCGTCAAGGCTGTCCATCTGTGTGAGCATGCTAAAACCAAGACTTACAAGCTTATCATCTGCCGGAAGCACAACGGCAATTTTAAAAAAGAGGCCAGTTCCGGAATTGATGTATTTGACTCCTGCCATACCGATACAGAACGCTATAAAAGCAAAAAGAAGAGTTCCGGCAAAAAGTCCGGGTATGAATTTGAAAGCGGATTTTATCTGTAACAGCATATAAAATAAGCGTTTACGCATTCGGGTTCTCCTTTTTTGATATAAGCTTCATAAGCTCGGCACCGGAAACGGGTGGTATTTCTTTTATTGAGCATTCGTTTATGATGAACATCCGGCTGCACAGGGAAAGCTCGCATTCTTCATGGCTGGTGATTATAACGGTGCCGCCGTTACGGCTGTAGTCGGACAGGTAGCTGCATATATCGGATTTACATACAATGTCAAGCGATGCTCCCGGTTCGTCTAAAATAAGAATATAAGGACTTCCGGCTAATGAACAGGCGATGGAAAGCCTTTTTTTCATTCCGCCGGACAGTCTGCTCACGGTATACTTTGCGTAGCGGTTTAAGTCAAAGCGCTCCATGATATCTGAAAGCTCATCCGTGTGGTCACAGTACCACAGCTTCAGATTGTCTGAAACAGTGAGATTTTCAAAGAGCGGATTATCCTGCGGAACATATCCGGCATATTCGCGGAATATTTTTGGGTTCTTCATCGCATTATGACCGCCATATTCGATTAAGCCGCCGTCCGGCTTATCGGCTCCGGCAAGAATACGAAGAAGTGTGGATTTTCCGCAGCCGTTTGCACCTACGATTCCGACAATATCACCGGGAAAAATCTCGAAGGCTGCGTTATCGAAAATGATTCTTTTTTTGTATGATTTTTTTAGGCCGCTGACCTTTAGGATTGCTTCTGACAAGAAAAAATTCCTCCTTTTACTCCTGAAAATTGTGCATATACACGGAGAGCTTTGTGCGCTGCCGCAAAAATTAAACCGACAGTTGCTTAAAGATATCGGCATGAAATGGTATGATGGCATGGAAGTCATGTGATGCGGTGATATCTTAGATATCTTTAAAGATATAAAAAACGCCGGTGTCTGTGTAGAGAATAGCATTTTTCTGCCAAAAAATCCATAAAAAACAGGCATTATCGTAAATTTATGCTGGATTTTGGTGTAGACGTATGTTATAATGGGTAATTGATTGACATACGTGTTAATAGTTTAAGGAGGATTTTTTAAATGAGCTTTACAGTAGACAAGTTAGAGAAGAACATGGTTAAGCTGACCATAGAGGTTGATGCAGAAGAATTCGCTAAGGGAATGGATGCAGCTTATGAAAAGAATAAGAATAAGATAAGCGTTCCTGGTTTCCGTAAAGGAAAGGTTCCTAAGAAGATGATCGAGAAGATGTATGGCGCAGGCATTTTCTATGAAGATGCAGCTAACTCAATTATCCCAAGAGAGTATCAGAAGGCAGCAGTTGAGAGCGGTATTGATATCGTGTCACAGCCTGAGATAGATGTAACACAGATTGAGGAAGGCAAGAACTTCATCTTCACAGCGACTGTTGCAGTACGTCCTGAGGTTACACTCGGAACCTACAAGGGCGTTGAGATTGCAAAGGTAAGCGCTGAGGTTACTGACGAGGATATCGATGCTGAGGTTAAGAAGGTTCAGGAGCAGAATGCAAGAATCATCAATGTTGAGGACAGATCTGTTCAG
This sequence comes from uncultured Eubacteriales bacterium, assembly GCA_900545175.1. Taxonomy (GTDB): domain Bacteria; phylum Bacillota; class Clostridia; order Lachnospirales; family Lachnospiraceae; genus CAG-882. The sequence goes on from UQYF01000016.1 coordinate 15,347, forward strand.
GATAAGGACGATACAGTTATCGATTTCGAAGGCTTCATGAACGGAGTTCCTTTTGCAGGCGGTAAGGGTGAGAACTATCCTCTTACAATCGGTTCACACTCATTCATCGATACATTCGAGGAGCAGTTAATCGGCAAGAATATCGGTGAGGAGACAGAAGTTAATGTTACATTCCCTGAGGAGTACCATGCAGCTGAGCTTGCAGGTAAGCCTGCTACATTCAAGGTAACAGTTAAGGAAATCAAGTCTAAGGAGCTTCCTGAGTTCAATGACGAGCTTGTACAGGATATTTCCGAGTTCAAGACAGTTGATGAATACAAGGCAGACTTAAAGGCAACACTTGAGAAGAAGAAGGCTAAGGACGCTGAAGTTAAGAAAGAGAACGAAGCTATTGATGCAGCAGTTGCTAATGCTACAATGGAGATTCCGGAAGCTATGATTAAGCAGCAGGCTCTTCAGATGGCAGACGGTTATGATAGAAACTTAAAGCAGCAGGGCATCAGCCTTGAGCAGTACGTTAAGATGATGGGTATGGAGATTGACAAGTTCATCGAGAGCATTTACCCTGAAGCAGAGAAGAGAATCAAGAACGGTCTTGTTCTTGATGCTATCGCTAAGGCAGAGAACTTCACTGTTACAGATGAGGAAGTTGAAGAAGAGATTAAGAACATGGCTTCCATGTACAACATGAAGGAGGATGAGCTTAAGGATATGATGACTGACAACGAGAGAAATCAGATTAAGGATGATCTCGCAGTACAGAAGGCAGTTAAGCTTATCGCTGCAGAAGCAGTAGAGAAATAAGTTATCAGTTATAAATGGGGAGGAACACTATGAGTTTAGTACCGGTAGTAATCGAACAGACAAGCAGAGGAGAAAGATCCTTTGATATTTATTCAAGACTTTTAAAGGAGAGAATCATCTTTCTCGGTGAGGAAGTTAATGATGTTTCAGCTAACCTTGTTGTTGCACAGCTTCTTTTCCTTGAGTCTGAAGACCCTTCGAAGGATATAAGTTTATATATTAACAGTCCCGGTGGTTCTATATCTGCAGGTATGGCGATATATGATACCATGCAATATATCAAGTGCGATGTTTCTACAATATGTGTCGGTATGGCTGCAAGCATGGGTGCATTCCTTCTTGCGGGTGGTGCCAAGGGTAAGAGAAAGGCTCTTCCTAATGCAGAGATTCTTATACATCAGCCACTTGGCGGTGCACAGGGACAGGCTACTGAGATTGAGATAGCTGCAAGACATATTATCAGAACCAAGGAGAGAATGAACCGTCTCCTTGCACAGAATACCGGCAAGTCCTATGAGGATCTTGTAAAGGATACTGACAGAGATAATTGGATGACAGCACAGGAAGCAGTTGAGTATGGTCTTATTGATTCTGTAGTTGAGAAGATTAACTAAGCTTATTAAGGTAAGCAGCAGAATGGATTTAATATCTGTCTGACATAGTGATTTTAGGTGTGGAAGGGGGGTTCCTCCTTCCACATGTCATTTTTGAGGGTGTAAGACTGTTCAATATAGGAGGTAAGAGGTGGCAGGACGTAAGGATGACGGAAGGCTTAGATGTTCCTTCTGTGGAAAGCCTCAGGATGCAGTCAGAAAGCTGATTGCAGGACCGGGCAACGGAGTATATATATGCGATGAGTGCATTAGTTTATGCTCGGAGATTGTAAATGAAGAGATGGAGTCTCAGGATGATATTGAGACAGGCTTTGAAGGGATTAACCTTTTAAAACCGAGAGAGATAAAAGAATTTCTTGATGAATATGTAATAGGACAGGATGAAGCTAAGAAAGTTCTTTCCGTTGCTGTATATAATCATTACAAGAGGATTATGGCTAAGAATGATGTCATAGATGCAGAGGATGAAGGTGTTGAGCTTCAGAAGAGCAACATACTTATGCTTGGACCTACAGGCTCAGGTAAGACATTTCTTGCACAGACACTGGCGAAGCTTTTAAATGTTCCTTTTGCCATTGCCGATGCAACAACGCTTACAGAGGCAGGCTATGTAGGCGAAGATGTTGAAAATATTCTGTTAAAGCTCATACAGGCTGCTGACTATGACGTGGAGAGAGCTGAGCATGGAATAATATATATAGATGAGATAGATAAGATTACTAAGAAGTCTGAGAATGTATCCATCACAAGGGATGTTTCAGGTGAGGGTGTGCAGCAGGCACTTCTTAAGATTCTTGAAGGGACAGTTGCATCCGTTCCGCCTCAGGGTGGACGTAAGCACCCACAGCAGGAGCTTATACCTATCGACACAACCAATATATTATTTATCTGCGGCGGTGCTTTTGATGGCCTTGAAAAGATTATAGATGCCAGAATGGGTCAGTCATCAATCGGTTTTGGCGCTGAGCTTATCGAGAAGAATGAGAAGAATGTAGGAGAACTGTTAAAGCAGGTACTTCCTCAGGATCTTGTCAAGTTTGGTCTTATACCTGAATTTGTCGGACGAGTTCCGATAACGGTATCACTTGAACTGCTCGATGAGAATGCTCTTGTAAGAATACTTACCGAGCCTAAGAATGCGCTTATAAAGCAATATCGCAAGCTCTTCCATTATGATGAAGTGGAGCTTAAGGTGACAGATGATGCTGTTGCGGCTATTGCCAAGAAGAGCTTTGAGCGAAAGACAGGAGCGAGAGGCCTTCGTGCAATAATGGAGAATATCATGATGGATGTAATGTATGAGATTCCGTCTGACGATTCTATTGCATGCTGTACCATAACTAAGGACACAGTTGAAAAGGGAACTCCTCCGCAGATTGAATACAGAACGGATAGTATTCCTTCAGGACATGAAAAAAGAAATACAAACGGGGAAACTGCATGAATGAAGTGATTACGGGTTTACCTGTTGTTGCACTCAGAGGAATGACCATATTACCATATATGGTCATTCATTTTGATATTAACAGGAAAAATCTTATAGAGACAGTTGAATATGCCATGCTCCATGGCCAGAAGATTTTTATAACAGGCAATTTAGAGGACAACAAGGATGACAAAGCAGAGGAAAAGCTGCGAAGGATCGGCACTGTATGTGAGATAAAGCAGATAATGAAGCTGCAGGGAAATGTGCTGCGTATTCTTGTACGCGGACTTAACAGAGGAAACAGTCTGGCATACAATATGGATGACAGAATAATGCTCGCAAATGTTGATATATCTGATGATATGGAAGAACACGCTGATGAGCTTATACTGACTGCACATGCAAGAGATATAAAGGAGCTTGTCAGACTATATGCGGCAGCCAATCCTAAGTTAAATAAGGAAGCTATAGGAAGGATTATGGCAGCAGACAGTCTGGAAGAGGTTCTTTACAGAACGCTTGCTGAGCTTCCGCTTGAGAATGGCAAAAAGCTGGAAATTTATGAGTGCGGCAGTATGCCGGAGCGCTGCGTACAGACCAAGCTTGCGATAAAGAGAGAGATAGATATAGCGAGAATCCGCAAGGATTTCATGGATGAGGTACGCACCGAGATTGACAAGCATCAGAAGGAATATGTGCTAAGAGAGCAGCTGCGTGTTATCCGCAAAGAGCTTGGAGAGGACGGCGAGAGTGAGATTGATGATTTTTTAGACAGAACTAAGAAACTCAATGCATCGGATGAGATTAAGAAAAAGCTCAATAAAGAAATTGCAAGATATCGCAACATGATGGCAAGCTCCGCTGAGGCAAATGTCATAAGAAGCTATATAGAAACATTGCTTGAGATGCCTTGGGACAATATGTCTGAGGACAACAACGATATAAAAAATGCTGCAAGGATTCTTAATAAGGAGCATTACGGACTTGACAAAGTCAAGGACAGAGTGCTTGAATTTCTCGCTGTAAGGCAGAAAAACGGCGGAAAAGATTCACCTGTAGTGTGTCTTGTCGGTCCTCCGGGTACAGGAAAGACTTCGATAGCGGAGTCGATAGCGAGAGCGCTCGGAAAGAAATATGTAAGAGTATGCCTTGGCGGTGTCAGGGACGAGGCAGAGATCAGAGGACACAGAAGAACCTATGTCGGAGCTTTGCCGGGAAGAATAATAGAAGGAATCAAGGACGCAGGCGTGAAGAATCCGTTGATGTTATTTGATGAGATAGATAAGACGGGTAAGGACAGCAGAGGAGATACGGCATCGGCGCTGCTTGAAGTGCTCGACTCGGCACAGAATTCTCATTTTGTTGACCATTATATGGAAGTACCTGTTGATTTATCACAGGTATTGTTCATCGCTACGGCAAATGATTCATCTATGATACCGAAGCCTCTCTATGACAGAATGGAAATTATAGAGCTTAACAGCTATACAGAGAATGAAAAACTTCATATAGCAGCTGAACATCTTCTTGCAAAGCAGCTTGAGAAGAATGGACTTACAAAAAAAGAGCTAAATATCAATAAGGCGGCGTTAGCTGCGATTATACATGGCTACACAAGAGAGGCGGGAGTGAGAAATCTTGAAAGAAAGATAGCACAGGTGTGCCGTGTGACAGCCAAAAAGCTGCTTGCAGGAGAACTTTCAGATGGTGTTATGGTGAAAGTGACAGCTAGGAATCTTGAAGATTTCCTTGGCAGGCCAAGATTTAAGGATGACAAAGCTGAAGCTTATGCACAGATTGGTACAGTGACCGGTCTTGCGTGGACAAGTGTTGGCGGAGATACACTGACGATAGAAGCAGGAACAATGCCGGGAAAGGGAGAGATGATTCTCACGGGAAATCTCGGTGATGTAATGAAGGAGTCGGCAAGGATAGCACTCAGCTATGTGCGTTCTGTGGCTTCAGAATATGATGTACCCGAAGATTTCTTTGAAAAAAATGATATACATATACATATTCCGGAGGGAGCGGTTCCAAAGGATGGCCCATCGGCCGGAATAACAATGTCGGTGGCAATACTCTCGGCAGTCAGCAAAATACCTGTAAGAGCCAAGCTTGCCATGACAGGGGAAGTGACACTTCGCGGAAGAGTGCTTCCGATAGGAGGTCTTAAGGAAAAGCTTCTTGCAGCTAAGCAGTATGGAATTGATAGAGTGCTTGTGCCTGATGCTGACAGAGCGGACGTTGAGGAGCTTGATGCCGAGATAACTGACGGCATGGAGCTTGTATATGTGAAGAATATGAAACAGGTGGCAGATGAAGCTCTTTTGCGGAAGGAAGCACTCTACTGAGAAAAATAGTGTGAAAGGAGGACTAATATGGTAGTAAAGACATTGAGTCTTGAAACGGTATGCGGTATCACAAGCAAGCTTCCGGAAAATAGTTGTCCGGAGGTTGCATTTGCCGGAAAGTCAAATGTCGGTAAATCATCGCTTATAAATGCGCTTGTAAACAGAAAGAGCTTTGCAAGAACATCATCGGAACCGGGAAAGACACAGACAATCAATTTTTATAATGTCAACAATGAAGTTTACCTTGTGGATTTACCCGGCTACGGCTATGCCCGTACTTCAATGGAAACCAGAGAAAAATGGGGAAAGATGATAGAGAAATATCTTCATACTTCTAAGATGTTAAAGCATGTATTCTTACTTGTTGATATTAGACATGAGCCATCGGCGAACGATGTCAATATGTATGACTGGATAAAATATCAGGGATTTACGCCTGTCGTGATTGCGACGAAGGCAGATAAGCTGAAGAGAAGCCAGGTGCCTAAGCAGATTAAGCTTGTACGTGAGACACTTGGAATGGAGAAGGAAGAAATTCTTGTTCCATTCTCTGCCGAGACGAAGCAGGGCAGAGATGAAATCTGGAATATTATAGAAGGTGAGTCATAATATATTCATATATATCAGGACTTGCATCCTTCCATTTGCCGCACATTGAGTCAGCTTGCTGCTCATCCGGCACGGTGATTGTCAAATCAATGATAGGATGACCGTTTTCTTTAACCTGGCAGTGAACAGCATAGTCTCCGTTGGATGCTTTATAGTATTCGGAGATATTGTTCACTGCCTCTTTTAATTCATATTTATTATCGCTTAGATATAAGTTGATATCCGATACAATCGATGAAGAAATCTTATATTTGAAAAAATTAATCGTCTCACGTCCGGAATCGGTGATTGTATAGTGAGTGCTGCTGTGGTAGCTCTCTTCTGTTATAAATCCATCAGAAATAAGCGTGTTGAGAACTTCTTGCAGGGTAAAATATGAAGTGTAACCCTTTTCAAGCACAAATTCCGAAATCTGTGCATTTGTCATAGGCGAGTTCACGCGGTCTAACATATATAAGATTATTAATTTGTATAGGGTTGATGCGTCAGTTGCCATATTTCTTACCCTGCCATGTGTTCTGCATGACAAATTCCTTCATTATAGTATTAAGTACTTTTTTCTTATCTCCGCTCCATGCCGGGGCAAGTAAAATCCGCTTTGGACCGTCGCCTGTAATGCGATGTACTACCATTTGGGGTGGTAATTGCTCAATAATAGATACCACAAGTGATGCATACTCGTCAAGACTCATTATAGAAAATTTGGTACAATTTTCAGAAATTTCTGTTTTATACAGTGCTGCAAGGTCTGTTCCTTCAAGAATATGCAGTAATTGGAGCTTGATTCCGTCAATGCCGAGACTGCCAAGATAGCGGCAGGTTGCGAGCATGTCATCCTTGCTCTCGCCGGGAAGACCTAATATAACGTGGACTATAACAGGTATGCCGGCGGCCTTAAGTCTTTTTACTGCATCCTCAAAGACAGGGAGTGGATATCCTCTTATGATAAAGAGAGCAGAGCGCTCATGGATAGTCTGCAGACCAAGCTCCACAAAGACCGGTTTTTGCATGTTAAGCGATGCTAACAGTGCTGTTTTCTCAGGCTCAAGACAGTCAGGTCTTGTCCCAACTGATAAGCCTAAGATATCAGGATGCATTAAAGCTTGTGAAAAGAGCTGCTTAAGATAGGAGACATCGGCATAAGTGTTCGTGTATGCCTGAAAGTAAGCAATGTAACCTGCAAAATCTTTGACCTTAATCTTGTTGGCAATTCGTGCTTCTGCCTGCGCAAGCTGCGTAGGTATATCGGGAATGTAACGCTTAAGCTCATCGGAATATATCATTGCTGTAGAGGCAAAATCGCCCGAACCGCCGGCACTGCAGAAAATACATCCGCGGCTGTCAATGGTGCCATCACGGTTCGGGCAGGTCATGCCGCCGTTTAAGGAAAGCTTATAAACCTTGCCGCCAAAGCGTTCTCTGTAATATTGATTCAGAGAATAAAAAGGCTTGTTGGGTGTGTGCATCTTAGTGAATATGATCCTTTACTGCTTTGCTTACAACTTCTGCAACGCGAGGGTCGAAAGCTTCAGGAAGAATGTTGTTCTCATTGATATCCTCGTCAGCTACAAGACCTGCTATTGCATGTGCGGCTGCGAGCTTCATCTCCTCTGTAATCTGTGTGGCACGTCCTTCAAGCGCTCCCTTAAATATGCCGGGGAATGCTACAACATTGTTGACCTGGTTAGGGAAGTCACTTCTGCCTGTGCCGACAACACGCGCACCGGCAGCTTTTGCTGCGTCAGGCATGATTTCCGGTACAGGGTTAGCCATTGCAAAGAGGATGGAATCCTTGTTCATCGAAGAAACCATCTCGGCGGTTACTATGTTAGGAGCAGATACACCTACAAAGATATCTGCACCCTTAAGTGCATCAGCTAAAAGACCATGGCGATGTGAGAGGTTCGTCACTTTCACCATCTCCTTCTGCATCCAGTTAAGACCCTCGGAGTCCTCGGACAGAATACCGGACTTATCGCACATCATAACATTCTTGAAGCCATAAGTGAGAAGGAGCTTAGTGATGGCTACACCTGCGGAGCCGGCACCGTTTACAACAACCTGACAGCTCTCTTTGTCTTTGCCGGTTACTTTGAGCGCGTTGATTATTCCGGCGAGAACAACGATGGCAGTTCCGTGCTGGTCATCATGAAAAACAGGTATATCAAGAAGCTTTTTAAGACGCTCCTCTATCTCGAAGCATCTTGGAGCTGATATGTCTTCAAGATTAATTCCGCCGAAAGCAGGTGCAATATTGACAACAGTTTTGATGATTTCTTCGGTATCCTGTGTGTCAAGGCATATGGGAACAGCGTTAACACCTCCGAATTCTTTGAATAGAACAGCCTTTCCTTCCATTACAGGCATTGCTGCATATGCACCGATATTTCCGAGTCCGAGAACGGCACTTCCATCGGATACAACAGCTACAGTGTTGGATTTGATGGTGTATTTGTAAGCAGCATCCTTGTCCCTAGCTATAACCTTACATGGCTCTGCAACGCCAGGTGTGTATGCAAGAGCTAAATCTTCGCGGGTGGCAATCTTACATTTTGGTGTTGTTTCGAGCTTGCCTTTCCATTCTTCATGAAGCTTTAATGCTTTTTCGCTGTTTGTCATATTAATCCTCCATGTCACTGCTTTTGCAGTGACTCAAAATAGTAATGTGTGAAATATTTTCACATTAGAATCTCCATTATCTTCTGAGCCGGTTGTGGGTCGGCTCAAAACAGTTACGGATATATTAACATATATTTGTAATTTTTTAAATAATAATATAAAGAAAAACGTCTAAAACATCAAAAAAATCTTTACATTGTCAAAATGCTAGTATAGAATATACCTATCTTATACAGATTTTTGGATATAGTATTGTTTCTAAATACATCAATGCATCCCCCAACATCATTTTATGACAGTCAAATATAGCAGTAAGAGTAAAAGGAGATTAATATGAGAAAAAAATTGGAATCTTTGCAGCTTTCAGCGTTGAAAGATATTGCAAAAGAGAAGCAGGTCAAGCATTACAGTACGATGAAGAAGGCGGAGCTCATTGACATTTTAGCTAAACTTTCCGAGCTTGAAGAACAGGATGAGAATGTACCTGAGAAGGAAATAGAGCCGCCAAAAGCTGCACGCACACCTAAGGCATCGGAGGAAAGAACTGTATATAAGAGACGTGAAGTACCGGATAGGAGAGAAGAGAGCAGTGAGCGCACTGTGCGCGCGCAGCAGGTCAAAAAAGAAGACCCGTACAGACAGGACTATGATCCGGATATGATTGACAAGAGCGGTGAAGTCAATGGAATCCTCGAAGTAATGCAGGATGGGTATGGATTTATAAGATGTGAGAATTTCCTTCCGGGAGATAATGATATATATGTAGCACCTGTCCAGATAAAACGCTTCGGACTTAAGACAGGCGATATTATATATGGCTGCAAAAGAATAAAGAATCAGGGTGAGAAATTCAGTGCTCTTTTATTTATTAAGTCGGTGAACGGTTTTTCTGTGGCAGAGGTTGCAAGAAGAAAAGCATTTGAGAAGCTTACACCGATATTCCCTAATGAGAGAATACATCTTGAACTTCCTGACAGCAGTGTGTCTATGAGGGTTGTCGACCTTATAAGCCCTATCGGAAAAGGCCAGAGAGGAATGATTGTCGCACAGCCTAAGGCCGGTAAGACAACATTATTAAAGCAGATAGCTAATTCGATTTTGAAGAACCATAAAGAAATGCACCTTATGATTCTTCTGATTGATGAAAGACCTGAGGAGGTTACAGATATCAGGGAATCGCTTGAAGGTGATAACGTGGAGGTCATATATTCGACTTTTGATGAGCTTCCGGACAGACATAAGAGAGTATCTGAGATGACAATAGAGAGAGCTAAGAGGCTTGTAGAGCAGAAGCAGGATGTAGTCATACTTCTTGACAGCATAACGAGGCTTGCCAGAGCTTACAATATAGTATGTACTCCGAGTGGGAGGACACTGTCCGGTGGACTTGACCCGGCAGCACTGCATATGCCTAAGAGATTTTTCGGAGCAGCAAGAAATATAAGAGAAGGCGGAAGCCTTACAATTCTTGCCACTGCGCTCATTGATACCGGCAGCAAGATGGATGACGTTGTATATGAAGAATTCAAGGGTACGGGCAATATGGAGCTTGTGCTTGACAGAAAGCTTTCCGAGAGAAGGATATTCCCTGCCATTGATATTGTCAAATCGGGGACAAGGAGAGAGGACCTTCTTCTTACGGAAGAGGAGCTTGATGCCATGAACTATGTGCGCAAGGCTCTCAATGGTTCACGCCCTGAGGATGCGACAGAATCGGTTATAGATCTCTTTGCAAAGACAAAGAATAATCAGGAATTTATTTCACAGGTTAAAAAGGTGAGATTATTCTAAAAAAAATCTTGCATTCCTGTGTCAAGTGTGATATGCTGATAAAGCTGTTTATTGGTGAGAAATCGGTGAATCCGAATTTTCGATACAAGAATATAACGAAGAGGTGAACAAAATGAGAGAAGGAATCCATCCAAATTACTACCAGGCCAAGGTTGTTTGCAACTGCGGTAATGAATTTGTAACTGGGTCAACGAAGGAGTCAATCCACGTTGAAATCTGTTCCAAGTGCCATTCATTCTATACAGGCCAGCAGAAGGCAGCTGCAGCCCGCGGACGTATTGATAAGTTCAATAAGAAGTACGGTGTGCAGAACAACTAGTAATTCAGGAAGACAGGGTTGTGGATTGGTAGAGCTTTACCGGTTCACGACCTTTTTTACTTTTATAATAAAGAGGGTATAAATGTGAAATCATCAGGTATTGGTGGTCAGGCTGTCATAGAAGGCGTTATGATGAGAAATAAAGACAAGTACGCTGTGGCAGTGAGAAAGCCTGACAATAACATAGAAGTTTCGGTAAAGAATTGCACGAATCCTGCCGGAAAATACAGATTTCTTAAGCTTCCTATAATAAGAGGAATATTCAGCTTCATTGATTCGCTTGTTGTCGGAATGTCAACATTAAGCTACTCTGCGAGCTTTTATGAAGATGATGAGCCTGATGCCAAGGAGAATAAGAAGCCTAAGAAGGTAAAGTCCAAGGAGCAGGAGGAGAAAGAAGAGAAGGTTATGATGACATTCACAATCATTTTGTCGATTGTGATGGCAGTTGCAATTTTTATGATTGCACCTTATTATGTATCAAGACTCTTTGCTGCGTTTATAAAGAATGACACGGCGGTGATACTCATTGAAGGTATGGTTAGACTAGTCTTTTTTATTGTATACGTGAAGCTAATATCGCTTATGAAGGATATAAAGAGAGTCTATATGTACCATGGTGCGGAGCATAAATGTATTAATTGCATAGAGCATGGACTGGACCTGACGGTTGAGAATGTTCTTAAGAGCTCTAAGGAGCATAAAAGATGCGGCACAAGTTTTCTGCTTATAGTCATGTGTATAAGTATAGTCTTTTTCATGTTTATAAGAGTTGATTCACCTGTCTTAAGATTAGTGCTCAGAGTACTTTTAGTGCCTGTCATAGCAGGTGTTTCATATGAGGTGTTAAGGCTTGCTGGCAATTCGGATTCAAAGCTCATGGATATAGTGAGCAGGCCGGGATTATGGCTGCAGCATCTTACTACAAGTGAGCCGGATGCTGATATGGTGGAGGTTGCAATAGCGTCTGTCGAGGCGGTGTTCGACTGGAAAACATATGTGGATAATCTCAGGAAGGAAGAGGCATAGCTGTGGAATATACCAACAGAGAGCTTTTAAAGCATGGCAGTGAAAGACTTAAGGCAGCAGGCATTGCTGAGGCGGATAATGATGCGTGGCTGTTGTTTTCGGCAGCTACGGGAATGAGCCGCACCGATTATTTTATGCGCAGCACTGATGCAGTGCCGGCTGATGCGGCGGCTCTATATTTAAGAAAGCTTGAACGCCGTGAAGCACATGAACCGGTACAATATATCGAAGGCACAGCACCATTTATGGGTTATGAATTCGTGGTAAATGAAAATGTATTGATACCGCGCATGGATACTGAGATACTTGTGTCAGAGGCTTTAAAGCTGGCTGAAATTATGTACGCTGACAGACTGCGCGGAACCGACTTTAATATACTTGACATGTGTACCGGTTCAGGCTGCATTGCACAGAGTGTATATCTTATGCTTAAGAAGACCGGATGTGAAACCATGGTTACAGCTGTTGATATATCTGATAAGGCACTTGAGGTTGCAAAGCTGAATGCCGGCCGGCTCGGCGCAGACATAAGCTTTATTCAGAGTGATCTTTTTGAAAACGTATCAGGAAGCTTTTCCATGATTTTATCAAATCCTCCTTATATAAGAACGGATGTGATTGATGATTTGGAGCCGGAGGTGAAGGAACATGAGCCGGTTCTTGCACTTGACGGGACTGAGGATGGTCTGTATTTTTACAGGAGGATTACACAGCGGGCTTGGGATTTCCTTGAGAAAGGCGGAGTGCTCATGTATGAAATCGGGTATGATCAGGCGATGGAGGTAAGCGATATGCTGGCTGTCAAGGGTTATACGGATATAAGAGTAATAAAAGATTTTGCAGGATTAGACAGAGTTGTGACGGCAGTTAAGCCGTAGTGCCGTATGCGCACAGCTGTCAAAAAGTTAATTATATATTATGAAAGATGTATAGAAGAAGGAAGGAATAGTATATGGAAAACAATATGTTTCATAAGTTAGACGATTTATTGATGAGATATGAGGACCTCACAGCGGAGCTTAACAATCCTTCAGTTGTGGAGAATCAGACACGTTTTAGAAAGCTTATGAAGGAGCAGAGCGATCTTACTCCGCTTGTCGATGCATACAAGGAGTACAAGGGCTGCCAGCAGACTGTTGCAGACAGCCTTGAGATGCTTGACACAGAGAGTGACGAAGAGCTTCGTGAGATGGCGAAGGAGGAGCTAAGCGATGCTAAGGCGAGAATAGAGGAGCTTGAACACACGATGAAGATTCTTCTTCTGCCTAAGGATCCTAACGATGACAAGAATGTTATCGTGGAGATACGTGCCGGTGCAGGCGGTGATGAGGCTGCACTTTTTGCGGCAGAGCTCTTCCGTATGTACACACATTATGTTGAGACAAAGAGATGGAAGATTGAAGTTATAAATGCTGATGAGACGGGAATCGGCGGTATGAAGGAAGTCGAGTTCATGGTTAAGGGACAGGGTGCATACTCAATATTAAAGTATGAGAGCGGTGTACACCGTGTACAGAGAGTTCCTGAGACAGAGTCAGGCGGACGTATCCATACATCTACAGCTTCGGTTGCTGTCATGCCTGAGGCTGAGGAGGTAGATGTCCACATTGATGAGAAGGATATCCGTATCGATGTAATGCGTGCTTCCGGAAACGGTGGACAGTGTGTCAATACAACGGATTCAGCTGTACGACTCACACATTATCCTACAGGAATCGTTGTATACAGCCAGACTGAAAAGTCACAGATACAGAATAAGGACAAGGCTTTCGCAATTTTAAGAGCCAAGCTCTATGAGATGGAATGCCAGAAGGCACATGATGCTGAGGCGGATGCTAGAAGAAGCCAGATTGGTACAGGAGACCGTTCAGAGAAGATAAGAACCTACAACTTCCCGCAGGGACGCGTGACCGATCATAGAATTAATCTTACGCTCTACAAGCTTGACAAGATTATGGATGGAGACATTCAGGAGATAATAGATGCATGTATAGCTGCCGACCAGGCTGCCAAGCTTGCAAAGATGAATGAGAACTAAACCAATTAAGGGAGCTGTATGGCTCCCTTTTTGGCAGCATATAAGAGGTTAAGGCATGAAGAATAAAATATGGGACATTGCAAGAAATATTTTCAGGGTAATTATAACGCTTTCGATAGGATTCCTTATATGTCTGCTGATTCAGTATTTTCTTGACAATGATTTTCTTATTCCGTCAGTACTTGTGCTGTGTGTGTTTCTTATTTCAATCTACACTGCCGGATATATATATGGTATTATAGGAGCGATAAGCAGTGTGGTTATTTTGAATTTTGCATTTACATTTCCTTATTTTAAAATTAACCTTACAATGCCTGAAAATGTAGTGTCAGTTGTTATTATGCTTGCCATAACATTAGTTACATGCTATCTTACAAGTAAAATCAGATATCAGGAGCAGATTAAGTCTGAGAGTGAGAAAGAGAAGATGCGTGCGAATCTCCTGCGCGCAGTGTCACATGACCTTAGGACACCGCTGACGACAATATACGGAGCCAGTTCGGCATTGCTTGAGAACGAAAATGAATTTTCCAAGGAGCAGAAAAGAAAGCTTCTTACCGGGATAAAGGAGGACTCGCAGTGGTTGTGCAGGATGGTTGAAAATCTGTTATCAGTCACAAGGCTTGACGGTGATAACGTGAGTATTGTCAAGACACCGACACCGCTTGATGAGCTGATTGATGCAGTGCTTGTCAAATTTCACAAGCATTATCCTGATGTTGAGGTGGATGTCTCGATTCCGGATGAACTTATTATGGTACCGATGGATCCTATCCTGATGGAGCAGGTTATAATGAATATCCTTGAAAATGCAGTCATACATGCTGACGGAATGAAGCAGCTCAGGCTGGAGGTTCATACGGAGAATAGAAAGGTCTGTTTTGAGATTATGGATGATGGCAGTGGTATTCCTGAAGAGATATTGAACCATATTTTTACGGGAGGATATGCAAGGCAGAGCGAAGTTGCAGATGGAAGAAAGGGGAATGCCGGAATCGGGCTTTCAGTATGCGCAACAATTATAAAGGCACATGGCGGACGGATTAAGGCAGAAAATATTGATGAGGGCGGCGCATGCTTTACACTTGTGCTGGATTTGGAGGATGAACATGAAGAGTAACAGATATAAGGTACTGGTTGTAGAGGATGAGCCGAATATAAATGAATTCGTGAGCACATTGCTTGATGCGGGAGGATATCAGGTTGTACAGGCTTTATCGGGCAGCAGTGCAATGCTGCTTTTTAATTCGCACAGACCTGATTTGATAATTCTTGACCTTGGACTGCCGGATATGGATGGGCTTAATGTTTTAAAGTATGTAAGACAATCATCACTTACGCCTATAATCGTCCTGTCAGCAAGGGATGGCGAGATGGATAAGGTGGAAGCGCTCAACATGGGTGCGAATGATTATGTGACTAAGCCTTTTGGCTCGGAGGAGTTCATTGCAAGAGTACGGACTGCACTCAGGGTAGCTTCACACCGCTCAGAGGATGGGATGTTTCCCGGTGGAAGATTTGAGACGGACGGACTTGTGATAGATTATGACGCAAGGTGTGTAAGTGTTGGCGGTGAGCAGATAAGGCTTACACAGACAGAGTATAATATAGTGGCACTCTTGTCCGAGCATGTGGGAAAGATGCTTACATATGATTTTATCATACATGAGATATGGGGATACAATGATACCGGAAGTGTGAAGAAGCTTCAGGTCAATATGGCTAATATCAGGAAAAAGCTTGGCGATAAGCCGGGCAAGAAAAATTATATAATCAATGAGCTTGGTGTTGGATACAGAATGTAGTATAAATGATATGTTATCAAAAAAAGTTATACTTAATTAGCCTGCATACCGATTTAAACCCGGCTAAAGCAGTTACACATAAATATCAGGAGTTTTAAAAGATGTTAAAAAGATTTATTAAATATGTATCACAGAATATGCTTGGAATGCTTGGAATGTCATTCTACATACTTGCTGATACATTCTTTATTTCCAAAGCAGTTGGCGCAGATGGAATAACGGCGCTCAATCTTGTGCTTCCGCTTTACAATCTTATCTTTGCTATCGGAGCCATGATCGGAGTAGGTTCAGTTATAAGATATGTTGTAGTCCGAAACAAAAATGACAAATCAGCGGACGGGTATTTTTTTCATGCCATTGCATGGGCGGTTATTATAAGCAGTATATTCATACTTGCCGGAGTGTTCATTCCGGACAGGATTATAGCATTTCTTGGAGGAGATGAGAAGATTGTCGCCACAGGAAAGAATTATACAAGAATATTTATGATTTTTGCACCTTTTTTTATGTGCAACCATATCTGCAATGCATTCGTAAGAAACGATGGCAATCCTTCGATAGCGATGGCTGCAACGCTGTTTAGCAGCCTTTTTAATGTGGTTTTTGATTATGTGCTGATGTTTCCGCTCGGTCTTTCAATGAGCGGTGCGGCACTTGCAACGGCGTTGTCGCCGCTTGTCGGCGTGCTGATATGCTGCATACATTTTAAGTCAGAAAAATGCAGCATTTCATTTAAGCCTGTGATGCTTTCAGTAAAAAAGCTGATTTATTCCTGCCAGGTCGGTGTCTCGGCTTTTGTCGGCGAGATATCGTCAGGTGTAATAACAGTTGCTTTTAATATGATAATTCTTAAGCTGGCAGGAAATGTCGGTGTGGCGGCATATGGAGTTGTCGCTAATATATCTCTTGTGGCTGTGGCGCTTTTTAATGGAATAGCACAGGGTTCGCAGCCGCTTGTAAGTGAAAGCTACGGAAAAGGAAAAATGCAGGATGTTAAATATGTTGTCAGGCTTGCCATAAGAACTGCTGTTGTTCTTGCGGTGTTGATAATTGCTGCGATATATATATGGTCTGATCCTATTGCATCAATATTTAACAGTGAGAAGAATATGGAGCTTGCAGCATATGCAAGGGAAGGAGTAAGGCTGTATTTTCTGGGATTTTTGTTTGCCGGTGTAAATATTGTCGCTACATCTGCGCTGAGTGCCGTTGAAGCTGTAAGGTGGGCTTTTGCATCGTCAATCATGAGAGGCTTTGCTGCAATCCTCATATTCGCATTTGTGCTGTCGGCGGCGTTTGGAATGACAGGAGTATGGCTGGCATTTCCGGCAGCGGAGCTTGTGACGATGGTGCTTAGCATAGCAGGGCTGCGAAAGAGCCTGAAGTAATAAAAGAAATGATGCATATTTAGGTAATTGCGTAACGTTCGGCTTTTAAATATATAGTTTCGCAAACGGCTATAATACATATTAATAATGAGGAGAAAGAAAATGAAAGAGAACAAGATGGGTGTCATGCCTATTGACAAGCTGATTATATCAATGTCACTTCCGATAATGATATCAATGCTTGTACAGGCACTTTATAACATTGTGGACAGTATATTTGTGGCTAAGATAAGTGAGGAGGCGCTGACAGCAGTGTCAATGGCATTTCCGATACAGAATCTTATGATTGCAGTCGGTGCGGGTACGGCGGTAGGTGTGAATGCACTTCTTGCACGTTCACTCGGTGAAAAAGATTTTGACAGGGTAAATAAGATTGCAGAGAATGCAGTCTTTCTGGTTGTGTTAAGCTATGCAGCATTTCTTTTAATAGGGCTTTTTTTGGTTGAGCCATTTTACAGGAGCCAGACAGATATTGAGTCGATTATAACCTATGGAAAAGATTACATGGTAGTTGTGTGCTGCTTTTCATTCGGTATTTTTTCACAGCTTATGTTTGAGAGAATGCTTCAGGCGACAGGCAGGACTATATATACAATGATTACCCAGAGTGTAGGTGCCATCATCAATATAATTCTTGACCCTATTCTTATTTTCGGACTGCTCGGACTGCCTAAAATGGGTGTGACAGGAGCAGCGGTAGCGACGGTTATAGGTCAGATTGCAGCCGGAGTGATGGCAGCGGCAATCAATCATTTTAAGAACAATGAAGTTAATATAAGAATGAAGGGTTTCAGACCGAATGGTAATATTATAAAGATGATATATGGCATAGGTGTTCCGTCTATTGTCATGCAGGCTATAGGTTCGGTAATGAATTATGGAATGAATGTGATTCTCATCTCGTTCTCTTCCACTGCAACAGCTGTATTTGGCGTATATTTCAAGCTTCAGAGCTTTGTGTTCATGCCGGCATTCGGATTTAACAATGGCGTTATTCCTATTATCGCATATAATTATGGTGCCGGAAGCCGCGAGAGGGTTGTAAAGACAATGAAGCACAGCATTGTATATATCATGAGCATGCTTTTTGTCGGACTTATTGTATTCCAGCTTATACCGGAGCCTTTGTTAAGACTTTTTGAAGCCTCGGACAATATGCTCGCACTTGGTGTTCCGGCACTTCGGACGATAAGCTTAAGCTTCATTTTTGCCGGCTTTTGCATTGCATGCGGAAGTGCATTTCAGGCACTCGGAAAAGCTGTGTACAGCATGATAGTATCAGTTGCAAGACAGCTTATAGTTTTACTGCCTGTGGCATACATGCTTGCACAGCTTGGCAATGTTGACTATGTATGGTGGGCATTTCCTATTGCGGAGTTCATGTCGCTTGCGATGACAATTTTATTCCTTATTATACTTAATAAGAAGGTGATATCTAAGATTGGCAGGATGGAAGAGAATATTTAACTGCGTTTTTTGAATGTAATGAAGAGATTTGTAAATGTTTATGAACATGTGATATTGAACAGGACAGCAGCTTATTGTGGATTTGAATTTTGAAGTTATTTATATTTGTTAAATTAGGAGGATTGTGATATGGCAAAGAGTGTACTTGCAGTTATTGACATGCAGAATGATTTTATTGATGGTGCGCTTGGCACTAATGAGGCACAGGCAATAGTCGGAAAAGTGGCGACATATATAGAACATTCTCTGGCTTCAGGAGAGGAAGTTGTCTATACGAGGGACACACATTTTGACAATTATTTAGATACGCAGGAAGGAAAGAACCTTCCGGTAGTGCATTGCATTAAGGGAACCAAGGGCTGGGAGATTAGAGATGAACTCAAGGCACTTCAAAATGATGGCACAAGAGTATTTGATAAGCTCACATTCGGTTCTGTGGAGCTTGCTTTGTATCTTAAGACGATAGAAGGTCTTGAGAGAGTTACTCTTATTGGTCTGTGTACAGACATATGCGTAATCTCGAATGCAATGGTGATAAAAGCTAATCTTCCGGAGGTAGAGATTGATGTGGTTGAGAGCTGCTGTGCAGGTGTGACACCGCAGAGCCATAAGAATGCACTTGAAGCGATGAAGATGTGTCAGGTAAAGGTTGTTTAGAATATAGTACTTGTCATGAATGCGTGGAAAAGAGGACTTGGTGATGGATATAGAGTATAAGACAATTAAAGATTTAAACAGTGACGATTTAAAGAGATTATTTCTTTCTGTGAACTGGGAGTCGAAAAGATATCCGGACAAGCTGGTAAGAGCAATGAAAAATTCAACGCACTGCTTGTAATATTATATGATATGTAATGAACGTATAAAAAGACGTGTGAAGATTTTAATTCTTTACACGTCTTTTTGGTTTTATATATTATGTTCTATCGGTATTCTTTTCAAAAAGCTTAAAGAAATTGCGTACTCCGGGACCGGCGAAGAATACCTGCCAGCAAAGAGCCATAGGGAAGTTAAGTGCAAGCTTCTGAAGCCACACAGCTACAACCTGTGAACCTGGGTGTGCAAAAAGCAGAGTGGCAATAAGGCTCATTGTAGGGCACATAAGGCATACTATCATTGAAGATATTCCGAGTGTAACAAAAAACGGGCCGTCCTTCTGTGGATTTACGAAGCGGAATGCAAGCTTTATTGCAAGCTTTTCGAACACGAACATTTCAAGTATGATTGCTATAGGCCACATAATCGGAATTTCATGGAAAGCAATGAGGAAAATCTGGTTGCTCATACCGCCCATTTCGATAGCGATATTGTAACATACCATGGCGTAGACCATGACAAATGCCATGACAGCGGTGAAGATAAGATTTTGTAAGAATGATTTCTTTTGCATAAGTTGTTTCTCCTTTGGATTATAATTTTAAGCATAAAAAATACATGTGTGTTGTTCGTTCATCATGCTAACACGCATGTATCGTTTCCAATTTAATACCAAAGTTCTCTATGCAGTTCAGTACCCAACATGCTAACATAAAAATAATGATTGTGCAATAAAAATTTTTGGAAAAATTGGACAAAAAACTGAAAGTCATTCATTTTTTTACAGGATATGGTTGAGAAAATAAAGCTTTTATAGTATAATATGTTTATATTTTAACAATCTTTTATAAAATATGTTATGTACAAAACTACAAAGGAGGTTTTATGGGAGAACCGAGAGAACTGATTTTAAAGCTTGGCCAGAAGATAACTGACCGAATAGGCGTTAAAGTCACAGAGAATGACCCGGAATACTGGGGACTTGCCGGAGTTGTCACTGACGAGATGGCAGAGGTCGCACTTTCAATGAAGGTCCGTGTCCCGGATACAGCGCAGAACATTGCAAAGAAGTGCGGTAAGAGTGTTGAGAGAACGGAAGAACTCTTAAAAGAGATGAGCGTGATTGGTATCATTGAGTACAACTGGGAGAATCCGGACAGACATAAGCAGTATATTCTTCCGATGTTCGTGCCGGGCTGTGCCGAGTTCATGGTGATGAACGGGCCGCAGGTTGAGGAGCACCCTGAGCTTGCCGATTTCTTTGAGCAGATGTCACGCCTTCCTCTTGAGAAGGTTACACCGATGGTTCCGCCGGGAGGAGCAGGAGTCGGAATGCATGTTATACCTGTTGAGAAGGCAATACCGGCGGCGCAGCAGTCTGCCAGTGTTGAGCATATCTCATACTGGCTTAACAAGTACAAGGATAAGTATGCTGTAGGTGCATGTTCATGCCGCCGCCAGCAGAGAGTAAGAGGCGAAGGAACAGGCGAGATAGAAGGTGAACTCTGCATCGGTGTGGGTGATATGGCTGACTACCTCGTTGAGACAGGAAAGGGACGCTATATTGACATCGATGAGGTCATGGACATTCTTAAGAGAGCTGAGAAGAATGGATTTGTTCATCAGATAACCAATATTGACGGTGAGGACAAGATATTTGCCATCTGTAACTGTGCGCCGGGAGTATGTAATGCGCTCAGAACATCACAGCTTTTTAACACGCCGAACATGTCACGCTCAGCTTATGTTGCAAGTGTTGATGCTGCAAGCTGCGTTGCCTGCGGACGCTGCGTTGAGTTCTGCCCTACAGGAGCTGCTAAGCTTGGACAGAAGCTGTGTACTAAGAATGGTAAGGTTGAATATCCTAGACAGGAGCTTCCAGACAAGGTTAAGTGGGGACCTGACAAGTGGGATGTGAATTACCGTGATAACAGCAAGATTAATTGTTATGACACAGGAACATCACCATGTAAGACTGCATGTCCGGCACATCTTCCGGTACAGGGCTATGTCAAGATGGCTGCACAGGGAAGATATATGGATGCACTTAAGCTTATTAAGACAGAGAATCCATTCCCGGCAGTATGCGGTGCTATCTGTAACAGACGTTGTGAAGATGCATGTACAAGAGGCAAGGTCGATGAAGCAGTTGCCATTGATGAGATTAAGAAGTTTATAGCTGCAAAGGAGCTTAATGCCGACAACAGGTATATTCCTGAGACAGAGAACCATGAAGGTAAGTTCTTCGATGAGAAGATTGCGATTATCGGAGGAGGACCTGCGGGAATGTCAGCAGCTTATTATCTTCGCGAGAAGGGCTATCCTGTCACTGTATTTGAGAAGGAGAAGAGACCGGGCGGTATGCTCCTTAACGGTATTCCTTCCTTCAGACTTGAGAAAAATGTCATTGATGCAGAGATAGAAGTGCTTCGTCAGATGGGCATTGAGTTTAAGTGCGGTGTCGAGGTGGGACGCGATGTGACACTCGATGAGCTTCGTGCCCAGGGCTACAAGGCATTTTATATCGCTATCGGTGCTCAGGGCGGACGTATGGCAGGTGTGCCTGGTGAGGATGCCGAGGGAGTTGTCACAGGAGTTGATTTCTTAAGAAAGATTAACACGGATGAGAACAGCGTGAAACTCAAGGGACGCACTGTTGTAATCGGCGGCGGAAATGTTGCAGTTGATGTGGCAAGAACAGCGGTAAGAGCAGGCTCGGATGAGGTTTCAATGTTCTGCCTTGAGTCAAGGGAAGGCATGCCGGCAGCAGCCGATGAGGTACATGAAGCTGAGGAAGAGAACATTAAGATTGGAAACGGATGGGGACCTAAGGAGATACTCACAGAGAACGGCCGTGTAAAAGGAATCGTATTTAAGAAATGTGTATCCGTCCTTGATGAGGATAAGCGTTTTAATCCTGTATACAATGAAGATGAGCTTCTTACGGTTGAGTGTGAGAATATTATTCTTTCAATCGGACAATCCATTGTATGGGGTGATCTGCTTAAGGGAAGCAAGGTTGAGTTAAGACCTAACAAGGCAGCGGTTGCAGACCCTGTGACATACCAGACTGCAGAGCCGGATATCTTTGTTGGAGGCGATGTATATACAGGCCCTCGTTTTGCTATTGATGCAATCGCAGCGGGCAAGGAAGGCTGCGTATCAATCCACCGTTTTGTACATAAGGGACACAGTCTTACTCTTGCAAGAAACAGAAGACAGTTTATCGAGCTTGATAAGGACGATATTGTTCTTGAGAGCTTTGACAATTCGCCAAGACAGGTACCGGGAAAGAAGACTGGACTTGAGGGAACATTCCGCGATAACAGAGAGACCTTTACAGAAGAGCAGGTTAAGAAGGAAGCTAACCGCTGCTTAGGCTGCGGAGCGACAGTTGTTGACCCTAATAAGTGTATCGGCTGTGGAATCTGTACAACAAAGTGCGAATTTGATGCCATTCACTTAAGCCGTGATATTCCGGCGGCAAGCAATATGTACAAGTCGGAGGATAAGATGAAGGCAATTCTTTCTTATGCTCTTAAGAGACAGGTTAAGATTATCTTCAACAAAGATAAATCAAAGAAATAAGCTTATTACATTAAAAGTAATATGATTTGAGGAAATAAAATGCACGAATTAGGAATAATTATACATATTACAAAGACGCTTGGTGAGCTTGCTGTCGAAAATAAGTTGAGTGAGATTGCATCTGTCACACTTGAGATAGGTGAGGTGAGCGGAATTGTTCCGGATTTCCTCACAGACTGCTGGCAGTATTACAGGAAGAAGGATGAGCTTATAAAGGATTCTGAGCTTAAGATAGAGATTCTTCCCGCGACGACATACTGCGAGGACTGTAAAAAGACGTATCCTACCGTGAAGTATGGGCGTGAATGTCCATATTGCCATGGGCCGCATACTTACCTGTTAGAAGGAAATGAGTGCAATATCAAGGAAATAGAAGCGTGCTGACAGTAAGAAAAAGATAGTTTTAGTGAACATAAGAAACAAAAATACACATGTGCGGAGTCATACAGTGGCTCCGCAATAAGAAAAGAGGGATAGTTATGTTATTTCATGTATACGGAGATAATGCCATTTATCAGTGGCTGGTAATGTTGGCAGTACTTGCAGGACTTATCCTGTTAAACGAATTTGCAAGACGCACTAAGGTCGGCGGATTCATTATGTTCGGAGCAATACCGGCAGTGCTTACAGTTTACTTTATAGTTGTGGCAATAGCGGCGAGAGCCGGCGCTGAGTGGGCAGTCAACAACCAGACACATATATATATGAACGGCTGGTTCCACTATGCTAAGCTGTACGCAGCTTTGACAGGCTGTATCGGTTTTATGATGATAAAGTACGAGTGGGGTATCGGTAAGAAGCATTGGTTCAAGGCTTTCCCGTTCGCAATCGTTGCCATCAACATTCTTATAGCCGTAGCAAGTGACTTTGAGTCGGCAATCAACGGCTGGTATTCATGGTGGCTGTCCTCAGAGGGCGTTTGGCTCTATGGCGGCTGGCATAACGTATTTAACGGAATTGCGGGTATATTGAATATTTTCTGTATGACAGGCTGGTGGGCAGTATATTCATCCAAGGACAAGAAGGATATGGTATGGCCTGATATGATATGGGTATATATAATCGTATACGATATCTGGAATTTTGCTTATACATATAACTGTCTTCCTACACATTCATGGTTCTGCGGAGTTGCGCTCTTACTTGCACCTACAATCGCAGCACTTATCTGGAACAAGGGTGGCTGGATTATGAATCGTGCCAACACATTATGCATCTGGTGTATGTTTGCACAGGTATTCCCGCTTTTCCAGGAGACATTCCATGATGGAACAACATTCTATCCATGGGCTACAATCACAAAGCAGTATGCTGACGGAACAGTTTCAAGTATTGTTGCCGGAACAAGCGCCAATGCTGACCCTACAGCGATGACTGTTGTGAGCCTTACAGCACTTATAGTTAATATAATCGCTCTCTCATACATCGTAGTTAAGTCTGTAAAGAATAAGAAGAATCCGTACACAGGTGAAGTATTCACAGACTTTAAGTATTACAAGGTAGCTAAAGACAGAGCGGTTGTAAAGTAATAGTTATAAAAATTTAATCTTTATAAGGATTGTTTGCAATGGAAAAAAATTATAAAATTATAGAAGTCAAGCAGAGCGTCTTTGCGGACAATGATGCGGATGCCAATCGTCTCAGGGATGAACTTAGACAGAAGAAGACATTTCTGTTAAATCTTATGTCTTCTCCGGGAAGCGGAAAGACAACAACGCTTGTCCAGACTATCAAAAGGATAAGCGATGAGTTCAGAGTCGGCGTTATGGAAGCGGATATAGACTCAGATGTTGATGCCGGTACAATTTCTGAAAAGACGGCTGCTAAGACTGTACAGATTCACACCGGAGGCATGTGCCATCTTGATGCGGATATGACAAGACAAGGGATAAAAGAGCTTGATGTCAGTGATGTTGACATTGCGATTTTAGAGAATGTAGGAAATCTTGTGTGTCCGGCAGAGTTCGATACCGGAGCATCGAAAAATGTTATGATTCTATCCGTTCCGGAGGGACATGACAAGCCTCTTAAATATCCGCTCATATTTACTGTATGTGATGCACTGATAATCAACAAGATAGATGTGCTTGCGTACTTTGATTTCGATATGGATAAGGTTAAGGAATATGCACTTATGCGTAATCCTGACCTTAAGATATTCCCTATCTGTGCAAAGACAGGTGAGGGAGTGGACGAATGGTGTGACTGGCTTAAAGAGCAGGCAAAGGAATGGCTTGCAGAAAAATGAGGCACCATACATGGCTAAAATGACGCAGAAGTTAATTATGAGCACCTTTATGCAGCTTTTGGAGAATGAAAGTCTTGACAAGATAACAGTAAGAGATATTGTTGAGGAGTCCGAGATTAACAGAAATACCTTCTACTATCACTACAGCGATATATATGACCTCTTAGATGATGTCTTCCGTGTGGAGACTGAGAAGTTCATGTCGGAGGATATGGATGAGAACACGACCTTCGGTGAGGAATATGAGAGGGCAGCCAAGTTTGTCTTAAAGTACAAAAAGGCAATCCTTCATATATATGACTCGAAAAAGAGGGATGTTCTGGAAAATTATCTTGAGACACTTGCGTTTTCTTTTATAAACAGATTCGTAAAGAAAGAGGCGGAGGGCTATAAGCTCACTCAGGAGGATATCGACTATATCACAGGCTTTTATACACATGCGATAGTCGGAAACACTATTGAATGGATTAAGAGAAAGCTTCCGTCAGGGCAGGAAAAATTTATTGCAAGAACAGCAGGAACTTTTAACGCTACTGTCAAGGATATCATCCGGCAGTGTGCTGATGAGCATCATAGTTGAACATAGAAATCTGTAAAGCATAAGCCATGCTTAACAAAAAGTGTTTGAAAACCGCTAAGGTTTTCAGACACTTTTTCTTTTTTGCCTGAAAATCAGACATTCGGGATGTTTTGTCTGTTTTAAAATGTCCGGAAACAGGTTATTATAACATTGCAAGGAGGTCCAAGATAGTCAATGAACCGATGGCAATTAAACTGCTTGGAAACGAGGTTAGGAATGAAACAGCTGAAAATTGTAAAAAATATGTATATTGTGATGGATATATGCCTCATAATTGTTGGTCTGCTGATTTTATTCAGTCCTATAAAGGCAATCAATGTTCTATGTAAGATATTTGGTGTAGTCCTGATTTTACTCGGAGCTGTAAAGATTCTTGGCTATTTCACGAAGGATATATTCCAGCTGGCTTTCCAGTTTGATTTTGCACTTGGAATCATATCTGCAATACTGGGAATTGTCCTGATTTCGAGAAGCTCATACATGGTGGAGTTTCTGTCGATATGTGTGGGAATATTTGTTCTGATTGATGGGGCATTGAAGCTTCAGACGGCAGTGGATGCAAAGAAGTTCGGTATTGAAAAATGGTGGCTTATCCTTATTATTGCCTTGCTTGTATCAATAGTGGGCATAATACTTATGGTTATTCCGTTCGCAGCACAGACAATGGCGGCGTGGATAATCGGTATCAACCTTGTGCTTGACGGTGTGTTAAACATCTGCGTTGTACTAAGTACAGTAAAGACGATACGCACAAAGAAATCAGTATGAAGAAAGCAGCTAAAGAAAAAATGCAGATTGACTGCACTGAATTCACCATAGTTCATGTAACTGAGCTGATGGAAAATGCAAGAAATTAAGATTACTAATAGAAAGGTGGACAAGAATATGAGTAAAGGTAAGAAGAAAATGAAGCTTGTTGCGTCAGCACTTGCTATCGGAGCAGGTGTGGCAGCAGTGAATGCGCTTAAGAAGAAAAATGGTGAGTGCAAGCAGGGTGATTCCCCAAAAAGCACTGAAAAGAAGGGAATGCCGGAGGAGAGAAAGGAAGAACTTAAGCAGTTTCGCAACACGGAGCGCGGAAGGTATGAGAAGAACAGCAAAGGAATTTACTACACGAATGGTAATTATGAAGCCTTTGCACGTCCTGAGAAGCCGGAAGGCGTCGATGGGAAGTCAGCGTACCTTGTAGGAAGCGGACTTGCATCACTTGCCGCTGCATGCTTCCTTGTAAGAGATGCACAGATGCCGGGAAAGAATATTCATATTCTTGAGGCGATGGATGTTGCAGGTGGTGCCTGCGATGGTATAAATGACCCGACAAGAGGCTATGTAATGCGTGGCGGACGTGAGATGGAGAACCACTTTGAGTGTCTGTGGGATTTGTTCAGAAGCATTCCTTCAATCGAGACACCGGGCGTATCGGTTCTTGATGAGTATTATTGGTTGAACAAGCATGACCCTAATTACTCATTGTGCCGTGCGACAGTTAACCGTGGTGAGGATGCACATACAGATGGCAAGTTCAACTTAAGCCAGAAGGGCTGCATGGAGATTATGAAGCTGTTCTTTACAAAGGACGAGGATCTCTATGACAAGACAATCGAGGATGTATTTGATGATGAAGTATTCAAATCCGATTTCTGGTTATATTGGAGAACAATGTTCGCATTTGAGAACTGGCACAGTGCTCTTGAGATGAAGCTATATTTCCAGAGATTTATCCACCATATCGGCGGACTTCCTGATTTTAGTGCGCTTAAGTTTACAAAGTATAATCAGTATGAATCACTTATCCTTCCTATGAAGAAGTACCTTGAGAAGGCAGGTGTTAAATTCGAGTTCAACACAGAGGTAACGAATGTTGAATTTGATATAACAGGCGAAAAGAAGGTCGCAAAGAGAATTATATGCAGGCACAAGGGAGAGGAGAAGATTATCGACCTTACCGAGAACGATATGGTATTTGTAACCAACGGAAGCTGTACGGAGAGCACAATCTACGGTTCACATACACAGGCACCTGTCGGTGATGCCGAGGTCAGAACAAGCGGTGTATGGAGCCTTTGGAAGAATATCGCAAAGCAGAGCCCTGATTTTGGACATCCTGAGAAGTTCTGCTCAGATATATCTAAGACTAACTGGGAGTCAGCTACAGTTACAACTTCTGATGAGACAATCATAAATGCAATCAAGAAGATATGTAAGAGAGACCCAAGAACAGGAAATGTTGTTACAGGCGGTATTGTAAGCTGCAAGGATTCTAAGTGGTTACTAAGCTGGACAATCAACAGACAGGGACAGTTCAAGGAGCAGAAGAAGGAAGAAGTATGCGTATGGGTATATAGCCTGTTTACAGATGTTCCGGGCGACTATGTAAAGAAGCCTATGAAGGAGTGTACAGGTGAGGAGATTGCAGCTGAGTGGTTATATCATCTTGGAATTCCTGTAGACCAAATTGACGAGCTTGCAAGAGATAAGGTTGTATCAGTGCCTACAATGATGCCTTATATTACTGCATTCTTCATGCCAAGAAGAAAAGGAGACCGTCCTGATGTCATCCCTGATGGATGCGTGAACTTCGCATTCCTCGGACAGTTTGCCGAGACACCGCGAGATACGATCTTTACAACAGAGTATTCTGTGAGAACAGCTATGGAGGCTGTATACGGACTTCTCGGAGTTGACAGAGGCGTTCCGGAGGTATGGGGCAGTGTATATGATGTGAGAGAGCTTCTTGACAGCTCTGTAAAGCTTATGGATGGCAAGTCACCTCTTGAGATAGAGCTTCCTGGTCCGCTTAATGCACTCAAGAAGCCTATAATCAAGAAGATAAAGGGAACAGCCATTGAAAAGCTCTTAAGAGACCATGGAGTATTAAGAGATTATATGTAAAATCAAGCCGTGACAGGCAGGCTTAAAAGACCGCTTTAAGTTAATACAGCTTATAAAAGCCGTGAATGCCTGAATAAACGTGTGGAAGTGAGAAATCATTTTCACACGTTTTTTATATAATAGGATATGAGGGTCAAAAGGTATTTTGCCCCTCATTTGATATCTCCGAATTGCTCCGCTGTAAAACAGCTCCCGCAATTCTAAAACATTCAAAATCCGCTGATTTACTGCGTAAATCGCTGCTTCCTCATGTTTTGCGGGTCCCAAGTTCAAAAGCCTAATCGTGCAAGCACGAACGGCTTTTTGACCTTTTGACCCTGATATCATAATAGGAAATTACGCAAAGCAGAATTCTTTCGCAATTCGAATTTAGAAAGCTTTATTTTACAAAGCCTGTGATAAAGCTTCCTGCGATGCATTGCTTTTCAGCCGTAAATAATTGGGTGAAGCGGCATCTAAGCTGTGTTGTGCGTCTCCATGAAAAATCAATGTTAAATTTATACAAAAAATATGTATAATTATACATTATTATATGCGAAAATACATATTGTTAATGCCTTAAAAGTGTGCTATTCTAACCATATAAGAAATCAGTGAATTTCTAAGGAGGAGAATTATGAAGAAGATTATTGCAGTTATTGCAGCACTTACAATGGTTGTTGCATCGCTTACTGCTTGTGGAAAGTCAGGCAGCAGCACAGCTAAGACAGCCAAGGTTATCGACATTGACCTTACAAATGAGGAGTATGCATTCGGAGTTGACAAGGATCAGCCGGAGCTTCTCGAGAAGGTAAACGCATTTATCAAGGAGATTAAGGACAACGGCAAGTTCGACGAGATATGTAGCCATTATTTTGGCGACGGTGAGCCGGTAGGTGTTGAGTCGGCAGCTTATGATGCAAGCAAGGATCAGCTCGTCGTAGCCACCAATGCAGCATTTGAGCCGTTCGAGTATATGATTGGTGACAAGTATGCCGGAATTGATATGGAGATTGCCGGAGCGCTTGCAGAGTACCTCGGTGTTGAGCTTGTTGTACAGAACATGGACTTCGATGCGGTATGTCTCTCAGTCGGCCAGCACAAGTGTGATGTCGCCATGGCAGGTCTTACGGTTAAGCCTGACAGAGAAGAGTATGTCACATTCTCAGACTCATACTACAGTGCTTCGCAGCAGCTTATAGTTACATCTGACGACACAGAGTTTGACTCGTGCAAGACCGCTGATGATGTCAATGCGCTTTTGGCAGCCAAGGACAGCAAGGTTAAGATAGGTGTACAGAACGGAACAACAGGTCAGTTCTATGTAGAGGGCGATGCTGATTGGGGCTTTACAGGCTTTGCAGCACAGTCAGTTGGCTACAAGAGCGGTTCACTCGCAGTACAGGATCTATTAAACGGAAATATACAGTATGTAATAATCGATGCTGCTCCTGCTAAGTGCATAACCGAAGCTATCAACAAGATGCAGTAAGAATAACGGATATATTTCTTCGGCAAAGGCTGGGGAATATATCCGAAAGAAATAAGAGAGGTTTAAATGGGCAATTTTGGTCAGAAGGTTAGTAAATTTATCGAAATTTTCATCGAACAAAATGGCTATGTAAGAGTGTTGGAAGGGTTGAAAAATACCCTTCTAATTGCAGTTATAGGACTTATTATAGGTATAGTCTTAGGAACTCTTATAGCCACAGTCAGGGTCATACCTAAATATAAGGTATTTCCACGTATACTTAATGGAATATGCAGCTTTTATGTAGGCCTGTTCAGAGGAACGCCTATGGTTGTGCAGCTTCTTGTATTTTATTATGTTCTTCTTCCTATTATCGGAGTGAAGATGACAGGTGTGCAGGTATCAATGATGGTATTCGGACTTAACAGTGCCGCATACATATCGGAGATTATGAGAAGTGGTATTATGTCGGTTGATGCAGGGCAGCTTGAAGCGGGAAGAGCAGTCGGACTCAGCTTTTCAGTCTCAATGATCAAGATTGTAATACCGCAGGCAATCAAGAACATTCTTCCTACTCTCGGCAATGAGTTTATCGCTCTTATCAAGGAGACATCGGTAGTGAGCTTTGTAGGTGCTGCCGATTTGTATGTTGCGTTTAACTATATCGGAAGCAACAGCTATGAATTCATGGTGCCGTATCTTGTCATGGCAATAATTTATATCGTTATCGTGCTTTTGATAAGCGGTGGAATCAAACTTATGGAAAGGAGCCTGAGAAAGAGTGATAGACGTAATTAATCTTGAGAAGCATTTTGGAAGCAATAAGATATTAAAAGGAATTAATATCACAGTGAATAAGGGTGATATACTTGTTGTTATCGGACCATCAGGTTCCGGAAAGAGTACATTCCTTAGATGCCTTAACTGTATGGAGGATCCTACAGGTGGACAGATTATTTTTAATGGTGTCGATATAGCGGATATGAAGGTTGACATTAATATACACAGAAGACACATGGGAATGGTTTTCCAGCATTTTAACCTGTTTTCCAACAAGACTGTTATACAGAATATTATGCTTGCACCTGTGTATGTTCAGTGTCAGGAATTGAGAAAAGCAAAGCGCAAAAACGCAGTCACCGGATTTACCAATATATTCAGAAGCAAAGATAATAAAAAGGAACTCATACCGATAACAACCACTAAGGCTGAGATTAAGAAGAATGCGAGAGATAATGCAATGAGCCTTCTTAGAAGAATCGGCTTGCAGGACAAGGCTGATGTATATCCATCAACACTTTCCGGCGGTCAGAAGCAGAGAGTTGCGATTGTGAGAGCACTTGCCATGAATCCGGATGTGATTCTTTTTGATGAGCCTACAAGTGCGCTAGATCCTGAGATGGTAGGAGAAGTATTAGATCTTATGAAAGCTCTTGCAAAAGAGGGAATGACTATGATTATAGTTACACATGAGATGGGATTTGCCAGAGAGGTTGCTAACAGAGTAATCTTTATTGATGATGGTCAGATTCTTGAGAGTGCTCCGCCAAAAGAGTTTTTCTCAAATCCTAAGAACCCACGTTTAAAGGAGTTCTTATCCAAGGTCCTTGCATGATAAGGACCTTTTTGTGTATCCTGCGATTAATGAAGCAGTGGAAGAATGGGTAAGCTGTATGGTTATATAAAAAAATGCAAAGCATTGATTTTATATGAGCATAAATTGAAATTGAAGCTTGTATGTCGTTAATTATTTTGAAAGGAAAGAGGGTTGTATATGGCATTTGTTGAGTGCAGACATTTAAAGAAAACATACCGGATGGGTGAAGTGACTATATCAGCGCTTTCGGATGTGAATTTTGAGATTGAGAAGGGCGAGTTCTGTGTCATTGTAGGAGCATCCGGCGCAGGAAAGACTACAATATTAAATATTATAGGCGGAATGGATACATTGACCGATGGGGAGGTCATACTTGACGGAAAGAAAATATCCGATTATAAGTCAAAGCAGCTTACGACATACAGAAGATATGATATAGGATTCGTATTTCAGTTTTACAATCTTGTGCAGAATCTTACTGCTCTTGAGAATGTGGAGCTTGCATCGCAGATATGCAAGGAGCCTATTGACGCTATGACGGTGTTAAAGCAGGTAGGACTTGAGAACAGGGCTGCTAATTTCCCGGCACAGCTTTCAGGCGGTGAACAGCAGAGAGTGGCGATAGCGAGAGCTTTGGCAAAGAACCCTAAGCTGCTTCTGTGTGATGAGCCGACAGGTGCATTAGATTATGCGACAGGTAAGCAGGTGTTAAAGCTTTTGCAGGACACATGCAGGAGGGATGGAAAGACGGTTGTTGTGATTACTCATAACAGCGCCCTCACTGCAATGGCTGACAGAGTTATAACAGTGAAGAACGGTACAGTGACATCCGTTATAAAGAATGAGAAGATAGTTCCTGTTGAGGATATCGAGTGGTAGGTAATTGCCTGTGAGAATAGAAGAAAATGGAGGATTATTATGAAGTCAGCGATGAAAAAGACCTCGCTTCGTGAGATAAGGCATAGCCTTGGGCGGTATCTTGCGATATTTTTCATAGTTTCGCTGGGTGTTATCATGTTTGCAGGACTCAGGGTATGCAGGGAGGATATGGTGGCAACAGCGGATAAATATTTTGATAAGACAGCATTTTATGATTACAGGGCATTATCTACTATTGGCTTTGACATTGGCAGTGCTGACAGTCTTACACAGACAGACGGTGTAAAGTATGCACAGGGAGGGATAAGTCAGGGAGTCATACAACTGCTTTCGGATGGCAGGGAGAGCGTTGTGGCTACATATTCCTTACTTGACAATATCAATATACCTGACCTTGTTGAGGGACGCATGCCGGAAAACGACAGGGAATGTGTTGTTGACAGCAAGCGTTATGGCAGTGAATATATAGGTAAAGAGTTCGTAGTGTCAGAAAGCAATACTGATGACACAAAGGATGCTTTCGCATATGATACATACACGATAGTCGGACGTGTGCAGTCACCTCTGTATCTCAACTTTGAGAGGGGAACATCATCTGTAGGAAACGGAAGTGTGTCGGGATTTGCATATTTTATGAGAAGTGCATACACAGCAGAGTACGACAATGAGATATATGTAAGGATGGATTGTGACGATGCAGCCTATTCGGATGAATATAATTCTTATATAGATGCACATACCGATGCCATTGAGGATGCAGTTAGCAAGCTTGCAACGGCAAGATATGACAGAATTTATTCGGAGAGTGCCGATGAGATAGCAAAAGCAAGGACGCAACTGGAAGAGAAGATTACGGATGCACAGGCTGATCTTGATGAAGCGTATGATACTCTTCAAAAATCGGAAGAGGAGCTTAATAAAAATCAGCAGGAATTAGATGACAACCGCAAAGCTATGGAGCTTATGGGCATAAGCACCGATGGCATATTTGATGATGCACAGGCGCAGCTTGATGCCGCAAAAGAGCAGATAGAGGCTGGATATGCCGAGTACAATGAAGGAGTTAAGACGCTTGAAGCAGAGCGCACAGATGCAGAGAGTGAGATTGCAGATGCGCAGGAAAAACTGGATGAGCTTAAAACTCCTACAGTATATATACTTGGCAGGGATACAAATGTCGGCTATGCAAGCTTTGACAATGACAGCAATATTGTAAATCAGGTTGCGGCAGTGTTTCCGATATTCTTTTTTGCGGTTGCTGCTCTGGTATGTATGACTACCATGACAAGAATGGTCGAGGATGAACGTACACAGATTGGCGTGTTAAAGGCATTAGGATATAGTGATGGTGCCGTTATGGCAAAATATCTTTTTTATTCCGGTTCGGCAGCCGTTGGCGGGGCAGTGTTCGGCTATGTCATAGGAAATCTTTTGTTCCCTAAGGTGATATGGATTGGCTACAATATGCTGTATGATTTTGCCAAGCTTACTTATGTATGGGATATTAAGATTGGAATTATTTCGATAGCGGCAGCAGTGCTATGTTCAATGGGGGCTACATATTTTTCCTGTGCGGCGCAGTTTCACAGTTCACCCGCCATGCTTATAAGACCTAAGGCACCTAAGAGCGGAAAGAGGATTCTGCTTGAAAAGGTGGGCTTTATCTGGAAAAACCTAAGCTTTTTAAGAAAAGTTTCGATAAGAAATGTGTTCAGGTATAAGAAGCGCTTTGTCATGATGATAATGGGAATAGGCGGATGCTCGGCACTTGTAGTGACAGCGCTTGGACTTAAGGATTCGTTTTCGGACATAGTGAGCGCACAGTTTCGCGAGATAGCGGTATATGATATGTCAGTCACGCTCGCAGAGCCGGCTGACGATAAGATGCTTGACAAGCTGGCTGATGAGTTTGGAAAATATTTTGACAGCTATGCGTTATTAAATTCGTCCACAATGGAGCTTGAAAGCGATAACGCAAATAAGTCTGCGAACATAATAATTCCTGAGAATGCGGATGAGCTTGCAGGACAATATCATTTCTTAGATTCTAAGAATAAAGCTGCACTTTCGTATCCGAAGGAAGGTGAGATAATACTCACTAAGAGGCTTGCAAAGGTTCTGGGAGTTAAAAAAGGAGATACAATAACAATAACCGATGATGACTTCAATACAATGACGGTGACAGTATCGGGAATATGCAAAAATTATGTATTCAATTATGCTTTTATTGCAAAAGAGACTTATATGAACGCTGTCGGGCATGAACCAGAGTATAGGACAGTGTATGCGTCCTTAAAGGATGGAATGGATGCACATCAGACGGTTGCAGATATGCTCACGCTCGATGATATCAGCTCAGCGTATGTAAATGCCGATACGCAGGAGCAATTCAACAATATGATATCAAGCATAAATTATGTAGTGATAATGGTGATTGTCCTTGCAGCAGCGCTTGCATTTGTTGTGCTGTATAATCTTACTAATATCAATATCACGGAACGAATAAGAGAGATTGCTACAATAAAGGTTTTAGGCTTTTATTCCGGGGAGACGGCGGCATATGTGTTCAGAGAGAATTTTATCCTGACAGGCATAGGAGCTGTGCTGGGTTTAGGGCTTGGGAAACTGCTCCACGTATTTATAATGGATTGTATCAACGTGGAGGCAGTATCCTTTGACAGCTATATAACGCCGCTAAGCTATCTGCTAAGTGTAATACTTACTTTTGTGTTTGCTGTGATAGTTAATTTCTTTATGTTATTTAAGTTAAAGAAAATTAATATGGCTGAGTCGCTCAAATCAGTGGAGTAATCAGTCGGCGTCCTTGTTCTTACTTCGTATCCAGTCATATTTTTTCATGAGTTCTTCATCTGAGTCTCCGGTGAAGAAATAGTAATCAAAATATTGGGCATCACCAAGGCTTATGAAGGCTCCGTATGTCGGAATGCTGTTAAAGAGGACGGTTGAATCGTGGCTTATTGCCAGTCCGTATCCTTTATCAGATATGACACATGGAGCTTTAAGTCTGCTCTTGCCGAAGGATATATATCTGGCAACACGGTTTAGCGGAAGATGGTCACGGTTGCTTGCACCATATGCATATAATTTCTGTCCAGCATCGAAGTCGAAGAAGCATAAGCTTCTGTCCTTGGTAGTTTCAAGGACATGTCCGGGCAGTTTTTCACTCAGCAGAGCATTCTTTTCCTTGTCGCAGAAGCTTACAAGACCGTTCTTTTTATCTATTCTAAGAAAAAGTGATGAAGTGGCAAGCAGTGCAGCATCAGGTGTGTCCTTAAACTTCCATTTGTCGGAGGAGTTTCTGTTCTCGATGCATTTTGCCTCCGGTATATTAGCACCTGCTTTGCAGTACGACACTCGAATCATTGTGGAAGCGTAAGGAGTAATCCTAAGTGTGGCATTGATGCTCTCTAATAGCAGGCTGTTACCATCACGACTTACCGCCCTGAATGGATATGCGGCCATGCGGTTGGGATTTTGCTTTAGGACATCCATCTTAGGGACGGAGCCGAAGGCATAGTCAGACATGCACGTGATTTTGTTGCTGTAGTCAACTATTTTTGTCGGTGCCGTAGGAGCCTTAGTATAAGGCATGGCAGGGTATGGGGAGGTTCTGCGTGCGGCAGGAGCCTTGTATCTGCTTTCGGAAGGTCGGTCTGCGGCTGTCTGTGTCAGGACATTTTTATCCGTCCCCTGTGTTATTGGTGAAGTGTTGTGTGTGTTGCAGCCAGCATCAGAATTTTGTTCTTCATCATGAATACCTAAAGATTGGGACGATGAGACTGATGTGAAGGTTACGGTGCGTTTTGTTCTGTTTGGCTGCATGTTTTCGGCATCAAAGACAGTATTTTTGATGGTGTCTGCGACAGGTCTGGCAATTAAAGGTGTGAGTGAACCTGTGTGGTATACAGCCAGCTCATGGAGAGCTCTTGTGGCAGCGACATACAGAAGCTTTACGTTAGCATCACATTCAGGGTATGCTGTCTTATCAGGATTCATTAATATACAGCAGTCAAATTCCAATCCCTTTGTGTATGTGACAGGCAAAACCATAGTGCCATTGTCAAACTGCATGGAATCAAAATCATTGACCAAGGTGTATTCGGAGAGCTTTTTTGCTGTTTCTCTTGACGTGCCGATATCGTGGCAGATTACGGCTATTGTCTCGTAGCCTGACTTTTTCCATTCTTCAATCTTTAGGGCAGTGTTTTTTATGAGGTTATCATTATCCTGGAAGCTTCGAATATCAACTTCATTTCCATGCCTTATAATAGGTTCGACAGGATATATGGAGAAGCTTCCGTGTCTTAGTATGTCCGTAGCAAAGTGTGAAATCTCAACAGTGTTTCTATAGCTCTTACGAAGAAGGTTGAAGCTGTCATATTCTCCTGTCAGGAAATTGTCTGTGAGCTCATTCCAGTCATTTAAGCCGTGGTCATAGTGGATATTCTGTGCGACATCCCCCATTATTGTGTATGTGCAGCCGCGCATACAATAGTGCAGACTCATATATGCCATAATTCCGAAATCCTGTGCCTCATCGATGACGACATGGTGTGCTTCCTCTATAGAGTCATTCTCCTTGGTCCGCTTATAGATATAGGCAAGGGCTGCAAGGTCATATAAATCCGGTGCATCGGCATCAAACACAAATACGGTTTTATATTTTTTTTCCTGCGCCTTTAAAAAGCCGGAGTAGATATCATAAGTGGAATATTTCCATTTCTTTGGTCCGAAATACTGGCGGTAGAAACGGATGAGTGCTCTTTTCTCTTCGGGAGAGTATTGGATTTCTTTGCCCATAAGCTCATTTTCAAGCCTTGAAAGTATGCGCTTATTCAGATGCTCTATTTTAAGCTGTGTTGAGAGCTGTGGATTCTCGTCAAGGAATGCACTTATTGATTCGGATTTTAGCAGTGTCACGCATACATCATGCTCAAGCAGCACATTCTCGTTGGATTTTAATATTACATCGTTCGTGTTAATTATGCTGCGCTCAAATGAAAGACAGTACGCTTCAAGCTCGGTAAACCAGCCGAGTGTTCCGCGTTTTAACGATGCCGGGCAAGAGGCAGAAGGCATTGTAAGTGGAGCAATATGCTGTCTGTCGCGGTCAAAATCCTCATAGAGCAGTCTTACAAAGAGCTCTTCCATGGTCATCTGGCGCACACCGTTGACGTCAAGGTCAGGAAGTACGCTTGTGATATAGTTTAGGAGAATTTTATTGCTGCCTACAATGTAGAAATCGTCCGGCTTGAAATCTTTTTCATAGTTGTACAGGATGTAGGAAATTCTGTGCATGGCAACGGTTGTCTTTCCGGAACCGGCAGCTCCCTGCACGATTATGCTCTTGTATGGAGATTGTCTTATGATATCATTTTGTTCCTTTTGGATTGTGGCGATAATCTCGCCGAGGACAGCTTTTTTATTCTGTGAAAGATATTTGTTGAGAAGTTCATCGTTGGCTACAACATCACTGTCGAAGTAGGATATCAGTGAATCGTCCTTTATCTCGTAGGTTCTCTTCTTTTTCAGGTTGATATTGAATGTGCCTTCCCTTGGGACAGAGTAACTGACTTCTCCTAGATGGCTCTCATAGTATGAGTTGGCGATTGGCGCTCTCCAGTCGATTACTTCAAGGTGTGTGACATCGCGGGAGATGCCGACCTTGCCTATATATATTGTATCTTCGCTTTTCTGCTTTTCATCAAGAAAATCAATTCTCCCGAAAAAGGGCTTCTGACGTGCTTTTTCGGCTCTTGAAGCTTCATGTTGTGCCCGCTCGTACATGACCTGGATGTTGTCAATCATGGACAGAGCTTCGACATCCTTGGCACCGTAGGTTTCAAGAAGGGTATACAGCTCATCTGAAAGCGCTTTTTCTTCCTGCCTGTATTTGAGAAGATTTTCTTTTGCAAGGTCAAGGACGGAAGAAAAATGGCTCTTCTCATATTTATTGTCATCGGGTTTAAACATAGGCACCGTTACTGAAAACTTATAAAAAGTCATAAACCTTTATGTTTCATTCCTACTTCAATGAGTATGCTTTTGTACTGTCGAAACAGATACTACTCACAAGTTCCAATGTTGGAACAACAATGTACTCTCCATAGGCGTAAATTCCGAATTAACGTATCCGTACATATTTGCATTA
>UQYF01000017.1 GCA_900545175.1 uncultured Eubacteriales bacterium
TTGCGGGTCCTAAGTTCAAAAGCCTAATCGTGCAAGCACGAACGGCTTTTTGACCCTGATATCATAATATCAAAATATTAACTTTAACGTCCCCTTTTGTCAATACAAAAGCCGTACAGCAGCATCCCTTAACAAACTGCTGTACGGCTCATAAAACTTATATAATTTTCATAAATTAATACACCTATCTGCTGACAAATGTAGCGCACTCAGTCTCTGATGATATCATAGCATGTGTACCCGTCACATCGACATGCTTTGCCGTACAATTCTTGTCATCATTGTAGCGGCACTTTACTGCGTCACATATAATGCCGGTACTTCTCCTTGGCTCACACTCACACGCTGATGTCACTCTCGGGCTTCCGCACTCGCAAAAAGACGCACAGCAGGTTGATGATGAGTTCTCAGCCATTGCACCTTCCACCTTTATTTCTTCTCTCTTGCAGCAGTTGCAGTCATTATATGCACAGCTTTTTACTCCACAGGCTAAATCGTTCATGTCCACACCTCCGATAATAATATGCAAATAAAAAATCATTGCAATCTTATTATGGTCCAGAACAATTTTTTTATTCGGATGGTTCAGATGGCAAAATATGCCAATTTAATCTAAAGGTTTATAACAAGTTATACTTATGCATATCACGCCGTTGTCCGAAGCAGGATGTTCTAAGAACTCTGACAGTTTAAATCATCCTTTTATTGCGCTGATAATCATAAAAATCCCAAAAAGCAGCGGCTGATGTACAACATATATTATCATCGTATGTCTTCCGATAAATGCCAAAGGACGGCAGAAATTCTTATACAAAAAACCGGGAAGATTTTTCTTTTTAAAAATATGTCCTCCCATAGCTCCAGCAAGGAATAAGAACCCCCATGGTATTACCGGGTAGTAATCCGCAGAGAACAGCCTCTGTGCAAATCCCATTATGTATAAAAACATATTTTTTCCGCCATACAAAAATGCAGGCATATCTATCCTCACAAAGCCAAGTTCAAGCCATCCATAATAGATATTGCGGCACACAAAGAACAGCACAAGGAAAATTATCATAAATACTAATCTTATGTATACACTACTATCATATT
The DNA here is from genome assembly GCA_900545175.1 of uncultured Eubacteriales bacterium. Taxonomy (GTDB): domain Bacteria; phylum Bacillota; class Clostridia; order Lachnospirales; family Lachnospiraceae; genus CAG-882. Next base: position 1,096 of record UQYF01000017.1, read on the forward strand.
TTTTCACGGCGGCTGTCTGCACATTTACTCCGTCATCTCCCTTACTTCGCTTTCCTGATGCCCTGTGAATCACATATTGAGCGATTCCATACAGCAACATCATCGTTCCTAACAGATGAAGAATACCAAAAATAATGGTCTGTGAAGGCATGACAGTCAAAGTGACCAATGTCAGCACCATTGCAATGAAAATGGTTCTCACTCCTCTTTTTAGATTATTTTCGGAAAAATTACACGATATTCCCGATATGAATATGAGCGAACCTGACATGCAGTCCCGTATTGTCGAGAACCATACCGAATACAGATATGGGATTTCATGTCCAAGAATATCATTCAAATCATACATAAAATGGTAATAAACAACATATATAATCAAAATTCCTCTGATTATATCAATAAGATATATTCTTTTTTTCTTTTCTGACAAGCTGTCCATCTAAAACCCCATCTTCTGCGAACATGTCACACATTTTTTATTTAAAATATTGTCTTGTTCACAATAAAACAGTGTATCACATTGTATCACTGTTGACAATCATACAAAAAAGCACCCTTGCTTCAACATATATTTCAGCACTTTTGTGTATTTTTTATAATATCTTTCATAGCGTTTTTCTTGTTTTTCATCATATACTCTGTCATTGACTTTTCATATTTCCTGTTATACACTATCTTAGTTCCTGCCATTAAGGAACTGTGAAGCATAGCGGTTCGGACATTTTGTCCGCTAAGAGGGAATCAGGTGAAATGCCTGAACGAACCCGTCGCTGTATGGAAATAGTTCTTCCAACGCTTGTGCCGCGTTAAAATCACTGGATATATCTGTATTCCGGGAAGATATGGAAGAATGTAAGGTTCTAAGTCAGAAGACCTGCCCTATGCCAGAAGCATCTGTCCGCGTGGATTCGGGCATCACTTCGCCACACAAAAATACAATTTTAAGGAGAAAACAATGAGCAAAAAGAACAAAAAAATCTTATTTGGTGTTCTTGGCTTAGTTGTAGCTGTTGTAGTTCTGGCACTGCTCTACATCAACTTAAGACCTCAGCCAAAGGATGCAGGTGGTAAAAAGACCATCACATTGACAGTAGTGTACGCTGACGCAAGTACTAAAGACTTTACAATCACAACCAACGAAGATTATCTTCGCGGAGCTCTTGAGCAGGAAAAGCTTATAGCCGGCGATGAATCTGAGTGGGGATTATATGTCAAGACAGTTGACGGTGTAACTGCCGATGATTCAGCACACCAGTACTGGGCTCTCTACATCGGTAACGAATACGCACAGACAGGCGTTGATTCAACACCTGTAAATGACGGTGACACATTCAAGCTTGCACTTGAAACATATTAATTCCGGAAAACAGTTTCTATTATGAAATATAAAACTTTCGAAATAGTGCTTCTTGGAATGCTTGGAGCTATAGCCTTTGTATGTCAGGTATCATTAATCTTCCTTCCGAATATAGAAGTCGTGTCCATTCTCTTCATTGTCTATACCCGGACATTTGGAAAGAAGGCTCTCTTTCCTATATATGTGTTCGTTCTGCTCGAAGGAATATTCTGGGGTTTCGGAAGCTGGTGGATAATGTATCTCTATATATGGACAATACTATGGGGCATATCAATGATATTCCACCGCAATGATTCGTCCATTGCATGGGCTGTGATAAATGGTGCATATGGTCTGTGCTTCGGTGCTCTGTGTTCAATAACACAGGGAATACTTTTTGGCATTGGGTCAGGCTTCGCATATTTTATAAGCGGCATTCCTTTTGATATAGTACATTGTATAGGCAACTTCTTCACAGCGCTCTTTCTGTATAAGCCACTTACAATTTTACTCTCAAAAGTAAGGAAAATGCTTGTAAAATGATATGCATTGACGTAAAATATATATAAATCCGGGCTGCCGTTATCCGGCAGCCCTTTTGTTTTAGAATATACCTGTTCTAAGGCAAAATCCCGATAATATAAATAACTTTGCTGCTTCTATTTGCAGCAGAATCGAGGTCACTATGTCAGAAAAATATGTTGCATATGTTGGGTCATATACCCATGATTCAAGCAGAGGAATTACCATTTTAGATGTCGATAATGAAGCCGGACGTATGGCATACCGTGAGGAAGTGATTGTCAATAATTCTTCATATCTCATAATATCACACAGCGGCAGATATCTTTATTCTATAGTCGATGAAGGCGTATCATCATTTAAGATTCTCCCTGACGGAGGTCTTGAATACATGAACACATCATCCATAAAGGGAATGAGAGGCTGTCATCTCTCAATGACAAAAGCAGATGATTATCTGTTCGTATCCGGCTATCATGATGGCAAGCTTACTGTATTGCATGTGAATGCCGATGGTACTGTCGGATGCATAACAGATGAAGTCTATCACAAAGGAATGGGAAGTGTTGCCGAGCGCAACTTCCGCCCACATGTCAACTGCTCTGTACTCACACCTGATGAAGAGCTGTTATGTGTATGTGATATCGGTATGGATCAGGTCAAGCTATATGAATTTGACAAAGCTACAGGAAAGCTCAAGCTTTCCGATATCATCCGCTGTCAGCTCGAATCCGCACCTCGCGAGATTACATTCAGCCCGGACGGAAAATTTGCATATATCGTATGCGAACTCAAAAATTATATAGATGTATACAAATACACTCCCAAAAACAAGACACATTTTGAATTTGTCCAGAACATTTTCACTGTCAGAAAGGGACATAAGGAGAATACAGCTGCCGCAGCCATTCAGGTATCCAAAAACGGAGACTATGTATTCTGCTCTAATGCAGGCGACAACAGCGTCACAATCTACTCTGCCGACAAAGACACCGGTCTTTTATCACTCAAGAACAGTCTCCCTATAAGCGGTGATTATCCTAAGGATATCAACCTGTTTCCTGATGAGAAGCACCTTGTATCAGTCAACAACGAATCAGGAACACTTACCTTCTTTACAATACATTATGAAAAAGGACTGCTCGTTATGAATGGTAATCCGGTCAAGATTGATACACCTAACTGTATTGTTATACATAAGCTTGTCTGATATATCAACATTCATATCAATTAATTTCATCAACCAGCATTTATAATAACCAACATTATATGCTAAACAACCCCCTTTTGCAGCATAATTCTGCAAAGGGGGTTATTAATCTAATAATTTACTTTACACAAAAATTTTACCTATTAATTATTACATAACCTGCAAATAGTTAATTCAATTCACAAATGTTTATCTACAACCAGCATCATAAAATTCAGGCTCCAAAACATGCTCTGTGAGCTTAATCATATATAATCCCTGACTACTTTTTCTGCCCTTTTGAATCTCTTTTCGAGAGCTTTAATTTCTTCAATGAAATCTCTTTATCTTTATACTGTATCGACACATCAGCATCCTCCGGCATCAGATAGACTTCATCCACATTGTCCTTCTCATCAACCTTCATGCCTCGTACTCCTATAGCACTCTTCTTCTTCTCAGGAACTTCCTCAAGCATGAACTTAAGAAAATATCCATTCTCTGTCTGAATTACAACGCTCTGTGTATTTACCGCACTCACTACCTCAATGCTTGCTATAGAGTCACCATCCATAAGCTTTGTAGCCGCAACGGTTCTCTTTGACACATCGAATTCTGAACCGTCAACAAGCTTCATCATCGCCTTCTTGGTTGTAAATAAAAGCTTGCGCCCGGCAAGCAGGCTGTTACAGCACAGGAATATAATCTCTTCACCTGCACTGCTATAATTTCCAAGGTTGTCAATCGGTGTTCCTTTATCACGAAACTTGACAAACGGTATGTCTTTAACTTTTATCTGATGAAGATTGCCATTATCGGTAAAGATACATATCTTATCCGTATTCATACAGCTAAATACATACTTATTCTCGGCATGTGCCGCATCCTTATTTCTCTCATAGGTAGCTGTATCTATCGTCTTGGCATAACCAAAACGATCCATAAGGAATACAACCTCCTGCTCGACCATCTTCTGCTCTTCAAACACGGCCTCCTTGCCGTCCTCAATGACAGTTCTTCTCAAAAGTGCATATTCCTTCTTAATATTGTCAAGATCCTTTTTAATGACCTTCACCATGGCTCTTCTGCTGCCGAGTATATCTTCATATTCAGCAATCTTTGCCAGAGTCTCCTCATATTCCTTCTCAAGTGCCATCATCTCAAGACCGATAAGCTTATAAAGGCGCAACTCCAATATAGCAGATGCCTGCTTCTCAGTAAAATGAAGCTTAGATGCATCCTTTCTTGAACGCTCCGACTTGAAATTAATTCCTTCTGTGTTTCCTGTAATAAGGCACTCCTTAGCCATCTTAAGATTCTTGCTTCCTCTTAGAATTTCGATAATAAGGTCAATTATGTTGCATGCCCGTATAAGACCTTCCTTAATCTCCTTGTTATCCAGCTCTTTGTTAAGAAGCGTTGTATATTTGCGCGTTGCAAGCTCGAACTGAAAATCTATATGATGCTTGATAATCTGCTTAAGTCCAAGCGTCTCCGGTCTTCCATCAACTATCGCAAGCATATTGACACCGAATGTATTCTCAAGCTTAGTCTTCTTATATAGCATATTAATCAGCTTGTCTACATCCGCATTCTTCTTTAGCTCAAGGACAATTCTTATTCCTTCCTTGGAGGATTCGTTAGAAATATCCGTAATATCCTGTGTCTTTTTTGTCTCTATAAGCTCCACGACATCAGATATGAACTTACCTATTCCTGCACCAATCATTGTATAAGGTATTTCCGTCACAACAAGCTTATCCTTATCGCCCTTCTTAGCAGCCGGCTCATACTCTATCTTACCTCTGAGCTTTATTCTTCCTATACCGCTTTCGTATATATCAAGCAGTTCACTCTTATTTACAACCAGACCACCTGTAGGGAAATCAGGGCCTATCATATACTGCATGAGCTCCTGTGTTGTGATATCAGGATTATCCATGCATGCTTTGACTGCATCGATAACTTCGCCAAGATTATGAGTAGGTATGCTTGTTGTCATGCCTACAGCGATACCTTCTGAACCATTGACAAGAAGATTCGGCACACGCACCGGAAGAACAACAGGCTCTTTCTCAGTCTCATCAAAATTCGGTACGAAATCTACAACATTCTTGTCAAGGTCTGCCAAATATACATCCTGTGTAAACTTCTTTAACTTTGCCTCCGTATATCGCATTGCGGCAGCTCCGTCCCCTTCTATAGAACCGAAATTGCCATGTCCATCCACAAGTGCCATGCCTTTCTTAAAATCCTGCTCTAACACGACAAGTGTATCATATATAGAGCTGTCACCATGCGGATGGTACTTACCCATTGTGTCACCGACAATACGCGCTGACTTACGATGCGGCTTATCATAGTTAAGCCCCAGCTGTTCCATGGCATATAATACGCGCCTCTGAACCGGCTTTAATCCATCCCTTACATCCGGTACGGCTCGCGCTGTGATAACACTCATGGAATAATCTATGTATGACTTCTGCATCAGCTCAGAATACTCTGTCTGCATAATCTGTTCTGCCATTTTATTTCCTCACTTTACTTTTTCATTCAGGCTTCGGGTATCAAAACATGCTGATTTACGTTAAGAGTGTATAGTATGTTATATTTATACATGTCAGCTCTATTGTCCGAAGCAAGGTGTTCTAATGACTCTGATAAATGCTTTATCTGTTCATTCCGTTATGCTAAGTCAAGCTCCGCATCATGTGCATGCTCATATATGAACCTTCTTCTAGGCTCAACATCGCTTCCCATAAGCATAGCGGTGACATCTGATGCCATCTTAGCATCCTCTATCTCGACACGCTTTAGAATCCTTGTATCAGGGTTGAGTGTTGTCTCCCAAAGCTGTTCGGCGTCCATCTCTCCAAGACCCTTGTATCTCTGAAGCGTAAAGCTTCCAGTGTGTGTCTTTCTGTACTTTTCAAGCGCCTTATCGTCATACAGATACTGCCCCTCCCCTTTCTTCGGAACAACCTTATAAAGAGGCGGTGTTGCAAGATACACATGCCCTTCCTGTATAAGCTCAGGCATGAAACGATAGAAAAATGTCAGAAGGAGCGTTGCAATATGTGCTCCGTCCACGTCCGCATCCGTCATTATAATAATCTTGTTATATCTTAACTTAGTTATATCGAAGTCATTGCCATAGCCTTCGGAAAAACCGCATCCGAAGCTTGTTATCATAGTCTTAATCTCTGCATTGGCAAGAACCTTGTCTATCGTTGCCTTCTCGACATTGAGTGTCTTTCCTCTTATCGGAAGTATCGCCTGGGTGCGCCTGTTTCTGGCTGTCTTTGCAGAACCTCCTGCGGAATCTCCCTCCACTATGAATACTTCACATTCTTCCGGATTACGGCTCTCACAGTTGGCAAGCTTGCCATTGCTGTCACAGGAGAACTTTTGCTTGACCAAAAGATTAGTCTTGGCTTTCTCTTCCGCCTTTCGAATCTTAGCTGACTTCTCAGCACATGCAATCACAGTCTTTAATGTCTCAAGGTTCTTGTCAAAATATCTTACAAGCTCATCGCCTGTCACTTCAGCTACAACTTTTCCTGCATCCTGATTATCGAGCTTAGTCTTTGTCTGCCCTTCAAATCTCGGTTCCGGATGCTTGACAGCGACAACCGCTGTCATTCCGTTTCTCACGTCCTGTCCCGTAAAATTGACATCCTTATCCTTCAATATTCCAAGCTCTCTCGCATACTGGTTAATAACCATCGTAAACTTAGTCTTGAAACCCGTAAGATGCGTTCCACCTTCCTGAGTGTATATATTGTTGCAAAATCCGAGTATATTCTCCTGAAAAGAGTCAACGAACTGAATAGCACATTCCACTTCGATTCCATCACTCATATGCTTGAAATATATCACATCATGAAGTGTGTCAAGTCCTTCATTGAGAGCTTTCACATACGCCTTGATTCCATCCGGCTCATGGAATACATCCGATTCTTCCTCACCATTTCTCTTATTGTCAAAATAGATTGTAAGCCCCGGATTAAGATAAGCTGTCTCATGTAGCCTGCTCTTTACCTGGTCAGCTTTAAAATATGTCTTTTCAAATATCTCATCGTCAGGCAGAAAAGTAACTGTCGTTCCTGTATCATTCTTCCTGCATGTCCCTACCTCGGCAAGCTTAGCCATGACATGACCTCTCTCATAGCGCTGCTTATATACCTTGCCATCCTGTCTTATCTCTACTTCAAGCCATCTTGACAAAGCATTTACAACAGATGCACCGACTCCGTGAAGTCCTCCTGATATCTTGTAAGCTCCGTCGCCGAACTTGCCTCCTGCATGAAGCACCGTAAATACAACTTCAACAGCCGGTATTCCGGCCTTAGGATGAATTCCGACAGGGATTCCTCGTCCATTATCCTTGATAGTAGCCGTTCCGTCATTGTTGAGCGTAACCCATATAGAATCACAATATCCTGCAAGATGTTCATCCACCGAATTATCTGCAATCTCATAAATAAGGTGGTTAAGTCCCTTCGTGGATACGCTTCCTATGTACATTCCCGGTCGTTTTCTTACAGCCTCAAGTCCTTCTAAGATTGTGATACTTCCGGCACTATAATCCTGTTTCTTCTCTGCCATGCTAATCCTCATTTCTATCATAAATTCATATTCCTCATTATAGCCAATAAATCACTGTCAAACGGCAGCAAAATCGCAAAAACCAAATGTATGTTCGTATTATAACATTCTCTACGGCATTTAATCAAGCCTTTTTTGCTGCGACAGTAAATATGTATCTTTCAACTTAACATTAAAGAACCATACTATCGTTAAAACTGCCTAACAATAGTATGGCTCATTCTCTTTAAGTTCTTTAAATATTATTTAAAGTATTATACGCTATAGCAAAACCATGCACAATATTATCACAAATAAATGTCAATGTCTATACTCCGAGGATATTTTTCACAGTCTCCTCCATCTGTGTCCTGTCACATACTCTGTCATGAAGTACAGGTGCAGTCCTTATATCTTCTATTGCCTGCGGAACAGCTACATTAGCTATCCTTGACAATTCATCAACAAGCTCGAAATCTGTCATGCTGTCATACTTTTCCTTATCAATGGCATCCATAACGCTTCGTGTAAATTTAAACGGACTTGCTGTTGAAGCTATGACAGTCTTTGTCTTGTCTCCTGTCTCATCAATATATTTCTTATAGACAGCCGCTGCAACAGCTGTATGTGTATCAATCACATATCCTGTATCTTCATAGATTGACTTGATTGTGTCGGCTGTCTCTTTTTCACTTGCATAATTTCCATAAAAATCTTTAAGCTCAGACTTCATCGCATCTGTAATCTCATAGCGGCCTTTTTCTTTAAGCTGCGCCATAAGAGTGCTGTTCTCTTTAGCCGAACCACCGGCAATGCGATATATAAGTCTCTCAAGGTTGCTTGAAATAAGGATATCCATTGACGGTGAGCTTGTGAGCTTAAATTCTCTGTTCCTGTCGTATACTCCTGTCGAGAAGAAATCATATAAAACTTTATTCTCATTTGAAGCACATACAAGCTTGGCAATCGGAAGTCCCATATTCTTAGCATAAAAAGCGGCTAAAATATTTCCGAAATTTCCTGTAGGAACAACAACATTAATCTTCTCTCCATCTGCAAGCTCTTCATTGGCAAGAAGCTTAACATATGAATATATGTAATATACAATCTGCGGCACAAGTCTTCCGATATTGATTGAATTAGCCGATGAGAACTGGTATCCGGCAGCATCAAGCTCCTTTGCAAGTTCCTTGTTGCCGAAAATATTCTTCACTCCTGTCTGTGCATCGTCAAAGTTGCCTTTGATTGCAACGACATAAGTATTGTCACCCTTCTGTGTGACCATCTGCTTTTCCTGAATAGGGCTTACACCATCCTTAGGATAAAATACAATAATCTTGGTTCCTTCTACGCCTGCAAAGCCTGCAAGAGCAGCCTTGCCTGTGTCTCCTGATGTCGCAGTGAGAATAACGATATCATTCTTAATGTCATTCTTTCTCGCTGATGTTGTCATAAGGTGAGGAAGAATTGAGAGTGCCATATCCTTAAATGCGATAGTAGCACCATGGAACAGCTCAAGAAAATATGCTCCATCAGCCTTGACAAGAGGTGCAATCTCTGCTGTATCGAATTTTGAATCGTAGGCATTTGCTATACACTTTTTAAGCTCTTCCTCTGTAAAATCTGTGAAAAAAAGCTTCATTACTTCATATGCGACTTCGCCATAACTCATCTTAGAAAGCTCTTCTAAGCTCTTATCAAGAGCCGGTATGCTCTCCGGAACAAAAAGACCGCCATCATCGGCAAGACCCTTAAGAATAGCCTTCGAGGCTGTCACTCTAACACTGTCATCCCTAGTACTTTTATAAAATAATTCCATAGCGTCCTCCAACAGATTTTATAGTAGTTATATGAACAAAAAGGCGATAAGCCTAAATACTTACCGCCAATTTTATCACACTTTATTTCATTAAACAAGTAAATTCTTCAATAATACCAAAAAGTATTAGAAATCATATGCATTTTAGTAATATCCGAAAAATACATGTCCGTTATACTCAAACAGACGTTTAAGATGTATTGCAAACCAGCTGCCGTTTCCTGCTGACGCACTTGCTGCAAAGAAAAGTGCTCCTTCTGAATAGTCCTCACCGATAAGCGCTCTGTCAACCGCTTCATAGGATGTATCCGTAAGTTCTACGGAATAATATCTTCCATCCATCACAGGCTGGAACTGTGCTCCGTTTTCCTGAAAAATAACATCTGTCACATTATCGGGAAAATCATTTGAAAATACTCTGTTGATAACGACATTCGCAACTAAAATCTTTGCCTTGATGTCAAGCCCTGTCGCTTCCGCTTCAACAATACGGACAAGATTATTATACTCTTCATCCGTAACAGCAATAATCGGACTTATATAGTCAGCGCTCACAAGCACCTCATCCGATTGTGCCTTCTGTGTTCGATAATTCACATCCGCATAGACACAGGAATATTTCAAAAGATTTTTCTCAATATCCATATTCATAAGTGGAGCAGCATATATCTGTATTTCCTGCTCTGTGTCATTGATTAGCGATGTGAATACTGCTTTCTCTTCATCGGTGTCATCGTCCGTCTCGTCATCCTCAACGGCAACCTGTCCGGTATCCGCATGCGATGAGACAACATTGTTCTTTCCGCCACCACCATAGCATGTGGAGTTCAGGCAGACAACTGCAATCACAGCCGAACCTGATGCAATGATAGCACACCTTCTGTACATACTCTTAGTAATGGTTTTAAAGAAACTAAAAACACCATTAAAGAGCGAAAAAATATTCTTCATCTTCAAACCTCTCATTTCAAATCAATGTTTTTTCGTTCTTGTTGCAATTATATTTACGAATCCGATTTTGTCAATCGAATCACTTTTTTTTGTGAAAAACGTCTTTCGTAACATTTTTGTAACATTTTTCATCAGCATTATATCCAAGTATGTCCTAAAATATACATAAAATTTGTTTAATTTGACACTTGAAATTTTCTTATGCTAAAAAAGCAAATATATTATTACCGTGTTTTCACCGAAATTGTTTTTCTGAAAGTGGAGAAAACAATACTATTTTTTCTATTTTTTAAGCATTTAAGTGGGGGAAAATATTAGTTTTTGTCTCATAAACCGAGATGTCTGCCGCAAAAATGTAACCTCTTACATTTTTATCTTTTAAAGTAATGTCCATTTTAATTGGACCTCCAATTTAAATGTGTATACACTTATGTGGATATTATACAGGCAGTTAAGACTTTCAATACATTAACGCTGAATCCCATACCAGCTTAGTCGATTATATTACCAATCCGCTTTCGCATCCTGCCCATAAAAAATCCTCCGCATCTCTATCCGTTACTTTTTTGTACAAAATACCGGGCAAAAAGGTTATACCATTAACTAACAGTAATAGGTTTTCTCTTATAATTTTCTCTCATATAACAGATAAAAATTGAAAGTATCGTAAAAAAAATATATAATAAACAGTAACTATTTATATTCAATACATTCGCAAAACCACACGATAATAAAATAATACGAAAGCAGGAACATCATGTCACTTCCGGGAGCATTTAAAGCACAAAAAAAAGACGGCACAATATATTACCGCTCTTCTATAACATACAAAAACAAACATATAAGCCTTGGAAGCTTTAAAACCGAGGAGGAAGCATCCGGCGCATACCTTGAAGCGCTCGCAGTTACAGGCTCCTCACAGGATAACAATATGTCAGCTTCATCAGCTGTTTCTTCTATATATAAATGTACCTTAGACAACTATCATACATACTGTCAAATTCTCTCATTTGACAAATATATAAGCCTGTTAAATTTCCGCGACAATGGCATATACATAAAGACACCTATATATATGGTAAAAACACACTTTAACTATTACATTTCCGAGAATGAAATACTTAAATTTGATGTTGATGACCTCTTCTACTTTTCCAACCATTCGATAATGAAAAGACAGGGCTATCTTTTTGTCGCGGACTATGGAATGCAGATTAATATTCTCTCACGCTATGGCATACGAAGCCATGCTGTAAAGAACAGGGACTATGAATTTATAAACGGAGACGACCATGACTACCGCTATCACAACATCCGCATAATCAACCGCTACTACGGTGTCGAAGCAATAAAAAAGAACGGCCGCATAAGCTACCGTTCCCGCATCCATATCAATGGAAACTATATAATAGGAAGATACAGCTCAGAAAACGAAGCTGCCATAGCCTACAACAAGGCTGTGGCAATGCTTCGCGACAAAGGCTGTACTACCGCATATCCGGAAAATTATATTGAAAACATATCTGCAATCGAATATGCCAAGCTCTACAATAGCATAAAGCTGTCAAAACATTTCCGTAAATATGTTTCTACTTATTGTTAATGTAATTTATAAGTCCGCCTGCTGCTATAAGCTTCTGCATGAACTCCGGAAATGCCTGGCCCTTGTACTGCTTTCCTTTAGTTACATTTGTGATAATACCGCTGTCAAAATCAATATCAACCTGGTCGCCATCCTCAATATCACGGCTTGCTTCAGCGCACTCAATGATAGGCAGACCTATATTTATAGCGTTGCGGTAAAAAATTCTTGCAAATGTCTCCGCAATAACACAGCTTACTCCAGCCGCCTTGATTGCTATAGGAGCATGCTCTCTTGATGAGCCACAGCCAAAATTCTTGTCAGCGACAATAATATCGCCCTTATGCACCTTATTTACAAAATCTTTGTCTATATCCTCCATGCAATGTGCTGCCAACTCAGCAGGGTCCGATGAATTCAGGTATCTTGCAGGTATAATTACATCTGTATCAACATTATCTCCAAATTTAAATACTTTTCCTGATGCTTTCATATACTAATCCTCATTTCTATTATCAGTTTCTACAATCCAAGCTCTGACGGCTGGCTTATCTTTCCTGTCACTGCACTTGCTGCTGCAACTGCCGGACTTGCAAGATATACCTCTGACCTGACATGTCCCATACGTCCGACAAAATTACGGTTAGTTGTCGATACGCAGCGCTCTCCTTCAGCAAGAATACCCATATAGCCTCCAAGACACGGACCACATGTAGGTGTGCTGACAACAGCTCCCGCCTCTATAAATGTCTTTAAAAGCCCTTCCTCCATTGCCTGAAGATAGATTGCCTGAGTAGCAGGTATTATTATAACACGAAGTCCCTGCGCCACTTTTCTTCCTTCAAGAACTTCCGCTGCAATACGCAGGTCATCCAATCGTCCGTTAGTGCATGAACCGATTACAACCTGGTCAATCTTCACTTCTCCTGCCTCATCTACTGTATGTGTGTTCTCAGGAAGATGCGGAAATGCGACTGTAGGCTTGAGTTCAGCGAGGTCAATCGTATATGTCTCATCATACACCGCATCCTCGTCAGCTTCATATATTGTATATTTCTTTGTTGAATGCTCTCTCATATATGCTTCCGCAATATCATCTACAGGGAATATTCCATTCTTGCCTCCTGCCTCTATAGCCATGTTGGCAATAGTAAATCTATCGTCCATCGAAAGGTTCTTTATTCCGTCACCGACGAACTCCATGGACTTATAAAGAGCTCCGTCAACACCAATCATTCCTATAATATGTAAAATTACATCCTTGCCGCTCACCCACTTAGAAGGCTTACCTGTCAGAACGAATTTGATAGCGGAAGGAACCTTAAACCATGCCTTGCCCGTTGCCATTCCTGCTGCCATATCAGTCGAACCTACACCTGTGGAAAATGCGCCGAGCGCACCGTATGTACAGGTATGTGAATCAGCTCCGATTACAACATCGCCTGCAACAGTAAGACCTTTCTCAGGAAGAAGTGCATGCTCAATTCCCATCTGTCCGACTTCAAAATAATTGGTAATCTCATTTTTCTTTGCAAACTCTCTGACGCACTTACAATGCTCTGCCGACTTGATATCCTTATTCGGCACAAAGTGGTCAGGAACAAGAGCTATCTTATCCTTATCAAAGACTCCGCTTTTCTTCATCTTATCCATCTCATGGATTGCTACCGGAGATGTGATATCATTTCCAAGAACAAGGTCAAGATCCGCCTCAATAAGCTGTCCTGCCTCAACATAAGGAAGACCTGCATGTGCTGCAAGAATCTTCTGTGTCATCGTCATACCCATAATAATTCCCCATTTCTTTTCCTGTATCCGGCTATTTCGTACCGGATTATCAAGGTTACTGCTTGAATAATATCACATTTTTTGCTATTCTAATAATACATATTATTTATACTTGCTATAACTTATAGTTATACATTGATATATAAACCTACGCTCTTATGAAAGGAATCGTTTTATGAGTAACAATAACGAAAAAAGTTCACCCAATCATGTAACTCTCAATCTCTACAATATTTTTCTCGCCGTTACACAGACTAAAAGCCTGTCGGCTGCCTCAAAAAGACTTTTTATAAGTCAGCCTGCAATCAGCAAAGCCATCAAGCAGCTTGAAAACGAACTCGGCACAGCCCTTTTTTTCAGAAGCTCAAAAGGTGTCCAGCTGACAGACGATGGCGAACTGCTGTATTCACATGTCTTTAATGCCATCAATGAGATTAATATCGGCGAACAGCTCCTAAACTCAAGAAAAGAGCTCGGTGTCGGCAGAATACGCTTCGGTGCAAGCAACACACTATGTAAATATATTCTGCTGCCCAAACTTCAAAAATATGTACGAAAGAATCCTCATATAAGTATCTCAATCAACTGTCAGTCATCAATACACACCAAAGCACTTATTGACAACCGCGATATCGACATAGGCCTTATAGCAACTCCCGACTACCAAAAAGGTCTGAAATTATACAGCGCAGGCTCCATTCAGGATACCTTTGTCGCATCACCCGGCTACATAAAAAATCTGCTTCTCAGAGAGAACACTACTATGAGCAATCTGTTCCACGGAGCCAATCTTATGCTGCTAACAAGAGATAATGTAACGCGTACCTATGTTGACTCATATCTCAACGACAGCATTCTCTCACAGACAACTCTTATGGAAATCGGAAGCATGGATCTGCTCATCGAATTTGCCAAAACAGGACTCGGAATCGGATGTGTCATACGCGAGTTTGTTAAATCCGAATTAGAATCCGGCGCACTTATGGAGGTTACTCCGCCTAACCTCGAAATAAAAAAAAGAGAGGTCAGTTATTGCGTTAATTCTAACCTTCCTCTTTCTAACGCTGCTCTCGATTTCCTGAATAATTACAGACTTTGACACCGCTCCATCCATCACTCTGACGCTGTATCTGTCAAATTTTCATCGACCTCAACCTCGTCCTCACTGTCAGGGTCGCTGCTGTATCTTGGAAAAAGCGGTATTCCTTCCGCCCAATAATCGACACGCTCTTTATACTTTTCATTAAGCCACTTCATCGACTGTACTCTGCCATCCTCAGTAAACGGAAACTGCACAGTGGTTTTCTTCTGCCTTGTCGTATCATAATTAAATGGTCCTCTCCAAATAGTCACGTCAAACATAGCATTGTCATTTTTGTGCGGGTCATGATTGAATACAACATTTTCAAGCGGATTTCTCGCAATCCTGAAATGCATTCCGCCACACTCACCAATATAAGGACTTCCATATTGAAAAAAATTAAAACCCAATATGTCTTTTTCTTCTATTTTCATATTCTCTCTCCTTGATAATAAAATATTACTCCTACAGCAAACACGATTCAACTTCAAATGAACAAATTATAAACTTGTGTTAATTTTAATATTTTCCATTTTTTGGTATTTTGTATTTATAGTTAAATTTTACTTTAACAATAAATAATACATAGGAGGTTTTATATGAATTGTACATCCCATGATACTAACCGTATCATAGGCAATAAGATTTACCAGCTAAGACGCTCTATAAACATGACACAACAGGAGCTCGCAGACAAAATCGGAATATCTGTCACATTCTTATCAGAAATCGAGAACGGACGCAAATCTATGTCCGTGGATACCCTAGTCAAGTTATCAAAAGGTCTTCAAGTTTCCCTGGATACTATTGTATTTGGAAACGACACCGAGAACGATATGCAAAAGGATGTTGTTTCAATGATGGCAACTCTTCCACTCGAATATAATGAATCCATTCTGCTAATCGCCCGTGAGTTCACACGTCTTAATCGCAACAAAAATTAAATAAGTATTGCAGAAGACACCCCATCTCACAGGAAATGCTTGTGGATGGGGTGTTTTTATAAAAAAATCACCGTACATTTCTGCACAGTGATTATATTACACCACAATTATTTGCCTTGTCCAGACTTCTCAACGGAATATTTATCGGAGTAATAATTTACATCCTTAGCTATGCCTGAGCCTTCCGAGTTTCTCATATCCTTAAGATACTGATGAGTGTTAAAATCATCCGACTCAAATTCCATCATAGCTACCGCTATATTAGAACAATGGGCAACAATACGCTCTAAATTTGTTAACAGGTCATTAAAAACAAAGCCATTTATCGCATCGCAATTACCACTCTGGAGTCTCACAATATGATTTCTCTTAAGCTCCGCACACAGCATGCGGACAGTTATTCTAAGTGGTTCAACCTGCCGTGCCAAATCGATATCATCCTCAGTGAAAGATTTTACAGTCATATCAAGTTCTTCCTTGACTGCACTGTAGAGTATCTCAAGCTCTCTCTTTGCATCATCTGAAAATTTAATCTTTTTCTCTACAATCTCCTTCGCCGCCCTTGATATTCCGCAGGCGTGGTCGGCAATTCGCTCAAAATCGCTGACTGTATGCAGATATTTTGAATTCTGTACAGTCTGATTCTTATTAAGCCCTATCGCTGTAATCTTCATCATATATGTATCGAGCTTATCTTCATACTTATCTATTACATTTTCCTTCTCCTGAATCAGATTGTATTTCTCGACAGAATAATTATCCATGAGGTCAAATGCCCTCATTACATTCTTCTGCGCCTTTCTTGCCATTCCATTCATGACAGTTCCGACCTGTGAGAGAGCAAGCTCAGGATTTCTTAAGAAACGTTCTTCAAGCAAATCGAAATCCGCCTGATCCTCAACATCATCCGGTGTATCCCTAATTATCCAGAACATCAGCTTATTAATCTGCTTGATAAACGGTGCGAGAATGATAATAGTAAGCGTTCTGTAAATCGTATTCAAGAGTGCTATAGATATCGACTTCATCTCGACATCCATAAATGCAAACTGGCCACCATGTGTCACAATGGCCTGCACTATATAAAAGATTGTCCCGCATATAAGCATACCGGCTAAATCATTAAAAAGATATACCAATGCCGTTCTCTTTCCATTCTTATTAGAGCTCATACCACTCATAAGAACCGGACACGCTGCACCTACACCAATACCCATAACTATAGGAAGTGCCGCAGAAAAAGGAAGATATCCTGACATGGCAACCGACTGCAAGATACCTACGGAAGCCGATGCGCTCTGTAAAACAGCAGTAATAACAATACCCAGAAGGATTCCAAGAAAAGGATTGGAAAACTTCGTAAGCATTCCCATGAAAAATGAATTATTCTGAAGCGGAGCCATAGCTTCCTTCATCGTAGACATACCAATCATAAGAATTGTAAATCCAAACAAAATATCACCAACTGCCTTGTGAGTCTCTTTCTTAGAAAGATTTCTGACTAAAAGACCCACAATCGCAACAATCGCAGCGATACTTGACGAAGACAATAATGCCGCAACTCCCTCTGCTCCCTGAATATCAGACAGACATAAAATCCATCCGGTAATACTCGTTCCTATATTAGCACCCATTATAATACCGATTCCCTGAACAACCTTCATCATACCGGAATTAACGAAACCGACTACCATAACAGATGTTGCCGAGGATGACTGTATAATAGCTGTAACCCCCGCTCCCAACAAAATTCCCTTAAGCGGAGTACTTGTCAGCCCATACAAAAGCGTCTCAAGCTTATTTCCCGCAACTTTCTTAAGACCGTCTCCCATCACACTCATGCCATACAGAAAAAGTGCAACACCGCTAAACAATCCCAGAAATAATAACGTCACCGATACAGCATCCATAACCACGTCCTCGTTTCTTTTATTCTTTTATACATATGGTTTAATTGTAATACAGAATTTTTCGTTTTTCAAGAAATTTACATTGTTATTACTCATAATTCACATTTTTTTTAGAATTCATCTTCTCTTATTGAACTTATATCCGGTTATTGAGCCAACTATACCGCCCGCAATATGTGCCATATTTGATATATTATCATTCAAAAAGATACCATCATATACCTGCTGCCCCAAATAAATCAATGCGACAAGCACAAAGCTTATCGGAATTTCACCTTCCCTGAAGTTCGTAAACGATGTGAGCAGTATAAATGCGAATACTACACCGCTTGCACCGCAGAGGGCAACTCTTGGGAAAAATATGTAATTTATAATGCCTGTAACAAGTGCTGTAACAATAATAATCTTTAAAATATTGTCCCCGCCATGCTTCTCCTCAAGCATAGGTCCAAGCAGCAGCAGATACGATGCATTCCCGATAAAATGTATCCATCCGCTATGTCCAAGCACATGTGTAAAGAATCTCAGATACGTCAGCGGATTTGTAAGTGACGAATGATAAGTCATGAACAGCAGAACATTGCTTGCTCCCTGCGTTATATAGTTAAGCAATGTCGCAACAAAACATAACAAAACAAAAGTGAGTGTTACCGGTGCATTGTAGGTCAACCTTATCTTTTTCATGGCTGCTATCTCCTCCATCATAGTTTATGATATTTTAACTTTCTTATATTCCTGACGCAAAGTATTTTATATCAGATATTCACAATCCACTCTCGCTTCCTGTTCATAAAAAACCGATGCTTCGCACCTCTATCCGATACCTGCTCGTACCAGACACCGGACAGAAAAGTTCACCCATCGTTTCTCGTTTATTATAAAATGCCTGCGTTTATATAATTGTATACAACTCCTTTGATCCAGTCAATAATTAGAATTAAATTTCATATGCAAGGTAACCGATTGAGCTATCCTCCGCATGAATTTTATGACTCTAATAAGCTTTAATGCTTACAAAATAAAAATCTGTCAGAATACTTTAAATTTTTTTGCACAAAGTCACTTTTTTATATGTTATAATAAGTAAATATATATGTACAGTTACGAAAAAATGAGGAAGAGCTTGCACATGAGATGATGGGAAAAATCAGTCTCTCAAAAGATAAGGTAAACCTCGAAAAGCATGTTGTAAGCTTATCAAAATGTGTGGTTGATTTAAGCAAAAAAACGGTGTTGATTTAGGCTCAACAAGTGCAAAGGTTGTGGTTGTCTTGGATTACAGCGGTTCTATGGCTAACTTATATTCTAATGGTACCGTTCAAAAGACTATTAACCGCCTTGTACCACTCGGATTAACATTTGACGATAATGGTTCTATTGATGTTTATCTTTTTCAGAACGATTACCGCAAGCTTCCCGACCTTAATCTTACCAATTATGAAAATTATGTAAAGAATATTGTCAACACTTCCGG
This sequence comes from uncultured Eubacteriales bacterium, assembly GCA_900545175.1. GTDB lineage: Bacteria > Bacillota > Clostridia > Lachnospirales > Lachnospiraceae > CAG-882. The sequence continues at coordinate 20,279 of UQYF01000017.1, forward strand.
TTATTCTATGGGCGGCACTTGCTACGCTCCTGTTCTCAAAGCTATTATCGAAGGCAGCTCATACAAAAAAGGCGGCTTCCTCGGATTTGGTGCAAAGACGGTTACAACGAAGGCTTTAGTTGATGACGGAGACCCAACATTTATTCTTTTCATCACCGATGGCGAAAACGCCGACAAGCCTGCAGCTGATAAGATTATCAAGAAATCTTCTGATATGAATGTATTTATTCAATTCATAGGTATCGGTAATGAGCAGTTCAAATACCTTATTGCCCTAGATGATATGCCCGGAAGAACCCATGATAATACCGGCTTCTCTAAAATGAAGGATTTGGACAACGCCTCTGACAATGAATTATATACAAATGTTCTTGAACAGTTCTCCGGCTGGCTTAATGGTCTTCAGTAAATCCAACCTATTTTATAAAAATAGTCTTTAGCCGACCGTCCATCATTCTGATTTTAAAATCAGAATGATGGACGGTCTATGTGCGGTAATTCCATTTATCACAGAAATAAAATGTTGTTGTTCCCAGTTATCGCTTGGTATGGTATAATCGCCGAAGAAGAACAGGCAATAGGCATCTGGTTGTTGTTCCCAGTTATCGCTTGGTATGGTATAATGTAATGCGCTTGCGATTGCGAGAAACATAGGTTGTTGTTCCCAGTTATCGCTTGGTATGGTATAATAAATCACCAATACTAAAATTATAATCTTGGGTTGTTGTTCCCAGTTATCGCTTGGTATGGTATAATAGAAAAGCGGCAGGCGTGACGCAAAAGGAAGTTGTTGTTCCCAGTTATCGCTTGGTATGGTATAATTTGATGAAGCAGTCAAATCAAGGACAAGCAGTTGTTGTTCCCAGTTATCGCTTGGTATGGTATAATAGGGAACGAAAAATCCCCATGTTTATTATGTTCATGGGGATTTTTCATGTAAAAAAAGATGGCAAAAGTTTCTTTTTCGTAAGCAAAATTATTCTTTTTTCAAAAAATATTTATCAAATCCGTTGATTCGTCCATATCATGAAATGTCGATGTTCCAAGAAGAATATCAATGGACGAATACTGCTTTTCTGACAAGACAAGGCAGCGCACAGAGCCTTTTTGCGGTAAATTTTGTTTCAGGCGTTGCTTATGCATTTGTATTGAGTCGGCACCATTGCAAAGCCGCGAATACACAGACCATTGAACCATGACATATCCATCCTTCAAAAGAAATCTGCGAAATTTAGCCGCTGCTTTTCTGTCTTTATCTTTTACAACAGGCAAATCAAAAAATACCATCAATCTCATAAACTTATTCATAGCTATGCACCTGCAACGGTATTAATTCAGGAAGCTCAAGGTCTGTCCTGTTTCCTTGTATAGCTCCGCTATAACTGTACACAATCATATCAATACAGTTGCTTATAATGCGCTTATCCCCTTTCACAGACATATCGTAATTAATAATATTGAATAAATCTCTTTTTATCTGAGGAGTCAGGCCAGAATCAACTTCAGCTATATCAAAATGACTCGCCACATACAAATCAACCAACGGTCTGAATACCTCAATAAGGTCATCTGCCAGATTAAAGCTGTTCAGTTCGCTATGATGAAACATTCCAAGTGAAGGTTCCAGACCATAGCATACAATCGACCTTGCAATCAAACCTCTTATTATCGCATATGCATAATTCATTGCCGAATTTATTATACATTCATTATCTCTCGTAAAATCATCACCGTACAGAGCACGAAAATAGTACGCTGCTGCTTTTGCTTCTACATGGGTTTTATCTCCGGATTGAACCTCTTTTGTCATTGCTAGGAGCTTATCATAACCATCTAATCCCATTTCTTTCAGACACAATGCCTGATTTTTTATCTTGCACACAATAATCTGCTGCCATAGCCTCTTGATAAGCGGCTTTCCAACTTCAATCTGTCTTGTAAGCATCTTAAAATGCCTGCTGTGCTTTACTAATGGCAAAAGAACTGCGTTCGGGAGATGTTTTTCATCACACACATACAATGCAATCTCATTTTTTGCAAACTCCTGAAGCATGTATGAAGATACCGTAACGGACTGATTCTCTATAAGAACACAATTAATATCTTCAAGCGGAAAGCTAACGCCCTTTTCGCCTATAACCAGCTGCCCGTTTTCGATATGCAGACCTATAAAACTGTCAATCTTTATGTTACGATATCCCATATACACCTCCTAAAAACTAATTGAATGTCATGCGTTTCTCTTTTTTTACAAAAGAAATATTTCCAAGCACATCGACCTGGCATTTATATAGTTTATCAACCGTCACTATACTACTTCTAAAAGAAAAAGATTTATCATGCGCCTCACATGAAAATGCTAAACCACTAACATCTGCCCCACCAAAATACATATATACTCCTTCACTACTATTGGGTATAGGATATTTACATTTATCTATACTTTTTAAAGGAAGTTTATCTTTTTTTATGTATAATAAATCATTTTTATATAAGCTAAAAAGAAAATTTTTATCATCAACAGTTTCCCAATCTGATGAATTTTTATTTTTAGCAGCACATTTATTTGGCAATCTATCTCTCACGACATCAGAAACATATACCGGAACAAAATAATATCTTCCATTAACGCAATAAATATCAACCCTAATCATGCTGTCATTATTAGCAAACCCATTTACCTTTTTTAACGGTACACCTATAGTCTTTTTTTCAAACACTTTTATCTTTTTCACAATAGGTCCATTTGTTCCATCTGATTTAGGTTTATAAAATGCTTTTTCAAAAGCTTTCTTTGGGTCATTTTCATAGTCCTTCAATTGCTTTACTAGAGCGTTATATAATAAACTATCACTTTCAGGATTAAAATAATTAGGTATTTCCCCATTTTTATCTAATTTCAGATTCGTAATCGCAGTCTTATACACAACATAACCCTTTTCGACACCACACCCCCCATTCTCATAATACTTCCCCGAGCGTATAGTCTCCTCATGTGCCTGTCCGCTCACCTTATGGTTAGGCATTCTTGAGACAAATATTCCGTCAAGCACTCCCCTGCGTCCGGGTCTTCCTTTAACAAACATCCACTCTGGATAGTTAATACGATTGCAAACATCTGCATGTGACGTGAGATATTCTAATGGAGATGTCTCAAAATCTATTGCACCTGCTACTCCATGATAGCGTGCCATGCGAATATCCAATTCCTCTTTAAAATGCTGCCATGGCAGAGGAAATTTCTTACCAAATTGCTTATCATATTGTTCCCTGGTAACAATATTGTCGTCAAATTCCTTCTTTGACTCCTTGTTTACATGTCTATTAATTCTTTCAAGTTCCAATTCCCTACACTTAAAATAATCCGAAATAGAATTAATCATCCCCTGTGTTGTACATGCAATAACAACCGCATCTTGTGCATGATGAAGATGTGTTCTTCTATCTTTTTTCTCGAGTCCCCATCCTTTACTTAAAAAATTAGTGATTGAACCATTTAATGCCATTACTTGCTGTGTTTTTTTATTCGTAGAATTCTGATATGGCTTTAAATATAGATTTTTTCGTATTAAATTATATAAAAATGTTGTAGCATACTGTGTATCCTGCAAGTTACGCTTTTTAAATTCATTTGTATCTTCATCTGTGATAGTTTTCTTTAATAACTTCTGTTTTTTCTTGTAATCCTTTATGCAATGTTCAACTCTGATAGTAAATTCTTCCCAAGCTTTCTCTCCACCGTGTGATATTAAATATTCATACGGAGTTCTGTTCCCCTTAATTCTATTTGCCTCAGCCCTTACAAGAACCTTATTACGATAGCTGTCATCAAAGGTTTTACTATATGGAAGAATATGGTCAATATCATAACCGCCATCTCCTGAAAATAATTCATCAGCCGAAATTTTTTTACCTGTATACAAGCATATTTCCTTCTGTTCCTTCCAAAGACGATACTTAACAATATCCTTCCCTGTAGGAATTGGCTTATATTCTCTTATTTCATCAAGGAATTTATCATTTTCCTCACTTCTTTTTTTCATATCATTATCTATTTTGTCACGCTCTTTTTTATTTTTTGCCATCTCTCTTGATAATTCAATACTGACAGCCTGCGGACTTCCATATTCGGTTATAATAGCATTTATAACCTTAATAGTCTGTGAAACAGCACGTCTTACTACCGGATTAGTTATTCCATTTAATGTTTCTCTAATCTTTTCTCCTCCATTATCATTCAGCAATATTGATTTTCCAGTACAAATATCTGCCGCAAAATCACCATAACCAGCCATTTGACATGCATCGCTATATACTTTCCCTTCAAGCAGAAAAGGAATTATCTTTTTCATGGCATCCAACGATAAGCCCTGTGGTTTGTTACATGACAATTTAAGCAAATCATTGCATTGTTCCTCTTCTATCCCCAAATCTCTTAATTCTTTCAGTCTACTATCATCATTCTTGTATCTGGCAAGATTATATGCTATTTCATCATATAAATCTGCACATTCATCACTTAATATTTCACCAGTACATTCCCTTTTTAATGCTTTAGTTATGCTATGATAATTTATCATTTTTATAAATGTACTCTGTTCACTATCTTTTTTCTTTCCTTTACTATATGTAAGATTATAAAATTTTTCATTGTTTTTAAGACCAATCTCTTTTCTAACTGCAGAATATTTTACTTCATTTTGTTTATGAACCAGTTCAATAATTTTATTTCTTTCCTCTTCCGTAAAATTTCTCACATTTCCACCATCATCTACAATTCTAGTATGATTTATATTCTGCAGGACAACAAACAATTCAGATGTATATGCAGCTTTTGGTGCACATCTCTTTCCATTTTTACCCTCAAAAGGGCACTTTCCAAATTCAAATCCATCTATGGCATACTTACTAGGATACCCCGGACCAAGGTCAAATGAACGTTGACCCAACATTATATCCAAAAACGCTTTCTCAACCCCGTCAGATGCCACTGTATTTCCATATTTTCTTTGAGCATTGAATAGTGCATGTACCTCATCCACCAGCATATCTCTAAGTATAATTACTTTATATTCGCCCATTTTATTTCGAGGACAAAAGATATATCCACATGCATTCCAATTACTATCTATTTTAAATTTTTCATCAAGATACAGCATTTCTCCAATGGTTCTGTACCCCTTTTCTTCCATAAGCTTTTTATTATTACTTATACTTTCTTTTATCGCTCCATTTTCTTTTTTCTTTGCATCATCACTATTATTCTCATTGTCTGCCGCCTTGCTTGTCGACTTAAACCCTCTATGCTTCGCGATATGTAGCAAAACCTGTGCCAGCTCATCATTGGCAAGCCTTCTGTCAAGTCCTTCATATCTTAACCTATACACGTCAGGCAGTCCTGCCCTCTTATAACGCGCTTCAAACTCCTCTATGTTGATAAGACCTTCCGCCTGAAAAAGCTTCTTGATGCGCTCTAATCTGTGTCCGCGCCTTCTGATTCTCCTTCTCATAGAACGTGCTTCACGACGCTTACCCGAAAGCAATTCCCCCGTATTATCCGGGGCATCAAAAATTCTCACTCCCAAATCAATAATTCTAAACGGTTCACCATGGCTGTTGTTCTCCAGCACAGCCCATCCAACCGATGCTATACCTATATCAAGCCCTATTCTGTAATTCAGGTCTGTCGGCTTAGGTACCTCTGCTTTTCTGTTTAAATGCTTCATTTCCTCCATAAGTATTCCTTTCTGCATAAAATAGATAATCCCACCTAAAGTATTCACTTTAGATGGGATTAGAGCTTTGAGGTACACCGCCAACGGCGGGACCTTATTGTTGTAACCGTTTATCGCTTGGTATGATATAACGTAAGTCTATTATATCCCATATATTTACAAAAGTAAAGACTCCATTTATAAATTTTTCTATTTTTATGTTATTTTTTGATGTATATTACAGCTTCACTCCTTCCTCGGCACAAATCTCTCATATAAATCCATAAGCTTTGCCGTTCTTTCATCATAGAATCTTCCCTCAGAGCCGGGCTTTTGTTCAATGAGTCGCTCGTATAGCTCCTCAACACCGCCACGGACATAGTCGTTGAAGCTTTTCATAAGCCTGTCATATTCTTCCTTTGTCTGTGCGCCCTTAAACGCTTCCCGCACTTTTTCCTCATCCGTCTTATCTGAGTCCGATTCTAACATTATCATCATCTGCATTATAAAGTCCAAGTCTTCTTTAGCTTTAATCATCTGATCCGGGAGAATACTCCTTGTCTCGACAGGTGAATAATCTCTCGGTGCTTTTCTGTCAAGCCTGATACCTATTATGGCTGCGAAAACATACACATCAATAGCCCTCTTAAAATATGTATGCTCATAATCATCTTTCGACCACAGCTCACTCACCATGCGTGCGTGTTTGCCCTCAAACTCGAACTCTTTCTTGAAAAATTCAAAATCTGCCACTATGCTCTCTCCACCTTTCTTATCGATGCATATGCTTCCTCAGGCTTCTTATCAATCAAATACTCTGCACCGACATATCTGTCAAGACCTGTATGTACCCAGTCCTTGCGAAGCATAAATACAATCACCTGCTCAGAAACCTTCGGAAGCACACCTGCCACAAGCGAAATATTCTCATCACCTAATTTTGAAAATGGACCATCAAGCACAATAGGAAGCGTATCATCATCATTTAATCTGTTCTCCTCATGCTTGCCCGCATTTCGTTCAAGCTTCTTTCTGCGGCTGTAATCCATTATCGTTACAATGAAAGCAAAATTTCTGGCTACTTTCTCTCCTTCTGAAAGATTACGCTCCTCTCTGTAACCCACGCCGGTGTTATAACACATCTGTATTTCATAGTTCTCGGTAAGCTGTATTTTCTTATCCTTTGCATTGAACATTTTTTGAAAATTAGCCTGTATTTCCTCATTCAATTCATTGAAGATTTTTTTCTCTTCCTTTGAAAAATCTGCGCTGATTCTGTTATACACAGCTTCAGCAAGCTCAACTCTCCTGCGCCATTTCTCATTCTCGGCATTCTTAAGCTCCTGACTATGCATCTGAAGCTCTATACTGTGGATTCTACTTTGCTTAGATTCAATAAGAGCTCTTATCTCACCCTTTTTGCGGGCTGCTCCGTCTGCTTCGTCCTGGTATCTTCTAAGCTCACTTCTCTTCTCCGCAAAGTTGATATTCTCATCTATTTTCTGCTCAATCTTGTGAAGCTGAATAAGTGTATCTTCATAATTTCTCGCACAATCATCAACCTGCTTTGCATCTTCTGTAAGTTCATTCTCAGCCCTGTTCCAGCGCCCGGCTGTCCTCTCGAATTCACCAAGAAGTGAACCCATATCGGCTGGCGGAAGATAATTTCTCTGTTCTAACAGACATTCAAGCTCATGCGAGCCTTTTGTTATCGGCGTACCGCATATACAACGCCCGCTTTTTATTATAAAATCAATACTTGCCTGCTTCATGTGCGGTATATCACGGCGCTCACCTGCAACCGACTTCACCATCTTGAGCGAAGCTTCTATGAGCGGCCTTGCAAACTCTCTGTATGCAGTCTGGTCATACTCTGTTACAAAATTCTTAAAATTAGCTATGTAACCTTCGTTCTGCGCTCTCAGTATACTCTGATACTGCTTGTAAGCTTTCTGAAGCTCCTCCGTGTCTTTGTTTGCTTCAAGATATAACTCGACTTCCCTGCTTTTCTTACTGAAATGACTGATTGTCGCATCAAGGCTTTCAAGATTATGCTTACATTGTTCGATTTCTCGTTCTAATCTCGTAAGTTCTCTTCCATAATCGTCATATATATTGCCTTTACCTTGGATATTTTTCCGAAATTTCTTAATAACCGATGCATCTCCCAAATCCTTTAAATGCATCATTGCCAAGCGGTATGCCGATAATCCGGTGAGAATATGCACGGATTCCTTGATGTCTTCTTTCACACCATTTATCGCAAAATCACTCCAGCGCTCGCCGTCAAACAAAAAATAATTCGAAAGATTCTTAGGAAAAAGCTCATTTATAAATTCATTCGTGAGGGCATATTTAGGTCCCGGCTCAATCTCACGTCTTATATCAGGACTGTTAATATCTGCAACAAACGCCTTCAGCACTTTATACGATTCTTTAGCTAACAGCTTAGGATACACTCTCATATATTGAACTTCTCTGTGGATTGTATATAAGCTTTCACTGTCCATCGCCGTTATCTCAACAAACACAGTCGCAGTCTTATTTGCGTCAAGACCAGCCAATACATCATTGTTAAGAAGCTGATAGTCACTCTCTTTCTTATCACGTTCCTTCAAAATAGCTCCATACAGGCACCAGCGAAATGCCTGTGCAAGAGTAGTCTTGCCTACAGTATTATCCCCCAATATCACTGTCACATTTTTTTCACTGTCACAGCTGAATTCAATTTCATTAACACCCTTGTAGCGCATAAAATTCTTCATTTTTAATGTTTTAAATTTCATTCGTGCCTTCTCCTCGCCACTATTTACTCAATTTCACATTTTCGCGAATAACCGCTCCCAGCTCCTCCACCATCTTTATATCCGTCTTTGCCTTGCTTCTGATATTCTGCCGTTCAATGTGAAGAATTTCAAACATAACCGATTTTACAAGCTTTTCATCTACCTCTGCCATCTTAAATGCCTCCTTTCAGAATTTATCATTGCTCTCTTATTTCCACTCTGTCATCGTTCAGCCTTTTGTTTAAAATTGCGCTAAAATAACTTATCAAACGCTTTTTTCTTCTGTTAAAAAACTCTTCATTCGGTATTCTATATACAATATCATTGTCAACATGCCTGTCGATTACACATTCAGCATCATCAAAAATTTCATGTATCTCCTGAATAAGCCAATGCCCGCTCATTTCATCATAAAGACCTGATTTTCCAAGTGCATCCTGCAATGGCATTGCACTCTTATCATTATTGCTGCTGCCGTCCATAATCATGAAATTGCCGAGTCCATCGGTATAATTTTCCCTTGCAATATTGGTTGAAGGTTCAAAATACCTTTCCAGTGCCGAATTATTTTTCCTGTCAGGCTCTAGATGATCCAGCTGGATATTGTTGCTTCCGAATTTTGTACCAGTTTTAAAAATAAGCGTGTTTCCTGCCTTATTAGAATAAAACAAGTTTATAAACAATACTTTTACTTTTAACTGTGACTTTTCATTGCCATATCTCCATTCATCAATCCACTTTTTAAATTCCGCATTAAGTGCATCAATGCTTCTGCTGCTCACTTTTAAAATATAATCCGTTTCAACAACATTATTTCTTTCAATGTAATCTTTTGCTATGCTTCTTGGGTTATTGGAATCCTTTGCAAGAAGTGCAAAGCGCCAGAACTCATAAGCTACATTATGTATCTGTGCATACTCATCATTGTTATTTTCACCATCTTCCTTTATCCCACGGACATATAACCTGAAATTTGTCATTAGTTCATCGCTGTCAATGTTATCAAATGGGTGCTTGTCCAAATATTTTTTGATAATAATATTGGTAATTGCCGGTATAACACCGTACATTGTAAGTGCACTTAGCAGATTTAATGCTTTGTAAGTAATGGATTTAGAATTTTCCCTCTCTGCTTTTATGACAATATCTGTTTTATTCCTGTATGCAAAATCAAACTCATCTAAGATAATGCCGAGCATCTCATATATATAAATATCCTTTAATAATGCCTTTCCACCATAATCCGGGTTGTTAATTAAATATTTTTTTTCAATCGCTTCACGGTACTTTTCGTTGTCATTATATTTTAAGCTGCTATCTGCGGTAAAATACTGTGCCGCAAGATATGAAATAAGCTTAGAGCGTTCCTTTGCCCCCTTATCAGGAAATATTTTTTCCACCCACAGCTTGTCTGCCTGCTCAATATATTCATCCGTGCTGTATTCATCGTCCGTGTGATGGCAATACCACTTATAAAACAGGTTTTTGATAAGCTCCAAATCTTCAACAGGAAAATTTCTGTCATTCAGCACCTCAAATAATGTGTAAGCGTCCTTCTCTTTTCCTGTGACGACAACGCAGAGTTTAATTTTTTCCAATATTTTTTTGATAGCCTGACTTAACTTTTTAATATATTCTTCAAAAACGATTCCCTTATCGACAATATATGTATCATAGAGTTCATCATATATTGCTTCCATAGCATTCATGTATTGCTCAGTGACAGAATTTTCTTTGCTTGAGTTCTTGTCAAAGGGTACTTTATCCAATCCGGGCATAGTCAAATTTGTGAAATTCATTACCATCCTCGATAAAGCTTCCTTTAATCTTTCATTGTAGCTGCTTCTGCTGTATGTAAGTGCAAGCTTTACATCCGATAAGAATCTTCTGTTCTTTTCCACACATGCAGTCTTATAATGTTCCTCATCTGAGATACTCCTTGCAACAAGCCCAAGACTTGATTGATAATAATTTATCAATTCATTCCATAATTCTTCCTTTTCATCAGCCTGCTCTGCACTCTTTCCTTCAATTCTATCCACATAATCACTTATTACAGCGTCCGTTTCTCTAAGCTTTTTAACCTTATCTTCATCAAATATGTTTATGGCAGTATCTATCAGCTCATTCATTCCATTTGCAAGCTTGTATGTTTTTCTGCCATGGATCAACTCATCTATATATCCCCTTATAATAAGGAATCTTAAGTAATTCATCAAAAAAAGCGTGGTAATTCTCTGCTGTCCGTCAACTATTTCAAATATGCCGTCTTTACCTGTAACCATGACAACTGAGCCTGCAAAATATTCCTCATTCTCATCATCCATTTCCTCGTTGTCATGAAAATCCTTTATCAGGCTCTTTATTCTGTCTCTGTCCCATTTATATGGTCTCTGATAATATGGAATCTCCACTTTTAAAGGTACATTTTCCTTTCCATCCTTAGGCATGCATAATTGACTTATATTTCTTATCTCTGCAAATCGTAAATCCATATCTTCCTCCTAAATCTCCCCAACCGCTCTTACAAGTGCATCTATCTCATCCACTGTAGTAAACATGCTTATGCTTGCTCTGACAACACCGGAGTATTCCTTGTCGTCAAGATATTCATGTATGAGCGGTGCGCAGTGGTAGCCTGTTCTCACCGCGATATCATAATCAGCATCAAGAATCATCCCTACATCCGATGCTTTATAGCCTTTTACATTGAATGCGGCAATTCCTGCATGTCTGTCCTCAGGCGGAAGATACAGCTTCACATTGTGCAGGCTGCCAAGCCTGTCTGCTATGTAGCGCATGTGTTCCTTCTCTAAAGCCAGGCGCCTTTCTATCTCTGCATTGTCAACATTCTTAATCGCAGCGAGAAGTCCTGCTGCCGCCAACACATTCGGGCTTGCAGGTTCATATCTGCCCGTTCCCGACTCCGGCATATGCACATTCAGCGAATCGCTTCCTGTTCCGCCTGCAATAAAGGAATCCAGTTTTTTTCCATGTCTTATAAAAAAACCGCCTATTCCAAATGGTCCATATGGTGTCTTGTGCCCGGCAAATACATAGAAATCAATCATCGAATGCGCCATATCAAATGGCACAAGTCCAAGTGCCTGTGAGCCATCGACAACCACTGTCGCACCATATCCCTTAGCTTCAACTGCAATCTGTTCTACAGGCAATATATATCCGGTGACATTGCTCACATGTGTCATAAAGACAAATGCAGGAGCATGTATGCTGAACTCATAAGAAAGTCTGTCTATATCAATGCTTCCATCCTCCGCAAGAGGCATAACTATGATATGGCAGCCGTAATTAACGTCATCCTCACTGCAATATCCCAGCCTATATTCATCTACATTACTATTTCCATTATCTATGTTCTCTCTAAAATTTTTAAATATTCCCTGATTATAGATAGTCCGCACCACTGCATTGTGCTCATATGGCGATACATATATATAGTGTTCTTCCTTAATCCCAAGTCCGCCAATTATCTGATTTAATGCAAATGTAGCAGAGGGCGACAGTACGACCTCTGCTACATTTGCCGCATTTATCATGCGAAGTAATTCTTTCCTGAGATTGTCGATTATGTTGGCAGACTGCTGCGCCAGAGCATATGAACCACGTCCGGCATTAAATGCCAGACTGCGGTTTACAATGTCCATCTGCTCATACACATATTCCGGCTTCGGAAATGTTGTCGCTGCGTTATCAAAATAAATCATGCTCATTTGTAATCTCCAAACTTATTATATTAAATATCCGTGTGTCAGCTCTCTCCAGCAACAAGCTCCGCAAGCACTCTCGCAAGCACTGCAACCTTCTCATTTGTCTCAAGACTGTCTCCGAACTCGTCAAGTGCATCCTTTATAGCATTTTTTAGGAAATAGCTTGTGCTGTCGTCCTCAATGTCCTCATAGCTTCGCTCAAGCAGGCTCCCGCTTCCGCCTTTTAGGATAATGCTGTTTAATTGTGCATCATCTCGCAAGCTGTTCTCAGCTTCATTGCAGAATTCATTCCAGCCTTCCTTGAACTTCTCAAGCATTCCATCGCGCCAGTCATCTATGTATATATCCGTGACGAGCTTAGAAAGCTTTGCAGCAATCTCCTTTTCCTCATAGGTCGAAAGACTTGATATATATGACAATATTGCGGATGTTCTTCCTCTGTTTACCTGCTTTTTAAGCTTAGTGCAGTGCTCTGCATAATACTCGTCAAGCACAGCTCTTAAGCTGTCCTTAACGCCCGCATTGCAGCGCATCTTTATGATGCCGGCTACTTTGTCCGAAAGCATGTCCAAATATCCATCCATGTATCTTTTCAGATATTTCATTCTCTTTAATACTTCTGTATAATTATTCTCTTCCGCCTCTAATACGCTTAAAAGCTCCTTAAATAAAAACTCATGCGGATTATAATCCTGATGTCTTAATGCAGCACACAGCCCTCTAAGAGCCTTATCCATGCCGTCAGCAATATCTACATGATGCATGTTTGAGACAGCCTGTGGCAAAGAACGGAACCATCTTAATATTCCATCAAGCACTTCCCTGTCCTGCGGTGTACCCATCACTTTTATCTTGATTTCAAAAAGCTTGATAATCTCTTCAATATAATTGCGTTTCTCTATTGTCTCATGCTCCACATACAGAAAATAATTCTGCGGAGCGTCATTTATATTGCCTAATATTACGGCATCAATATTTACTTCTCTGTCTTTTAAGCTTATGACAGGCTTATCCTGCAATCTTGAAATACACAGAGCGATATATATCGGAATAATTCCCTTTCTCACACCATAGCCGCTGCCCATAAGCCGGTCATATAGGAGCTTGAACGAGCATTTGTTGTTATCGCACATTGTGATAAAACGCTCAATCTCACAAATCATGAGGTCACAGCCTCTGTCTATTTCCACATTGCTAAGAACACCGGTATTTACCAAAACAGCTCTGTAAATAGTTGACTCCGGCGATGTTCCCTTCTCGAATGCCGTACAGTCTTCATTCTCAAGAAGCATATCAATAATCTTGTTGCGCGCTTTCTTATTCTGTGCGGATATGTTCTGTCTGTTGATAAGTTCATTGTTCACTATAGGAGAATTATTGTAATATTCTTCCATTATGCTGCTTAGGAACATATTAAAAGTCATTCCGTTTCTAAAGCCCGAATTATAGTTCCCACCATTATGAAATACTGCACATGAGCCATTCTCAGGATTGTATGCTGATTCTAAGTATCTGTTAATCTCGTAAGCGATATCATCACAGTAGTTGATAAGCTCCTTTTCGAGTACAACATTGTCCTCAATAAATGCCTTATCATTTATGAGAGTCTTTGCCGCAATATACCTTCGTATGCTGTCGCTCTTGTCAAACAATCCATGTGTTACAATAACAACAACCCTGTCATCCCTAAGCTTATCTGAAAGCTGTGCATAATCTATCTCATGCTCAGAGATGACCACAACGATTTTACCGTCTGAAAAATGTTCCTCAAACAAAAGCTGTGGAGAAGGAAGCTTGGCTATCTGCTCCGGTGACATGAAAACATATTCAAAATATCTTGTCATCGAATAAATCTGGTTATATTTCTTAGGCAGGACATAGTCATACTCGGAAATTATGCCAAGTGTCTCTAGGAGGTCTGTGTCTGCTGAGAGCTTCGCGGCTCTCTTTGAAATCTCTCCCTGAATATCCACACCTACATTATTATAAAAGCTGTATGAATGCTTTCTTGTGCGGTATATTATAATTCTTTTATCCGTAAGCGCTTTTACAATCTGCCTGCACTCATCATCGGAAAGATTAAGCGCACCTGCAAGCTGTGGCACATCAGCCGGCAATTCATCCGGTATATCGATTATATTTATAAGTGCAATAATCTTAATCAGCTTCTGTTCAAGCTCATTGCCGGTTTTTGAAAGAGCATACTCAGCCTTCAGCCATTCATTGTGGACAATCGTGTCCGAAGCTTCCTCCCTGAACAGGTTCTTAAAATAGTCATATACTGTGTCAGCCGTCACGCCATAGTCGGCTTCATCAGCATCACATTCGTCTATTATCCTGCACAGGCTGCCCTTTTCATCGTGGGAGAGATATGTAAATATGCTTCTCTCGTTCTGTGCAACCTTCTCACTTATATGAAGGAGCATATACGCGGTAAGAGGCATAAGCGGAAAACAGCCACACACTACATATTTCTTAAAATCTTCCTCATCAAACAAGCCGGAAAAGCACGAAAACCTATAAGAGCCCACTGCATTCTTATAATATCTTTCTATGCCCGGAATTCTCTTTAATACAGCTTCATCCTTCTTTAACACATTCCCGATAAGCTCATAATTATTCTGCGATGATACGACAAAGAGCACTTCCTTTATTCTGCCTTCCACACCTCTGAATGCATTTCTCATATCCTCAGGCAGCTTAGCGCCGTACTCTTTGATGCTCTTATGTGCCACAAAAGTTATGAACATACGCCCCTGCGTGCCTCTGTCCGCAAGCTCACACATGTCCTGTAACACTTTCATATCTCTTGAAAATGTCTCTTTTTCATGACCTTCTATATACTTACTGAATTCATCGAATATTATATATATTCCCGCATATCCGTAATCGTGCGACAGAACAGCCTTAATCTGCTCATATAACCTCACTGTCTCTAACATGACTATCGGGTTAAATTCACTTCCGTTAGTTACAGCCGGATAAATTTTGCAGAACAAATCCAATGCCTTTTTATCATTTTTTTCAAGCTGAGCACATAATATATCAATACTTTTACAGCCGCTCTTTATAAGTTCTTCCTCAAAATGGCTGTATGCTTTCGGGAACTTTTCCTTCCACTGTGCAATCTTCTTTAACGCTTCCCCGTAATAGCTCTCCGGAGCTATGCCTGCAAGTCCTTCCCTTTTTAATGCATCATTTATTCCGACTAAAAACGCCTGATTGAGGTTCTCATTCGTTCCCGATATAATTACCGGGAGAAACGGCTTCTCCATATTTTTCAGCCTGTCAAGCAGCACAAGCAGCATATGCGACTTGCCTTTGCCATATGGCCCGATAAGCATTGTTGCGTGGTCTTTATCTTTTTCTATATTTTCAAGATAGTAGTCTATAATGTTCTGTGAAGAACGTGTATACACATAGCTGTCTATCTTTCCTTTATTGTCCAAATCAAGATAAAGATTAACGGAATTTTCAAATCTTTTATCTATCTTAATCCAATCTTTTAGTCTGTCTGCCATAGCTATCCTCTCTGACCTTCCAACTTATCAAGGTAGTATTTTTCTATAACCTTCTCAGGCGTTATAGTGCTCATTGAATATACCATATCAAGTCCGGCTGTTCTGTTCACTGCAATATACCCATCCGATGCCAGTTTATCGAGATAAAAATTCAGGGCAACACGGTTTAAGTTATATATTTTTCCGGGAAGCATATCGCCCTTTAATAATGTATCAATGCTCACACTGTC
Source organism: uncultured Eubacteriales bacterium (assembly GCA_900545175.1). GTDB lineage: Bacteria > Bacillota > Clostridia > Lachnospirales > Lachnospiraceae > CAG-882. The sequence continues at coordinate 36,261 of UQYF01000017.1, forward strand.
CGTCTTCTCATTTTCAAAATATCTTCTTATAAGGAATAACACTGCCATATCCGGAAGTATCTCCTGCGCCGGCATATATTTTTTGTATGTAATGCCATTTCTTTTTAAAAGAGTAAGCTCCGAAAAAGGACTTACCTTCTTCTCTTCCGGGTCATAGTCCACATTCTTGTCTCTCGAATACATATTTATTATAGCAGTCACATCTGCCAGAACAGAGCTTTCCGGAAGCTCCTGCTGCATTGAATATGCTTTCAGCTCACGCATCAGTACATCACAAAGCTCATCCTTGGTATACTCTTCATTGCCTATTTTATTAAAAAATACATACCAGCTTGTAGCAAGCTCTGCGTTGCATGCGATACCGGCATGTATAAGCCACATCGTAAATATATCTTCAAAGTAGGCATCATATTCCTTTATAAGCCTTCCCATAGCGCTCAACCTGACTTCACCCTTACTCTCAGCCGTAACGCCGCCTGCTCTCAGCCAATAACGGATTGCTTTCGCCATATTAGTGCCGACACCAAGCGCATCCGCACCCGCATACTCGGAAAAAACCTTTGGGTTGTCAGACACAGCCTTAAGTCCCTTTGCAAGCCAGCCCTCTCTAAGTATAAATGTCTCATGACCTTTCAGTCTTATCTTCCTAACAGTCTGTTCCGACATAATTTTCCTCATTTCCATAAATTCTCTTTAGATATTTACAAATTCTATATTCATCTGCAAAACTGCTCAAATAATATCAGGCTCAATGACTCAGGCAGAACTTGATATATTTTATGTTCTCTTAACAGCAAGAACCTTCTTCATGTAGCAGCCGGAATTAAAATGGTTCACACATTCGGCACATCTGACACATTTATCATCATCTATATGATATCTGCTGCTGCCATCTGCACTGCTCTCAATCCTTATTGCGCCATGCTTACATACGCCTTCACACGCGCGGCAGCCCATACACAGCTGATACTTGGTGAGCTGACACTTCACCTTCTCTTCTGCCGCATCGACAGTCTTTGCTCCGTCTATATGGAAATCAAGTATCGTAACCTTGAGCAGTGATGTTCCTTTTCTTCCCTGAAGTCTCAAAATCTGAACACCTTTACGGTTAAGCACATACACTTCACCAAGACGTGCATTCCCCATATTAAAATCAAGATATCCGAAGGGCTTAAAAAGCTCATACAGTTCATCCTCTATAGGCCTTAAAAGCTCATAATTAAAGCTGTTCTCCTCAAGTGCACATGGCTTAAAGCTCACAATGGCATTGTCGGCATAAGCAATTCCATTCCCTCCCTGTCTTGCCTTCCATTTTCCGCTGCTTACATATTCCTCGGCATCGGGCTTTCCTATGCTTTTTGCAAAATTGACCAAAAATTCCTGCCATCTGCCATATTGCTCAGGCATATATATCTTAGATAAGAATTCCGACCATACACTATTATTAGGACAGCAAAAACAGCCGACTCTGGCATAGCCGTAAGTGTAAGCTTCATTAAAATCAATCCGGCGCTTAAGTATGTATAGCCAGACATCAAAATCCATCCAGTCGATAGCCGGTGAGACTGTATTCTGCTTAGAAATCTTACGTCCCTGCGTCTCCCTCTCATACTTGCTTCTGCTTGCAGACTCGCTGCGCCTTATGCCATAAAAAGCTAGTATCCTCGTCTTATCTTTAAAAAGTGCTGTGAGCTTCCTGTTGATAGCTCCTGTCTTAAAAATTGTACAACACCAGCGCATAACACGGCTTGGAGGGCCTATCAGCTCACACAGCTCGGAAAAATTCTTCTCTTTGTTCCTTGAAGATAGCACCGGTGTCATAGGATGTGCCTTCTTGAACCGCTTTACATACTCCTCTGTCTTAGGAAACTCCAGCGTAGTATCACCGAATATATGCAGTATCTTAGGATTACTGAGCGCTCTCATTACCAGATCTGATGTTACCGTGGAATCTTTGCCTCCTGAAAACGACACGAACATATCCTTAGTATCATATTCCGATGCGACTTCCCTTATATAATCTAATGCCTCCTGCGTTATCTCGTCATAACGCATTTCATTGCATTGTATAAAACGCACAATGTATTTCTCAAAATTATTATTCCTGTTGCTCTCCTCATATCGGTCAAGCTGTTCCCTTATGCTGTCAATCTCCTCGCCTGAAAGCTTCGCAAGCCGCCCTACGTTAAAACGCTTCAACCTGCCATCTATAAGATAATAATTTCCCGATGTATTCCACACAGAAGATTCGATATACTTAAGAGGTTCATTCTCTAAAATTTCATACAAAAGTCTCTCTTTCGGAAAGACAGGTCTTAGGTCAGAAGCTATACGCTTGCACTCTGCATGGCAGACAGGGCATATCTGTTCATACACGGGAACATTGCATTCTGTGCAGTAGTAGATATCTGATACTCCCTCCACATGCTCTCTGCTTTTACATTCATCGCAATAATTCTTTGACAATTCTATATTGTGTACTGTGCATCTGTAGCGCCTCATTCACTCCTCCTAAATCTTTCCGGACTGACGTTAAGATAGCTGCACAATTCCAAAAATTCCACAGCATCAAGCTCCTTACCATTTCCACATTCTAATCTATCCGCCGATATTGCAGTATCATGCTCAATCTGCGTTACAGATATATGATTTTCTTTTATATAACACGCAATCTGCTGCGTCACGGTCTGTCTGTCCACCTTATATATCTCCATTCAAATCGGGTGATATTTTTTGTTTAATATTCATTCTTCTTATATAAGAATCAATGTATATATCTTCTTTAAATCACAGAATTTAATTCTATTATAGTCTTTAGTTTTAAGAATTACAACACAATAATTCTGTATTTCTAAGAATAATTTGACCTCTATCTTTTACTGGGATATTATAGAAAAGGAATATTTTCTTCATGCCATTTTTTATAATACTAAGAAAATATTCCTATTATGAACAAAATCATGTTATTAAAATATATCTAAAGGATTACATTAAGAATAAATAAGACTAAAACAACAATACTTATGGTAAAATATGCTTTCATGAAATAGTTGAAATTTTTCTTAAAATCAACTTCATGGTATGTAGCATGCATATTCCAAATTGGAGGAATAAATGAAAAATGAGATGATAGCAAAGGTCTTAAAAGAGCTTCGCAGGAAAAATTCCATGACTGTACATGATGTAGTAGTCAAGCTCGGAGATAAGTCGATAAATATAGCCGATAAAACCTTATACGGCTGGGAGAGCGGACAGGCACAGCCCGATGCCGATACACTGTTAATCCTGTGCGAAATATATCAGGTCGATGATATCCTAAGCACATTCGGCTACAAAGAAAACCTGTCAATTAACGCAACAGAGTATGAAAAAAAGGTCATATCCGCATTGAGAGAGCATCCGGAAATGGTACCCGCAATCAACAAATTGTTAGATATTGAATAACAAAAAATCCGCATGGACTCAATTCCATGCGGATTATCTTTTAATTTATGGCATAATGTATATCATTTTCTATGACATATATGTATATCACAAGTGTAAATGGTATGTGTGCCATTAATATTCTAATTAGTTGTTGATGAGCTTATCATCCTCATTGTTCCAGCTGTAAAGCTTACGAATCTCAGCTCCAACCTTCTCTGACGGATGCTCTGCTGCTAAGTTTCTCATAGCACGGAAATGAGCCTGACCACCTGCGCTTGACATATCAAGTAAGAAGTCTTTAGCGAATGTACCATCCTGGATATCCTTAAGAATCTTCTTCATAGTCTTCTTAGTCTCTTCTGTGATAAGCTTAGGTCCTGTGATGTAATCACCGTACTCAGCTGTATTAGAGATAGAATATCTCATTCCTGAGAAACCTGACTGATAGATAAGGTCAACGATGAGCTTCATCTCATGGATACACTCAAAGTATGCATTTCTCTCATCATAGCCTGCCTCAACAAGTGTCTCAAAACCAGCCTGCATAAGTGCACATACACCGCCGCAAAGAACTGCCTGCTCACCGAATAGGTCTGTCTCTGTCTCTGTTCTGAAGGTTGTCTCAAGAACACCTGCTCTTGCACCACCGATAGCAAGTGCATAAGCGAGTGCAAGGTCAAGAGCCTTACCTGTTGCATCCTGATGTACGGCAACGAGACAAGGAACACCCTTACCTGCCTGATACTCACTTCTTACTGTATGTCCAGGTCCCTTAGGAGCTATCATTGTTACATCAACGCCCTTAGGTGGTACAATCTGTCCGAAATGGATATTGAAACCATGAGCGAACATAAGCATATTGCCCGGCTCAAGATTTGGCTCAATTGACTCCTTGTAAAGCTTAGCCTGAAGCTCATCATTGATGAGAATCATAATAATGTCTGCTCTCTTAGCTGCCTCTGCTGCTGTATATACTTCAAAGCCCTGAGCCTCTGCCTTAGCCCATGACTTGCTCCCCTCGTAGAGACCGATAATAACTTTACAACCTGAATCCTTAGCGTTAAGCGCATGTGCATGACCCTGTGAGCCATAGCCGATAACTGCGATTGTCTTACCATCAAGTAAGGAAAGATTACAGTCTTCCTGATAATAAATCTTTGCCATTTTAATATCCTCCTGAATATAAAAAGTATTTCTATGTAGTTGCGCGGCGATAACTACGCAATGACACCTCTCTTAAGTCCCGTGAGTCCCGTTCTTGCTAAATCAAGAATCTCATAGCCGTCTAACAGTCCAAGGAACGCTGTAAGCTTAGCCTCATTTCCGGTAAGCTCTATCATAACGCTATCCGGTGCTACATCAACAATCTTCGCACGGAAAACCTCTGCAACAGTGATAACCTGTGTCCGCTCCTTCGCATCACACTTCACTCTGCAAAGAATAAGCTCTCTGCAAACGGATGCGCCCTCCGGAAGAACCTCTATCTTCTTCACATCAATAAGCTTCGAAAGCTGCTTCTCAATCTGGTCAAGGACATCATCCTCACCTGAAGCTGCGACAGTCATTCTTGATACTGAAGGATTCTCTGTAACACCTACAGTAAGACTGTCGATATTGTAACCTCTGCGGCTGAAAAGTCCGGCTATTCTGCTAAGCACTCCGGCTTCGTTCTCAACCAACAGCGAAAATACTCTCTGTCTCATAAGCACCTCCATAACTATCATCCGTATGTCGGACGTTACATAGTATTTTAACAATTGAATTTTGATTTGTCAACAGAAATCACTATAATACTTTAAAACATTAAAACAGAAAAAATTCACACAAATAAACTATCATTACATTTTCCATGACAAGATTCGTGGGGCAAAGCATGCTTATCTTTCTATTATATACGCCACCGAAGCCGGCATACCTCCATGTATACATTGCTTCTAAAGCAGCATCCATGCTGCTTTTGGCTTGAAAACATGCTTTGACATCCGAATCCTGATAATATTTTTTCATAAAGTTCACTTATATTTTTTAAAAATATTTATTCATCACCACTATGGATTTCTCCACTTGTAGAATCAATCTGTGCAGTTGCAGCTGACGTATTTTCTCTGACCGGCTTGTTTTCCCTGTTCACAACAGCTTCCCTTATGAATTTATATGCCACAGACATCACAGGAACAGCAAACATTATTCCAAGTATTCCGAATGCACCGCCTCCGACTGTAACAGCAAATATTACCCATATACCAGGAAGCTCTAACGATGACCCTACAACTCTTGGATATATAAGATTAGTCTCAATCTGCTGCAGCACTACAAGATATACTATGAACATGACTGCCTTAACAGGAGAGATTATGGCAAGAAGTATAAATGCCACCGCTCCTCCGATATACGCTCCTGCCACAGGAATAAGCGCCGTAACCGCTATAACAGTACTTATAAGCAGAGCATAATCAAATCTGAATATAACCATTCCTATGTAGCACAAGCCACCGAGAATAAGTGCCTCAATACACTGTCCGGAAATATATCTTCTGAATGTATCTGATGTCACAACAGCAAGTTTTGCGAGCTTATCATAGAGCTTAGGAAGACTGACCTTAACTGTCCTTGATATCTGGCTTATCAGCTTCTCCTTATATACAAGAATATTTGCTGATATTACAACCGCCATTATTATATTAAACATAAAGCTCACGATATTGCTCATAAATGATACTACCTGCGGCACCATATTCCCTATGTACGTCAGTGCTTTATTGGCAAATTGCTCTATATTGTTCGAAAAGCTTGCCACAAAGCTGTTAATGTCCACAGAATCAAAATCATACTTTACAGTAATGTCATTGACCATCTTCTGGAACTGTTCTATATATGTGCTCCAGTTATTCACAAACTTGGCTATGCTGTTTGCCAGCTCAGGTATCACGAAAGCGAGCAAAGCCACAATAATAAGAATGAATATAAAGTACGATAAAATAATCGAAATCGGCTTGGCAGGCTTATTGTTTTTCTTAAAAACAAACCTCACAAGGAGCTTTTGTATAGGCACCATAAGCATATTCAGAATAAATGCCATGAAAATACCTATCCAGAATGGCATAAGTATTCTCCCTATCAATGCCAATTTGCCCGAAATGCTTCCTGCATTTAACACCGCAAACATTACAAGCCCTGCAAAAGCTATTATCAGACAGGATTTTTTTATACTATAATTTTTCAATATTACTCCTCCTCTTAATTTTTTCTAATCATAACACTACAATAACTATTTATCAACTTATTATTTATACTCTGCTGACACTTATTATTTATACTCTGCTGACATCCTGTAACCCAAAAATGCCCCCGGCAGCGATTTCTGCCGGTGGCATTTTCTTGTAATGACTCAGAATTACCGTCATTATTATTTTATTATATATCTTCTCTTTCCGATGAGACATGCCCCTGCAAAACTGCCTGCTAAGAGTATAATGCCCATAAGCACTGATACGGATGAATCGAAACCGGTTGAAGGGGCTGTGATAATTGCCTCGTCCGCCTTTACAAGCACATAAGTTGAGAAATGGTCAACTGTGAATGTAACCTTGCCATCCTCACCTACAGTCACTATCTGACCCTTATCCATCACAGTGTTAAGTTCCTCATTGTAGTAGTAAAGCTTAAGCTGTGTACCTGCTGCAAAGCCCTCTGCCTTCACAGTGATTGCTACCTTACCATTGAGATATCCGACTGACTCGAATGTGCATACAAGCATATCCTTATCCTCAACCCTTAATATCTCCTTTGCCTTCTCAGAAGCAGGAGCATAGTCATTGAACTTCACATTGAATCTGAATAATGAATCAGGAAGTGAATTAAATGTTGAACCGTCAATAGTAAATGTTGCTACAACATTTCCATTCTCATCAGTAACATCCACAACAAGTGTCTTCTTATCATTGATAAGCTTTGCGAATACATCATTTGAAACATATCCATCCTTGCCGACCTTCTCTGTCACAATGCTGTCTGCTGTTGAGAGTACAGAGCTGCCTGCTGCTACACCACTTGGTGCCTCTGACGTACTTGGTGTCTCCGGCGTGCTTGGTGCCTCCGGAGTCTGTGTATTGCCGTCAAGAACAACCTTGGTTGAAGGTGTTCCTGTAGGACGTGCACCGATTCCCTCTGCTACAGCATCTGTAGTCTCAAGGAAACCATTAAGGTTAAGTGTACCATCTTCATTTCTTGTAATTCCCGTGAACTCAAGTGTCTTAAACCATGCAGCCACATCCGCTGCAGCTCCTGAGTTGTTAGCCGACTTAGAGCCATCCCAGTAATAATTGGTATCTGTAAGATACTTAGCTGTATCCTGTGAACCCTTTGGCTTGAACTGCTCGCCTGTTGTAAGGCCGCTCTTAACATTGGAATCCTTAAATGAAATGATTCCTGTCGCTGCGAAATCTGTATTTGCAGCGTTGTTTGTGTATAATGCTACATTGTAGCTCTCATTGTTGTATGAGATGCTTGAAGATACCTGAATATCAGGACAGCTGTTAGAGTCGATACCCTTTGCTTTGTTGTTAAATGCATAGGAATTGATAAGCTTGTGATAACCTGACATGCTGTCTCCGCCCATCTTAAAGCCGTTACCGTTTCCTGCGTTCGTACCATCCTCAAGGTAACCATTTCCGTAAGCTACACAGTTCTGTATTGTTACAGAACCGATTGAACCTGTCTCAACCTTTGCAAATAAATCCCAGCCATCATCTGCATTATTGTAAGCTAAACATCCGTCAAATACATTGCCGTCGCCAACTGTAAGCTTAGCCGCAAAGCCATCTGCATCCTCATAACCTGCATCTGCATTACCGTATGATGTACAGTTGAGAATGAGGTTATATGAAGGCCACTGCTCTCTTGTATCTGTTGAGTAGAGACGGCTTATCTGAAGTCCTGTGTTTCCGTTATGATATGTGTTGATGTTATCAAGCACGTTATGGCTGCCTGATACCTGAATACCCTTCTGGGCATTCTGTGAATGTGTACAATCAAATCCATTGAAGTACCAGTAATCACCACCGAATACCATACCTGCACACTTGCCCTGGAAGTCGAATACAGGTCTTGTCGCTGCAGCAGGGTCTGCTACCATACGGATATTCTTCTCTGCTGTACCATTGACTCCTCTCTCAACTCTTACAGTGCTGTCAAGAAGGTATGTACCCTCCGTGATAACGATTGTCTGTCCCGGCTGTACATACTTAACCGCCGTATAGATGTCTACCGGATTATCCTTTGTACCATTACCTGATGAAGTTGCGTTAGGAGCAACATAGATGTTGGTAAGTGCTGCGTAAGAATTATTTCTCACAACAGAAAGATTGATATTGATAGGATCTGTATTTGCAAGCTTCATATCAGCACCCGGAACATAGTCAGGATCCGGTGTGAATACTGCTGCAATCTCATTATTTGACTCTGATGTAAGTGTCATAGGAACATCAAGAGTCGTACCTGCCTTAACTGCAATGCCTGTTGAAACTGCTGCACCATTTAATGTGATGTCAACTGTACCATCAACATTTGCATTCATGCTGAATGTATAGTTCTCTGTATTTGCAACCTTAGCTGATGTAACATTTACCATAGGTGTCACATAAGTTACAGGCTTTTCCTCCGCTGCTGTATCATCGGAAGCAAGTACTGTCGAGAACTGGATATCCGTAAATGTAGCTCTTGCATTTCTTGAAGCGAAGAAACCAACATATACATTCTCTGAATCAATCTTGTTGAGTGCTTCAGGATCATAGTTCTTCTGCTGTGCAAGAACATTACCGGCTTCATCATAATATGTAATGAAGTAACCTGTGTTGTTCTTCTGGATTTCAAGAATGAAATCTGTAAGCTCTGCGATAGTTCCATCAACTGCTGTCTCTGCGTTACCCACTATATTATAGGTTCCTGCGCCAAGTCCGTTCTGTGCTGCTGTTGTGTCAAGTGTTGTTGTAACACTCTTGAACTCATTCTGGACTGTAGCCGTATCGTTAGCTTCAAGCTTAGCTAAATTATCCTTTGTTACACCTGTCTTAGCGATAACACCAAGACCTAACTTCATTGAATACTTAGTACCTGTTGTATCTACAGCGTTCTTCTCGGCATTCCATAAGTACTCAATCTTAGAAGCGATAGCCATGTACTGGTTATTCCATATTGGGTTAGTCTCTCCATTCTGTCCAAGACGGTCCGCAGCCATGATACCGAAACCTTCCTGTCCATTGGAAAGCTTCCACTTATCAACATGAACCTTAGCTCTGAGTGTAAAGTTGTGGTCTGTCGGAACTGCTGTATAGTAGAATGCAACACCATCAGTTGAGTTAGGAACGATCTTACCCTTGCCGCCCTCACTGTATACCGTTACCCTGCCATCGTTGGCACTTCCTTCATAACCATTGTTCGCGCTGTCTGTTGATGAACCATATCTTGTAAAGCCCCATACCTGCTGCTGCTCTGCTGTGACAGTAGTCTCAACAGCCTGTGAAGCTTCACTCTTATCCTCACCTCTTACAGCCTTGACAGTAAATGAATACTTCTCACCGACTGTAAGACCTGTAACTGTGTATTCTGTAGCTTCTGTAGTACCTACAAGATTCTCTCCTGCATATACCTCATAGCCTGCTGCCTCTGCAACTGCGCCCCATACTACACTTACACTGCCGTTTCCTGTGCTTGTAGCACTCTCAATAGCAGGTGTGCCAAGTGGGAGAACATACGCAAATGCCTCTGTTGTGTTACCTGCCTTGTCATCACAATCTGCTCTCTTAGCTGTGATTTTGAAGGTATAGCTTCCAGAAGCTGAAGGTGCGAATACAACTGCCTTAGATGAATCTGCTGATGGCTTCGACTCAATAACTGCTCCGTCTGCTCCAAGCATCTCTACAGTTACCATGTCTGCTCCGTCATATCCTATTTCCATTGTATAATAAACTTCGATGTTTCCACCATTCTGCTTAGTCTCTGTAATAACAGGAGCTGCAACACCAGCCCAGTCAGCTCTTTCAGGCTTAACTGCTCCTGAAGGTGTCTCAGTAACCTCTACCTTAAATATGTAGTTATTATTCTCAAGACCGCCAAGGAAATATGTTCCTGTCTCACTAAGTTCCAGTGTGGAAATACATGTTGCATTCTTTGCAAGTGTTTCATTAGTCTGTGCAACTACTGTACCATCTGCCTTCATTACAGCCATCTGACGATTGTCATCTCCGCCTTCTACCCACCATATCTTAACACTTGCAGGATTCTTGGTTGTAAACTTAACACCATTCATTTCGTTGGCAAACTTAGCGCCAAAGTTAATTCTTACCCCTGATGTATATCCGTCTGCAAATTCCTTACTGCTTGTGTCAACCTTTGATTTAGCACTGTAAATAATTGTGAAGTAATCCTCTGTTCCGACAACTTCCTCAGACTTGTCCGGCTTAGCACCCTTATCGAATGTTGCAAAATCCTTTGTCTCAAAGCTATAAGTCTTAGGTTCCTCAACCTTTACCTTCTCCGTTACTACAACTTTAAAGAAGTAATTGTTATTTTCAGCACCACCGATATAATATGTTCCGGCATTTTCAAGCTCTAATGTAGAAATGCAGGTTGCGTTCTTTGCAACAGTTACATCTGTCTTAGCAACCTGTGTTCCTGTCTCGTCAAGGATTGCAACCTGACGATTGTCATCTCCGCCTTCTACCCACCATACCTTAACAGTAGCCGGGTTACTTGTTGTAATCTTAATAGCATTCTTAGCTGTTGAACATGCACCGCCAAAATTAACTCTCTGCTCCGATGCATATGCATCATCAAATGTCTTATTGCTTCCATCAACCTTCGTCTTTGCACTGTAAACCAATGTAAAGTAATTATCTGTTCCGGCAAGCTCCGTCTCACCATCTGCCTTTGCTTTTGCAGCAAATGGTGTAAGATTCTTGGACTCAAATACATACTCTACAGTTGTATAGTTCCCGTCATCCGCACTTACCTTAATTCCTCCTCCCGCAAAAGTCGTCGGCAAAAGACCGATTACGAGAAGTAATGCCATAACCGACGCCAAAACACGTCTTAATAACTTGTGTTTCATAATATCCTCCTTATAAGAATTATTAGCATGTATACCCAAATTATGGTCACGTTCTCCGCTTATACATACTCGTGTAAAGATATAATATCATCTTTTTTAATATATTTCAACCATTATACGAATTTTCTTTATGCATATTTTACAAATTGAAAATGCTTACATCAAAATGTAAGTACTTTCTTGCACAAAATTCTGTTTTTTATTTGCATATTTTATGTAAATGCTTACTAAGTAATTATAAAACCACACAAAAAAGCATAAAACAACTAGCAAAAAGCTTTTATCCGCACTCAAAAAGTTAAAAAAAGGACATTGTCATAAGACAATGCCCTTTGAAAATCAATTATCATATTTTTTCTTAAGAGATGCAAATTCCTGATTGATGCGTTGCACCGTATCAGTATCCCCGCATAGATTATCCGGATGGTATATTTTAAGTAAATCCTTGTATCTTTTCTTGAGTGCAAGTTCGCTTCCCACACCGCGAAAGAATGTCGTAGACTGTCCTCTCATGTTGTAAGACGTACTTGTCTTTTCTGAGTTAAACTGCTTCTTCATATGCTCTAAACGCACACGCTCCTGCTCAACAGCCTTTTTCTCCACTGCAAGCCTGTATAATTCTTTTTTCAGAATCTCCAGTTTTTTCTCAAACAGTTCATTCTCCTTTGCCATCCGCTCTTTTTCATGCTCAATGGCAGCCTTTTCCTCATTTATTCTTATGTTTTCCTTAAAAAACCATGCCTTCATGCCGGCAAGCTGCTGTTCGTCAGCTGCAAATACATCAGTTACTGCATCAGCCACAAAAAACACCTCCCAAATTTAAGACACTTACCTGCTCATCTTAACTGCTGTCTCAAGTGCAACTTCCATCATCTGTGTGAAAGAATTCTGTCTCTCCTCCGCTGTTGTAGCTTCACCTGTGAGAAGATGGTCAGAAATTGTAAGGATTGCAAGTGCATTTTTTCCTGCTCTTGCCGCATTCATATACAGAGCTGCTGCTTCCATCTCGACAGCCATAACTCCGAGCTTGCGCCACTTAGCTGAGCCTTCCGTATCATTACTGTAGAATGTATCTGATGACAGAATATTTCCTACATGATAATTAGCACCGTTCTCCTTTGCAGACTCAATCGCTGCCGCCATAAGAGGATAGCTTGCTATAGCGGAAAAGCTTCCCGGAAGACCGAACTGTGAACCATAGTTAGAGTTAGTCGATGCACCCATGCCGATTACTAAATCTCTTACATGTACGCCTTCCTGCATTCCACCTGCTGAGCCTACACGTATAATATTGTCAACTTCAAAGAAATTAAACAGCTCATAGCTGTAGATTCCGATTGAAGGCATTCCCATGCCGCTCGCCATAACAGAAACCTTAACACCCTTGTACTCACCTGTATAACCCTGAACTCCTCTTACATTATTTACAAGGACAGGATTGGTAAGGAAATTCTCTGCTATGAACTTAGCTCTTAGCGGATCTCCCGGCATAAGTACAGTCTTGCCGAAATCGCCCGGCTTCGCATTGATATGTGGTGTTGGATAATTTGCCATATTTATTCCTCATTTCTTAATTGTCTTTATTTACTTATTGAAATTAATTATATTCTCTTTGTTGAGAACAAAATCATAGTAATTACAGTCTTCCCTTTTCCGCCAGCCTATATGCTTCCAAAAGGCATTTCCGATATCATTCTCAGTAAAAGCTATGAGCGTGACATTGCTTACATGCTCAGCCTCAAGCGCTTCCATTGCTCTGACTACCATGGCTTTTCCAATTCCGCGGTTGCGGTAGTCCTGCGCAACACACACATGATAGAGTGTTCCTCTCCTGCCATCATGCCCGCACAGTATACTTCCTACAATCACACCGTTGTCCTCAGCAACTACACTTGTGGTTGGATTTCTTTTAAGAAATGTGCCAACGCCTTCCTTGGAATCATCAATGGAACGTATTGCAAATCCCTTGATAGTAAGCCATAGGCTGCGGACACCATCGTAGTCATCTGTTGTCATGGTTCGTATAATGACACTCATTATTTTGCCTCGATGTACTTCTGGGCTGTGAGAAGCTCTGCTATAAGAACAGCTCCGCCTGCTGCGCCACGGATTGTATTATGTGAAAGACCTACAAACTTATAGTCAAATACTGTATCCTCTCTGAGACGGCCAAATGAGACACCGAAGCCATTCTCATAGTTAACATCAAGAGCAACCTGTGGACGATTGTCCTCCTCAAGATACTGTATAAAATGCTTAGGCGCACTAGGAAGATTAAGCTCCTGCGGAAGTCCTGAGAAGCTTCTCCATTTCTCAATAATCTGCTCCTTTGTAGGTTTCTTCTCAAAGCTTACGAATACTGCTGCTGTATGTCCGTTAAGTACAGGTACACGGATACACTGTGTTGTGATAACAGGAAGCTGTGCCTTCTCAATCTTTCCATCAACAACCTTGCCCATAATACGAAGCGGCTCCTGCTCACTCTTCTCTTCCTCACCGCCGATATAAGGAATGATATTTCCTACCATCTCCGGCCACTCCTTAAAAGTCTTGCCGGCACCGGAAATTGCCTGATATGTTGTAGCGACAACAACCTTAGGTCCGAACTCCTTAAGTGCAACAAGTGCAGGTGTATAGCTCTGGATTGAGCAGTTAGGCTTAACAACAATGAAGCCTCTCTTAGTTCCAAGTCTCTTTTTCTGAGTCTCGATAAGAGCAAGATGTTCAGGGTTAATCTCAGGAACTACCATAGGAACATCCTCTGTCCAACGATGTGCGCTGTTATTAGAAACAACAGGAGTCTCTGTCTTAGCATAATCCTCCTCAATCTTCTTGATCTCTTCCTTTGTCATGTCTACAGCGCTGAATACAAAATCAACCTGTGAAGCGACATGCTCAACATCATTTACATTGAGAACTATCATCTTCCTGACTGCTTCCGGCATAGGTGTATCCATCTTCCAACGGTCACCAACCGCATCCTCATATGTCTTTCCTGCTGAACGTGGGCTTGCAGCAACCGCAACAACCTCAAACCATGGGTGATTTTCAAGCAGAGCAATAAATCTCTGTCCTACCATACCTGTCGCACCTAAAATACCTACTCTTAACTTCTTTTCCATAAATAGCTTCCTCCGCAATTGTATTTATTTCCAGCAGATTTCATCTGCCCGATAACTATAGAGAACACTTCTATTCACAATCGTCATGGCATTCGCAGTCACATGGCTGATTTTCGAGAATGTCCGGAATTCCGTTTCCGTCGCTGTCAATATCACCCGGTCTGATTCCTGCATCACCAGCCATATCTCTTCCACGTACATTGTACTTGTCACGCTCTGCATTGACATACTGCTCTATAAGTGCGGAAACCTCCCGGACTTTGTGCACATTCTTTAGCACATTGTCACAATTATACACTCCGCTGGCATATATACTTATCGTGCCATAATTAAATATTCTTCCAAGCAGGGAAATCTTAAGCTGCTTATCTTTGACTTTATAAAGCTCAACTTCATCCTCTGTTATGTTCAAAAAACCTTTTCTGATAACCAGTTTATTATCGTATAAGATATATTTAGTGAACGTGAACGGAAGTCCTATCGCATTCCTCTTCTGTCCTTTCCACACCGGCTTCTTCTTAGCTTTCTTCGCCATGATGATTCCTCCCTGCATATTACATATTTTAGGTAACTGCAAAACTAAGCGGTTGTCCGAAACACTGACATAGTAAAATTATCAAATCAACTGCTCCATGCCATAAGCTTACAATACTGTATTAATCAACTTTACTGTAATATCCGAATTCATAGCCCTTTTCGCGGCATCCGTCAATGAAATCGGCAAGCATCTGCGCATTCGTTGTCGACTCTGCATGGAGAAGGTAGATTGCGCCGCCATGCACCTTATTAAGAGCATTCGCCAAAGATGTAGCAACATCCGGCTGATCATCAACAATCCAGTCTTTGTATGCAAAGCTCCAGAATACGCTTCTATATCCCTGACTCTGCACTATGGCAAGACTCTGCTCGCTGAATGCTCCTGTAGGGAATCTGAACAGATACATCTGATAGCCAAAGTGTTCAAGAACATAATCGTTGACTTCCTTGACTTCATTTATCTGCTGCTCTATTGACAGTGTGCTGAGTCCTGCCGCAGGATGTGTAACCGAATGATTGCCTACAACATGTCCTTCATCTATCATTCTCTGCACAAGCTCAGGATTCTCCTTTGCATAAGGAAGAGTTATAAAGAATACACACTTGACATTTTTTTCCTTCAGAGTATCAAGAATGCCTTCAGTGAGCCCATACTCATAGCCTTCATCCATTGTAAGATATATATAATTGCTCTCCGGCTGTATGAAATCAGTTGTATATTTGCCAAATCTGTTGATATACCACTGAAGTCCTGTCGGTCTGTTGTTCTCATCAACTTCAGAACCAAAACCAAATGGCACATACTCTGACGAATAAATTGTAAAGTCTGTGCCGACTGTTACACTCGAACCGCTGTTAAGCATTGATGAAGGATCCTGTACAACAACGGATACCTCCTCTTTTGCCTCATTGCCGCTTCCGTCCTTAACCGAAATCGTCGCTGTATATGTTCCCACAGTATTAAAATCTACTGCTGATGTATCAGCTGTAATCTTAGATGTTATATCTCCGTCAATATTGTCCGATGCCGTCACGTTAGAAAGAATGTCAATAGCATTTCCGACTGTGGCATAGACAGTCTTATTGACACCGCCAAGCACCGGCGGTTCACTGTCATTGACAACCATGATAACAATAGGAAGCACTGTCATATTGCCATATGCATCCTTTGCGCAGATTTCAGTGCTGTATGCACCCGCCTCATCGTATACAACCGTCTCACTTAAAGCTTTGTCCGCATCCGCTTTCGTTATATCGTCAGCAAAGCCTATTGCGACAGAAGAGTTATCCGATACTGACTTTACGATATCAGTAACATTCAAGGTCTGTCCCGGTGCTGCCGACATCTCATCTGAATAAAGCTCGACAACAGGTGCCGTTGTATCAACAACATCGACCTTTATCTCCAAAGTCTTATCAGGATGCACAAGCTTGGCTGTATAAGTTCCGACTGTGTTACAGTCAACACCTTCCGCATCAAGAACAGTCTTAGCGACATCCTCATCCTTGCCTTTTACATATATCGAAGGCTCTAGAGGCATACTGTTGCCCTGCTCTAATATAAAAGTTCCCGCATTGAGAGCTATCGGTGCCTTTTTACATCCGGTCAGCATGACGGAACCGAATACCATAGCTCCTGCAAGTGTCAATGCTGCAGTTGTGTATGATTTTTTCTTTCTTTTATCTAAAGTAGAGCTATTGTTACCAAAAAACATATCCTTCTCCATTTCACCGCTAAATTAAATATTGTTTCTCACACTGTACAGTACTAAAATACTGTATCAAGAGATATACTAACATAATAAAATAAATTTGTACAGAGAAAAAAATGCATAATTAGTACTGTTGAATATGAATTTAGAACATATTATAATACCAAAAGCAATGCTTTTATGACAAATATGAATACGAAACGGAGATACCGTATGACAAAATTTAAAGAATTGTTAAAACACATCACTCATAAGCATGTATACATTCAGACACACAATTTCCCGGATCCTGATGCCATTGCCAGCGGCTACGGTCTTTCTAAGCTGCTCAAGTACTGCGGTATATCTTCTACGCTGTGTTACAGCGGACGAATCAACGGTATTCCCTTTGTCCCACAAAAGCTCCGTAACTTCCCCGCCATCCTTGAACACCGGAAAATTCAGACCAATCCGCTTTAGCGGATATTCAGACTCGTCATTCCTGTAAATTTCAATTTCCT
>UQYF01000018.1 GCA_900545175.1 uncultured Eubacteriales bacterium
CACTCACAAGGACAAGTAGTATATTACTACATGTCCTTGAATAAGTCAACACTTTTTTAAATTTTTTTTAAAAATTTTTTAATAAATTATTTTTACATAACTTTTTAACTGTTTCTGATAGTATAATAAGCAGAGTCACGCCTTGCATTTAGATAAAAGCCTGACACCTCTATTTAGATTATCAATTATACAATTCGCCAAGAGTTGTTTCTCCCCAGCTGTAGTTTGTCAGATAGTTCCCCTTAAATAACTGTGCATATTCCTTTCGCCCTGTCAGATAATCATAGAGGTCGCAGTTAACCTTGTCACATATAATACGCCTTTTCCCATCTACAGACTCAACAATATCTGCAATTCCATATTCTTCAAGAAGATTTTTAAGGCGCAGGGCAACCTTGCGATATCTTGAAAATATGACAGGACTCACAGGTTCATCCTCCCACAGAAAGCTTATCGCCTCCTCCGATGTCACAAATCCGCCGCGTCTATCAACAAGTAATGCAAAAAGCTCCTTCGATTTCTTGTTTCGAAACGCTATAGGTCTTCCATCCACAAACACATCAAAATATCCAAAGGTCCTTATCATGACTCTGTGACCGGCACATGACATTTTTTTCATATCTGCGTGTACACCATCCTCACATTCAGGCACCATATACAGCATAATATATCTTGGTGACACATTGTCGGATGTTTTACGCGAACACACTGCTCTCACTCTTTTTACTGTGTTTGAGCCTATATCATCATAGGCAAATTCAGCTTCTCCATCTCTTAACAGATTCTCAAAAGCACTATATTCTGTCAAACTGCGCTCGACAAAGCTCTCAATAGGAGTTCCTTTTTTCATAAGCTCGTCCCACTCGTCAACTGAATATCCAAAAAAGACACATATATTCTCACTCGAATACAGCGGTATGACACAGCCATCCGCAGTAACCTTGAATGCCGCTACTCCATCTGTGAACTGTCTCATAAGCTGAGTCATATTTTCCTTGAGGCTCTCGTTCTCACTGCGAAGCTTCTCTGTTTCTGCCACATCAACAAGCCTCCTGCAGCAATAAAAGCTTATATTTTCATCTATTTTGAGAAAAATTCCGCTATAAGACCGTATCTGTCCATCCGATGACTTTGCGCGATAATTTATCACGGACGGATATTCTTCATACTGCACTGCGGTTTTGTTTTGTATAAAATTTTCAAAGAAGGCTTGAACCTTTTTCACATCCATAGCTTCCACTGTATCTGTTATCCACTTCTGTGTGGCCTCTTCAAGCTGCATTGGGATATTTTCAAGCCATGTGAACATCGGTGAGTTATTGCTATAAAGGCATTTTACCATGTTAGACGAGAAATTATACTCAAATATCTTGTCATATACCTCTGACAATGCCTTTATGTACCTTCTTGTCTCTCTATCCTTCCTCGCAAGCTGTCTCTTAGTGACATCCATGCACACACTCTGGAATTCTTCAGTTCCGTCCTCGTTCACTACCTTTGTAACCCATCCAAAAATATGAGCCCGCGTGCCATCAAACCTCAATACCGACATTTCACCAGCCACAGGTACTCCCGCCTTGTAAACCCTGTTAAGATATACTGAAAACCTCTGCCTTTCTTCAACCGGAATAAGAAGAAAAAGATTGTTGCGGTACATCTCAATATAGTCTGCTTCCCCATCCTTCTTTTCAGAATAATGCAGAAATTCCAACATTTTATTATTGATATATGTAATTTTCGGCTGCTTCTCACATGTATATTTTATAAATCCGCATGGGACAGTGTCATTCAGGAAATCTAAATTATGAAGTTTTTTTACAGCACCAGCTTCCTGTGCATTGGCTGAAAGCTCACATGCTATGGTATCAACCTCCATATCACTTATATCAACGAGTACCGCATATCCGATAAGGCAGCCATCAGCATTGCGCTTGACTGTAACAGATTCTTTCACATAACTAATGCTTCCATCTTTGTTTACAATATGATACTCTGATGTATTTTTGCCTTCCTCCTGTGCCATTCTGTGCAAAAATAACTCATATGTCTCCCTGTCACATTCAGCGACAAGCCATGCATATCCGCCTTCTTTATTGCACAATTCTTCCTTAGAATATCCTGTCATGCAGCACAGACTGTCACTCACAAAGCACATTTTTCCCATATCAGATAAATCATACTCATGATACCCGCTTATATTATCCAAAATGTCAAACATTCCCACACTAATACTCCAAAATACATTTTTAAATATTATATACTCCCTTTGTGCTTAACGCTACCCTTTTCTTAACTCAGCCTTTTTTATCTTTCCACTAATAGTCTTAGGCATCTCTGACACGAATTCGATAAGCCTGACCCACTTGTACTCGGCAAGCCTCCTGTTACAAAATTCTTTTATCTCCAGTTCCGTTTCTCTATTCGCTTCGCAGCCGTGCCCAAGCACTATCACCGCCTTTATTGCCTGACCACGCAGTTTATCCGGAACACCTATAACACTGCACTCAACAACATCCGGATGCTCCATAAGCACATTTTCAATCTCATAAGGACCTACTCTGAAGCCTCCTGTCTTTATGATATCATCAAATCTTCCATGGAACCAATATAGACCATCACTGTCCTTGTACGCAGCATCTCCTGTATGGTACACACCATCTCTCCATACATATCCAAATTGTTCGTCATTATCAAGATATCCGGTAAATACTCCCGGCTGCTTTCCGCTCTCAGGCGGTATAATGACAACCTCACCAATCTGTCCGTCCTGAACTTTTCTTCCTTCCCTGTCACGCAGTTCTATATTATAAAAAGGTGAAATTGTGCCCATAGACCCCTCCTTTGGCTGTCTCCCCATAAAATTCGCCATAAGGAGTGTTGTCTCTGTCTGCCCATAACCTTCGCAAAGCGGTATTCCTGTCGCCTGCGTAAATTTTCTGAATATCTCCGGGGCAAGCATTTCTCCTGCAGTTGATGCATGCTTTAATGACGGCATCCTGTCAATTCCTTTGCGGACAAGATATCTGTACACTGTCGGCGGTGCACAAAATGAAGTTACGCCATAACGGTTAATCACTGCTACAAGCTGCTTCGGGTCAAAATTATCAAAGTCATATACCATCACAGCACTGCCAACAAGCCACTGCCCATATATTTTTCCCCATGAAGCTTTTGCCCAGCCTGTCTCCGCCACCGTAAAATGCAGACCATTATCCTGTGCCTGCTGCCAGTATTTTGCTGTCACAATATGCGCTAACGGATATGAGAAATCATGTATCACACCTTTGGGATATCCGGTTGTCCCGGATGTAAAATAGAGCATCATAGGGTCTGATACGTTCGTATTAACTCTCTCAAACACATCAGACGCACTTTCCATTTCTGATGTAAGATTAACAAATCCATCAATATCCTTTTGCACACACCATAGCTTTGCGCTATGTCCTGCCTTCCTTAATGCTTCTTTTATATTACATGCAGCATCATCCTGTGCTGTACATACTACAGCCTTTATCTTGGAGGCTTTTATTCTGTACACAAAATCATCAACCGTCAGCATATGTGTAGCAGGTATCATGACTGCACCTAATTTATGAAGTGCTACCGCTGCAAACCAATATTCATAATGGCGTTTCAGGACAAGCATAACCCTGTCCCCTCTTCCTATTCCTGATGCCCTAAATACATTAGCCATCTTATTGCTATACCTTTTTACATCGAGAAAACTGAATACATGCTCTTCATTTTCCACATTGCACCATACTATCGCTCTCTTATCAGGTGCAATTTCTGCATATTTATCAACCACATCATATCCAAAATTAAAATTCTCCGGATAGTTAAGTGTTATTTTTTTCAAATTTCCGTTTTCGTCCATAATCTCGGTACAAAAATTCTGATATATACTGCTCATATTTTTCCTCTCACTGCTGGCTGATTTTTTACAACATTCATGCCTATGCTGCGAAATCTGTCATAACGTCTGTTGACTAGCTCAAGGTCGTTTGAGAGCATATCAACCTCTTTTGAAATAAGCCTTCTGATACGCTCATAGAATTCCTTTTTCCCGATATCCTTCTCGGAAAGTATCCTCTCTATTACGCCGAGATTCTTCGCATCCTCCGCTGTAAGCTTAAGACTTGCCGCCGCTTCCCTGGCTTTCTTTGCATCCTTCCAGAGAATACTTGCACATCCCTCCGGTGATATAACAGAATATACTGCATTTTCAAGCATCCATACTCTGTCGGCATAGGCAAGTGCAAGCGCACCTCCGCTTCCTCCTTCACCTATAAGAATAGAGATAATCGGCACACACAATGTAGACATTTCACAAAGATTTTCCGCTATTGCCTGTCCCTGCCCTCTCTCTTCCGCCTCAATGCCGCAATACGCTCCTGATGTATCTATAAAACATATGACAGGTCTTGCAAACTTCTCCGCCTGTTTCATAAGACGCAGTGCTTTTCTGTACCCTTCCGGATGAGGTGCGCCAAAATTCCTATAGCTGCGCTCCTTTGCTGTGTGTCCTTTTTCAATGGCAATCACAGTCACAGGCTTACCCTCAAGTATTGCAATCCCTCCGACCACTGCTTTATCATCTGCAAAACATCTGTCACCATGAAACTCTGTAAAATTTTTAAATATATTTTTTATGTAATCCGTTCCCGTCGGTCTTCCATTATCTCTCGCAGCTTTCACACGCTCATAAGGTATTTCATTCATAAAATTTACACTCCACCATGCATCAAAAGAAGCTCTCCAAGGAACTTTTTCTGATTATTTCTCTCAACTATTGTGTCAATAAATCCATGCTCTAAAACGAACTCTGCTTTCTGAAAGCCCTGGGGAAGAGTCTTTCTTGTTGTCTGTTCTATCACTCTTGATCCTGCAAAACCAACCGTAGCTCCCGGCTCTGCAATGATTATGTCCCCTTCCATTGCAAAGCTTGCCGTGACACCTCCCGTTGTCGGATCCGTAAGCACTGCAATATACAACAGTCCGGCATCACTATGGCGTTTAACTGCCGCACTTACTCTTGCCATCTGCATAAGGGATAGAAGTCCCTCCTGCATCCTGGCTCCACCGGAAACAGTAAAACCAACCACCGGAAGATGCTTCCATACAGCATATTCGAATATTCTTGTAAGCTTCTCTCCAACAGCACTTCCCATGCTTCCCATCATAAAATATGCTTCCATCGCAAAAATACAGCAATTTACACCGCCAATCTTTGCCTCTCCGCATATTACTGCCTCTGTCTCTAAGCTTGCTGTGCGCACTGTGTCAAGCTTCTCATCATAGCCCGGAAATTCAAGCGGATTTCCGGCATTAACATTCTGATACATCTCGACAAAGCTTCCTTCATCTGTTATAAGCATTATCCTCTGTCTTGCTCTCATTCTAAAATGATATCCACAGCTGCATACCATATTCCGGGCATACAGGCTGCTCACAGGAACCTCCCTATGACAGTTAGGACATTTTTTCTCCGGCTCGCCTTCATCCTGCATAACAGGTGCACAGTTTCTTCCACCCTCCTCAAGCTTGTTCTTCGGCTTTAAAAAATTAATAAGTGCCATTCTGCCTCCCATTTTATATACTGCTTCATCTGTTTCCCATGAATGTCAGGTCATAATTTCCCGATGCAAATCTGTCATCCTCCACAATCCTAAGCTGCTCCTGTGTATTTGTCTTTATTCCCTCAATAACCAGTTCACAAAGAGAAGCTCTCATCTTTCGTATAGCTTCCTCTCTGGTCTTTGAATAAACTATAAGCTTCCCAAGAAGTGAATCGTAATATGGTGATACACTCATCCCATCTACAAGGCATGTATCAAAGCGTACTGAAGGTCCTCCCGGAACATGCAGCATTTCAAGCCTTCCGCAATTACCGGCATTTATACGGCATTCTATCGCCGAGCCGTCAAGCCTTATATCCCTCTGTGTAAAATTAAATTCAATTCCTGCCGCAATCCTTATCTGCCATTTTACTATATCAATTCCTGTTAAAATCTCAGTGACGCAATGTTCCACCTGAAGCCTTACATTCATCTCCATAAACCAAAAATTATTATCTTTGTCAAGCAGGAATTCAAGTGTTCCTGCACCAACATAACCAATCTTTTTGACTGCATCAGCTATAAGCTGTATCATATGCAGCCTGTCATTTCTGTCAACAGCAGGCGAAGGTGTCTCTTCTACAAGCTTTTGATTTCTTCTCTGGACAGAGCAGTCCCTCTCACCAAGACATACAACATTGTGAAATTCATCAGCTAACACCTGAAATTCGACATGCCTTGCCGGATATATGTATTTTTCAAGGTACATGCTTCCGTCACCAAATGCTCCTAATGCCTCACTCACGGCCTGCATATATGCCTCGTCAAGCTCATCCGCATTTCTTATAAGACGGATTCCTCTTCCACCGCCACCTGCACATGCTTTTAACATGACAGGATATCCGATTTTTTCTGCCTCCGTCTTCGCATCGCTTACAGATTCAACAGCCCTGCTGCCCGGAATAACTTTAAGCCCTGTGTCATTTATAAGTTCCTTCAGGACTGCTTTATCGCTAAGCCGCTCCATGCTGTCAGGGTCAGGACCTATAAATACAAGCCCATTTTTTCTGCACAGCCTTGCAAAATGTGCATTTTCAGAAAGAAAACCATATCCCGGATGTATTGCCTGTGCTCCTGTAAGAATCGCCGCACTGATTATCTGTTTTTCATTCAGATAGCTCTGTGATGCCTCAGCACCTCCTATGCATACGCTCTGGTCTGCAAGTGCAACATGAAGCGCATTTTTGTCTGCTTCTGAGTAGACGGAAACTGTGAGTACTCCCATCTCTCTGCATGCACGTATTATCCTGACAGCTATCTCGCCACGATTGGCAATTAGAATCTTTGAAAACATAATCTACTCCACTTCTGTTATAGCAAATGAAAAATCTGCCAATACGCACAGCCTTCCGTCAACCGTCACTGTGCCATGTGCAAAATAAAATGGGTGTTTCGCTCTTATTATGCTGCACTTTGTCTCTATCAAATCACCCGGACGCACAGGAGAGCGGAATTTTACATTATTGAGTCCTGTGTATACCGGAAGCTTTCCTTCCACAATGACATCCTTCATAAGCACGCATGCTGACTGTGCCAGTATTTCACACAAAATCACACCTGGTACAACAGGGTTTCCCGGAAAATGCCCATCAAGAAAGAACTCATCTCCTCTTACCCTGTAGTGTCCTGTCGCAGTTCCATCACAGGCATATGCATCATCTAACAGAAGCATGCTGTTCCTGTGTGGAAGAATATTCATAATCTCTTCTTTATCCATATTTTCCCTCAAGCTTATACTTCCTGTAAATATATCAGAGCATCATAATTCACGGCTCTGTTTAACTTAAATTATTTTTGTATTTTGAACAGCTCCGTCCCATATTCAACCATTTGACCATCCGATACACATATCTGAGATATAATTCCATCTGTATCGGCAGTAATTTCATTCATAAGCTTCATAGCCTCGATAATGCATAGTGTCTGACCTTTTTTTACACAATCACCGACAGCAGCATAAGGGCTGGCATTCTCTGCCGGTGCTGCATAGAACACACCCACCATAGGAGACCTGACACTTATGTATGGGGATTCCGCTTTTGTCTTTATGGATGCCCCTGTATTTTCTTCTGCCTTAACCTGCACATCTTCGCAGGCTGCATGCTGCATACCTGATACCGGAATATATGACACATTTTCACCCACATTCCGCTCTAAACGCAATGTCTTATCTCCATTAGTAAGCTCAAACCCTGTAAGCTCAAGCTCCTTCATAAGTGCAGCATATTTTCTAATCTCGGCTTCGTTCATATTCACACCTTTCTGAATGCAAGACATGCATTATGTCCTCCGAATCCAAGCGAATTAGAAAGTGCCAGCGTTATATCCGCTTTCACAGCCTTATTCGGAACATAATTCAAGTCACATTCATCATCCTGTTCAAGAAGATTTATCGTTGGAGGAATAATGCCCTCGTTAAGTGCCATAATACATGCAAGTGCTTCTACCGCACCGGCTGCACCTAGCAAATGACCTGTCATTGATTTTGTCGAGCTGATGTATGCTTCTGCTGCTGCCTCATCTCCTAGTGCATTTTTGACAGCCATAGTTTCCACAAGATCGTTCATATGAGTTCCTGTGCCATGTGCATTTATGTAGACTTTATCGCTATCCACATACCCTGCCTCCTTCATTGCCTCCTTCATTGCCTGCGTTCCGCCACGCGCCTGCGGGTGCGGTGCTGTAATGTGATATGCGTCACAGGTTGAACCATATCCGCACACCTCACCATATATCTTAGCGCCTCTGTTTATTGCATGTTCGTATTCCTCAAGCACAAGTGCTGCTGCGCCTTCCCCGATAACAAAGCCTCCTCTTCTCCTATCAAACGGCAGTGAAGCCTCGTCCGGATTATCAGATGTTGAAAGTGCCTGCATATTTATAAAGCCTGCCACAGCTGATTTGGTTATTGACGCTTCCGCACCGCCGGCTATAACAGCATCAGCATAACCGTGTCGTATCATTCTCATGGCTTCTCCTATTGCATTAGAACCTGAAGCACAAGCTGTCACCGCAGGCATGGCACTTCCTCTGCAATCATGCCTGATTGCAATCATTCCTGCTGCCATATTTCCTATCATCATCGGTATAAAAAGCGATGAAACTCTTCTTGGTCCTTTCTCAAGCAGCTTTGTATGTTCAGTCTCGAATGTTCCTATTCCTCCGATTCCTGTTCCGAACATAACCGCAAACCTTTCAGGCTCTACTTTTCCTTCTATTCCACTCTCTGCTACAGCCTGTGCCGCTGCTGCAACTGCAAGCTGGGCGTATCTGTCAGTTCTTAGTATCTCATTTACTTCAAGATAATCCTTTGCATCAAAATCCTTAACCTCAGCGGCAAGTTTTGCCTTAAAACCATCTGTATCGAATAAAGTGATTGGAGCTATTCCATTTTTTCCGTTTTTAAGGCTCTCCCATGTATTCCTTACATTGTTTCCTACCGGAGTTACTGCACCCATTCCTGTGACGACTACCCGTCTTAATCCACACATATCTTTTACCTTTCTCTTCATATCCTTGAAAATCACAAAACCCGGACATAGCATATTCACATAGCTATTCCGCCATCAACACGCAGCACCTCTCCGGTCACATAATCCGCATTAACAAGATATGCCACCGCTTCTGCCACATCCTGCGGATTTCCCATTCTGCCAAGCGGAATCATTCCAAGCAGCGGATTTTCAATCTGATTTTCTGTCATATCAGTTTTGATAAAACCGGGAGCAACTGCATTGCAGCGTATTCCCCTTGGCGCTAATTCCTTTGCGACTGATTTAGTAAGGCCTATAAGTCCTGCCTTTGATGCTGCATAATTGCACTGTCCTGCATTGCCCATTATCCCTGAAACACTCGATATATTGACGATGCAGCCTTCCCTGTTCTTTATAAAAATACCCGAACAATGCTTTATCATATTGAATGCACCTTTAAGATTCGTATCTAAAACACGTTCAAAGTCGTCCTCCTTCATCATTGCCAAAAGTCCATCTCTTGTTATTCCTGCATTATTCACAAGGATATTCACTGTCCCAAATTCTTTTTTTATCTGTGCGACAATGTCTTTTACCTGTACATAATCAGAAACATCGCACCGATATGTCACTGCCTTCACGCCATAATCTGCCCTGCATTTGGCACATACCGCATCCGCTGCCGCCTCATTTCCTGCATATATCACGGCAATATCTGCGCCGCAGGATGCAAGTTTTCCTGCAATGGCAGCTCCAATCCCTCTTGATGCTCCAGTTATTACAGCAGTTTTACCTTTAAGCATTTTCAACCTCTCTTTGAAGCATTCCTCAACTTCATAATTAATCTGATTTCCTTAAAAAATACTCTTATAGTAGATATATCTACTAATGCCGAACTATATAATGTACTTTGCAGCACTTCTTAAAATCTGCTCAGCTCCCTCAATTACTTCCTTTACAATCTGTGCCGCCGGCTGCTCTTTCTTTACAAGCGCTGCAATCTGTCCTGACAAAAAGCAGCCCTTCTTCTCATCGCCCTCCTTGACTGCAAGCCTTAATTTTCCAACCGCAAGAGCTTCAAGTTCATCATCAGGCATACCTGCATATTCTGCTTTTGAATAATCTCTTGCAAACTGAGTTCTAAGACTCCTCACCGGATGTCCAAGGCGCCTGCCTGTAACCATCGTGCACAGGTCTGTCGCCTTTAGGATTTTCTCCTTATACACCGGATGAATGTTACATTCAACTGCACTCAGAAACCGCGTTCCCATTTGGATTCCCTGCGCACCAAGCATAAATGCTGCGGCTGCTCCTCTTCCATCTGCTATTCCACCGGCTGCAATAACCGGAAGTGTTGTTGCATCACATATCTGCGGAACGAGCACCATTGTTGTAAGCTCTCCTACATGTCCGCCGCTCTCACCGCCCTCTGCAATAAGTGCCGAAGCTCCAAGTCTTGTCATAAGCTTCGCCATAGCTACTGATGCGACAACAGGTATTACTTTGATTCCGGCATCTAACCATTCCTTTATATATTTTGATGGGTTTCCGGCACCTGTCGTAACCACTTCAACTTTTTCATCTATGACAGCCTTTGCAACCTCATCTGCAAAAGGGCTGAGAAGCATAATATTCACTCCTATCGGCATATCTGTAAGCTTTCTTGCAATATGTATCTGTTCAACCACATAATCCGCCGGAGCATTTCCGGCAGCAATTATCCCAAGACCACCACTCTTAGACACTGCCGCCGCAAGCCTTCCATCAGCTATCCAAGCCATTCCACCTTGAAATACCGGGTATTTAATACCCAGCATTTCATTAATCTGTGTTCTTATCATAGCTTAGCCCTGCTTGCTTTGGATGAATCTATCAAGCTCGTCAACTGTCTCAACCTTTTCATCCAGCTCTATCTCAATGCCAAGCTCATCCTCAAGACTCATTAATAACTCAACCGTATCAAGTGAGTCAATTCCAAGGTCAACAAATCTGCTCTCTGGCTTAACAGCAGAGACATCACATCCTGTACGTTCCGCAACTGTTCTTGCAATAGCATCAAAATACATTTTAAAATCCTCCTTAATATATGCCCTCATTCCGGAGCATCTATTCATGCATTATATATACAGTATGTTCCACTCTTAGGACATCGACGTTCCAAAAGCGTTCCTTAGTATTATTTTATTTACATGATATCAAGGGCAAAAAGCTCCCTCAGTCATTACAAGCCTTACATCTTTGACATTTGAAGCCTTAACGATCTCTTAGCATGTGCCATCACGACACTTCTTCCCACATTATTTCTCATACATTTTACAATATATCTATAAGTCCTATTTCCAAAAATTTGAAACACTGTTTTTAAAGCATAAAATAAGGTGCCAAAATGTTCTTACACATTTATATAAATACATTTTTATATGTACTTATACATAAATAAAATAGTGTAATACATTTTGACACCTTATTTTAATTAATTAACATCTTTTTAGAATGACTAACAGCTAAATTAAGTTTGATGCTGTCAGCTATTATGCATCTTTCTACGCCATTAAGCTAACAACTCTTCCATCTCATCAAGGAGTCCTGCAAATACATCAAGACCTGTCTTGATTGCATCAGGCTTAGACATATCGACACCGGCAATCTTAAGAAGCTCGATTGGATAGTCAGAACCGCCGCTTGATAAGAATTTCATGTAACGGTCAACAGCAGGCTGTCCTTCCTTGCGTATCATAGATGCTATCGCAACTGCCGCTGAGAAGCCCGTAGCATACTGATATACATAGAATGGTGTATAGAAATGAGGAATTCTTGCCCACTCAATCTCAATATCACGGTCAACAACCATATCAGGTCCGAAGTACTGCTTATTAAGTTCATAGTACATCTCATTGAGTGCCTTTGCTGTTAAGCTGTTTCCTGCCTCTGCCATCTCATGTGCCTTCTTCTCAAATTCGGCAAACATTGTCTGGCGGTATACTGTTCCCTTGAAGCTGTCAAGAAAATGATTTATAAGGTATGCCTTCTCTGTCTTGTCCTTTGCATTATCAATAAGATAGAAGTTAAGAAGTGCTTCGTTACATGTTGACGCAACTTCTGCAACAAAAATTCTGTATGCTGCATATACAAGCGGCTGTGTCGAATTAGACTTATAGCTGTGAAGAGCATGCCCCATCTCATGTGCAAGAGTGAACATAGAATCTAAGTTGTCCTGATGATTTAAAAGGACATAGGGATGAACACCGTTCGGACCCCATGAATAAGCACCGCTTCTCTTTCCTTCATTCTCATACACATCAATCCAGCCGCCGTTAAAGCCTTTGTCAAGAAGTGCGATATAATCCTTTCCAAGAGGTGCGACGCCCTTCTTTACTATTTCCTTTGCCTCCTCAAATGTGATGTGCATGTCAAAATCCTTAACCATAGGTGTATACACATCATACATATGAAGCTCGTCCATGCCGAGAGCCTTCTTGCGAAGCTTGACATAGCGGTGCATAAGAGGAAGTCCCTCATGTATTGTATCTATAAGATTGTCATAGACTGATAGCGGAATATTTCCGTCAAAAAGATATGATTCTATGCTTGAATTATATTTTCTTACCTTTGCTGAAAAAATGTCACCCTTTACAAGTGATTCATAGTTAGCAGCAATAGTATTCTCGAAATTCTTAAATGCACCATGCAGAGTCTTAAAAGCCTCCTTGCGCACTCTTGTGTCATTGCTTCTTATAAATATTCCGTAACGACCATGTGTCAATGTGACATCCTCACCGTTCTCATCCTTTATTGTTCCAAACTTGACATCAGCATTATTGAACATTCCGAATACTTTTTTAGGTCCGCCAAGAACATCATCAGCCGAAGCTAAGACAGCTTCCATATCAAGTGAAAGTACATGCGGTTTCTTTCTTGAAATATACTCCCACTTCTTAGCATAGAGCTTAAGCTCCTCACACTCAGACATATATTTCTCAACAACGGCATCATCTATCGTAAGCATCTCAGGATTTACAAATGATGTCATCTCTCCTGACTTAACCATAATATTCTCTGCTTCACCCGAAAGTGCCTGTGACTCGGCATTAGTTGTATCCTGGTCATATAACTGATGTGCATAGCAGTAGATGCGGTCAAGCAGATTATTAAGCTTATCTTCAAGCTTGAACACTGCAAGCATATCAGCACTGCTGTCTCCTATCCTTCCTTTATAGCTTTCAATCTCCTCTGCCACCTTCACCGCTTCGGCATATTCTGCTCTCCACGCATCAGTATCCGGATATATATCCTCTAATCTCCATGTATAGTTCTTATCTGTCTCACTTCTTTTTAAAACTTTATTTGCCATTGCATCCTCCCGGAATTATAATTATAATGTGTAGTTGCTAAGTCATAATATATTTTGACCTAACAAATAATATACATCAATTTTACGATAAAAACAAGACAACCTTACGCTATAAGCCGGCTGATTGGAGGAATACATGCAAAATCCCGAAAAAATATCATTTACGACAATCGAATCCTTCTATAAAAAATGTTCTCACGAAGCAAATTATGACTACGAACCATATATAGATTATGATTCTGAACCGGATATTATAAAGTCCGACTATGAACCGCCGCTTCTTAACAATACCGGGCTTGAACTTTTCAAAGATAAAAATACATTAACCTTTTATATCTTCAATCAAACTCACGATATCATAGGCTATTGCAGTGCTTTCTCATATTCTATCATCATCAATAATACTTCCTGTCATGAATTGTCGGTGCTTATCGACCCGGCATACAGAAGGCATGGTCTTGGCAGCATGCTCATAAAACAGATGCTTCTTACTATTGACAACAGCAAAACCATTACCACATCTGTCACGCTTGTCGGAACTGATGAACATTTTGCAAACAACTGTGGCTTTGATTATTCTCACAGTGAACATTTTATGACAAGAAAGCCTTATAATGAGCTTGACGAGCAATACAAAGGCAATGAAAAAGAGTTTAGACGTGTCACTCCGAGTGAAAGATACTCCCCATCACAATATCCTATATCTGTCTTATGCCAGCCGGATTCTGCTCCACCGAGATACTTATACCGGCTTGATTACCGTTATACAAGAAAATGTCGTTGCTGCGTCCATGAATGCAGTGATTATGTCAACATTTCTGACGTATTTACAGTTCCGAAATACCGCGGTAAAGGATATGCCGGAATGCTAATCAACTATATTGCCTTGGATTTTCCGCAAAAAAAGCTTCTTTTACAGGTTGCCGGCAATAATACACCTGCAATTCATGCTTACATGAAAATCGGATTTACATTTTTAAGAACCTTCGACTACTATGATATGGTGCTAGAGTAATAATATCGAAGAAGAATTAAGATTCTATGGTTCGGGTGTCAAAACATGCCAAATTAGTCCTATGAGTGTATAACAAGTTATATTTATGCATACCTCTTCGTTGTCCGAAGCAAGATGTTCTAAGGACTCTGATAAATGTTTTCTATCCGTCCGCCACCGAAGCCAGCATACATCCATGTATGCATTGCTTCTAAAGCAGCATCCATGCTGCTTTTGGCTGGAAATCAAACAGAGTCCTAAGAACAACTAAGCTTCTCCCAAAAGTCGAGATATTCATAAATATAGCTTGTTATACACAGATAAGTTACAGAGCATGTTTTGACACCCGAACCAAATTATCTAAAAAAGCTGTAGTTTATCGGACACAATTTATCCGAAAACCACAGCTTTTTAGATATCATTTTCAATTATTTACGAATATTTTGAGGACTTTGAGAGTGCAAATCACATAACCCTCCGGCACCGGAGTGTCATTTGCTTTGCACCTTACCCTTCCTCACCAGCTGTATTATTGAAGGTTTGTATATCCCATAAGATATTCATCAACTTCCTTTGCCGCATCGCGTCCTTCACGGATAGCCCATACTACAAGTGACTGTCCTCTGTGCATATCTCCGGCGGTAAATACCTTATCAACATTTGTCGCATGTCTGCCCGGTGCAGTGTCAACATTGGTTCTTGCGTTGAGTGCAACTCCGAAAGCATCCGATACATACTTCTGCGAACCGAGGAAACCGGCTGCGATGAGTACGAGATCTGCTTCAAGCTCGAACTCACTTCCTGCAACCTCTGCCATCATCATGCGCCCTGTCTTTTCGTCCTTCTTTGACTCAAGCTTAACACATTTTACTTTACACAGCTTTCCATTCTTATCCTTTATAAACTCCTTAACTGTCGTCTGGTATAATCTTGGGTCTTTTCCGAACACTGCAATAGCCTCTTCCTGACCATAGTCTGTCTTGCAGACTCTCGGCCACTGTGGCCATGGATTATTCTCAGCTCTTGTGTCAGGCAGCTTTGGCATCATCTCAAGCTGTACAACCGATGCACATCCAAGACGTATTGAAGTTCCCACGCAGTCATTTCCCGTGTCACCGCCACCGATGACAACGACCCTCTTTCCTTTTGCGTCAATATACTTCCTGTCAGCAAAGTTAGAATCAAGCAGGCTCTTTGTCACTGATGTAAGATAATCCACTGCAAAGTATATTCCCTGTGCATCCCTTCCCGGAGCATTTATATCTCTTGGATTTGCCGCACCGCAGCAGAGCACAACCGCATCATAATCCTTAAGTATCTTAACTGCTTTTACATTGTCACCGACATTTGCATTGGTCACGAACTCAATTCCGTCCGCTTCCATAATATTGATTCTTCTGTCAATGATATGCTTTTCAAGCTTCATATTAGGAATACCATAGCGGAGAAGTCCTCCGACTCTGTCTGCACGCTCATAGACTGTCACCTTATGACCACGCTTGTTTAGCAAGTCTGCCGTTGCAAGTCCCGCAGGGCCTGAACCAATGACTGCGACCTTCTTGCCTGTTCTCACTTCCGGCGGATTAGGTGCAACATAGCCCTGCTCAAAAGCATTCTCAATTATTGTCTTCTCGTTCTCCTTAGTTGTCACAGGTGAACCGTTAAGCCCGCAGGTACACGCTGCCTCACATAATGCCGGACATACTCTCGATGTGAATTCCGGAAAATTGCTCGTCTTTGCAAGCCTGTTATATGCTCTGTGAAGATTTCCACTGTAGAGAAGATCGTTCCACTCAGGAATGAGGTTGTTGAGAGGACAGCCCGACACCATCCCCTTTAACACCTTTCCTGACTGGCAGAACGGTACGCCGCAGTCCATGCAGCGCGCTGCCTGCTGTCTCTGCTCTTCTATAGTGAGCGGAGTGTGAAACTCATTGAAATTCTTAATTCTGTTCTTTGGCTTGACAGCCTCGCTGTCAACTCTCTCATAATCCATAAATCCTGTCGGCTTTCCCATGAATTTCCCTCCTTACTTCGCTGCTTTGTTGGCATAAAATGCTTCAATCTGTGCCTGCTCACTTGAAAGACCCTTCTCTTCCATCTGAACAATCTTCTGCATCATTCTCTTATAATCGTGAGGTACAATCTTCTTGAACTTAGGAAGATAATCCCCAAAGTTGTCAAGAATCTGCTTGCCTTTTACAGAGTTAGTATAAGCAACATGCTGCTGTATCATTTCCTTAAGCTCTAAGACATCATACTTGTCTGTGACTTCTTCTGTTGATACAAGCTCCTTATTAAGCTTTTTATAAAGACTGCTGTCCTCATCAAGCACATATGCTATACCGCCGCTCATGCCCGCCGCAAAGTTCTTTCCTGTATTTCCAAGAACAACAACCCGTCCTCCTGTCATGTACTCACAGCCATGGTCGCCAACACCTTCGACAACCGCCTTAGCACCTGAGTTACGAACGCAGAAACGTTCACCGGCAACACCGTTTATATAAGCCTCACCGCTTGTAGCACCGTATAGTGCTACATTTCCGATAATAATATTTTCATCCTGCTTAAATCCCGAACCTGTCGGAGGATATACCACAAGCTTACCGCCGGAAAGACCTTTTCCGAAATAATCGTTGCTGTCACCTTCAAGGCACATTGTAAGCCCCTTAGGAATGAAAGCTCCGAAGCTCTGTCCACCTGCACCATGGCACATAATTGTAAATGTGTCCTCCGCAAGTGTATCATCGTACATTCTTGTAATCTCAGAGCCGAACATAGTACCGAATGAACGGTCAGTGTTCTTTACATCTATCTCTATGCTTCTCTTCTGCTTTTTTTCAAGTGCAGGTCCAAGCTTCTTTATAAGAACCTTTTCATCGAGTGTCTTTTCAAGCTCAAAGTTAAATACATTCTTGTGAAGATAATCAATCTTTTCCTTGCCTGCATATGGATTGTCTAAGATTACAGAAAGGTCAATCTTTCCTTTCTTTGCTCCGCTTCCCGCCTTAGCCTGGAAGAGCATATCAGTTCTTCCAACCATCTCATCTATAGTCTTAAAGCCGAGCTTAGCCATATATTCACGGAGCTCCTGTGCAACAAATCTCATAAAATTCATTACATATTCAGGCTTTCCCGTAAATTTCTTTCTAAGCTCCGGATTCTGTGTTGCAACACCTACAGGGCATGTATCAAGATTACATACTCTCATCATTACACAGCCTAGAGTTACAAGCGGTGCAGTTGCAAAGCCGAACTCCTCAGCTCCGAGAAGACATGCTATCGCAACATCACGTCCTGTCATAAGCTTACCATCCGTCTCAACAACAACCTTATTTCTAAGTCCGTTCATTATGAGTGTCTGATGTGTCTCTGCAAGTCCAAGCTCCCAAGGAAGTCCTGCATTGTGAATTGAGCTTCTCGGCGCCGCACCTGTACCTCCGTCATAGCCTGATACAAGTATAACCTGTGCTCCGGCTTTTGCTACACCTGCGGCAACTGTTCCAACACCTGCCTCAGATACAAGCTTTACGGATATTCTCGCCTTCTTATTGGCATTCTTAAGGTCATATATAAGCTGCGCCAAATCCTCGATTGAATAGATATCATGATGAGGCGGCGGTGAGATAAGACCTACACCCGGGGTTGAATGTCTTGTCTTAGCTATCCAAGGATAGACCTTTCCTCCCGGAAGATGTCCGCCTTCGCCTGGCTTTGCTCCCTGTGCCATCTTAATCTGAATCTCATCGGCACTCACAAGATACCTTGATGTTACTCCAAAACGGCCTGATGCCACCTGCTTGATTGCTGAGCAGCGGTTAAGTCCGTCCAGGCCTATTGTTAATCTCTCGATATCCTCTCCGCCTTCACCTGAATTTGACTTTCCATGAAGTGTATTCATGGCAATAGCCATTGCTTCATGTGCCTCCTGTGAAATTGAACCGTATGACATCGCACCGGTCTTGAAACGTCTTACAATAGAGTCAACGCTCTCAACCTCGTCAATGGAAATTCCCTTCTCAGGATATTTAAAATCCATAAGTCCTCTTAAATTAATAGGCTCAAGCTCCTCATTTATAAGCTTTGAGTATTCCTTAAATGCAGCATAATCTCCGTTTCTTGTGGCAAGCTGAAGAAGATGAATTGTCTGAGGATTGTAAAGGTGCTCCTCCTTGCCGCTTCTGAACTTGTGGCTTCCTGCACTGTCAAAGGTTGTATCTGTCTGAAGTCCAAGTGGGTCATAAGCGCGGTCATGATTTGCATTTATATCATTTTCGATATCTTTAAGTGTAATTCCACCTACACGGCTCACTGTATTGGTGAAATACTTGTCCATAACGCTCTTATCAATACCAATTGCCTCAAAAATCTTAGAGCCCTGATATGACTGTATTGTAGAAATACCCATCTTAGATGCAATCTTTACAATACCGCTGAGCACAGCCTTGTTATAGTCATCGACTGCCGCATAGTAATCCTTGTCGAGCATTCTAAGGTCTATAAGCTCCCTTATGCTGTCAAGCGCAAGATATGGGTTGACTGCACTCGCACCGAATCCGAGAAGTGTCGCAAAGTGATGAACCTCTCTAGGCTCACCGGACTCAAGAACAACCGAAACCTTGGTTCTTTTCTTGGTTCTTACAAGATAATCCTGCATTGCCGATACTGCAAGCAGAGACGGAATTGCTACATGGTTCTCATCAACTCCTCTGTCGGAGAGAATGAATATGTTGACACCTTCACGGTAATGTCTGTCAGCTTCAACAAAAAGACGGTCGATTGCTTTCTCCATCGATGTATTCTTATAATATATTATAGGAAGAACTGCAACCTTAAAGCCTTCCTGCTTCATATTCTTAATCTTGAGCAAATCCGTATTGGTAAGAATAGGATTGTTGACTCTAAGTACCTGACAGTTTCTTGCTGTCTCTTCAAGAATATTTCCGTCCGCTCCAAGATACATTGTTGTCGATGTGACAATCTTCTCTCTGAGAGCATCAATAGGCGGATTCGTAACCTGTGCAAAAAGCTGCTTAAAATAGTTAAACAGCGGAACAGTCTTAGTTGAAAGTGCTGCCAGCGGTGTGTCTGCTCCCATGGCTGCTATCGGTTCAGCTCCGCCAAGTGCCATAGGCAGGATTGATGTCTTGAAATCCTCATATGTGTAACCGAATGCCTTCTGCAATTTCGCACGCTCTTCCTTAGAATACTCCTCCACTCTCTGGTTAGGAATTTTTAAATTCTTAAGCATCACAAGATTGCTGTCAAGCCATTCACCGTAAGGACGCTTAGAAGCATATTTTTCCTTAAGCTCGTCATCATCGATGACTTCACCTTTTACAGTGTCAACAAGAAGCATCTTGCCCGGTCTTAATCTCTCCTTCACCTTGATATTGGATGTAGGAATGTCAAGAACTCCGACTTCCGATGAAAGTATAAGCTGGTCATCATTTGTTATATAGTAACGTGATGGACGAAGTCCGTTTCTGTCAAGAACCGCT
The DNA here is from genome assembly GCA_900545175.1 of uncultured Eubacteriales bacterium. Lineage (GTDB taxonomy): Bacteria > Bacillota > Clostridia > Lachnospirales > Lachnospiraceae > CAG-882. Next base: position 19,938 of record UQYF01000018.1, read on the forward strand.
CCCATGATATCACCATCAGAGAATAGAATTGATGCCGGGCCGTCCCAAGGCTCCATCATTGTTGCATGATACTCATAGAAGTCTTTCTTCTTCTGGCTCATGCTATGATTGTTCATCCATGGCTCCGGAATGAGAATCATTACGGCGAGCGGAAGTTCAAGACCGCTCATCATAAGGAATTCAAGAGTGTTATCAAGCATCGCCGAGTCCGAGCCCTCCTGATTAACAATAGGAGTTACCTTGCTCATCTCACCTTCAAAATACTTAGTCTCCATCGATTCCTCGCGTGCATGCATCTTATCTGCATTTCCACGGATAGTATTAATCTCACCATTATGTACTATTATTCTGTTAGGATGAGCTCTCTGCCAGCTTGGATTTGTGTTAGTACTGAAACGCGAATGTACTGTCGCTATCGCTGTCTCATAATCAGGGCTGTTAAGGTCATCAAAGAATGTTCTGAGCTGTCCGACAAGGAACATACCTTTATACACTATCGTTCTGCTTGACAAGGATGCGACATAAGTATTGTCATTACTCTGCTCAAACACTCTTCTTACAACATAGAGTCTTCTGTCAAAGTCAAGCCCCTTTGCCATTCTTGCCGGCTTCTTTATAAAACACTGCCATATGCTTGGCATGCAGGCTATTGCCTTAGAGCCTAACACATCAGGGTTGGTAGGAACCTCTCTCCATCCTAGAAATTCAAGTCCCTCCTTCTGGGTTATAATCTCGAACATCTTTTTAGCCTGATTGCGCTTAAATTCATCCTGAGGGAAGAAGAACATTCCCACGCCATACTCTCTCTCCCCGCCAATATTAATCCCAAGTGACTTAGCCACCTTTGAAAAGAACCTGTGGGATATCTGCAAAAGAATACCTACACCGTCACCGGTCTTGCCTTCGGCATCCTTACCTGCACGGTGCTCAAGATTCTCGACAATCCTGAGAGCATTCTCAACAACCTGATGTGTCTTGACACCCTTGATGTTGACTATAGCACCAATACCACAGTTATCATGCTCAAAATCCGGGCTGTATATTGACGGCTTCACTTCACATACATTGCTCATACATCTGTCCTCCATTCCTCGTCATCACAATATGCCTTGTAAAAACTTGTACTTAATATACACTTTTTTGGCTTTCATGTAAATATTTTTTTCTTTAAATTATCAGATTATTTATTAATTTATATTATAATATAATATTGTCAGATTATATTTACTTATTATTAAATATATATCATTCTAATAACACAATATTGAGGATTATTTCGTGCGAAGCTCAAAAAAATGTGCTTTATAAGCATTATCTTATAAAGCACATTTACTAATATTTTATATTTTTGTCTTAATTGCATATTCAATTTTTTGCCATCTTTTACCAGGTTCGAAAAATGTTAATTTTTCTATTAAAAAGATAAAGCAATTCTCTAATCTCGGTTAATATTTTTTTGTGGATAGTAACAATATTTAAGATAGCCGCAATAAAACAGACAAAATTCCCGAAGCTTTATATTGTAAGAAGCTCTTTGCAGAACCATCCATCGCTTGTCTGTTCAAGCCTGTCACCCTGCTCTACGATAGGATGACCTGCATCATTTATGGGAATATACTTGATAAAACCTATCTTTCCGTCAGACATCAGAACCTTTTTGGCTATGTACTGCCTGCGTATATTCTTTAAAAAGAGCATGACAAGCTTTCTGTCTAAGCCTTTAAACTCATTCCTGTACAGCATGTCAAATACGCCGAACGGAAGATTTGCCTCCTTGTAGCTGCGCTTTGAAACCATCGCATCATATATATCTGACAGTGACGTTATCCTCGTAAAAAGTGAAATCTCATCGCCTTTTAATCCGTCAGGATATCCGTCTCCCGTAAGCTTCTCATGGTGGTGCCTTGCTGCATCCCGCACTGCATCCCCGAACTGATTTCCGAGCATCTCATCAGAAAATACCGGGTGTCTTTTCATAACACTGAATTCCTCTTTGGTAAGCCTTCGCGGAGCATTAACTATCTCTTCAGGTATTTTTGTCTTGCCAATGTCATGCAGCAATCCTGCAAGTACAAGCACTCTCACGTCTTCATCCGGCAAATTAAGCCATTTTCCGATCATGCCATTCATAAATGATACATTAAGTGAATGTCTCTGAAGTCCCTCGTCCATAGGTCTTGGAAAATTGATGCATGAAAGTATCGTTATCAAGTCAATCTCGACAAGCTTGTCCGAGATATTTTCGGCTAACTTATGTAATTCATCCGTCTCAAGCTTTACATCCGCCCAATGTAACATGCCTCCGACGCTGTCACTTAGACGTGTGTATCCTGAGAGTCTCTCCGTCAGCTCACGTCTCTTCTCCGGCGATATATGTTCATCCGATAAAATATCATAAATCGCACTCTCATGTATTATGATATTCTTATCGCCTTTATTGAAGTTATACAGCCTCTTAAGCTTTTCTCCGGTAAGCTTCTCCCCACGCGGAATCAAGAGCGTTGCCCCGGTATAGTCATAGATATTGTCCTTGAGCACAAGTCCTTCCCACAGGTATTCAATTGGCAGTTCTCTCAAATCATTTTCTTTCATCCGCCCACATCATCCTTCTGCATCTACCTCAAACTGCGTTCCAACTATCTCACATCCATACTCCTCAATCAGCATGTCATCATTCTGTATTCTCACAACAACACAGAAAAAAGTCAGATTTCTTCCATCCACCCTTATCGACATTCGAAAGCAGTCGCCTTTTTCAAGGCTTCCGCTGTCCATTCTCACAAGTATCCCCTTTGAGCTCATATTCACAGTCATCAGAGCCATAGGTCTGTTAAGCTTAACTTCCCTGTCTCCAAAACAAAGCTCGCTTACTACTCCCTTGGTAGAAATCGCATACCTGTGCTTTTGCCTGTCTTCCTTCTCCTTGTGCCTGCCAAGCAGCACAGTAACCATGTTGGCTATCACGCCGCCGGCAATTTTACCCGCATATTCATACAGCTTATCCGGCCCGAAAATAAGCACAGTAACACTATAATTTCCTTTATCTGTAAGACTGTCAGCAGCTATAAAGCATACATTCCTGTACTTATCAAACCTTATAATCTTCGTATCTGCAACAACTTTTCCATCTTCTATTCTCTTAATAAGAATTCTGCGGCTTCTTAAAATACTGTCATTCAATTTTTTCGCCTCCTACATAAATTACTCGGCTTTAAAAATTTAAGGCATGCTTATACTGCTGCAAGGTATCCATCAAGTAAATATTAATAGTAATTATTTATTATAATGATATCATGAGCAAAAGAACCGTTCATGCCTACACGATCAGGCTTTTGAATTTTGAATCCGCAAAACATGAGAAATCAGCGGATTCCGAATGTTTTAGAATTGCAGGAGCTATCTTACAGCGGAGCAATTCGAGAATATCAAATGAGCTGCAAAATACCTTTTGAGCATCATATTATTATAATTTTAACAAAAATCCTTTTTTCTGTCTAGACTACCATTTAACTATGTTATTTATAACTATGTTATTTATAACTATGTTATTATTAACTATCTCATGCCTGACTATGTTATATCTGACAGTGTTTCTATCGGCCATACTTAACTATGCTATACCCTGTGCCATGCTTTTTTAACAATACAGTTTCCTTTTTTATAATGCTCATCTGCAATCATCAATCTCATAAAAAAAACACCCTTTTTTATGCAATGCGTGTATAATAAGAGTATGCATATCAACTGACAACTACGGAGGTTTACATAACAATGAAAAAACAAGCTGACACAAAGCCTGAAGGTCCTTTTGCAAAACATAAAAAATTTTATATCATATACATGGCGGCGCTCGTTGTGATAACTGTAGGTTTGAATATTGCTGCAAGGCGCAGCACCGCCTTTGCTGAATGGTATTCAACCCATATCTACAAAGTGCTTGTCGCAACTGTAGGAATGCTTGTCGGACTTGTGCCATTCTCGATGTATGAGCTTCTTATAATATTAGGAATAATATTGTTAATTTTCATACTGTGCCGTACAGTATTTCTTATCATAAAAAAACGCGGCAGAGCAATCTTTAGCATGTATGCGGGAGTTCTCGCACTGTTATTTACAGTGGTTACACTTTTTACCGTGAACTGCGGCGTGAATTATCACAGAAGACCATTTTCATACTATTCAGGTCTTGAGATAACCAAGCAGTCCACCGATGTACTTGTTGACTTATGCAAGTCACTTATTGAGAATGCCAATTCTCTTGTTCCGTATATAGACACTGCCTCCGTTCCCGATGACGCAGACGGAACCAAGTACGGCGCTATCTTCTCACTTAAAAACACCGACACCAAAAAAGAAGCAGTAAAAGCAATGAACAAGCTCGGAACAATCTATCCGGTGCTTGCAGGGTACTATCCACAGCCTAAGCCTGTGCTGTTTTCCAAGGTAATGTCCTACGAATTTATCACAGGAGTATACTCTTTTACTATTGAAGCCAACTATAACAATGATGTTCCCGACTATGTAAAGGCTGACACGATATGCCATGAGCTGTCACATCTTCGAGGATTCATGCGCGAGGATGAAGCCGGCTTTATAGCATATCTTGCCTGCATCAACTCGGACAATGTGAACTTTCAGTACAGCGGCATTTTAAATGCTCTCTCATACGTCCTTAATTCCGTCTATAAGAACTGCGGTGCTTCCGTCTACACGGAGCTTTATAAGAGCATGGACGAACAGCTCATGCGTGATTATCTGTATGACAGTAAATATTGGGATAAATTTGAGACACCTGTTGCTGATGTTGCTGATGCCGTAAATAACGCCTATCTTGTAGCGAATGCACAGACTGACGGCGTTAAAAGCTACGGAAGAATGGTAGACCTTCTGTTAGCCTACTACTCCTCCCAGAATAATTGATCAAGTGTCTTGCCAAGTGCCTTACATATCGCAATGCAAAGCTTTATAGTAGGGTTATAGTCGCCCTTTTCTATAGCGTTGATTGTCTGTCTTGACACTCCTACAAGCTCGGCAAGCTCCTGCTGTGACAAATCCATGGCAGCTCTTGCCGATTTTAATTTGAGATTTTTGGTGCTGACAGGCTTGATTTCACTCATCCGGTAAAAGCTCCCTTTCTGCATATTCCGGCTCATATTCACGCTCAATCTCATTGTCTATCGCAAGCTTTACACGCTCCTGCGTTGCTCTCACGGCTTCGCCGTGACCGGTAAGCGCTGCAAAAGGTGCGAACTGCGCCGCTCTGTCTGCCTGTGACATATGCGGTCTGTCCTTTGAAACGTGATGCGCCATATCTATTATATCATCATACCTGCCATCATTGACAGTATTTTTGTAAAAATCCTCACTAATTTTCCCCTTAAATACATCCCCATTCATGCCTTATGCCCTCCAATCTGTCCGTTGCGTGATATTGCAGTAGCTCCATCCTCCAGATTCATTCCCTTCAATATGGCATTCTTTCCGAACTTTTTCTTGATATCAAGCACAGCCTGCTGCATCTGCCTTTCCTTTTCAAGCTTCTTTTTTTCCTCTGCCTTCTCCTGTTCAAGCTTAGCATAATCCGTAAACAAATCAAGCTGTGTGAACTCAGGCTCGTCATCGACAAGACTCTCATCGACCACTTTACATGCCACAACAGTTATCCTGCGGACAAGAAGGTCAGGATTGATAATTCTGTCAAACAGCTCCATCATTCCATCAACTATGATTCTTGTGGATGAAGTCCTGTGCGGCAGATTATGTGTTCCGTGTGCGTGCTTTGGTATGCGTCTTCCATATCCGTCTAATACAATCTCACCTTTATATTTTTTAGCAATCTCAGGATTGGTAAGATTCTCCACATCATACCCTATAGTCAATACAAGCTGGTTGGTGATAAGATGCTTGTCAACCAGTCCAAGTACAAGACCGTCTGTCATCTCCTTAACGATAAGTCTGGCTTTTTGTGCCGTATACGGACAGGATAACACCTGTCCTTCACTGATGCTGTTAGTCTCAGATCTGTAAGCCTTTATATCTGCCATCGTACATGACTCATATCCCCACGAATGATCTATAAGAAGCTCTGCATTCACTCCGAACAGCTTATAGAGCAAATCTTCATTATAATAATCGTCCTTTTTCCCTATGGAACAGCGCGCAACATCACCCATAGTATACATCCCATACTCATTAAGCTTCTTTGCATAACCTCGTCCCACTCTCCAAAAATCCGTTAGAGGCTTATGTCCCCACAGAAGATGCCTGTAGCTTTTCTCGTCAAGCTCCGCTATTCTCACACCATCCTCATCCGGCAATGCATGCTTTGCAACTATATCCATGGCAGCCTTACAAAGATACAGATTCGTTCCAATCCCTGCTGTAGCCGTAATTCCCGTCTCCGCCTTAATCTCACGTATAAGCTTGGTTGTAAGCTCTCTCGCCGTGAGCTTATACATCTTCATATACTCTGTAATGTCAATCATAACTTCGTCAATGGAATATACATGTATGTCCTCAGGCGCAATACAGCGAAGATATATCCTGTATATTCTTGTACTGTATTCCATATAATAAGCCATCCTCGGCGGTGCCGCAATATATCCGGCTCTAAGGTACGGGTTAGCTGCAAGCTCCGATGCAAAAACAGATTCACCGATAAACCGCTCTCCTCTTTTAAGCTTCGATGCTCTGTCGCGGTTTACTTCACGCATTCTCTGCACAACCTCAAAAAGCCTTGCCCTCCCCGGTATCCCATAAGCCTTAAGGGATGGAGAGACGGCAAGGCATATTGTCTTTTCTGTTCTGCTTGCGTCTGCGACAACAAGATTCGTAGTCAGAGGGTCAAGATGACGCTCCATGCATTCCACAGACGCATAAAAGGATTTTAAATCGATTGCAACATAAATGCGCTCCGTAGCAAAACCTCCTTATATATAAGAGCAGCATGCTTATAAGCTATTGTCTCACTGCATCTAACACTGCGGCACACATAAGAAGATAAGCACCGCTGCCGTGAAGGTCATTCTCACAGGTCGGTCTTGCACAATAAAATTCATAATCTCCGACACCTGTTCCGATGCATATATTACCTATTATGAGGTCATCACCACGCCATGTTAGTGAGTCATTGACTGCTGCATAGCCTTTAGCTGCAATATCAAGATAGCTCTCCGGCAGAAAGCCCTTCTTCACTGCTCTGCATATCGCAGCGACAAAAAGACAGCTGCATGAATTTTCAAGCCAGTTGCCCTTCTGACCACCCTTATCGACGACCTGATACCAGCGTCCTTCATCAGACTGGTAACGGCATATATTTTCTAAAAGCTCTCTCATAATATTTACAAGTTCATCATAATCCTTGTGATACTCAGGGATATATCTCAAATCATCAAGAATAGCCATAGGAACCCAGCCAAGACTTCTTCCCCAGAATTCAGGCGACTGTCCTGTAACAGGATCAGCCCATACGGCCTTCTTATTAATATCCCATGCATGTCTCCACAGACCTGTAGTCTTATCCTGCGTATGCTCTTTCATAAGCTTGACCTGCTTAGCAACCATATCGAACCATTCAGGCTTCTCAAAAGCACTTCCATAGTGTGCTGTAATCGGCCCTCCCATGTACAGACCGTCAAGCCACATCTCACCCTCACACCATGCTTTATGCCAGTAACCGCCGTCCTCGTTGCGAGGATAGCTCTCCATATCCAAAATGAGCGTATCGAGTGCCTTCTTATATCTCATATCACCGGTTCTCTCATATATAGGATATAAAAGCACACCCGGCTCAATGTCATCCATCTGTCCTTTATCGTACAGCTTGATATTGCCCTTCTCATCAATAGTGGAATCAACCCAAGCCTTTATATAGTTATAGTATTTCTCATCACCAGTCAAAACATACGTCCTATACATTCCACTTAAAAAAACTCCCTGATGATAGTGAAATCTTCCCTCCGGCGGAAGCTTCTGTGCTTCAAACTTTCTCATCATTGTATCACAGCATGCCCTCGCATATTTTTCCGGATTATACTTTTGTGCAGCCTCGTAAATGTTCATATTCCTCTCCATATATACATTATATATTTGTGATATACGCATCAAAAAATTACCTGCGTAAAATTTTCCCCACAATCATAAGTATACTAAAAACCACAAAATTTGCAAGCACTATGCTGGCACCCACCGGGAGATTAAAACTGTATGAACTGTATAAGCCGGCAAAAAAGCATACAACGGAAACAATACCTGAGATAATAACAACCTTTCTAAAGCCCTTGACAACAGCACTCGCCGAAAGTGTCGGGAATATAATAAGACTCGATATAAGCATTGTACCCATAATTCTCATTCCGACAACTATTGTCAGCGCTGTGAGCACAGCTATAAGCATATTGTAAAACTCTGCCTTAACACCTGTCGCTTTCGCAAAATCGCTGTCAAAAGTGATAGCGAATATCTTATGGTAGAACACAAAGAACAATATGAGGACAACCACTGAAAGCACCGCACTGATATACACATCTGTTTTGCTCATCGCAAGTATACTTCCAAACATATAGCTGTACACATCCGTATTAAGTCCGCCGCTAAGCGATGTCACTGTCACACCAATCGCTATTGCAACCGATGACACAAGTGCAATGGCAGAATCCGACTGAACCTTGCTGTCCTTGCCAAGCTTCAATATAAAGAAGGCTGCTATTATAACAACCGGAACAGCTATGGCAAGCGGTGCAACATTCATCACGGCTGCTACAGACAATGCTCCAAATCCTACATGTGACAATCCGTCACCGATCATTGAAAATCTCTTAAGAACAAGGCTTACACCAAGCAGCGCACAGCACAATGCGACAAGTCCGCCTGCAATCATTGCACGCACTATAAAATCATATGAAAATAAAAGCTTCAATGTATCAAACATAGCGTTCCCCTTTCTTCACTTTATCCAAAGGATTCTTCTCTTTATTATTTTTGTTCCCATTTTGAACTGTTTCACTATTATTTTTATTGTCTTTATAGTCAAGTCCTAAAAAATGCCTTGCAGCATCACTGTCAAGATACTTGTCAGCAGGCCCGAAATAACCACAGCCTGAGCGCTTATTAACATGAAGAATAAGCCCCGCATCTGATACAGCTTTATTGAGGTCATGCGACACCATCAGGATTGTTGTCTTTTTCTCGCGGTTCAGCCTTTTTAAGAGCTCATAAAGCTCTTCCGTTGCCACCGGATCAAGTCCCGTTGTCGGCTCGTCAAGGAGCAGGAGCTTATCCGTTGCACAGAGTGCTCTGGCAAGAAGCACTCTCTGCTTCTGTCCTCCTGAAAGACTTCCAAAAGGTGCCTTCACATAATCAGCCATCCCAAAATCACTTAATATGTCCATTGCTTTCTTCTTTTCAGCCTTATTGTAATATGGTCTAAGCCCCATCTTATTTAAAAATCCCGACATGACAACCTCTTTCACAGTCGCCGGGAAATTCTTCTGGTAGTCCTTCTGCTGCGGAAGATATCCGACATCAGACCTGCCTATCCCATCCCCATACTCAATTTTTCCGCTCTGTATCTTAGCCAGTCCGAGTATTCCTTTTAAAAGGCTGCTCTTTCCGGCTCCATTCTCTCCCACTATACACACATAGTCTCCTCTGTCCAGCTCAAAGCTTACATCGGAAACTACTATTCCGTCCTCATACCCGACACTTATATTCTCACATCTAAGCTGTGCCATCAGTTAAGTCCCTCCTCAAGATTTTTTACATTCTGCCACATTATATCAAGATACGTCACACCGTTTTCATACTCTTCCCTGCTGACATTGTGCGCCGAGTGGAGTAATAACAGCTTAACCTGCGTCTCCTCGGCTATAGTTCTTGCAACCTTCGGGTCGACAAGCTCCTCATAAAATACAGCCTTTGCGCCGCTTGCCTTTATCTCATCAATCATTTTCATGACACTGCTTATAGACGGCTCAGACTCGGCTGAACAGTCATGGTAAGCACTGACACAAGCAAAACCATACTCTCTCACAAAATATGTCATCGCAAAACGTCCGCCAAAAAATATTGTCCTATGCTGTGCAGTCTCACTGACCTGCCTGAAAGCAGAATCAACCTCCTTAAGCTTGGCTATATACTCATCCGCTCTCTGCCTGTATTCCGACTCATGCTGAGGATCCTCCGACACAAGTGCATCCACTATATTTTCTACCATCTGCATGGCATAGACCGGTGACGTCCAGATATGTGGGTCATATTCATGCGTATGTCCAGCATGCGAGTGAGAAGTATGTTGCTCTTCATCCTCATGCTCATGTGCAGCTTCTTCATCGTGCTCATCTTCATGTCCATGTGCAGCTTCCTCATGTTCGTCCTCGTCATGCTCATGCGCAGCTTCTTCCTCATGCTCGTCCTCGTTATGCTCATGCGCATCCTCATCATGCCCATCCTCACCATGTTCCTCTAATTCATCTACAAAATAGTCTTCTTCTCTTTCAAGTGTTATTCCGTCAGAAACGTCCACAACCATAACACTGTCATCAAGACTATCTATTATCGTCTGCGCCCATGTCTCCATATATTTTCCTGTATATATAAACATATCGCTCTCTCTTATCTCAATCATATCGGACGGTCTTAAATCATACGAATGGCTCTCCATTCCAGGCGGAAGAAGAAGCGTCACATCCGCATAGTCTCCTGCTATCTGCCTTGCAAAATCATACTGCGGAAACAATGTTGCCACAATCTTTATTTTCTTATCTGAATCTCTCCGTGTATCACCATCATTACCGCCATCTCTGGCACAGCCAATAATAAATACACTTACAGACATAATAAAAATTGACATGGCATATACAAAAGATTTACCCAAACGCAATCTGTTCATCTTACCAAATTATCCCTTCTATTATATATTTCATAAGCTTCATCGGACAAAACATGCTAATTCTCTTTTATAATATCGGAATTTGAAAACCGATTTCATATTTGCTTTTCTATTATATCAACAGTATACACTTTGTCAAGAAATAAATGAAAATTTGGCAAAAATAAGCCTGCCGGCTGTTCATCCGCAGTCCGGCAGGCTCTAAGGCATTGCTATTTGAGTGTAAAGGTTCTTGTGCAGAATCCTTCACCGTCATAATCATGCGATATATAGAAAATTATATGTCTGTCTTTCTCCTCATACAGCTTCTGTGTAAACTCTCTCCAAAGCTGCCTTGTATTCTTATCCAAGTCATTCTCAATCTCATCAATAATTATAACCGGTGCTTTATCGTACATTAACATAAGCTTAGCAAGCAAAAGCTTCCTTCTCTGACCACCCGATAATGACATTCCAAGCTCCTCTATAGTACGCTCCATATCAGCCTCCGTCACTCCAAGGTGCGATAATACGTCCTTTATCTGCTTCGTGCTGCATGAGGATGATGTGATAATATCAAGATATTTCATCTCAGTCTCATTGAGTAAATTCTCATCCTGTCCTACATAGAGTACATTTTCGCACTTAACTTCAGGACTTATCCCGCTACAGCTTATATTATTAAAGCAGATTTTTCCCGAATCAGGCTCTAAAAGTCCATTTAAAAGCTTGATAAATGTTGACTTTCCAGCACCATTCTCGCCCTTTACATGGATTATCTCACCTTTTTCAAATTCTGCATTGAGGCTCTTAATGACATCCTTCCTATCATCATAGGAGAATGTCACGTCATTAAAGCTCACATTCTCTACAGCTCTTATATTTTCATACTCCTGCATGCTGCAAGCTTCGCTTGTATTACTGCCCTCAACAGGCTGTTTGGAAGTTTTACTTGCATACTTTCTCTCTTTTTTTGGCAAAAGCTCAATAATATCTCCGACATGCTCGAAGGACGGTTCATTTCTTACTATCTGATATACTGAATTTTCAAGGTTTTTGCTCGCATCAAGAACAATATCAAGCACAAGCATTGCAAACACTATATCTCCCGCATCGCCCTTTACATACATAGTAGTAAGTGCGATAAGAAGCATTGAAGCCCACTGATGAAACTGTGACACAAGATTCCTAAGCGACACAAGCGTATTGTCAGCCTTCAGCGATGTGCTTATAAAATCATCTATCGCATCATTTTCCTTAGTCACAAAATAATCTATAAGATTATTGCTTCTTGCCATCTCAAGTGAGTCAACATACTCGCCAACATTCTTATTGTCAGCTTTCATCTTGATGTTAACAGACCTTGAAGCAGCCGCAATGCGCCTACGTGTCAGCATGGCAAGTGCAAAACCCACAACAGCTACGAGAAGAAGTCCCACACCGAACATCATATTGATATTGAATGCAATCACATCAAATATACATACAATGATAAAATTGATTATTATATTAACCGTATGTATGCTTATGCAGCCAAATATATTGATTGTATCCATATATATGATATTTTTGATTTTCTCAGTTCCGATATTCAGAACTTTCTTGTAAGGTGCATAATATATGGAGCGCATAAGCTCTTCCCTTATCTTTGACAATATAGCACCGCCCATCCGGTCAAGTGATTTCATCCACAGTACATCGACAAGATTATACACCACCAATAACAGCGCATACAATATCAGCGATATGACCAGAAGCTTCACTGTAGAATTCTCTTCGATTCCATACAAAAACTGCCTGACGGCGAGCGGCATAACAATCTGCAAGCCTATAATAAAAACTGCAATTATAAGACACGGAATACATTTTTTCCATATCATTTTGATGTACCTTGTTACAAGCTTAATGCTCTTCATTTTAAAACACCTCTTTCTTTTTCGTTTTTTATCACTTTAATTAAATAAAGTACAGATAAGCCGATATTATACTACTGTTATTTATTTTTTTCAACAAATTTTTCATTAGATGCCAAAGGTTCAAAACATGCCCTGTGAATTTAACTGGTTATACACTCATACACTAAATCGGCATGTTTTGACATCCGAACCCATATTAGTAAAAAAATCCCGCCCACATTATCTATAATTGATATATCAAATGTGAACGGGATTTAAAAAACTGTATTAATGCTTTAATCTATTTTCTTATATCTGGTAAATACCTTGTCCTCTCCTACAACCTGCTTAGTTCCATCAGAGTCTATGATAATATAATCACCTTTCTGAATAAATGTCCTTCCTCTCCTGTGCCTTATGTACGGACACACTATTGAACCATTGTCCCTTTTGACCTGCATAAGCTTGTCAGTGACAATCCATCCTTTAGTGATGACATCCGACAACAGCTCAAAGCCATCCTCTAAACCTTTACCAAGTTCATATTTTGTTACCTCTGATTCAAGTGGAATTCTTGTGCATTTCATAAAACCGCCTCCATTCAATTATTTCCATTAATTATGTAATTTGGGTTATCTTTATTATTTTTCTTAAGAAATTTTTCCTCAAAAATCTCCACTGATACAGGCTTTGAAAAATAAAAGCCCTGAAACATACCACAGCCCATATCAGAAAGAAAATCAAGCTGGTTTTTAGTCTCAACTCCCTCCGTAATGACAGGCATATTAAGTGCATTTGCCATTGATATGATTGAATTTAAAATCTTTCTGCTCCTTGCCTGATTCTCAGTTTCATGAAGAAAAAGCATATCTATCTTAAGCAGATCGGCCTTGATATCTTTTAGCGTGTTAAGCGATGAATAACCACTTCCAAAATCATCTATCTCGATATGGAAACCGAACTGCTGAAGCTTATCAACAACCTCCATGTGCAGCTTAACATCCGACATTATGACAGTCTCGGTAATCTCAAGATGAAGCTTCGTAGGTTCTATATCATATTTCTTTATTAACCCTGTAAATGTCTCATATAGATCAAGATAATAGAAATCCTTTGCCGATATATTTACCGATATATAGCAGTCAGTAAAGCCTTCCTTCTTCCACTTTGCAAGAAGTTCCGCAGCCTTATCCCATATGTAATTGTCAAGCCTGTGTATCAGTCCGGCTTTCTCAAGAATTCCTATGAATGTGTCAGGAGATTGAAGTCCCTTCTTAGGATGCATCCATCTGACAAGTGCCTCAGCACCTAGTACATTTCCCTTATTGTCAACCTGCGGCTGCAGATAAATACAAAATTCCTGATTGCCAAGTGCCTTGTCGAACTCTGCAACAACACTCTTCTCATGCATCAGCTCGTCCATATCGCTGTCATTATAGTATACTATTGTCTTCTGATAGTCTCCTTTTATACGCTCGATAGCTATATTAGACTTATCATACATTGTCTGTATGGATTCTTCCTTATCTCTCACTTCATATACGCCGACATATATATGCATCTTATATATACCGTCCTCTGTAAGAGAACAGAGCTCACTAATATTGTCTTCAAGGAGTTTTTCGTTGAAATTCTTCTTAAGCGTAATCCTGCAGAATTTGTCTCCGGAGATTCTTCCGGTTACAGACTCATCCGTTCCTCTGTCATTAAGCTGTTTTGCATGCCTTATGAGAACTTCATCTCCCTTTTCATTGCCAAACAATTCATTCACAAGCTTGAAATCCTTAACATTTGAAGCAAGAACATACATATCTTCATCCGCATGCTCTCTTAGGAACTTTTTTGCTTCATCAAAAAATCCCTCTCTGTTATACAAGCCTGTAAGCCTGTCATGCGTTGCACGATACTGCTCATCCCTAAGGCGCTTAACATCCTCCGTCTTATCCTCTATCCTGAAGAAGCTGCCTATCGATGTCCCATCATCATCTAACATGCTGCAATACTCAAATCCCAAAAAATATTGTACACCGGCTATTTTCAGTTCGCCATCCCAGTAAGCATTATCCTTGCCGGAATTCTTATCAAGCCAGTCTGCATACTGCTGTTCAATCCTAGCAATATCCTCATCACCTCTCCATTCGGAAAAAAGCTTCTTAGCAGCACGATTCACGTATACACAGCTTCCGTCTATATCAAAGCATATAATTCCGTTTCCCATCTTTTCTATTACATAGGAATGTGTCTTCATCGCAAGACTGCGCGGAGTAGAAAACAGTGTAAAATAACATACCAGCGGACCGAGTACCGCATATATAAGCACCGAAAAATCAATCTTAAGCCCTATAAAAAGGAATGCCGCATTGACAACAATAACTGCTGCCAGCATGATAAATACAGCGCTGTATTTTCTCTTATAAAAACGTGGTGCTGCAATCATCTTATAGACAAATGCCACAAATGTGAGCGCTACCATAATATAACATAGCATAAGATGCAGCTTCATGAAAAATTCCGGCTTTGAAGTCCAGTAATATGTACCCGTGCTATCATCAAAAAGCTGTATCATCCCAAATACATGACCTGTAAAATTGTTAACAATAATACTGACTGAGTCCAAAATGACAAGCAATGCAATTATGTATTTAGGCATTGTCGTTATCAATTTTGCCTCCGTATATGCCATTGCATATTCAGTAAGGAAAAATGTAAGCCACTCTACACTCATATAATACAAGCCCATGAAAAAACATGCCGGCTGCCTGTCAAGCCCCGAAGTCATAAGGTATAGCGCATAGAAAAACGCTGTCACTGTACCGGCTGCTATAACACGTATAACCGGCAATGACATTTTACTTTTTTTCTTTCCTGCTGCCACACACCAGGCAATTAAAAATACAGCCAGGAACAAATATACAATAGCAAAAGTCATTCTCAACATATCTTGAATTCTCCTTACTATTAATAATCCACACAGAATTGATATCTGACTTATATATGTATAATTTTACCACAACTGCAAATATTTTCGCAAGTTTATATAGCAAAAAAATAGCAAACAACTCTTTAACGCTGTCTGCCATTTTCATATAAAAATAACTTTTCCGATTGCATTTGTATTCTTATCAGGCAGCCAGCCTTATAATCTGCTTCTAACTACAGCCGTACAGAATTATCATATCAATTAACCGCGTGCGAGCTTTCTTCTGATTCTTGTTGATGCAAATTCAATTATAAGGACAAGAACCATAAGTCCCCATATAAATGCACCTACCATAGCCCAGCGGCGGCTGTTAAGGCACTGCATAAGTGATGCTCCTATACCGCCTGCACCTACAATACCAAGCGTTGTTGCATCCTTGAGATTAATATCGAATCTGTATATCGTTGTTGATATGAAGCTTGCCGTAAGCTGTGGCAGCACTCCATAGCGTATCTTCTGAAACGGTGTACATCCCATAGCATCAAGGCTCTCCAAAATCTTTGTATCCAAATCTTCGATTGCTGTTATATACATCTTTGAAATCATACCTATCGAACATACTGACTGTGTCACAACTCCACAAAAAGCTCCCGGACCGGTTACTCGAATCCACATAAGTGCCCACACAAGGCTGGGAATAGTTCTTATGAGCAGGATAAATATTCTGAAAATGTATGCAACAGGCTTAGGCATAATTGTGGTCGATGCAAGAAAAGCAAATGGTATTGCAAGAATTGCACCAAACAATGTACCAAGAACAGCTATCGCAATCGTCTGAAACAGAAGGTATGGCACATCCGAGTCCCCTGTCCCGAATAAAAGCTTAGTGTCAGGATGAAATACTCCGTGCATAACAC
Organism: uncultured Eubacteriales bacterium; assembly: GCA_900545175.1. GTDB lineage: Bacteria > Bacillota > Clostridia > Lachnospirales > Lachnospiraceae > CAG-882. The sequence continues at coordinate 36,537 of UQYF01000018.1, forward strand.
CCTTTGCAACCTCTGTTCCCGTCGCAGTCATGCCTGAAAAACTGATGTCCGATGCAGACCAGCCGATAAGCACAGCTATAATAAGCACTATTCCAAAATAAAGAATCCATCTGTGTGGCTGTCTTTCGTACATCTGAATAACACTTAACTTCTCTTGTGCTTTGTCTAGAATGCTTTGTGCATTTCCTTTTTTATTTACAGTCTTTTTTGTATTATTACCCATGTCTTTCTCCATGCTTTCTCTATACTTAGCTAAGTTTCCTTCTCAGATATTCGCTGAAAAACTCAATCGCCACTACAACGACAAACAGTGCAAGCAGTACCATTCCAAGTCCATTGTAATCACGCCAGCCAATACGCTCATTGATTGTGATTCCAAGACCGCCTGCACCAACATATCCTAGAATTGCCGATGCCCTGACATTCATCTCAAAGCAGTAGAGACTGTGGCTTAAATATACCGGAAGAATCTGTGGAATACATGCCGACCAAAATGCCTGAAACTTATTTGCGCCGAGCGCTTCCATAGCCTCGAACGGTCCCATATCAATAGTCTCTATGCTCTCGTAAAGCATCTTAGCAACAATGCCAAAAGTAAAGATTGCTATAGCAAGTGTTCCGGCAAATGTTCCAAGAGAAAAAATAAGCGCACATACAAGCGCAATGATAAGTGTAGGAACCGTTCTTATAAGAGCAAGTATGAATCTTATTATGCTGACTACAGTGCGGCTGTGTATAATGTTGCTTGAAGCAAGCACAGCAAAAGGAAGTGCAAGAGCACAACCGATGACCGTACCTAATATTGACATCTTTATTGTATCTACAAGCGGTGATACAACCTTTCCGAAGAAGCTCCACTTAGGATGGAAAATCTTTCCTAGAATTACAAAAAGCTCATTTATTCTTGAAAATACAGTTGCAAAGCTGAAGCCTGTCATCTTAAGTGCCCATGCAATCACTATGACCAAAATTATAATTATAAAAGGTATACGGCTTCTTGGACGCACTGTCGTATGACCATTCGCAATAGTGATTACCTGTGGCTTAAATATGCGGTCAAAAAGCTTCACCTTAGCCTTTGGTGCTTTATACTCTTTGCTCATGCCGCACCTCCTAGTTATCTGACTTCTCTGTTGTAGGAACAGCAGTTCCATTATATACCTCATCAAGCTGCTCCTGTGTGATGCTTGATGCAGGTCCATCAAATACTATCTCTCCGGCTCTCACGCCGATAACACGGTCACAATAATTGAGTGCCAGATCAACATGGTGTATATTAAGAAGAATTGTAATATTATAATCCTTGTTAATTCTGACAAAATCACTCATAACCTGACGTGCTGTCACAGGGTCAAGGCTTGCAACCGGCTCATCGGCAAGTATGATAGAAGGATTCTGGTTGAGCGTTCTTGCAAGTGCAACTCTTTGCTGCTGTCCACCCGATAGCTGGTCACATCTTGTATATGCCTTGTCAAGGATTCCTACCTTGTCAAGACTCTCAAGAGCCCTCATCTTCTGTTCCTTTGTAAATATCCCAAAAAGCACTCTCCAAAAAGGCATGTCAGGAACATCCGCTGTCAGAACATTCTTTATTACGGTGCTTCTCGATACAAGGTTAAAACTCTGGAAAATCATTCCCACCTTACGGCGGAAACGGCGCAGTGCCTTACCGCTTAAGCTCTCGACATCAACGCCGTCAACAGTAAGTGTTCCCTGCTGTATATCATGCATACGATTAATACAACGGAGAATTGTCGATTTACCGGCACCTGAAAGTCCGATAATTGCAACAAACTCTCCCTGTTCAATATTCAAGTTCACATTTTTTAAAGCTGTAAATCCATTAGGATAAGTCTTATATACATTTTTAAATTCAATCATTGTCTAATTCCTTTTTAGTAAAGCAGCAGCCGTCTAAGCTGATATCTGCCATTTATCACAAATAATCTGCATGCGTGTCACGCTTACATATTATGCCGGAAGCAAAAAGTATCCTGCCCTCTCATATATCGAATTGCTGTGTGCTTTGTGCTCCTGCAATACTCAAAAACATCCGTAATCCGCTCATTTTCAATTAAAGGGGCTCCCGCAAATCTTTGTGGGATACCCCTTTAAAAACGGAGTTAAACCGTATTACTGTGCAACTGCCGCAAGTGCTGCGCGGGCACCGTCATAATCAGCGTCTGTTGCGATTGCATAGCCTGCATGGCTGTATACGCCGAAGATTTCCTTACCCTTCTCAGTATTTATAATATTGATGAAACACTGCTGAAGTGCTTCCTTAAGCTCATCTGTATAATATGGGCTTCTCTTTGAAATAGCAACTGTATCATTGTAGATACCATCTGTTACACCGATTACATTAAGCTCATTCCAGATAGAATCGCTTCTTCCCATACCCTGCTTACCTGTTGAATCCTGCTTATCTGTAGCAAGCATCCAGCTCTCCTCATAATCGTTACGTCCGTCAGCGTAGCATACAATGATATCAACGCTCTCGGCTGCTGCATATGAGAATGCGGTACCATAACCTGAATCAAGAGGAATAACATTAGCAAGATCGCTTATCTTCTTGCCGTCATAGTTCTTCATAAGCCACATTGTAGGATAGATATAACCTGCTGATGATGAAGTCTTCTGAACTGCCCATGTAGCATTGTTTAAGTCATCCCACGTAAGTGCTTCACCGTTGTTAACCTTCTCAGCTAACTGCTTGCCGTACTCTGAAGGTGTAGCGTAGATAAGTGAACGGTAGTAAGTAACCTGTGGACCGTTCTTCTGTGTTGCATTGGCATCACCGTTCCAGTCTGCCGGATTCTCGCTGTCGTTTGAAAGACCGTTACGTGTAGCTGTCAAAAGTACATCAACGTCATCTGAATAAAGTGCGTATGTACCGCCCGGTAACCAGCCTACATCGATTGTTCCCGCTGACATAGCCTCGCCTGTTGCATCATAGCTTGTACCAACTGAGATATGTACTTCCCCGATATCATATCCCAGCTTAGCCATCTCGTCCTTAACAAGCTGTGGAAGCTCTGCTGTACCTGTGATGATAACATCAGCGTCCTTAGAAGGAACGAACTCAAGTGTGAGCTTGTCAAAGCTCTGCTTAACTTCTGCTGTTGCTGCATCAGATGTTGTTGTATCTGCTGAGGCTGCTTCTGTTGTTGATGTACCCTCTGCAGTTGTGTCTGCTGCGCTTGTTGTCCCTGTACTGTCTGTTGTCTTGCTACCACATCCGGTAAGCATTGTCATTGCTGCCATCATGACAGCAGCACCCTTTACAAAACCCTTTTTCATAATAAGGCTCTCCTTTGTGCATTAATATACAGTGAATAAAAAAGCTACATTAATATTCCTGCATTTCGGGTTTCCCGAATTCGCACGGATATAATGTAGCATTGACGCATACTTTTTTCAATAGTTTTTTAAGGTTTTTAAAATGATATACATTATTTTTTTCAAAACATTACTTAATTTTTACATTATTAAACATATAATCAGAATCCTTCAATCCCTTTACCTGCACCGCTTTGAGGGCCAATCCGTCAACATTGTTTGCCTTCATTCCATACAGACCTACGGCGCTAACATTTTCCAGTGTAATATTTTCCAATGGGCTCTCTACAAGACCCGTGATGAAAATAGCATTTCCTGCCACCGTCTTAGTGTCTATATTCTTAAACTGAATATTCCTCATATGCGGTGTACCCTCGTTAACCGGCTCTGCACTGTTCTCATCAAATTCATCCACACTGTAGAACTCATCAACATACAGCGCTCCACGAAACCACTTACAATCATGGTGCTCTGTCGATGAATTCTCATGTATGCAGTTCTCATATGTGATATCTTCCACCATGCTGCCGCGTCCTCTCGGTGACTTGACACTCGCAAGGCTGTATGTGTCTTTAAACACACAATCCTGTACCAGTACTCTCCTTACATTCCCGGATGTCTCACTTCCGACCGCAACGCCGAAGCCGCTTGTAAAGGAGCAATTCGTTATCCTGATATCCTCCGATGGAATTCCGACTGCTCTGCCTTCTGCATCACGCCCCGATTTTATCGCGATGCAGTCATCCTGGCTTCCTATCAGGCAATTAAACACATGCACATTGCTGCACGAATCAGGGTCAAAGCCGTCACCGTTAAATATGTCCTCGTAACGTCTTCCGTCTTCGGCATATTTTGTAAATATCCTGACATTGTTAAGCACAACATTCCTGCAATATATCGTGTGAAGGCACCACGCTGGTGACTGTCTTATTGTTATATCCTTTATGTACAGACCGTCCGTATTTCTTATGCATACAGCTCTTCCGCGCACAGCCTTCTTCTCTTTCATCTCTTCCATAAAAAGCTTGCGTCCATTAGCATCTATTGAACCGCTACCGCATATAGTAATGTTGTTATGCCCACCATCTAAAGTATTGATAAGTGAAGCATAGCAGTCGCATTCACGCCCCTCAAAGCGGTATCTCATCACAGGGTAGTCACTTAATCTGCTGCTGCCAAAAAGCCTGCCATCAACCTTTAATGTCATATCGCTTTTCAAAAATAAAGCTCCGGTGACATATGTTCCCTGCGGAACATACACTATATCTCCCGCGCCGCAGGTATCTATCGCACTCTGTATCGCTTTTGTGCAGTCAAAAAGCTTCTGTGTGTCCGCCATAACAGGATTGTCAATCTCACATGGCACAGCTCCATAATCGGTTATATCAAGCACTCTGCCGCATCCGGCTGTGTGAAGCACAACTGCTCTGCTTTTCATTCTCTGACCGTCATCACCTATGGCAATGATATACACCTCATACTCTCCGTCAGGTTCAAGCCCTTCTATCGTATAATCAGTATTCTCTGTCGTTGCATAAAACTCATCCTCAACGAACACTTCATAACCGGCTGCACCGCTGACTTTTTCCCACAAAATTGCTGCACTGTCCTGAGTATGCGCATTCTCAAGCACTATAAGCTCAGGTCCTCTCAATATGTTCTCCATTTTTATCCCCCTGCACAAATTTACCCAAATACAACATCCAGTGTCATCATTATAGTAAATCCGGCAGAAAATAGCAATGTTCCTATATCACTTTGTTTGCCTTTTCCCTCCGTCATCTCCGGTATAAGCTCCTCTACCACAACATAAATCATTGCACCTGCAGCAAAGCTTAAAAGGTATGGCAGTACAGGAACAATTATGCCTGCTGCCATAATTGTAAGCAGTGCTCCAACCGGCTCAACAGCCCCAGAAAGCACACCATATAAAAAGGATCTGCCTCTGCCGACTCCGCGGCTTCTCAACGGCATGGATATAATCGCACCCTCCGGGAAATTCTGTATAGCTATTCCGACTGCAAGTGCCATCGCAGACATTAATGTGATGCCTGAATTGCCGCTTATATAGCCTGCATATACCGCTCCAACTGCCATTCCCTCAGGAATATTGTGAAGCGTCACAGCAAGGACAAGCATGGTCGTTTTTTTTAGATTTGCCTTCGGTCCCTCCGCCTTTTCTGTATCCGAATGAAGATGCGGAATAACATTATCTAACAGGAGCAGGAACAAAATACCTGCCCAGAATCCGGCCACAGCCGGAACAAATGACCACTTTCCCATATTTGATGCCTGACTAAGAGCCGGAAGCAAAAGGCTCCACACCGATGCTGCCACCATAACTCCGGCTGCAAATCCGGTCAGAGCCCTCTGTAGTCTGACATCCATCTCTTTTTTTACAAAAAGAACACACGCTGCGCCAAGTGATGTACCAGCAAATGGTATGATAAGCCCTGACAATATTTCCATCATACTCCTACCGCCCCTTTAAAATTATTATTATTCATATCCCTGAATTTTTTTAACTCTCTTCTTACTATGACCTTAACTGCCCTGCACACAACAATTATCACTGCTGCTAAAATTATGCTTTTCATAATATCCTCCTTTTCCGGCGGTCTTAACTGCCTGCTATGCTATTATATGCTGTTACTTAATCATTGTTGCATCACTGATACATATACATTTTATGTGTGCGAGTTAGTTTTAACTAACTTCTATAATCAGTATACATTACTCTCATTTAAAAATCAATACCATATTTGTGGGACACAGGTGTCAGACCCCAATGTCCCAAATGCCGGGACATTGGGGTCTGACACCTGTGTCCCGGCATTAAAAAAACGCCGTAACCGACATTCTGCCGGAACGACGTTTCTTTATCAACAGCTTATTTTACAGCCGCTTTTTATTCACTTAATCTTTCTTCTTATTCTTCTGCTTCTCGCGCTTCTCTCTTAAACGGCGCTCAACTCCGAAGTCGACTCTTCCCTTCTCGTTTTTCGCATTGCCGTCACGTCCGATGCGCTCCTTCTTGCGGCGTTCTTCTTTTCCGGATTTATCGCCCTTATCATGGTGGGAATCCTTTTCCGCCTTGCCTCCCTTATATCTGTGCTCTTCCCTGTCGGAATCGCATCTGCGTCTGTCATCGCGTCCGCCTCTTCTGTCATCCCTGCCGTCCCTGCGTCCGCGTCCGCCTTTGCGTCCCTTCTCGTCCTCAAAATGACGCGCACGTCTAGGCTTATATACCTCAACTGGAATGTCCTCAAGCTCCTCACCCATATGCATCTTAAGGAATGCTGCTGCAAGTTCAATGGCTGTGACATCATCATCATTCATCTTGTCTGTGATGATTTTAGTCATCTTGGTAAGATCCTTCTCATTGCGGATTTCCATAACCTTAGAGAGAATCTTCTGAGCCTTCACTGCCGTGATATCTGCCGCCGAAGGTATTGTGCGCGCCTTAATCTTAGTATGGCACACATTCTCAATTTCTCTTATCTTGTATATCTCTCTGCCGACAACGAGTGTGAAGGAACGTCCTGTCCTTCCTGCCCTTCCTGTACGCCCTATTCTATGGACATAATATTCTATATCCTGCGGTACGTCGTAGTTAAATACAGCTTCAACATCATCAACATCTATTCCTCTCGCTGCAACATCCGTCGCAATAAGAATCTCAACCGTACCATTTCTGAATCCGTTCATAACCTTATCTCGCTGGAACTGTGACATATCTCCATGAAGTCCTTCAGCAAAATATCCTCTTCCCTTGAGCTCCTCTGTGAGGTCGTCAACCATCTTCTTAGTATTACAGAAGATAAGCGAGCGCTTAGGATTGTAATAATCTAAAAGTCTTGCTGTTACCTCAGCCTTATTCTGACGCTGAACCTCATAATAGTACTGCTTTACAAGAGGAATTGTCACCTCCTTGGCAGCAACCTTAACATGCACAGCATCCTTCTGGTAGGTATGTGTTATATCAAGGATAGGCTTAGGCATTGTCGCTGAAAACAATGCAGTCTGGTGGTTCTCAGGAATTTCTTTAAGAATAGTCTCAATATCTTCACGGAAGCCCATATTAAGCATCTCATCCGCTTCATCAAGCACAATAGCCTTGATGTTCTCAAGACGCAGTGTATGTCTTCTCATGTGGTCCATGACGCGTCCCGGAGTTCCGACAATAATTGATACATTTCCCTTGAGTGAACGTATCTGCTTAGTTATATCCTGTCCGCCATATATAGGAAGAATCTTGATTCCATGCATGAACTTTGCAAACTTGCGAAGCTCTTCTGCCGCCTGGATTGCAAGCTCTCTTGTAGGACAAAGTATGATACACTGCACTCCTTCTATATCCGGGTCAATTCTCTGTATCATCGGTATTCCAAACGCCGCAGTCTTGCCTGTTCCGGTCTGTGCCTGGCCAAGCACGTCACGTCCGTCAAGGAGTGCCGGTATAGCCTGCTGCTGTATCGGTGTCATCACCTCAAAGCCCATCTCCTGCACTGCACGTATTATTCTCTCATCAATAGGTGCATCCTCATATCTGACAGCATCACTTGTACTATCAGCGTTCTTAATCTCCTCTGCGGCATTTGTCATGTTTTCTGTTTTAGTTTTTTCCATTAAAATAATTACTCTCTGCTTTCTATTTAGATATTAATATTTTCTTCTGTCAATTCCTGTTCTCTTATAATAATCAGCCTTATCCCGATACATCAGCCTCTCTGCCTCCGTCAAAAGTGCGTCCTGGTTTCTTGGTGCCTTGTCAGTCCACACCTCACCCACAGCCATATTGACACCGTGTACCTTCATGTCCTCCTTCAAAAGACGTACATGCTCGCTAAGCTCCTCCCTGGTCACACCATTGGCAGCCGCTAAGAATTCATCTCCGCCTATCCTGAACAGCCCATAACCATCAAACACTCTTCTGAGACTTTCACAGGCAGTCTTAAGCAGCCTGTCACCCATCTCATGTCCCTGGGTATCATTAACCTTCTTAAGCCCGGTCACATCACAATAAACAATACCCATGCTTCTATTCACATCCACCTTGCTCATATATTCATTGAGCGCATATCTGTTTCCAAGCCCGGTAAGCTGATCGTTGTAGCTCATAATCTCGAGCTCCTTCATAAGATTTCTTCTCCTTATGCATGAGATTATGAAGTGGCCAAGTATATGCAAAATATTAGAAGCATACCTTAGTGTCTCCCCCGGCGGATTATCAACACCATAGAAGCCTATAGCCTGTTTATTGTCATAAAGAGGAACAACAACCAGCGAATGTATATCCTGCCTCTTGAGGTTCTCATACTGAAGCGGGTCACTCTCCTTAATGTCCTCCAGATCTGCAATCATTATATACCTGTTCTCAGCAAAATTTCTGTACCATTCAGCACATACATCTGCCTGAACATTCTGCAGGATGTCCTTCTGCGGCTCCACACCGACCGCCGTCCATTCGTAGGTATTGTCATCCCCTCCAAGCTCATTCTGCTCAAATATATATGTTCTCTCACCCTTGAGTGCCTTACCTATATACTCAAGCACAATCTGTAATGACATATCAGGGGTTGGTGCCTGAAGTGCACTTCTTAGTGCCTCGTTTGATATAGCCTCTATGTTCTCATAGCGGCTCGCATCCTCGCACTCATGGTCATGCCCCGCCGTGTCAGCATCAATCGCAAGCTCCACCCTGTATCTTCTGCCGCCATCGGTTACAAGTGTATCCTTTATCGCAAAATCCTTGTCAAGCAGAAAATTGTAATGCCTCCATTCAATAAACTCTCCTTCACAAAGCTGTTTATTGTTGCAGACGGCACAAGGTGCTGAACAATGCTGCAGCACCTCATAACATTTCTTTCCGGCTATCTCATCTAACGAATGAATGCCGTACATTCTGAGTGCCTTTTTATTCATATATACCAGTTCATCCGTATCTATGTCCGAAGCATACACACATTCGTTCATATTTTCAAAAAATTCCCAAATTTTCATGGCATACACCTTTTTTCCGGACAAAGCCATATTTTCCAATGTCTTCATCCACAGTCTTTTTTCCGTAACAGTATATTGACAAGTACATGTCTATTATACCTACTTGCATGCCAAAATTCAAGAAACTTTTGACTATTCATTCACAATATTGTAGTATGATTTGGATGTGATTCTGTACACAATGACATAAAATACCGCAAAAATAAGCGCACATACAACATTTACCAGTGCAAAAAAGCCCTTATCGCTAAATCCGAAACACAGCAGAAGCTTATTTACAATCGGGAAAGCGAACGCAAGATGGACACATGCCACTATGATAGGTAGAAAAAATACCGTGAGCATCTGCGAATTGATACTGGACTTAATATCTTTTTGGTTCATGCCAAGCTTTTTCATAATCTCGAAGCGCCCACAGTCCTCATAGCCTTCAGTAACCTGCTTATAATATATGATAAGCACCGTGGCAAGCACAAATATTATTCCAAGGAAAATCGCAAGGAACAGGAGTGCACCGAACATTGTGTAGAAATTGTCTCTCTCAGCCTCCCTGCCCTCAACATTCACATGGATAATCCCGGCAAGGTACGCCTCATTTTCCTTATATTCCCGGTTGAACATGCTGTTAAGCTCATTCGCAGCGGCGATTTTTCCTGCCGCACTGCCTGTCATGTCAAAATTATAGAACCATGATATTATCACTCCGCTGCTGCCCGGCGTATTGATTATAGGAAGCACTATATCCTTTGGGTTGTTCACAATAATATACATTCCCGGAAGCACATTGTATGCTTCCGTTCCATTGGCTATGAACCTTCCGATGATATTTTTTACCTTGTAGTGCGGTCCATCGTCCCCTAGAACCAGCTCATCAGGTGAGACATTCTTAGCGCTTCCCATTCCCTTCGTGAAGCATACAAGCGCCTCATCATCATCAAGCTCCACATTCTCATCCATCAGGCGGTTGTAATCATCCAATGAGATTGCAAACATCTGATATATGGTCGGCGACAGTCCGGCACTGTAGTAATCTGTGGTCTCATAATCTGTGTAATTAATTTTTCCGTTCGCATAGGCACATGAAAATATAGCCGCCGTATAATCGGTTAAATCCACAATCTCCTCACCCGCAGCGCCCACACAGCTCTTTACGGATTCCTTCATATCACCCATATAATTTTCCATATCAGAATAGCTGTCAAAGGTCGTTGTAAGATTGATATCCCTCGGATACCTGTTTCTCACAACACTCTCCTCACCGGCGTAGAGACATACCGTAGCCGAGAGCATGACAAGCACCATAGTGCACAGCACACATATTGAGGCAAGACCCGCGCCGTTTCTCTTCATTCGATATAGCATCGATGACACCGACACAAAATGATTAGTCTTATAGTAATAGCGCTTGTTCTTCTGCAGCAGACGGCACATTGTCACCGAGCCTGCTATAAACAGCAGATATGTGGCTATTATTACCATTATAACTGCCACAAAAAACATACTTAGAGCGCTCAGCGGGTCCTCTATCGTCACGGCAATGTAGTACGCTCCTGCGAGGATAACTACACCGCACAGTGCAATGAACCAGTTCGCTTTAGGAGGCTTCTCTCCCCTGTTCTCGCTCCTTAGCAGGTCAACCGGCTTTGACATTCTGACCTGTCTCACCATGTTGACAAAAAGAAGTACATATATTACGCCAAAAACCTTCAATGTCATAAACAGCGCTTCCGTGTTCACTGTTATATTATAATTATTCTCCCCCTTGATTGCATACATCATGGCAAGCTCGCCAAGCTTCGCAAACACTATGCCGAACATAAGTCCTGCAGTGAGCGATATGAACGCAATCTGAACGCTCTCCCAGAATAAAATTCTCGCCAGATTGCCCTTTCCCATACCGAGCACATTATACAGACCGAATTCCTTTTTCCTTCTCTTCATCAGAAATGAGTTCGTGTAAAAAAGAAACAGCACCGCAAAAATCATTATCACATAAGTTCCCATTCCAAGCATTTCCGCCATAAACGAACCACCTCTGATTGTTTTTAGCAGCGGATCTCCGGCTAAAAATGCAATTATATAGAACATCATCACCATTCCGGTACATGTCAGTATGTACGGAAGGTAGAGTCTACTATTTTTTCTTATACTGTCCCACGCAAGATGCGGGTAAAAACCTATTCCCATTTTTATCCTCCTGTATACTGCAGGCATTGCCTGCAGTATTGCCACCAATAAGTAGTTTGAAAATTTTATTTTCAAACTTGTCTCCATTCTTTGCAAAAGTTCATTGTCTTAGCACATTTTAAAACAAAAAACTCAGTCACCTCAATCTTTCTTCCCCGTCGCAAGCACCGTGAGCGTATCCGCTATCTTGCGGTAAAATTCGTCCCCGGTGTCATCCCCACGGTAAATCTGGTGAAATACCTCTCCGTCCTTTATGAACAATACTCTCCCCGCGTGGCTTGCCGCCTTAGCCGAATGTGTCACCATGAGAATGGTCTGCCCCTTCTCATTAATCTCCCCGAAGAGCCTTAACAGCTCATCCGTCGACTTGGAATCAAGCGCCCCTGTCGGCTCATCTGCAAGTATCAGACTTGGATTGATTATCAGTGCCCTCGCCACCGCCGCCCTCTGCTTCTGACCGCCCGACACCTCATACGGATATTTTTTTAACAACGGCTCAATTCCAAGCTGCACCGCAAGCGGTATCAGTCTCCGCTTCATCTCCGCATGCTTCTCCCCCGCAAGCACCAGCGGAAGGTATATATTGTCCTCCAGCGTAAATGTGTCAAGCAGGTTGAAATCCTGGAACACAAAGCCAAGCTTATCCCTCCTTAGCTGTGAAATCTCCTTCTCACTCAGCTCTGACAAATCCTGACCCTCGAGTCTTATCCTCCCGCCTGTCGGCTTATCGAGTGCCGCCAGAATATTCAACAGCGTTGTCTTACCTGACCCCGACTCACCCATAACAGCCACATACTCGCCCTTCTCCACAGCAAAGGACACATTCCTAAGTGCCTCCACCTTATTCCCACCGAATCTTGTGGTGTATGTCTTTTTGATATTTGCTGCCTCTAATAAACTCATATTTTCCTCCATTCTGACTGTCACCGGCAATTATATAGCTTCATCTTATAATGCCTTACAACAGACAATTTTCTTTCGCCCCATGAAATTTCTTTCAATGCAAAGCTATTATATCTCATTTATCTTTTTTCTCCCCACAACATTACTATAACAAAAAAGGAAATGCAGCTCCATCTAATCGGCTTACATTTCCTTATGCAAAACTTACATTTGTGTAAGAATTGGCTTCTATCTTTTCTTTCTGAACACTCCCATAGAAAACAAAAGCCAGATAATCCCCACGACCACCGCAATCCAGCTAAGTATCATCAAAAATTGCAAATCATAGTGCTCAACAAAGTATCTGAAACTATGTGCAACCTGGTTACTGTTCCACTCAAACACTCTGTGTCCATTTTGAATGGAACTGTATGGAATTGGCACCTCCACAAAGCGTGAAACAATGTAAATGACAAAATTAACAATAAGACCAAATGACATGCAAACAGTAGCTTTTACCTTATTGCTGAATTTACCCCCTGCTTTTGTCTCATTATTTTCCGTTGGTTCTATGCCTTTTAAAATATAATCTGTGGTGACTCCAAAATAATTGCTCATCAAAATCACTTTTTCCAAATCGGGAATTGACTGTTCGCTCTCCCATTTAGAAACAGCCTGTCTGGATACCCCCACCACATCGGCGAGCTGCTCCTGCGATATGCCTTTTGCCTTTCTTAGCTTTTGTATTCTGTCCGCAATATTCATATTATATCGTCCTCCTGTATTTTATAGGCATAATATAGCAATAATTGCGGTTGCATATCCACCAACCGCACCTTGAACCTTGTCAACCGACGGTTGCGGTGCCCTTTTTTGAATTGCTTCTGGTATCTGTCTGATAATTACACAATATCAAAGCTACTCAACCTCAAGCTTATCTCTTTCAAGCCCTATGATTATGGTTGTCCCATGCCCCGGAACTGACTCCGCCTTGATGCTGTGCCCGAGATTGTCGCATATCCGCCTGCACAGATAGAGCCCTATTCCGCTCGCCTTTCTGTCCGCCCGTCCGTTAAAGCCCGTGTATCCCTTATCGAATATCCTCGGCAAATCCTCAGCCGCGATGCCTATTCCGGTGTCACTTATAACAAGCCTGTCCCCGTCACATTTGATGCTGATGCTCCCCGCAGAAGTATATTTCACCGCATTTGACAGCACCTGCTCCACTACGAAGCTGAGCCATTTCTCATCGGTGAGCGCAACCTCGTCTGTCTGCTCATACTCAAGCGAAAGCTTCTTCATTATGAACTGTGGCGCAAGCCTTCGCACTGCCGGGCGAATAATGTCATCAACCCTGTATTCCTTAATCACATAGTCCGTGAAATCCGAATCAAGCCTCAAAAAGCACAGCACCATCTGAACATACTGCTCCACCCTGAACAGCTCCGCGCGCAGCCTCCTTGAATCCTCCGAGTCCTCCTTCTGTAATATCAAATGCATTGAAGCAATCGGCGTCTTAATCTGGTGCACCCACATGGTATAGTAGTCGACCATGTCCGAATATTTCATGTTCATGGAGTCATTCAATCTCATTCCCCCATTTTTAAGATGTTCAATTATTTCAAGAAGCTCATTTTCTATCTCATCAGTAGTATTCACCTGTTTTCTTATCTCGGCAGTATCCAGTATCTTTACGAACTCACTGTCATCTCCGACTGCGCTTTGAAGGATTTCCTGCATATTTTTCCATTTTCCATATTCTGAACACGCCATGATAGCAAATGCCGCAGCCATTATCACCATGCAGACAAGTGCCGGGTATAACACTGCTGCAACAGTTATTCCATACATCCAGAAGGTAAATGCAAATATGGCACTGCACACCAGAACCATCAGAAATGACTTCTTCTTACTTATTATGTAGTTTAATATAAAATGAATTTTTCTGTTCATGTGTCATTCCCTGTTTTTCAATTATATATTTTTTCAGAAAGCCCGCATTCCACAAATCTGTACAGCTTCATATGTTATCGTATTTCTGAACACACAGCTACGCAGCACCATGTATAACTGTATTGCCTAACGCTTACGTACACAGCTTAGTCTGCCTGCACAATATATCCCACGCCGAACTTCGTCCCGATAAAATCCTTAAGTCCCGCATTATCAAGCTTCTTTCTCAGCCTGTTCACATTCACTGTGAGGGTATTCTCATCGACAAAGCTGTCACTCTCCCACAGCCTCTCCATAAGACTCTCCCGGCTGACCACCTTGCCCCTGTTCTCCATAAGCGTTAGAAGTATCTTATACTCGTTCTTGCTCAAATCTATATTTTCCCCCTGATATGCAAGCGTGTTGTCCGACATGTTGAGCAGCGCCCCTTTGTGCTCAATAATGCTCACCGATGCCGCAAAATCATAGCTTCGCCTCAGCATCGCCGACAGCTTTGCAATCAGCACATTCCTGTCAAACGGCTTTGCGATAAAATCATCTGCACCCATATTCATCGCCATGAGTATATTCATATTGTCTGATGCCGACGACAGAAATATTATCGGTAGCTTGGACACATTTCTTATACGGCTGCACCAGTAATACCCATCAAAATACGGCAGTGATATGTCAAGCAGAACCAGATGCGGCTTCACCTTGGCAAACTCCGCCATTATATTCTCAAAATTCTTTGCAATATGCACCTCAAGCCCCCAGCCTGCAGCATAATCTGCAATCTCCTTTGCAATCCCCTCGTCGTCCTCGACCAGCAATATTTTATACATTTACCTGCACCCCACATACATATTTGTTTAAAACCAATACATAAAATCAATACTTTAGATATATTATGATTTCATAGGTATTTCAATCTCACAAGGTTCCATTTACATCAAAAAACATCATACATCGGCTACAGTTAAATTTCAATAAATTATGCTGTTGTTTATGTTTAGTCAAAAAAAAGCCATGACCCAATCGTCATAGCTTATAAATTCAATAATTAAATTTCTTGTTCCTTCAAAACCACACATTAAACTATCAGATATGTTAACCTGAACCATTTCTGGTCAAGCCCTCGACCTATTAGTATTGGTCAGCTCCAAGCGTTGCCGCTCTTCCACCTCCAACCTATCTACCTTATCGTCTATAAGGGGTCTTACTGCCTAAGCAGGGATATCTCATCTTGAGGGGGGCTTCACGCTTAGATGCCTTCAGCGTTTATCCC